>NZ_JACSLM010000005.1:0-211715 GCF_018618115.1 Exiguobacterium sp. s16 | reverse complement strand
AGACGATGAGGTAGATAGGTCATGGGTGGAAGCACGGCGACGTGTGGAGCTGAATGATACTAATCGGTCGAGGCTTTGATCTAGTCTAATGGTTTGTATGAATTGATGAGTCTTCAGTTTTGAGAGAACGATCTCTCTTGTCTGGTGGCGATGGCGAAGTGGTCACACCCGTTCCCATGCCGAACACGGAAGTTAAGCACTTCAGCGCCGAAAGTAGTTGGGGGTCTCCCCCTGTGAGGATAGGACGTCGCCAGGCAAACGGTGGTTCTGGAGCATTCGCTCAAGGGCCGCCGCTTTTTTTATTTATATCGCGATTCAAATGAAAGAGAGGAAGAACAGATGGCCAAAAAAATCAAAGTATACGTCGAGCCAAACGAGACAATCGATGAGTGTTTAAATCGAATTGCTCAAATGGGGTATCGCCCGGTACGTAGGATTGAGAAGCCTGTCTTTGAACAAACGGGAACCAAAGACGAACCTGTACATTCCCATCAGTCGATTTTATTTGAGTGCGTTGCTCTCAAACCATAATGCCAAACCGTCACGAATGAGTGGCGGTTTTTTTGTGTTTTAATGAACCTAAAGACGAACGATAAATATTCAGACAATTAAATTGTTCGCCGTTTGTTGACATGTTTTGAATGAACAAGGTACGATAGGCGTGTGAGTTAAGAACAAATTAAATAGTGCTCCATATAATCGCGAGGAAATGGCTCGCAAGTTTCTACCTGATCGCCGACTCTGATCAGACTATGGGGTATAGTCGACATTTTTTTGTCGTGGTCTATACCCTAAACTGGTTATTCGGTTTAGGGATTTCTTTTTTTAAGGGGGACATTTAAGTGAAGGCAACAGTAGGTGTGATCATGGGTAGTTCTTCCGATTGGGAAACAATGAGCCATGCTTGTGAAATCCTTGAAGAGTTGAGTATTCCATATGAAAAACAAGTTGTCTCGGCGCATCGGACGCCGGACTTAATGTTCGACTACGCTGAGGAAGCTCGGGCAAGGGGCATACAGGTCATTATCGCAGGAGCGGGAGGCGCAGCTCACTTACCAGGTATGGTCGCTGCAAAGACCACATTACCCGTCATCGGGGTACCAGTACAATCGAAGGCGTTAAACGGACTTGATTCATTGCTCTCGATTGTTCAAATGCCTGCAGGTGTACCGGTCGCAACCGTCGCCATCGGTCGAGCTGGGGCGACGAACGCAGGTCTTCTCGCGGCGCAAATCTTGAGCCTCCAATCTTCTGAATTGATTGAACGTCTCGAGGTTTACCGCCAAGTGAAACGAGATATGGCACTCAAAGCGACAGAGGAGCTGATTTGATGAGAATCGGAATTTTAGGCGGAGGCCAGCTAGGTCGGATGATGTCACTCAGCGCGAGTGCTATGGGATACGAAACGCTAAGTCTTGATCCAAACCCAAACGCACCGGCCGCTCAAGTCGCGCCAAGCATCGTGGCTACATTTGACGACGTAACAGCAGCTCGCGAACTCGCTCAGCGTTCAGACGTCATCACATATGAATTCGAAAATATCGATACAGCGATGATTGAGGCTATCGCTGACAAGTGTCCGCAAGGGATGGATGTCTTAAAGGCGACACAGCATCGGCTCTATGAGAAGCAAATGATTGAAGGGGCGGGCCTTCACGTCGCTCCATATGTTCCAGTTCGTTCCCTCCGAGACGTCACTCGAGCAAGAGACGTGTTAGGCCTCCCATTCGTCATCAAGACGTGCCGATTCGGATATGACGGAAAAGGCCAAACGGTCTTGCGGACGGAGCAAGATGTTCGCACATTTACGGATCAGTTCGAAGAGACGGAGTACGTGGCTGAAGCTTGGCTGTCTTTTAAAAAAGAAATTTCGGTCATCGTAACGAGAGGGGCTCACGCGACGACAACGTTCCCGATCAGCGAGAATATTCATCATCAAAATATTTTACACTTATCGATAGTGCCAGCACGAGTGGAACAAGACATTTTGGAAGAGGCTCGGCATTTGGCCCTTCAACTCGCTGACCACATCGGATTGATTGGAACGCTTGCGGTTGAACTGTTCATCATGGAAGATGGTTCCTTGTATGTGAATGAACTTGCTCCCCGTCCCCACAATTCAGGGCACTACACGATTGACGCCTGTGAGACGTCCCAGTTCGAGCAACATGTACGGGCAATCACTGGTATGAAGCTCGGCCGGACGACACTCCACACCCCGGTCGTGATGGTTAACCTGTTAGGCGAACATATGGATGAGCTGAATCCGCAAACGTTACCGTCGAATGTTAAACTACATTTGTATGGAAAAGAAGAAGCGAAGACTGGTCGGAAGATGGGGCACTTGAACGTGCTCGCCGATTCCGTCGAAGAAGCGCTTCAGACCATCGAACAATTGGCAATCTGGAAGGAGACCGTTTTATGATTTCACGTTATACCCGTCCCGAGATGGCGGCGATTTGGACAGACCAAAACAAATTTGAGGCATGGCTTCAAGTAGAACTTTACGCGTGTGAGGCGTGGAGCGAGCTAGGCGTCATTCCAAAAGATGATGTCGCGGTCCTGTGGGACAAAGCATCGTTTGATGTCGAACGCATCTTGGAGATCGAGCAAGAGACGCGCCATGACGTCATCGCCTTCACGCGTGCCGTCTCAGAGACGCTTGGAGAAGAGAAGAAGTGGGTGCATTACGGACTGACTTCGACAGACGTCGTCGATACGGCCTTATCGTACTTGATTAAGCAAGCAAACGATATTTTAGAAGCTGACATCGACCGCTTCATCGAGATCCTCGCTGAGAAAGCGAAAGCACATAAGTATGACATCATGATGGGCCGTACACACGGTGTTCACGCAGAACCGACGACGTTCGGATTGAAACTCGCCCTTTGGTACGAAGAAATGAAGCGCAACAAGAAGCGGTTCATGGCAGCCCGTGAGACGATTGAGTTCGGCAAGATGAGTGGTGCGGTCGGCACGTTCGCAAACATCGATCCGTTCATCGAGTCGTATGTATGTGACAAATTAGGGATTCAAGCGGCACCGATTTCGACACAGACGTTACAACGTGACCGTCACGCCGAATACATGTCGACACTCGCATTGATTGCCACATCAATCGAGAAGATGGCGACAGAGATTCGCGGCCTCCAAAAGACAGAGACACGTGAGGTCGAAGAATTCTTCGCCAAAGGACAAAAAGGGTCGTCAGCGATGCCGCATAAACGCAACCCAATCGGTTCAGAGAACATGACCGGCCTGGCCCGTGTCATTCGCGGTCATATGGTGACGGCGTATGAGAACGTCCCACTCTGGCATGAACGTGACATCTCACACTCTTCAGCCGAACGGATCATTCTTCCGGATGCGACGAGTCTCCTCAACTACATGTTGAACCGCTTTGGCAATATCGTGAAGAACTTGACGGTCTTCCCGGACAATATGCGTCGGAACATGGATCGGACGTTTGGCATCATCTTCTCCCAACGCATCTTGCTCGCGTTGATCGAAAAAGGATGGTCGCGCGAAGCGGCGTATGACGCCGTTCAACCGAAGGCGATGCAGGCGTGGGAAGAAGAGACGATGTTCCGCACTTTGATTGAACGAGACGCCGAGATGGGCGCGCTCTTTACGAGTGACGAGCTCGACGACCTATTCGACCCGAGCCATCACGTGCGCCGTGTCGATGTCATTTTTGAACGCTGTGGTTTGTGATCGTTGAGGGGCTTCATGCCCCTCTCACTTTTAAGGGGGACGATACAGATGGAAGCAATTTACGAAGGTAAAGCGAAAGCGTTATTCGAGACTGAAGAACAGGGTGTGCTCCGCGTTTATTATAAAGACGACGCGACAGCATTTAACGGGGAGAAGAAAGAATCAATCGCCGGCAAAGGCGTGTTGAACAATGCCATCACGACGCGCTTGTTCGAACTCATGCACGATAACAAGATTCCGACGCATTTCATTAAGCGACTATCGGATCGCGAGCAGCTCGTGCGCCGTGTCGACATCATCCCGCTTGAGGTCGTCGTGCGTAACATCGCCGCCGGAAGCCTTGCCAAACGACTCGGTTGGGAAGAAGGGACACCGCTCCTGTCACCAATCGTCGAGTTCTACTATAAAGATGACGCACTCGGAGATCCACTCTTAACAGAGGACCATATCCGTTTACTGCAAGTTGCCACACACAAAGAAGTCGAAACATTGCGACAACTCGGCCTATGGGTCAACGATGTATTGCTCGATTTCTTTAATGACCATGGCATTGATTTGATCGATTTCAAACTCGAGTTCGGTAAAGTCGACGGCACGATCATCCTTGCTGACGAGATTTCGCCGGACACGTGCCGACTCTGGGACAAAGAAACGAAACAAAAGCTCGATAAAGATGTTTTCCGCAGAGACCTCGGATCTCTGACAGACACGTATAGCCAGTTGTTAACACGCATAGGGGGAATGAACTGATGAAAAAAGTAAACGTGTACGTGACATTACGTGAAAGTGTACTCGATCCACAAGGCGTCGCCGTCAAAGGCGGACTCGAACATCTCGGCTTTACAGGCGTTGAATCAGTACGCATCGGGAAAGTGATCGAGCTTCAAGTGGCAGAAGAGACGACCGAAGCGATGGTCCGTGACATGTGTGAGAAGTTGCTCGTCAACACGGTCATCGAGAACTATCGAATCGAGATGGGGGTACTCGCATGAAATTCGCTGTCATCGTCTTCCCGGGATCAAACTGTGACCTCGACATGTATCACGCTGTAAAAGATGTCCTCGGCGAAGAAGCGGACTATGTGTTCCATACGGAAACGTCGCTTGACGGTTACGACGGTGTGCTCCTGCCAGGCGGATTCTCATATGGGGATTACTTGCGCTGCGGCGCCATCGCCCAGTTCTCACCGATTATGAGTGAAGTCAAACGGTTCGCAGAAGAAGGGCGTCCGGTACTCGGCGTCTGCAACGGTTTCCAAGTGCTCGTCGAAGCAGGACTCCTACCGGGCGTATTGATGCGTAACCGTGATTTGAAGTTCATGTGCAAGACGGTCGAATTGAAAGTCGAGACGAACGAGACGATGTTCACGAACGATTATGCACTCGGGGAAACGATCCAAGTCCCGATCGCGCACGGGGAAGGCAACTACTACTGTGACGAGGCGACGCTTGAGACGCTTCGTAGCAATGGGCAGATCGCTTTCACATATACCGACAACCCGAATGGATCGGTCGCGAATATTGCAGGGATCACGAACGCACAAGGCAACGTACTCGGAATGATGCCGCACCCGGAGCGAGCGGTCGAAGTATTGCTCGGCGGGGAAGACGGCAAACGATTATTCACTTCGATGGTGAAATGGGGGACTCGACATGCTACTTACAACTGAACCGACAGCAACACACATCCGTGAAGAGCGACTTTACGCCACGATGGGATTGACCGATGAGGAATACGCGCTCGTCGTCTCACTGCTCGGTCGTGAGCCGAACTACACCGAGATTGGGTTATTCTCGGTCATGTGGTCTGAACACTGTTCGTACAAAAACTCGAAGCCTGTCCTCCGGAAATTCCCGACAACCGGGAAACATGTCCTTCAAGGACCTGGGGAAGGTGCTGGCATCGTCGATATCGGCGATGGCCAGGCCGTCGCTTTCAAAATTGAGAGCCATAACCATCCGTCGGCGATTGAGCCGTACCAAGGTGCGGCGACAGGTGTCGGCGGGATTATCCGTGACATCTTCTCGATGGGCGCGCGACCGGTCGCACTCCTTAACTCGCTCCGCTTCGGAGATTTGAACGAATCACGTGTGAAACATCTCTTCGGTCATGTCGTCTCAGGCATCGCCGGGTACGGCAACTGTGTCGGTATCCCGACGGTCGGGGGGGAAGTCGCGTTCGACCCGGCCTATGCGGGTAACCCGCTCGTCAATGCGATGTGCGTCGGGCTCATTCGCCATGAAGACATTCAAAAAGGGATTGCCGAAGGTGTCGGTAACTCAGTGATGTATGTCGGGGCGACGACAGGACGCGACGGCATTCACGGGGCGACGTTCGCCTCGGAAGAACTCGGTGAGGATGCGGACGAAAAACGCCCGGCCGTCCAAGTCGGTGACCCGTTCATGGAGAAACTGTTGATTGAGGCGTGTTTGGAAGTCATTAAGCACCCAGCCCTCGTCGGGATCCAGGACATGGGAGCGGCTGGTCTCACGTCGTCTTCGGCCGAAATGGCATCGAAGGCAGGCATGGGCATCGAGATGAACCTCGACCTCGTCCCACAACGCGAGGCTGACATGACGCCTTACGAGATGATGTTGTCCGAGTCACAAGAGCGGATGCTCCTCGTCGTCAAGGCAGGACATGAAGATGAGATCGAAGCGATTGTCACGAAGTGGGGACTTCATGCGATCAAAGTCGGTGAAGTCATCGAAGACAAAGTGCTCCGCCTGCTCCATCACGGGGAAGTCGCGGCCGAAGTACCAGTCGATGCGCTCGCAGAAGACGCACCGGTCTACCATAAGCCGTCGAAAGTACCGGCGTACTATGAAACGTTCCAAGCGATGACACCAATCCAACCGATTGTCTCGGACGTCCTCTCGACATGGAAAGACGTGCTCGCCATGCCGACAATCGCTTCGAAACGCTGGGTGTATGAGCAATACGACCATATGGTCCAAACGTCGACCGTCGTCGCCCCAGGAAGTGATGCGGCCGTCATCCGCATTCGCGACACAGACAAAGCACTCGCGATGACGACGGACTGCAACGCCAAGTACGTGTACCTCGACCCACGTGTCGGTGGTGCGATTGCGGTCGCAGAGGCAGCGCGCAACATCGTCGCCAGCGGTGCCACACCACTCGCCCTCACCGACTGCTTGAACTTCGGTAGCCCGGACAAACCAGAAGGCTTCTGGCAGCTCGACCAAGCTGTCGAAGGGATGGCCGAAGCGTGCCGTGCCCTCGATACACCGGTCATCGGCGGAAACGTCTCGCTTTACAATGAGTCGAACGGGACGGCGATTTATCCGACGCCGGTCGTCGGCATGGTCGGCTTGATCGACAAGCCGGAACATATCACGACGTCGTTCGCGAAAGCAGCAGGCGACATCATCTTCCTACTCGGGGAGACGAAACCAGAATTCGGCGGTAGTGCGCTCCAAATGCTGCAAGACGGTAAAGTGAGCGGACAGGCGCCGATGCTTGACCTCGAGACAGAGAGCCGTCAGCAACAAGTATTGCTTACGGCGATTCGGGAAGGTCTTGTCACAGCGGCTCACGACGTATCGGAAGGTGGACTGGCCGCGGCACTTCCTGAACTCGTGTTCGGCACGGGCTTCGGCGCAGATGTCACAGTCGACGCCGATCTCGTGACGACACTTTTCAGCGAATCACAGTCACGGTTCCTCGTCACAGTCGTGCCACATCAGGCTGATGCGTTCGCGAAGTTGACGAAGGCGACACGCATCGGACAGGTGACAGACACGCCACAATTGACGGTCCGTGCGAGCGACCGCCTCATCGAAATGGACGTCACGGAACTTGAACGGGTATGGGAAGGAGCTATTCCATGTTATATGACATCCGAGGCATGAACGAGGAGTGCGGGGTATTCGGGGTTTTTAATCACCACGAAGCGTCACACCTCGCCTACTATGGCCTCCACAGCCTGCAACACCGGGGACAAGAAGGGACAGGCATCGTCACGGCTGACGGCGAGCGCTTGCACGCCAAACGCGGGCTTGGCCTCGTCGCTGAAGTGTTCGACGAACCGTCGCTCGACGCATTGACCGGGCATCACGCCATCGGTCATGTCCGTTATTCGACGGCAGGCGGCAACACGCTCGAGAACGTCCAACCGCTCCACTTCAAGTCGCTTACGGGCGACTTGGCGATGGCGCATAACGGTAACCTCGTCAACGCCAACGAGTTGAAACACATGCTCGAAGCGGAAGGTGCGATCTTTCAGACGACATCTGACACGGAAGTCGTCGCCCACTTGATTAAACGAAGCCGCGGCAACTCGATGAAAGAGCGGATTGCAGATAGCTTGGCCCGTCTCGTCGGCGCGTTCGCCTTCCTCTTCTTGACGGAAGACGCGCTCTACGTCGGCGTCGACGTTCACGGCTTGCGTCCGCTCTCGCTCGGCCAGACCGAGGATGGCGCTTACGTATTCGCCTCAGAGACATGTGCGTTTGACGTCGTGGGGGCGACGTACGTACGCGATGTCGAGCCAGGGGAACTCCTCATGATCACGCAAGACGGGATCGTGTCGGAGCGGTACAGCGAGGCATCGGTCCGCGCGATGTGTTCCATGGAATACATCTACTTCTCGCGGCCGGACTCGATCATCGATGGCGTCAACGTGCACACGGCCCGTAAGGCGATGGGGAAGAAGATGTTCGACGAGGCACCAGTCGAAGCGGACGTCGTCACCGGCGTCCCGGACTCGAGCATCTCGGCGGCCATCGGTTACGCTGAGGCGAGCGGAATCCCGTACGAGATGGGACTCATCAAAAACCGCTATGTCGGCCGGACGTTTATTCAGCCGTCGCAAGAACTACGGGAGCGCGGTGTCAAGATGAAGCTGTCAGCGCTTCGAGGCGTCGTGAACGGAAAACGGGTTATCATGGTCGACGATTCGATCGTCCGCGGTACGACGAGCAGACGCATCGTCAAGTTGCTCCGTGAAGCCGGGGCGACCGAAGTGCATGTTCGCATCACGTCACCACCAATCAAGCATCCGTGCTATTACGGTATCGATACATCATCAAAGGAAGAGTTGATTGCGGCCACCAAATCCATCGAAGAGATTAAAGAAGAGATTGGGGCCGATTCACTGGCGTTCCTCACATTGGACGGAACGGTCGAAGCGATCGACCGGCCGTTCGAAGGGAACTTGCGCGGGCAGTGTGCCGCTTGCTTCACCGGACTTTATCCAACTGAACTGGCGGAACTTGTAACAGAGACAAAAGCTTGAGGGGGACTGACGATGAGTTTAAGATATGAACAAGCGGGTGTGAATTTAGAAGCAGGCTATGAAGCAGTATCACGCATGAAGCGTCACGTTGCACGGACGATGCGTCCAGAAGTGATGACCGGGCTCGGCAGTTTTGGGGCGATGATCGACCTCGGCTCGATGCAGTTGAAACATCCGATTCTCGTCAGCGGAACGGATGGGGTCGGCACGAAACTCAAACTCGCGTTCGCGCTCGACCAACATGATACGATTGGAATTGACTGTGTGGCGATGTGTGTCAACGACTGTCTCGTCCACGGGGCCGAACCGCTTTATTTCTTAGACTATATCGCGACCGGCAAGGCAGAACCGGCCAAACTCGAGCGCATCGTCGCAGGGGTCGCCGAAGGTTGCGTCCAAGCGGGCTGTGCCCTCGTCGGAGGCGAGACGGCCGAGATGCCGGGTATGTATCCGGACGGCGAGTACGATATTGCTGGATTCGCCGTCGGTGTCGTCGAGAAGGAAGCACTCATCGATGGCCGGACAATCGAAGCGGGGGACATCGTCCTCGGACTCGCGTCATCCGGTGTTCATTCGAACGGATTCTCGCTCGTCCGCCATATCGTCGAGTCACAAGGCCTTGCCTACACTGACGAGATCGCCATGCTCGATACGACGCTCGGGAACGCCCTTTTGTTGCCGACACGCATCTATTCCGAGGCGGCGAAAGCGGCCATCGCGACGGGGCGTGTCCAAGGCATGGCCCACATCACGGGCGGCGGTTTTTACGAGAACGTGCCACGCATGCTGCCGGAAGGCCTCGGTGTCACATTCGATGCCTCGAATTGGCCGAGCCTGCCGGTGTTCGACTGGCTCGAGCAAGTCGGGCACGTCTCGAAACAAGAGATGTTCAACGTATTCAATATGGGCATCGGCTTCATGATCACGGTCCGGCCTGAAGATGTCGAAGCCGTCGAAGCCGCACTCGAACGCGCCGGAGAGACGTCGCACCGTATCGGGAAAGTTGATGCCAAACCGGGCGTCCGCATCATGGGGGTCGACCAGTGAAAAAGTTTGCCATCTTCGCCTCCGGGTCCGGTAGCAACGCCGAAGCGATTTGGCAAGCCATCGACCGAGGCGACTTGTCAGGGGAATGTGTCCTGCTCGTCACGGACAAACCAGAAGCGAAAGTACTCGAGCGGGCGGATCGGTTCAACATCGCGAGCTTCTCGTTCGAACCGAAGGCATATGCGTCAAAAGCGGAATTCGAACAAGAGATTCTCGTCTTGTTACAGACGCTCGGCGCCGACTATATCGTCTTGGCCGGGTATATGCGGTTGATTGGGGACGTATTGCTGTCAGCATATCCGAACCATATTATCAACATCCATCCGTCGCTCTTACCGGCGTTCCCTGGAAAAGACGCCATCGGTCAGGCGCTCGCGGCGAACGTGCCGACGAGCGGTGTCACCGTTCATTACGTCGATGCCGGGATGGATACGGGACCGATGATTGCCCAACAAGACGTCGCCATCGCAGGCTGTGATGCGGCCGAAGCGGCAAGACGCATCCAAGCGGTCGAGCATCAGCTCTATCCGCACGTACTACAACAAGTGTTTATCCAACAGGAGGTTTTCAAGTGAGAGCATTACTGAGTGTGTCAGATAAAACAGGAATCGTCGAGCTCGCGCAGGCGTTGCATGAAGCGGGCATCGAACTCATTTCGACAGGCGGGACGGAAGCGGCGCTCATCGCGGCCGGTCTTCCCGTAAAAAATATCTCGGAAGTGACATCGTTCCCAGAGATGCTCGACGGTCGCGTGAAGACGCTCCATCCGCTCGTACATGGCGGACTTCTCGGACGCCGCGATTTAGATTCGCACGTCGAACAGATGAAAGACCACGACATCGAGCCAATCGACTATGTCGTCGTCAACTTGTACCCGTTCAAAGAAACGATTGCGAAAGAGAACGCGACGTATGATGAAGCGATTGAGAATATCGATATCGGTGGACCGAGCATGCTCCGTTCGGCCGCGAAAAACCATGCCAGCGTGACGGTCGTCGTTGACCCGGCCGACTACGGTCATGTGGCCGAAGCGGTTCGTGCCGGCGGGACGACGTTCGAAACACGTCAACGTCTTGCCACAAAAGCGTTCCGTCACACGGCGGCGTATGACGCCTTGATTGCCGACTATTTAGGGCAGCAGATCGGCGAGACGTTCCCGGAACAGCTCACGGTCACGTATGAGAAAGTACAAGACCTCCGTTACGGGGAAAACCCGCACCAGCAAGCAGCGTTTTATAAGACGCCGCTCTATCACGGGATGACGCTCGCGAACGCGGAGCAGCTCCATGGAAAAGAACTCTCATATAACAATATCCAAGATACGAACGCGGCGCTCGAGGCGCTCAGTGAATTGACGGAGCCGGCAGCGGTCGTCGTCAAACATATGAACCCATGTGGTGTCGCTGTCGGACAGACAATCAGCCAAGCGTTCTCAAGAGCCCATGCGGCCGATCCGGTCTCGATTTTTGGGGGCATCGTCGCCTTGAACCGTGAAGTCGATGTGGAAACGGCAGAGGCCCTCCGTAACATCTTCCTAGAAATCATTATCGCGCCATCCTTTAGCGAGGCAGCACTTGACCGATTGAAAGAGAAAAAGAATCTTCGGTTATTGACGCTCGATATGGGCCAGATGACAGGGATGCGCTTGACAGCTGTCGCGGGCGGTCTACTCGTACAAGATGGGGACGACGTCACACTCGATGATGCGTCATGCCAAATCGTGACGGACCGTCGTCCGACGGCGTCTGAATGGGAAGACTTGAAACTTGCGTGGCGTGTCGTTAAACACGTGAAATCAAACGCCATCGTCGTCGCCAAAGACGAGACGACGATCGGCATCGGTGCGGGACAGATGAACCGCGTCGGCGCGGCGAAAATCGCATTCGAACAAGCAGGGGAACGTGCTCAAGGGGCCGCTCTCGGTAGCGATGCGTTCTTCCCGATGGGCGATACGGTCGAGGCTGCGGCCGCAGCCGGGATCACGGCCATCATTCAACCAGGCGGATCAATTCGTGACGAGGAGTCGATTGAAGCGGCGAACCGTCACGGCATCACGATGGTGTTCACGTCAGTTCGACACTTCAAACATTGAGAGGAGCGATAAGATGAACGTACTCGTCATTGGACGCGGCGGGCGTGAGCACGCGCTCGCTTGGAAGTTGAGACAAGACGGACATGAGGTGTTCGTCGCTCCGGGTAATCTTAATATGGGCGACGTGACGTGTGTACCAATCGAAGAGACAGATGTCTCTGGCCTCGTCGAGTTTGCGAAGCGCGAGGCGGTTGACTGGACGATCGTTGGTCCAGAGTCGGCCCTCATGGCTGGTGTCGTCGATGTGTTTCAAGCTCAAGGACAAAAAATCTTCGGACCGACTAAGGCGGCGGCGTTGCTTGAAGGCAGTAAAGCGTTTGCGAAAGAAGTGATGCGCGAAGCCAATATCCCGACCGCAGGGTACGACACGTTCACCGACGCCGAGTCAGCGCTCCGACAGATCGATCAACTCGAAGCACCGCTCGTCGTCAAAGCGGACGGACTCGCCGCCGGTAAAGGGGTGACCGTCGCGTTCACACTTGAAGAGGCGAGAGCAGCCATCCACGACATTTTCGATACCGATAAGTTCGGGGACCAATCACGTGTCGTCATCGAAGAATTTTTGGATGGAGAAGAGTTCTCGCTCATGGCGTTCGTGTCAGGGGAGCACGTTATCCCGATGATCACGTCACAAGATCATAAGCGTGCCTATGACGGAGACGCAGGACCGAATACGGGCGGCATGGGCGCCTACAGTCCGATGCCCCACTTGGATGATGCTGTGTATCAAGAGGCGGTCGAACGTGTGCTCTTCCCGCTGGCGCGGACGATGGTCGAGCGGGGCACACCGTTCGAAGGGTTCTTGTATGCGGGCCTCATCTTGACGGCGGATGGCCCGAAAGTGATCGAGTTCAACGCTCGATTTGGCGATCCCGAGACCGAGGTCATTCTTCCTAACTTGGCATCTCCTCTCCTCGGCGTCATCGAGGCGGTCGTGGACCAAAAACCGTATCCGATTGAATGGGTAGAAGGCTATACGATTGGAGTCGTCGTCGCGGCAGAAGGCTATCCTGATCGAGCGACGACCGGGCAGGTACTGTCAGGCTTCGGTGACTTACGAGATGATGTGCTCGTGTTCCATGCGGGGACGACCCGGGACGGGACCCACATCATCGGTAACGGAGGGCGATTGTTCGTCCTCACGTCGACGAAACCGACGTTGCTTGAAGCGAAGACGGCCGTCTATACGGCACTCGAACAACTTGATTTGCCACAGACGTTTTACCGGCGTGATATCGGAGGGCGGGCGTTGGCTCAGATTTTTTAAAGGATGGGTCAACCCGTCCTTTTTTTCATGCGAAAAGAAGGGAATCCGTACTTCCTGCTCTACAATAATGGAGTAGATTGAAGGAAGAAGGTGGTCGACGTGCGCATTCGGACGAAGCTCATGATTGCGGTGGCCGTGAATATAATTGTGTTTGTCGGTGTCATCTTTTTTGGGGTACGACCATATTTCATCGAGAAAAGCATGGAGCAAGATCGTCAAACGGTCGAGAGTCAAATCGCGAGCGTATCTGAGACGCTCGCCAATCGGAAGAGCACACTCGAGCGCACACTCATCGACTGGGCTGTCTGGAATGATACGTACACGTTCGTGCAGCGACGAAATGCCGCTTATATCCAAAGTAACATCAGTGAACAGTCGCTCGAGAACTTGAGCGTCAACGCTATCGTCTATTTGGACAACGAGGGGGAAGCTTTCTACTCGGCGTTTCGTTCGACAGCCATGTCATTGTCGAAAGCCGACCAACAAGCGATCATCCGGGCGGTTACCTCTCGCTTGACCAATCGGAGCGATGCACAGAACGGCGTATACGCCAGTGATTTTGGCCCGACGTTATATGTCAGTCATCCGATTCTACGAAGTGACAGTAGTGGACCACGCCAAGGAACGCTCATCATGCTCGAGTTCGTCGATTCGACGGTCATGGCAGATATAAGTGCCCAAACGAAGATACCATTGACGATTCAGCCGGTTCGTCGAGAAGAGACAATCATCAAGAGCGGGACGGATGGGACCGATGTGGTGATCCCACTCGACACGGTGTTTCAACAATCCGATTATGAAGTCGGGTTCACCGTCGCGCAAACGCACTACGAAAATACGGTCACGATGTTGCGGCTCGGCATGCTCGCGCTCGTCATCCTCGGGTTCGGTCTGTTCTTCTCTTTGTTATGGACGATTCACCGGGTCGTGATTCGGCGGCTGATGGAGATCGTGAGTGAGTTGAAGATCATCACACTCGAGCGGGACAGCCGACTCCGCCTCAGTCGGGACGCGCACAGCCACGACGAAATCGAACAGATGGCGACGAGTATGAACGAGGTGCTCGCGGCACTCGAAGATACGCGCGCCGAAGTGATCGACCGGGCGTTCCGAGACGCATTGACGCTTCTTCCGAACCGGCTCGCGCTAGAAGATTATTTCTCGACCGTGCGTGGAAAGCAGGAACGGATCGGAGTGCTCGGATTGGATTTGGATGACTTCCGCCGGATCAACGACCAATACGGACATCGGACGGGTGATTCTGTTCTCATCTATCTCGCCTCACGGCTCAACTTCTATAAAGAAGACGGGTTCGTCGCTCGCATCGGTGCCGATGAGTTCATGCTCGTCCATCCGGGCTGGACACTTGACCAGCTCCAACCGGTCGCCCGGCACTTGACGAAAGACTTGAAGGACTGGGCCCATGTCAACGGTGTGAAAGGGATGGCGGCGACAATCGGCATCGATGTGTTCACCTATGCCGAGCCGCAACACACGTATGAGGTCATGATGGGGCGGCTCGACGTGGTCATTCACGAGGCGAAACTGTCAGGGAAGAACCGTGTCTTGACGTTCCAAGAAATCGAGGACGGGAGCCATTATTTACAGACGCTCGAGATGGAACGCGATTTGCGCCATGCCCTCGAACACGATGAGTTTGAACTGTATTATCAACCGATTGTATCGCCACGGCCGTTTGCAGTACGGGGAGTCGAGGCGCTCATTCGCTGGAATCATCCGGGCAAAGGTCAGATTTCCCCAGGCCTATTCATCCCGGTCGCCGAGCAGCTCGGTCTTATCTCGGACTTGGGACGCTGGGTGCTCGTACAGGCGGTCACGGAGATGAAGGATCATGTGGAACGACATCACTTGTTCCTTTCGATCAACGTATCGAAACGCCAAATCGCCGACGGGTCGTTTTTAGCTTCATTGGAACACGTGCTGACCGAAACGGGATTTGACCCTCATCGCCTTCATGTCGAAATCACCGAGAGTGAGGTCGGCGGGAATTTGTATGAGCTTCAGCAGTTCATTCACGCGCTCAAAGCGATCGGCGTCAAAATCTCGCTCGATGACTTTGGTGTCGGGACATCGTCGCTCTCGTTCTTGCAGTCGCTTCAACTCGATATTATTAAAATCGATCAAAACTTTGTCAAAGGGATTCCTGAGAACACGTTCGATCGGGCATTGCTCGAAGGGTTATATCAAACGTTCCATACACTCGGTCTCGATATCGTCACGGAAGGTGTGGAGCGTCCGGAGCAGCTCGCGTTCGTGCTCGAACATAGCAGTTCGCTCATCCAAGGTTACCATTACAGCAAACCGGTTCCGCTGGCACAACTTGAGCATTACTTGAAGAAAACGGTCACGATGTATGACTGGTGAAGACACCTCCTGCGGGAGGTGTCTTTATTTGTGTGAATTTCATGTGAATTCCGTTACAATTAGCAACATAACTTGCGACCCTTTCATAGAAAAGGTAAACTTGAAACAGATGAAAGAAAACGCTTACAAAATTATTGTCTGATAATAATGGCGAGGCGATTAAGGGAGGATTGGGTTCGATGCCAACAAAACGATCGGCGCGGGCACCGTGGTCTAAAGCGATGATTCGGTCACAACTAGAAGTCGTGAGCCAAGTCAGGCCACCTTCGCTCGTATTGACGAATGCCACATACTTGAACATGTACGTGAAGCAGTGGAAACAAGCAAATATTTGGATCGAGCATGACCGGATCGTCTATGTCGGGCCAGATGTACCGAAAGCGGCCGTCGAGACGGTGGACGTATCCGGAAAATATATCGTGCCTGGTTATATCGAGCCACATGCGCATCCATTCCAACTTTATAATCCGGCGACGCTGTCGAAGTATGCAGGCGAGCGTGGGACGACGACGCTCGTGAATGACAACATGCTTCTTTTTTTACAAAATAAGGAGCAAGCGTTTGCGCAACTCGATGCGATCCAACAGCTTCCGACGAGCACATATTGGTGGGCGCGTCTCGATACACAGACCGAGCTCGACCGGGACAGTGTCCTTGTCGATTCCGAGCGGATTCACGACTGGTTCAATCATCCGGACGTCATCATGGCCGGTGAATTGACGGCATGGCCGCGCACGTTGAAAGGCGATGACGAGATGTTGCAGTGGATGCTCGACGCGGAGACGTGCGGGCTCCCGGTCGAAGGGCATTTCCCGGGTGCCTCGGCGAAGACGTTGACGAAGATGGCGCTGATGGGTGTTCACAGCGACCATGAAGCGATGACGGCCGAAGAAGCGCTCTGCCGGCTCGAACACGGCTATACGACGACACTCCGTCATTCTTCGATTCGTCCTGACCTTCCGGGACTCATCCGTGGCCTGCTCGACGCCGGACTCGAGGCGTTCGATCATGTGATGGTCACGACAGACGGGTCGACGCCAGGATTTTATCAAGACGGGCTGCAAGACGCGCTTATTAAGATCATGATTGAGGCCGGATTGCCGCCGATTGAGGCGTACCGCATCGTGTCATTGAACGTGGCGCGACACTTTGGGCTCGATCACGTTCTCGGTTCGATTGCGCCGGGACGCATCGCCCATCTGAATATTCTTGATGCGATCGACGAGCCGCGCCCGTCCGCCGTCATCGCCAAAGGGCAATGGATTTACCGGGACGGGGCATCGTTGTTCCCGAACGAGCTCGTCGATGCGGCGCTCGCGCTCATGCCGTCGACGGACGTCGACATCGAACTGACGCCGAACGATCTGTCGTTCAGCATGCCTGTCGGGCTCGACATGGTCAACTCGGTCATCATGAAACTGTTCAAAATCTCGCACGACACCGGTCAAGACGAATTGCCGCGTGACGGGGACGAGTCGTTCCTCATGTTGCTTGATAAAGAAGGGAAGTGGCGCCTCAACACGGTGCTGAAAGGATTTGCCAACGACTTTGGCGGGCTCGTCAGCTCGTATTCGATTAGTGGCGACTACTTGATCTTAGGGAAATGTAAACAAGACATGCTGACGGCGTTCGAACGGATGAAACAGCTCGGCGGCGGTATCGTCCTCGTCGACCGTGGTGAAATTATCGCGGAAATTCCGCTCCCGCTCTGTGGCATGACGTCGAAGGAGCCGATTGAACAGTTGATCGTCCAAGAAGAAGTGTTGCGGTCCGAACTGCTCACGCGTGGTTACAAGTTTGAAGACCCAATCTATACGCTCTTGTTCTTGGCGTCGACGCACTTGCCATATGTGCGGGCCACACCGCTCGGAATTTACGAAGTGATGAAGAAACAAATACTATTTCCGGCGATTTTACGATGAACAGTTGAGTCCGAGCCGGTCGTGCTTTAGAATGATAAAGAAGTACGATGGAGAGAGGATGCTTGCGGATGCAACTCGATAAATTACGAGGACGAGAGCTCGATCAGCTGTTTGAGGCGATTTTGAAGCTCGATACACTCGAAGATTGTTATCAACTATTTGAAGATTTAGCGACCGTGAACGAAGTGCAGGCGCTCGCCCAACGGCTAGAAGTGGCCCGCCAAATTCGTGAAGGTAGCACGTACCATAAAATTGAAGAAGCGACAGGAGCTTCGACGGCCACGATTTCCCGCGTCAAGCGTTGCTTGAACTATGGGTCAGGCGGCTATGATCTTGCCCTTGAACGTCTACAACAATCAGAAGGTGACTCGTAAGAGTCATCTTGTTTTTGATGGGAGAGGAGGGGCGAGATGCAAGACAAGTTTATGAAGCGAAATTTACAGCTGTTCTTTCGGAAGCTGACACCGGTCCAGACACTCGTGTTGATTTATAGCGCGGCGGTCGTGTTGGCCGTCATTTTGCTCGCTTTACCGATTGCGCGACAACCGGGCGTCTCGATCACGTTCACCGATCTCGTCTTTTTCGCGGTCAGCTGTGTCAGCGTTACCGGATTGACCCCGATCGTCGTGACCGATACGTTCTCGACGTTCGGATTATTTATCATCTTGTTCATCGTTCAAGTGAGCGGGGTCGGGTTGATCAGTCTTCACGTCATCATGTGGATCTTGCTTGGCAAGCGCATCGGTTTTCGCGAGCGCCAGCTGATTTTACGTGACCAAAACCAGACGTCGATGTCTGGGATCGTCAAGTACATCACCGAGATCGTCATCACCGTTATCGCGATTGAAGCGGTCGGTGCGGTGTTGCTTGGGGTCCATTACTTAAATTACTTCGATACGGCCAGCGAGGCGTTCCTGCAAGGCCTGTTCGGTTCGATCAGTGCGACGACGAACGCCGGCTTCGACATCACCGGCAGCTCGCTCGCACCATTCCGGGAAGACCCGTTCGTCATCTTCACCCAAATCGCGCTCATGACCGGCGGTGCCATCGGGTTCCCGGTCCTCGTCGAGATTCGCACGTATTTGACGAACCGAATCATTCGGAAGCGCGAGAATTTCCCGCGCCGTTTCTCACTGTTCACAAAACTGACGGTATCGACGTTCTTCATCTTGATTGCCATCGGGACCGTCGGTTTGTTCCTGTTTGAGTATGACAACGCGTTCAAAGAGTTGCCGCTCTGGCTCGCACTCTCGGACTCGTTGTTCCAGTCCGTGACGACGCGAAACGGGGGGTTGTCGACCGTTGATGTCAACTTGTTCTCGGAAGGCAGCATGTTGCTGCTCTCGATTCTGATGTTCATCGGGGCGTCACCGTCCTCGGTCGGTGGGGGGATTCGGACGACGACGTTCGCCGTCGCCGTGCTCGGGGTCGTCGCGTTCATTCGCGGGGACTCGTCCATTAAAATCTTCGGACGTGAGATCGTGCTTGAGGACATTTGGAAAGCGTTCGTCATCATTACCGTGTCTCTGGCCGTCCTGTTGACCGGGGTCATGGTGCTGACGTTCTTCGAAGACGCATCGCTCACGCGCATCTTGTTCGAGGCGTGCTCGGCGTTCGGAACGACCGGATTGTCGGTCGGGCTATCGTCCGAATTTAGTAACGTCGGCAAGTGGGTGCTCACCATTTTAATGTTCATTGGACGCATCGGTGTCATCGCCTTCATCTTGATTTTGCAGCGGAGACAGCCGAAACGGATGTACAACTATCCGAAAGAATCAATCATCTTAGGGTAAGGAGCTCAGAACATGAAAGCTTTTTGGATCAATTTCGGTTACGTGTTTGCCGTTCCCGTATTGCCGTTCATCGCGGTTGTGAACGGAACGGCGCTCTGTTCACCGGATTCTCCGCTACTTGATATTCCCGTGCTCGGCTTTTTCTTGGCCAATCCGCTCTGGTTCATCCCGGTGTACGGGCTGTTCGCTCTGCTCGTCGCCAAGTGGATGACGGCCCGCGAACGAAAGACGCACGCGAGACGTATTTGAGACTTGCCTCGGCAAGTCTTTTTTCGTTCAACAGATGCAAGTGGCGGGAAAAATCGCTACACTAGAGAAGGTATCGAAGGGGAGGGAAGCCGAATGGATTTTCAATCGTGGCGCCACGTGTTTAAACTAGATCCGAATAAACCGCTCGATGATTCGGCGCTCGCGGCGCTCATCCGCTCCGGTACGGACGCCTTCCTCATCGGAGGGACCGACGGGGTCGATGCGGAGAACACATTCGCGCTCTATGCCCGACTCGAAGGGTGCGGCATTCCGCTCGCGCTTGAGATGAGCCATCCCGAGCAAGTGGTTCGAGGCTTCGATCACTATTTTATTCCGACCGTCCTGAATGCAGGAACTGTCGACTGGCTCATCGGTCATCAAGTGAAGGCGTTTGAACGACACGGACACTTGTTTCATGACCAGGTGACCGGACAAGGTTATATCGTCTTGAACCCGGACGCGAAAGTGGCCCGTGTGACCGAGGCGAAAACCGACCTTTCCATCGAAGAGGCGGTCGCTTACGCAGAAGCCGGTCATCGCTTGTTCCGCTTGCCTTCGCTTTACGTGGAGTATAGCGGCACACTGGGATCCGTCGAGCTCATCAAAGAAGTACGTTTAGCGGTGCCGGACGCCCACTTGTTTTATGGGGGCGGCATCACCGATTTTGAATCAGCTCAGACGATGGCCGCATACGCGGACACGATCGTCGTCGGTAATGTGATTTATGACAATTTCGAAGGAGCGCTTGCGACTGTCGCGGCACTCCGATAAAATAAGAACAAATGTTTGGTTAGAGAAAGGAAACGATTATGTATAACTTGAGTGAAGAATTAGTCAAAGGCATGAACCCCCCGCAAGCGGAGGCGGTCAAATATACGGACGGCCCGCTCCTCATCATGGCCGGGGCAGGGTCTGGGAAAACACGTGTCTTGACGCATCGCGTCGCCTACTTGATGGCGTCGAAACAAATCGCGCCGTGGAACATTCTCGCGATTACGTTCACGAACAAAGCGGCCCGCGAGATGAAAGACCGGATCGCCCGCCTCGTCGGCGGTGTCGCGGACGATATTTGGATTTCGACGTTCCACTCGATGTGCGTCCGGATTTTGCGCCGCGACATCGATCGCATCCGCTATGACCGGAACTTCTCGATTCTCGACTCGTCCGATCAGTTGACGGCAATCAAGCAAGTGCTCAAAGAGCTGAACCTTGACCCGAAAAAATATGAGCCGCGGACGCTCCTCGGCATGATCTCGAACCATAAGAACGAACTCCGCACGCCGCAAGACGCGGCTGGACTCGTCGGCAACAACCCCTACGAGAAAGTCATCTCGGACGTCTATACGGCGTATGAGAAAAAATTGAAGCAAAACAACGTGCTCGACTTTGATGACTTGATCATGAAGGCGATTCAGCTGTTCCAAGAAGCGCCGGACGTGCTTGCGTTTTATCAGAAGAAGTTCCAATACATCCACGTCGACGAGTATCAAGATACGAACCGGGCCCAATATACACTCGTTAAACTGCTCGCGCAAGCGCATGAGAACTTGTGTGTCGTCGGTGACTCGGACCAGTCGATCTATCGCTGGCGCGGGGCCGACATCGCCAACATTTTGACGTTTGAGAAAGATTACCCGAGTGCACACGTCATCTTACTCGAACAAAATTATCGGTCGACGAAACGGATTTTGGAAGCGGCGAACGGTGTCATTCAAAACAACTCGAGCCGAAAAGATAAGAAGCTATGGACCGAGAACGTCGAAGGGGAGAAACTGCTCCTTCACGTCGCCTCGGATGACCGGGATGAAGCGTTCTTTATCATCAATCAGATGAAAGAACTCCGCCAAGAAGGCATCGATTACGGCGAAATGGCCGTTCTGTATCGGACGAACGCTCAATCGCGTGGACTTGAAGAGATGCTCCTCAAGTCGAACATCCCGTATAAGATGGTCGGCGGGACGAAGTTCTATGAACGAAAAGAAATCAAAGACATCTTGGCGTATTTACGCTTGATCGCCAACCCGGACGAGGACATCTCCTTCGTCCGTGTCGTCAACGAACCGAAACGCGGTATCGGCGCCGCGACGGTCGATAAGCTCGGCGACTTCGCCGGGATGCAGGGTGTGTCGCTCATGGAAGCGATCCGTGACATCGAACTGTCCGGGATTGCCCCACGCACAGCAACGAAGCTTGCCGAGTTCCGTCAATTGATGGTCGATTTGCGTCAAATGGCCGACTACTTGTCGATTTCCGAATTGATTGAAGAAGTGCTGAAGAAGTCAGGCTACGAAGAGATGCTCAAAATCGAGAAGACGCTTGAAGCCGAGAGCCGCCTCGAGAACTTGCAAGAGTTCCTCTCAGTCGCCCAAAACTTCGAGAAAGAGAGTGACGAGCAGACACTCGTCGCCTTCCTAACCGATTTGACGCTCGTCTCGGACCTCGACACGCTCGAAGAAGTCGACGAGTTGCACCAAGTGACGCTCATGACGCTCCACTCGGCCAAAGGGCTCGAGTTCCCAGTCGTCTTCTTGATTGGGATGGAAGAAGGGTTGTTCCCGCACAGCCGTGCCTTGAACGACCCGGAAGAGATGGAAGAAGAACGTCGTCTCGCCTACGTCGGGATCACACGGGCCGAGAAACGTCTCTATTTGACGCGGGCCCAGTCTCGGATGCTGTACGGTCGTTTCCAAAACAACCCGGAATCGCGCTTCTTGCACGAGTTGCCAGAGACGCTCTTGGAGCGTTCGGGCAAAGCGAAAAAGGCGATGCCATGGAATCCGGTCGAGTCGCCGGGGAAACTTCCGGTGAACGGCTTCAGCTCGAAACCAAAACCGAAGCTCGCCCAGTCGTCCGGCGCCGAATCGATCGGTTGGAACGTTGGGGATAAGGCCAATCATAAAAAATGGGGTCAAGGCACGGTCGTCCAGACGCGTGGCGAAGGCGATCAGCTCGAACTCGATATCGCTTTCCCGGCAGTCGGCATCAAGCGCCTGCTCGCCAAGTTTGCCCCAATCGAAAAAGCGTGAGGTGATCACATGGAGATGGCAGAACGTGTTGAAGCGATTCGTCAAAAGTTAAACCAATACGGATATGAATATTATGTGCTCGACCGCCCGAGTGTCCCGGATGCGGAATACGACCGTCTCATGAACGAATTGATTGAAATCGAGACGGACTATCCGGAACTTCGGAGTCCAGACTCTCCGACGCAACGGGTCGGCGGTGCCCCGCTCGACGCGTTCGTCAAAGTGACGCATGATACGCCGATGCTCTCACTCGGGAACGTGTTTTCTAAAGAAGAGCTCGTCGAATGGGTCGAACGCATCGAGAAAGATCTCGGTTACAGTCCGCTCTTCGTCGCCGAGCTCAAGTTTGACGGGCTCGCCGTGTCACTGAAATACGAAGACGGTCGGCTCGTCCGTGGCGCGACGCGCGGTGACGGGACGACCGGAGAAGACATCACGCAAAACTTGAAGACGATCCGCTCGATTCCGCTCCGGTTGAACGAGGACGTCACGTTCGAGGTGCGCGGTGAGGCATATATGCCGAAACGGTCGTTCGAACATTTGAACGACGAGCGAGAACGTCTTGGGGAACCTTTATTCGCCAACCCGCGCAATGCGGCGGCAGGTTCGCTCCGGCAGCTCGACTCGAAAATCGCGGCGTCGCGGAACTTGGCGTTCTTCGCCTACGGGCTCGTCTCGACGGACGACCTCGTCGCCTCGCATGACGAGTCGCTCGCGTATTTGCGCCGTCTCGGCATCGCTGTCAGTCAAGAATACACGACGTGTCATACGGCCGATGAGTTATGGGACTATATCGAAACGTATGTGACGAAGCGGTCGGAGCTACCATATGAGATTGACGGCATCGTTATTAAAGTCGCAGCTTACGAAGAGCAAGAACAGCTCGGCTTCACGGCGAAGAGCCCGCGTTGGGCCGTCGCGTATAAGTTCCCGGCTGAAGAAGTCGTGACGACGATTGAAGACGTCGATTTCAGTGTCGGGCGGACCGGAAAAGTCACGCCACGCGCACGGTTCGCACCAGTCTCGGTCGCCGGGTCGACCGTGACGTATGCGACGCTCCATAACGAGGACTTCATTGTAGAGAAGGACCTTCACATCGGGGACCGTGTCGTCATCAAGAAAGCCGGCGATGTGATTCCAGCCGTCGTCTCGGCGCTCGTCAGTGAGCGGACCGGGGAGGAGACGGAAATCGTCTTCCCGACGCATTGTCCAGCTTGTGAATCTGAACTCGTGCGTTTAGAAGGAGAGGCGGACCACCGCTGCGTCAATCCGGAATGCCCGGCCCAACTGCTCGAAGGGTTGATTCATTTCGTGTCACGCCCGGCGATGAACATCGATGGGCTCGGCGAGAAAGTAATCACACAACTCCACGCGTCCGGGCTCGTTCATAACGTGGCCGACCTGTACCGTCTCGACCGGGACGCGCTCCTCGAGCTCGACCGGATGGGCGAAACGTCGGTGACGAACTTGCTCGCGGCGATTGAGCAGTCGAAACAGAACTCGCTCGAGCGCGTCTTGTTCGCGCTCGGTATCCGCCTCGTCGGACAAAAAGCGGCCGCGTTGATTGCGGAACGGTTCGAGACGATGGAAGCGGTCATGGAGGCATCGATCGACGACTTGACGTCAATCGATGGTATCGGTACGAAGATGGCTGAATCGATCGGCTTATACTTTGAGAAGCCGGAAGCTCGTGACCTCGTCCGTGACCTCGGCGCGGCAGGTGTCAACCTGACGTTCAAAGGTACGAAACGACCGGTCGATACGGATGCGCCGCTCGCCGGGAAGACAGTCGTTTTGACCGGGAAACTGCATGAGATGACGCGTGGCGAGGCCGGTAAGCAACTCGAATTGCTCGGTGCGAGCGTCACAGGCAGCGTCAGCAAGAACACCGACCTCCTCGTCGCCGGCGAGAAAGCCGGGTCGAAACTGACGAAAGCCGAATCGCTTGGCATCGAAGTGTGGGACGAGGCGGCGTTGCTCGCCTTCTTGGCAGAACAATCTTGAAGGAAAGGTCTTCCGTGTGGAAGGCCTTTTTTCATTGACCTAATTTTCAACTGTTTTAGGATGACGGCGGGTTCGTGGGAACGTGCGAAGGGTAATGAATAGTATCTACAAATACTTTTTGACACCAAGAACTCACACCACGACTCGCGCACAATCATCCTCTATCCCTCTCCCGTGCCGGAGCGTGTCATCGCAGACATTCGTCACAGTTTGGCAGACACCTTAGAGGAGGGGACCATCATGCGAAACACTAACCGACGCATCTTTGCACTCATCACATTCGTCCTCGTATTGATTGGCATGTGGGCACCGAATGGCGTTTACGCGAACACGACAATGACACCAACGCCAATTTATGCACAAATTGATTTGAGCCCTGAAGAAATCGAAGCGTACGACGACGCAAGCCTGATTTACGACGACGTGACGTACTACGGGGCGCGTGAATCGTCAACGATTTGGCGGTTCATGGTGGATGCGGCCGACGTTGACGTTACGACCATCGATCAAGTCACGTTATATAATGGTGAGGGCGTTCCTTATTCGTTCCCGGACGCCGTCTATGCATTTCATGTTGAGGAACTTGCGGGCGAGTCGACTGAGCCGGGTGATGACGGGACAGAGACAGTTCCAGACGTTGAAACACCGGTCGAGCCTCCGCTCGTTGAATCAGAGCCATCGCCAGAAGAACCTGTCACAGAAGAAGTGACCGCACCCTCCGCCACCCCAGTAGTTGCCATCGATCAATTGGTGCTCGGTGCCGACGGGCCAATCGAGCGTGTGTTAGGCGGAGATTTAGTGACGTATCGGCTCGTCATCGATGTGACGGGCGCCCCTGTCGAGAATTTTTCCGTATCCAACACGGTCCCGGAAGCGTTGACCGTCGTCGCGGACTCGGTTGAAGTTCTCGGTCCGGAAGGTTCGGTACCCCCGACGACCGTGAGTGGACCACCCGCCTTCGATTGGACGTTTCCGACGATACCGGTCGGGACGACGACAATCCAGTTCGATGTGTTCGCACCAGACGTGACAGATGAGACGGTGGTGACGAATACGTTTTGTATCGGTGTTGAAGGAGCAGATGAATTGATTCCGGTCGAATGTGCCGAGGCGACCGTCACGGTCGTACCGAATGAGACGATTGGCCTCGAGGTCGGTAAAGAGGCCAATATTGATCAAGCCGTCGTCGGCGGAGTGATTCCGTATACGTTCATCATCGAGAACACAGGCGAGACGGCGCTCACGATCACCTCCATCGAAGATGAGTTCTTTAGCGGCGACATCGATGCTGATAAGGTCGAAGCATTCAATGCCGACGTGCGTGAGCAGTTGATGGCGCTCATCGGGGAGAACGGCCTCGCGGCAGGTGAACGCGTCGAGGCGACGGTCAACTTAACAATCCCGAGCGACTATGACCGGACGAACGCTCCTGAGATCGGGAACGTGTTCCGGGTCGGCGCGACCGATTCCTATGGACGGGTCGTCGATGCCGAGAGTCAACAGATCGTCTTATTGAACCAAGCTGATTTCACGGTCACGAAAGTGGCGAGCCCAGGGACGGTGCACCCGGGCGAGGCGATTCGCTATACGTATACAATCACAAACACGTCGAATGTCACCTTGTACTTTGTCGATGTCATCGATGAATGGACGAGCGGGGCGTTGACGACCAAAGAACAGCGCGAGACGACCGAGACGCTTCGAGACGGCATGCAGGCTCTCGCTGAAGTCGAGAACGGACTCATCCCAGGTGAGGAAGTCGTGCTTGAAGTGGAGAAAGTGTTGTTACCATCCTATGATGTGCGAGCGGGCGCAGTACTGACGAACCGGACGACGTTCACGTTCGAGGTCAATCGTGAGGCGCGTGTGTCCCGAACGGCCGAGGCGACGGTGCATGTGAAACAAGCCATCCCGGAACCTGAACGCGACGAATCTGTGTATGTGCCTGAACCGACGACCCCGGTGACACCTGACCAAGCGACGCTACCGATGACAGGTTCGACGGAAACGTGGGGGACGGTCATTGGTCTCGTTTTAATCGTGCTCGGGCTCTTGTTCGTGACGCATCGGCGCCGTCCATCCACAAAAGTATGATCGCAGGCGCCCTCCGACACGAGTCGGGGGGTGCTTTTCTTTGAATCGGGACTGATTCCGCTTCGACACTTTTTTCGACGGACGATTTTGTTATAATGGACGAAGTGTAACGAATCGAATCATCAAAGGAGTTCAGACATAGATGAAATGGAAACAATTGATTATCCCAGCTCTCGCCGCGACGGTTTTCCTCGGCGGGTGCTCGATGAAAATCCCGATGGGGGAAGAGGAAGTCACACCGACGGGTGAAGAGACGGCAGCCGAAGGCGTCACAGAAGCGATTCAAGCGCGTGATTCATATTACCAGATGGTCATTCCATTTAAACCGGCGGCAGCCCGAGGTTTGGCCCAGCGCCAAGTGAGCTCGTCGCTCGAGCTCGAAGAAGTGGAGCTCGGCCTCATGCGCCATTCGACCGGCGCGTTCAAACCGGAAAACTATGCGTATCAAGAAGGACAGCTATTGACGAGTGAAGATGTCTCGCGTCTGCTTGGCCGTAAAGACAAAACGTCAGAAGGTCTCGTCCCGCTCAACCCGGCGTATGCGAACGGCACGGCCGAAGTGGCCGAAGACCAATTCGTCGAGGAGAATAAAAAGTCGCCACTCTATTTGGCGTCGCTCGTCGAACAGAACTATATGACGAAAACGGATAACGGCTATCAACTCGGCGGTGTTTCGTTCGCTTTGATTTTGAACCGGGAGTACGTGTTCCAAGCACCGAACTTCGGTCCGACGTATACGGAGAAGCTTGACGAGAAGAAAGTCATCGCTGAAGGAGAGCGCATGGCGAATGAACTCGTCGCCCAACTGCGCAAGCGCGAGGACTTCAAAGATCTCGATATCAACGTCGCATTGTATATGAAAGCGTCGCAAGGGTCACCGACGCCGGGGAACTATGTCAAATCGGCATTCGTTGGCACGGCTGGCGAGGTGACGGCGAGTGATTGGAAAGATGTCGACGAGACGTATTATTACTTCCCGTCCGCCAAAGCGACGACGGAAGTGCGCGATGACGCTCAAAAATTCTCCCTCTTCAGCGACCGAATCGCTGATGTGTTCCCAGATTTCAGCGGGATGATCGGGAAAGGTTTTTATCAGAACGGGGAATTGTCACGGATTGAGATCGATATTCCGATCCAGTTCTATAGCCGGGCCGAACTCGTCGGCTTCACGCAGCACGTCGTCGGCCTGCTCGAGAACCGCTGGGAATACAACCGGAACGTACCCGTCCGAATCAACGTCACCTCGCTCGGTGGCGAACAAGAAGTGACGATCGTGTTTGAAGAGGGCATGGATAGTCCGAAAGTATATTTCTAACCGATAAGAAGGCATCGTGATGAAACGAATGCCTTCTTTTTTTCGTATGACAAGTAACGAGGAAATTCTTTGACCTTCTTTGACCAAATCGGTAGAATAGACTTAACAGAATCGGGAAAGGGATAGGTGAGGTGAAACGAGATGGCAAAAAACTATTATGACGTCCTTGGCGTGCCGAAGCAGGCATCCGACCAAGACATAAAACGAGCGTATCGAAAGTTGGCAAAACAATACCATCCGGACGTGAATAAAGACCCGGGTGCCCAAGACAAGTTCAAAGCAATCCAAGAGGCTTTCGACGTGTTGAGCGATCCTGACAAAAAAGCGAACTATGACCGTTACGGAAGTCCGGAAGGGCCGACGTTCGGTGGAGGGTACAGTGGTGATGGGTACGGGGAAGGATCGGCCCAATTCGAGGACTTGTTCCGTCAATTCGGCGGTGGGTCACGAACGACGTCGCGCACATTCGGTTTTGAGGATATGTTCGGCAGCTTCTTTGACCAGGCGGTCGAAGAAGACCTCGATGAGACCGTCCGAGTCAATGTCCCACTCAGTCAGTTGACGAGTGATGCCAAAGTGAGCCTGCGCCTACAGACGGGGACGGTCAACGTCAAAATCCCGCAAGGCGCCCATGAAGGACAAAAGCTGCGGCTCAAAGGCAAGAGCAGTAAAGTCGGACAGTCGGGCGATCGAGGCGATGTGTACGTCGAGCTCCACTTCACCGATGACGACACGTACCGGCGCGAAGGGGCGAACGTCATCACCGTCAAACGGTTGCGTCCGCTCGCTTTCCTCGACGGCGCGGAAGTCGTCGTGGCGACACTCGATGGTGGTCGGGTCAAGCTGAAAGTCAAACCGGGGTCGCGGCCTGGTCAACGGATGCGCATCCCGGGACGTGGATTCATGACCGCTTCGAAAGTCCGATCGGATCTATTCGTCCAACTTGAAGTCGATTTGCCGCTAGACGCCGCCCACCGATCTGTTTACGAACAACTCGAACGCTGAGCCTAAGGAGGAAGCAGAATGGATTTCAATCGATTTACCGATAAAGCACATGAAGGCATCGTCAGCTCGCAGGCACTTGCGAAACAGTACCACCATAGCGAGATGAACGAATGGCACGTCTTGGCGTCGATGATCTCACAAACGGACGGCATCGCGCCGCTCTTACTGCAAAAAATGGAACTGAGCGTGGCCGATATTGAGGCCGAAGTCGCGATGGCACTCAAAAACGCACCGAAACTTCAAACGCCGACGACGCCGATGATCTCGGCCTCACTGTTGAACGTGTTGACGACGGCGGAACGTGAAGCGACAGGGATGAGCGATGAATACGTCTCGGTCGAGCATATTCTGCTTGGGATCATCATGAACAAGAGTCAAGCACAGAACATGCTCGAACGCAAAGGTGTGACCGAGGAGAGATTGCGTGAGGCACTCGTCGCCGTCCGGGGCAATCGACGGATCACGTCGAAATCACCGGAAGCGACGTATGACGTCTTGACGAAATATGGACGCGACTTGATCCAAGAAGTGAAGACCGGAAAAATCGATCCCGTCATCGGGCGCGATAGCGAGATTCGGCGTGTCATCCGCATCTTGAGCCGGAAGACGAAAAACAACCCGGTCTTGATCGGGGAACCGGGCGTTGGGAAAACGGCGATCGTCGAAGGGCTCGCCCAACGCATCGTCCGCGGCGACGTGCCGGAGAGCTTGAAAGACAAGACGATTTTCAGTCTCGATATGAGTTCGCTCGTCGCCGGGGCCAAATATCGCGGCGAGTTCGAAGAGCGGCTCCAAGCTGTCTTGAACGAAGTGAAAGAAGCGGAAGGGAAAATCATCCTCTTCATTGACGAACTGCATACGATTGTCGGGGCCGGCAAGTCCGAAGGCGCGATGGACGCCGGGAACATGCTCAAACCGATGCTCGCCCGTGGTGAACTCCACTGTATCGGTGCGACGACACTCGATGAATATCGGCAATATATTGAGAAAGATCCAGCGCTTGAGCGCCGCTTCCAACAAGTGCTCGTCGACGAACCGGACGTCGAAGACACGGTGTCGATCTTGCGTGGATTAAAAGAGCGCTTCGAGATTCACCACGGTGTCCGCATTCACGACAACGCGCTCGTCGCAGCAGCCGTGTTATCGAACCGCTATATCACCGACCGGTTCATGCCGGACAAGGCGATCGATCTCGTCGACGAATCGTGTGCGATGATTCGGACGGAGATGGAATCGATGCCGGCCGAGCTCGATGAACTCGTGCGCCGCGTCATGCAACTCGAGATCGAAGAGGCGGCCCTGAAGAAAGAGAGCGATGATGCCTCGAAGAAACGACTCGATGCGTTGCAGCAAGAACTCGCCTCGATCCGCGAACAGTCGGACGCGCTCCGACTCCGCTGGGAAAACGAGAAAGAGTCGACCCATCGTGTCCAACATATCCGTGGGGATTTAGAAAAAGTGAAACTTGAACTGCAAGAAGCCGAGAGCCGTTACGATTTGAACCGGGCCTCCGAGCTCAAATATGGCCGCATCCCGGAACTCGAGCGCGAGCTTGCAGAAGCAGAGCGGCTCGCTGGTTCGGTGACACGTGAACTCGTCCGGGAAGAAGTGACCGAGGAAGAGATTGCCGAGGTCGTCTCGAAATGGACGGGCATCCCTGTGACGAAATTGACCGAAGGAGAACGAGATAAGTTGCTCAACCTCGAGACGGTACTTCATCAACGCGTCTTCGGACAAGACGATGCGATTCGGCTCGTCAGCGACGCCGTCATTCGGGCTCGGGCCGGCATCAAAGATCCGAACCGTCCGATCGGCTCGTTCTTGTTCCTCGGACCGACCGGTGTCGGGAAGACCGAGCTCGGGAAAGCGCTCGCCGAAGCGATGTTCGACTCGGAGGACCATATCGTTCGCCTCGACATGAGCGAGTATATGGAGAAACACGCCGTGTCGCGTCTCGTCGGGGCACCTCCGGGTTATATCGGCTATGAAGAAGGCGGCCAGTTGACGGAAGCGGTCCGCCGCAACCCGTACTCGGTGCTCCTGCTCGACGAGGTCGAGAAAGCGCACGCCGATGTGTTCAACATCTTGCTGCAACTGCTCGACGATGGTCGCTTGACCGACTCACACGGGCGTGTCGTCGACTTCAAAAACACGATCGTCATCATGACGTCGAATATCGGGGCCGACATCTTGCTCGAAGCGGCGAAAGATGGCGTCATCGATGAGGCGGAAGAACGCCAAGTCATCGAGCGGCTCCGCCGCCACTTCCGTCCCGAGTTTTTAAACCGGGTTGATGAGACGATTTTGTTCCATCCGCTCACGCGGGCTCAAATCGGCCAAATCGTCGAAAAAGCGGTCGCACGCATGGGCAGTCGCTTGACGGCGCGCTCGATTCAAATCGAGATCACGGATGCCGCGAAGGTGTTCATTGCTGACGAGGCGTATGAGCCACAGTTCGGGGCCCGTCCAATCAACCGGTACGTACAACGGACGATTGAGACGAAACTCGCCCGTAGCATTCTCGCGGGAGACATCGAGGACGGCCAGACGGTCGTCATCGACGTCGAGAACGACGAGTTGACGCTTCGTCCCGCGACGGTCACTCACTGAATCACGAAAGAGCGCTGGCTGACGCCGGCGCTCTTTGTTTATGCAATCGGTTCAGGTTGATAGACGCAGTACGGTTCCTCGGCCTTATAGTCGCCGGTGACGGCATAAGCGCGGGCCCGAGACCCTCCGCAGACGTATCGATATTCACAGTAGCCGCATTTCCCGTGGTGTGTATCAGGGTCACGCAGCGATTTGAAGACCGGGTGGTGCCGATAAATCTCAGCGAGCGGTGTCTCTTTCACGTTGCCGCACGTGATCGGCAAAAAGCCGGACGGCTGGACGTCGCCCGTATGCGAGATGAACACGAAGCCGTTCCCGTCGTTCGTGCCGCGGGGCGCCTTGGCGAGGTCGTCATGCGGATGGCCGATAGGCGGCAATCCAACTTGTTTTCGTTTCAAATTCTCTTGCCGGGCGATGCGCCGATAAAACTGGGCTTCGGTCGTCGAGATGATGAACGGGACGTGCTCTTGCAACGCGAACGCCCAACGGAGTACATCTTCATGCCGTTCTGGCGAGATTGGCTGGAGGAGTGACCCGCGACCGGTCGGCACGAGGAAGAACAATGTCCATACCGAGACGCCGAGTTCACCTACGAGTTTGGCGATTTCCGGGAGTTGGTCGACGTTATACTCCGTGACCGTCGTATTGATTTGGAATGACATCCCTTCTTCTCGGAAGTAAGAGATGCCACGCAGCGTCCGTTCGAAACTGCCACGCGTACCCCGGAAGTAGTCGTGTGATTTGGCGTCCGGACCGTCGAGTGAGAACGCCCAGCGCGTCAAGCCGGCGTCTTTCGCCCGTTTGACGGCGTCATGGGTCACACGAGGTGTCGCCGACGGGGTCATCGACACACGCATGCCGAGCGAAGCGGCATATTCGGTCAGTTCGAACAAGTCCTCACGCATGAGCGGGTCGCCCCCGGTGAAGACGAGAATCGGATTATCCATCGCCTGGATGTCTCGGATGAGTGCCTTGCCTTGCTCGGTATCGAGTTCACCCGGATAGCGATGGAACTGGGCCTCGGCTCGGCAATGGACGCACGATAGCGCACAGGCACGTGTTACTTCCCAGATGACGATGAATGGATTTTCGTTGTAGTCGACTCGTTTCATACGGACACCGCCTGTCTCGCCATCACCCGGGAGACGGCCTGTTTGGCCGAGTCGACGCAGTCGGGGAGACCGACGCCATGCAAGATGGCACCACATGCCTCGATCCCGTCGAGTGTGGACAGCTGCTCTTCGAAAGCGCGCACGTATTGTTTGTGACCGACCTCATATTGCGGCATCGTATCGATGTGCCGTTCGACTTTTGTGAAAATCGGGGTACCGACGTGTTGAATCTTCCGCAGTTCACGCAGCGCGAAGTCGGCGATGGTCTCGTCGGATTCCGTCAACAAATCGGGAACGAACTCAGATCCGATGTAGACGCGTAAGAGCGCCTTATGTTTTGGTGCCATGTGGGGCCACTTCTTATGCATCCAACTGCAGGCCGTCAAGGCGTTCCCTTCCGCTTTGGCGATGACGTAACCGGTCCCGTCGAGTGACGTGACCTCTTTTTCATCGAACGCCGCGAGCACGGTGATGGAAGACGTCCGTTTCAACTCGGACAATTTTTCTGCTTCCGGGAGACCGAGGATCGGACCTAGCGCATTCGGCGAAGTGGCCAAAATGATGCCGTCGAACGACTTGGTCGTCCCGTCGGCGAGGGTGACTTCATGGGGCCGGACCGACGCGACCTTCGTCTCTGTATAGAGGCGGTCAATCGACGGGCGAAGCGCCTCGATGAGGACGCCGAGACCTTGCTGAAGGGATAGAAACTTCCCGGCTTCACGTGGCTTGACGCCGGCTTGAACAGGTGGTGTCAATGCTTTCATACCGAGAATCAGGCTGCGTGTTTTTTGTTCAATCGTGATAAACTGAGGGAAAGTAGACTCGATGCTCATATCGTCGAGCGTCCCGTTGTAGATTCCCGAGAGAAGCGGTTCAATCATCGCATCGACGACTTCTGATCCGAGCCGGGTCCGGAAGAATTTGTCGAGCGAGATGTCTGTCCCCGTATAGACGCGTGGCAGCACGAGGTCCATCCCGGCCCGAAGTTTACCGCGCCACGTGAACAAATCGGTCTTGACCATCGGCCAAAACTTGGTCGGGATGCCCATGACCGATCCGTCCGGCATTTGTCGAAGCTGTTGGCGGACATAAATGTACGATGTCCCGGTCATCGACCGGACGAGATGGTCGTCGAGTCCGAGCTCGGTGATCAGTTCGGTCAATGTCGGTTTTCGGGCCATGTATCCGTCCGGTCCGCATTCTAAGACGAAGCCGTCTTGATAGACGGTCTTGATTTTTCCACCGATTCGATCGCTCGCTTCGTACATGGTGACGTGCGCCCCGGCTTGTTTCGCGTAATAGGCGGCGGCCATGCCTGTAATTCCTCCACCGATAATTGCAATTTTGTTCAATCCATTCACCCATTTCTATGTAGTGTTCTTCCTAACGGTACCGAGAATATTGACGTAGACATAGGATAAGTCTCACATGGTTCTAGACAAATTCGTCACGATTGGGAAGGAGAGGCTCCATATGGTTTGGTTCGGCATAACGGCGACAGTCGTCGTGGTCGGCATTATCGCCTTCATCGCATCGATGAATCGGTACGGGGAGAAGCTCGACGGAGATGAAGACAGCCCGTCGGTCCTTTGGGCTGATGAGGAATGGTATAAGCCAGAAAAGGAAGACGGACCACTTGATGGTTAACCGTCTTCGAATATGATAAGATGACCCGGTTGAAAACTATCGGACATGGGGTGATTGGATGAACGTATTGGAACAACAGTTGGCGCATTTGGTCGATGAGTGTCGTCCGTACACAGCACAAGGGAAAGTCGCCGACTATATTCCTGAGCTCGCGCATGTACAGGATGATTTGCTCGGCGTGGCGATTTGTTTGCCTGATGGTTCATATATTCATGCGGGGGACGTCCACCATAAGTTCACAATCCAAAGCGTCTCGAAGGCGTTGACGCTCTGTTACGTCTTGATGGAGTTTGGAGAAGATTACGTGTTCTCGAAAGTCGGGATGGAGCCGACCGGCGACGCGTTCAACTCGATTGCCAAGCTTGAAGAGACGGTGCCGTCAAAGCCGCTCAATCCGATGATCAATGCAGGGGCGCTCGCTGTCACGAGCATGATTTTAGGGGACACGGCGGAACTGAAAATCTATCAGTTCCGCCAGTTTTTGGCGACGTTGCTCGACGTGCCGGTGGAGGAAATCACGTATAACGAAAAAGTCGCCCGCTCGGAATACGAGACGACCGACTTGAACCGGGCCTTGCTCTATTTCATGCGCCATCACGGGATTGTCGAGGGTGATGTCGATGAAATCATCGACGTGTACACAAAGCAGTGTGCGATTGAAATCGATTGCTTTGACTTGGCCCGCATTGGCCGAATTTTGTCGGGCAACGGGGAAGACCCGGTCACGGGCGAAGAGCTGATCCCGCGTCGCGTCGTCCGAATCGTCAAAGCGATCATGACGACGTGCGGCATGTACGATGCGTCTGGGGAATTTGCCGTCCGTGTCGGTCTCCCGGGAAAGAGCGGGGTGTCCGGGGCCATCCTTGCGACCGGTAAACACGAGCTCGGACTGAGCGATGTCGGCTTCGGGATTTTCGGACCGGCGCTCGACTCGAAAGGGAACTCGATTGCCGGGATGAAACTGCTCGAACTGCTCGTCGAACGCTACACGTCCCGCTAAAGCTGGATGGCGTCGACCGATTCGTCGAGCCGAGATTGCAGCTCGTGCACGACTTGTTCGTAATCGTCGGCCAAGGCGGCGGGTGGTGTGAAATCGCTCCAACGCAATAACAGTTGATGGCGATCGTTCATGTCGCCAAGCTCGGTCTGGAGCCGCTTCAGTTTTTGAATTTGATCTTTTGAGGCTTTCGTCTCATAGTTCAATAAGTACTCGTTCAAATAGCGCTCGCGTTTCACGGCGAGCCTGACCTTGTGGAGCGTCTCGAGCCGGTCGGACATCTCCGTCGCGTCGTGATGGGCGTCGATCCGTCGTTTGCGGTCGCTCCTCGCTTTATCGATAAATGACGAGGCGTCCTGCTTTTTGAAGGCACGGAACAACTGTCCGCCGATAAAGCGGCGAACTTGTTGGTCGAGCGATGGGGTCATCTTCTCCGTGACGCGCGTATTTAAAATCGTGCGGTCTTTGGCGCGGCTCGCTTCGACGTGATCGGCGAAAGCCTGCTCGAGCTCGGTCTCGACAGCGAGCCCTTCGAGAAGAACGTCCCCGTCACGCACTGCACCGAGCGCCTCCATCAACTGTTTCAACTGACGATACGTGGAAGGTTTCGTGTCGTACAGTTGCATGAACGTCAATAGTTTCCGAAGATGGACCCGCGCTTGGTGGATGTCTTCGCTGTTTTGGAACGTGAGCGCCTCGGTCATATAATGATTGAACGTGTTCCACGTCTCCAAAAGCTCGTATTTTAATTTCTCCGCATTCCGTTGATTCATTCTAATTTTTCCTTTCTGAAATGAGATGAGGTTGTCCATGTATCAAACACATTCACTTAATGAAAAAATTAAACTGTTCTTCACCATCTTCTTCCCGATTTTGGTGACACAAGTGTCCTTTTACTTAATCAGCTTTTTTGACACGGTCATGTCAGGCCGTGCCGGTGCCGTCGATTTGGCAGGTGTCGGCGTCGGGTCGAGTCTATGGATGCCCGTCTATACGGGGTTAAGCGGGATTTTGCTCGCTGTCGCACCAATCGTCGCGCAGGCGCTCGGGGCACGCAACATCCAACAGATTCAACGGACACTGTATCAAGGTGTTTACTTAGCGATCGGGTTGAGCGTCGCGACGCTCGTTCTCGGCTTCTTTCTCGTCCCAAGTGCTGTCGACGGCATGGGGCTGAGTGAAGAAGGCAAACGGATTGCCAAAGGGTATTTGCTCGCACTCGGATTCGGAGTATTGCCGATGTTTTTGTTCAACGTGCTGCGCACACTCATGGACTCGCTCGGCAAAACACGAATTTCGATGCTGCTTATATTATTAGGGTTACCCATTAACGTCGGGTTAAACTACATCTTCATCTTTGGAAAACTTGGTGTGCCGGCATACGGCGGTGTCGGGGCCGGGATTGCCTCAGCGATCACCTACTGGTTGCTGTTCTTTATGGCGTTCGCGTTCGTCCGGAACGGAAAACCGTTCCTCGAATATCGCTTCCTGCGTTCGGTGGAACGTCTCATGTGGCCGAGACAAAAAGAGTTGCTCAAGCTCGGCACGCCGATCGGTCTCGCCATTTTTGCCGAAGTCAGCATCTTCGCGGCAGTGACATTGCTCCTTAGTGCCTATGGTGACAATATCGTCGCGGCCCACCAAGCGGCCATCAACTTCGCCTCGTTCGTCTATATGTTGCCGTTGTCGGCATCGAGCGCGCTCACCATCGTCGTCGGGTACGAACTCGGGGCCGGGCGACTCAAGGATGCGGTGCGCTATGCTAAAATCGGGATCGTACTCTGTCTGGCCGTCTCGCTCTTCTCGGGTGGTCTTTTGTTCTGGCAAAATGAACGGGTTGCCGCGATTTATACGAACGACGCGGCCGTCGTGGAACTCGCGGCCCACTTCATGATCTTCGCGGTCTTTTTCCAACTGTCGGATGCGGTCGCCGCACCGATTCAAGGGATTTTGCGTGGCTTCAAAGACGTGAACGTGACGCTCGTGTTGTCGCTTATCGCCTATTGGGTGATTGGTCTCCCGCTCGGCTATACACTCGCCGAACAGTTCGGCTTCGGACCGGATGGTTACTGGATCGGGTTGATCGCAGGTCTTGCGGCAGGCGCCGTCTTGTTGTTCATGCGTCTCATTCATATCGTCAAACGGTATGAGGGGAAACCGCTCATGAACGAGAACTCATAACCTGCAAAAGTTGACGTCACTGACGTCAACTTTTGTTGTTTTAGGCATGAATAAGTCGGGCAAAGGATTGAGGGAATCAATCCTTTTTATAAAACAAAATTGGTCTATACAACTATACTGATTTTTGTTATGATGACGATGAAGCTACTTGAGGAAAGGTGGATGACCAATCATGGTGATCATCAACGCACAGATCGTTTCGGGGGACAAGACATGGGAACGAGGATATATCCGGTTCGACGGAGCGACGATTGAGAGCGTCGGTTCGATGGATGAGTATAGAGCAGAAGGTGAGACGGAGCTCGATGTGGACGGGGCGCTTGTGACGCCGGGCATGATCGACGTTCATATCCACGGCGGGTATGACGTCGACACGATGGATGCGGATGAAGACCGATTGCGTCATCTCGCCAAGTCGATGCTCGCTGAAGGAGTGACATCATTCTTTGCGACGACGATCACGCAGTCACCGACTGCCATCACGAAGGCGCTACAATCAGCCCGGACTGTCATCGAGGCGGGAGACACGTCGCTCGTCGGCATCCATCTAGAAGGACCGTTCGTCAACGTCGATAACGCGGGGGCGCAACCGGCAGAATATATTATCGACCCCGACGCGGAGCAGTTCCGGACATGGCAACAGGAGGCCGGCGGGCACATCCGTCTCGTCACGTATGCGCCGGAACGTCCAGGGGCACGTGAACTCGAACGAGCGATGCTTGAGACCGGGGCGGTCGGGTCGACCGGGCACACGAACGCCACGTTCGCCGAGAACAAGGAAGCGAACGTCAAACATGCGACGCACTTATACAATCAGATGCGCGGACTTCACCATCGGGAGCCGGGAACGGTCGGCTATTGTTTATTGGAGCGGGACGTCATGGTCGAAATCATTCCAGACGGGATTCACAGCCGTCACGAGATGGTCGACTTCGCCTATCGCATGAAAGGGGCGGACGGGCTCGTCGTCATTACGGACGCAATGCGGGCGAAGGGGCTTCCGGACGGCCGCTATGAACTCGGAGGCCAACCGGTCATCGTTGCGGACGGGGCAGCCCGCCTTGAAGCCGGAAATTTGGCCGGTAGCGTCTTGACGATGGACGCGGCGTTCCGAAACGTGGTCACGTTCACAGGATGCACATTACCTGAAGCGGTGAAGATGACGTCGACGAACCAAGCGCGTGAATTCGGATTGACGAAAAAAGGATCGATTGCGGCTGGCTTTGATGCGGACCTCGTCATTTGGGACGATGCGCTGTCGGTCACGACAACGATTCTTCAAGGACGTATCGCTTATTCGAAGGAGGATATGGAATGAACATACTAGTTGCGAAAACACCGACAGATGCAGAAACGATCGCTTATACACTCATCACTGAACGATTGGCCGGGAAACGAGAGTTCGTGCTCGGGCTGGCGACGGGGAGCACGCCGGTCGGCATGTATCAGATGTTCAAACGTGACAAGCTTGACTGCAGTCATGTCACAAGCGTCAATTTAGATGAGTACATCGGACTCGCACCGAGTCATCCGCAAAGTTATCATCACTTCATGGAAGAGCGCCTGTTCAATGACGTCCCGTTCAAAGAGAGCCATGTGCCTCGTGGTGACGCGGAAAATCCGGAAGCGGAAGCGGCACGATACGAACAGCTCGTCCGGTCGATCGGGGTCGATCTTCAATTGCTCGGCATCGGAGAGAACGGACATATCGCCTTCAATGAGCCGGGTACCGCGCTCGATGCGAAGACGCACGTGACCGAACTGACCGAGTCGACACGGGAAGCGAATCGTCGTTTCTTTGATACGATCGAGGAAGTACCGACGCATGCCATCACGATGGGGCTCGATACGATCATGAACGCACGGGAAATCGTTCTCGTCGCGACAGGTGCCCGAAAAGCGGAAGCCGTGCACCACATGATTGAGAGCGTACCGACGATTGATTGGCCGGCCTCGATCTTGCAGGCGCATCCAAGTGTCACGATCGTGCTCGACGCCGAAGCGGCTTCAGGATGCAGTGACGTGTTACAGGCACGTGGCAGCGAAGCGGCTGATCGATTCTTTTCCATCCGAGCTTAACGACCTGGAGACAAGTGTCTCCAGGTTTTTTTATGGCCAACTGTGGGAAATTGTATGGAAATGGATTTGTAATCAAAACGTTTTCGACAAAAGTCGAGGATTCCTCTATAATAGGTGAAGCTCATATCAATCGACCGTGAAGGAGAAAATCATGAATTCAAGAACCCAGGCTCGTAGACGTCGCAAAGGCCCGTCTGCGTTTTATAAGCTGTTCAGCGCCCTCGTATTGATCGCCGTCATCGTTGGCTCGAGCATGTATGGGACAGCGTTTTATAAAGCACATAACATGTTGTCCGGTACGCAAGTGACACTTGAGGATGATCCGACCCTCGAACCGACGCGATTCGATAAAGAGGATACCGAGAGCTTCCTCGTACTCGGGACGGACTTGTCCCCGCAAAAGAAAGCACGCGGGGAGTACGGTCGTTCAGACGTCATGATCGTCGTCATTTTGAACAAGAAAAATAAGCAGACGACGATGCTCAGCATCCCGCGTGACTCGTACGTCAATATCGACTACACGGGCTTCAACATCCCGTACGGCAAGACCGGACTCGATCAAGATAAGATCACGCATGCGTACTATTTCGGATCGATGGATGAATCGAACCCGAACAACGGGATGCGAGTAGCGACGAACACGATCGAAGACTTGGTCGGTATCGATATCGATCACGTCGTCTCGCTCAACTTCCAAGGGTTCGTCGACTTCATCGATGCCGTCGGCGGCGTCGAAATCGATGTCCCGTTCTCGTCGGAACAGAAGAGTTATGACGCTTCCCGTGAAGTCGTCCAAGTCGAAGAAGGATTGCAACAGTTGTCAGGTGAAGAGGCACTCGCTTACGTCCGGAACCGCTATGACGACCCACGCGGTGACATCGGACGCGGACAGCGCCAGATGGAAGTGATCAACGCGGTCCTTGACCAAGCGCTCGGCACATCACTCATCAACAACTATGACAAGGTGTTGAAGGCGGTCGGTGACAACATGCAGACGACGCTCGGTCCAAACGACTATATGCGCCTGATCGAAGACGTCGGTGCCCTCAACAACACGGTCCAGTATCAGTTGACCGGTGAAGGGGCCCGCGGCAACGACGGCCATTTCTATTACTTCTTGAACGAGCCGTTACTCGAAGAAGTCCGCTATCGTGTCCAACAGGCCGATGCGGGCAATGAAGTGGAGCCGATGACCGATACAGAGCTCGAAACGTATATGTATGACCCTGCCGGCATCACGTACGAAGCACAATAAAAAATGGTTTGCCGTCCGCGGCAAACCATTTTTTTACGTCCGATCCATGGAGACGGTGAACGAGTAGGCGTCACCACGGAACAAGGAACGGCTATATTCGAACATGTCTCCGTTTTCGAGATACGTTCGTTGATCGATCAAAAGGACAGGGGCGTTCGGAGAAATCGTCAACAGCTTCGCTTCTTCCGGCCCCGCGCTCCGTGCCTCGAGCGTTTGGGTCGCGTTCTTTAATCGAAGGCCGGACTGCTCGGCAAATTCATAGATTGAGCCGACGGCAACCGTCTCGGTCAGTTCTGGCAACAAGGCGACCGGGATATATGCGGTCTCGAGGGCGAGCACGTTCTCATCGGCGAGACGCAACCGTCGCATCTCATAGACGGGGGTATCAAGAGACACGCTCAACTTTTGAGCGATTTTCGCCGGGGCTGGAATCGTCTGGAACGATAACAGGCGGCTGAACGGTCGCATGCCCCGATGTTTGATTTCTTCTGAGAAACTCGTCAATCCAGACAAGGCCATCGTGATTTTCTTGTTGGCGACGAACGTTCCCCGGCCTTTTTGCCGGCTTAAGTAACCGGCGTTGACCAAGTTCGTGATCGCTTGTCGGACCGTCATCCGACTGACGTTATAGCGCTCGGAAAACTCCCGTTCGGATGGAATCGATTCTCCGGGTTGAAGCTCGCCGGCATCTATTTGTTGCTTTAAATAGGCTTCGATTTGATAATAAATAGGTAGCGGTGATTGTTTATCAATCTGTAACATGCATATCGCTCCTGACTTCGAAAGTAAGTGTTTCTTATTATAGACCAAATTAGACTAGTTGTCTGAACATATCCTACAGAAAAGGCGGCGACAGTAATGAATTCATGGCAATTTGAAACGACGGTGACCGAGACTCGCGCCGATGCGCGCGGGACATGGATCGCGCTTGAATCCACATTATTTTATGCAGAAGGCGGAGGACAACCACCGGATGCCGGGACACTCAGCGGAGAGCCCGTGCTCGATGTGCAACGGGTCGATGAGATCGTCTGGCACTTGATCGAACGTACGCTTGAACCTGGAACGCTTGTGACCGGCATCGTCGATGAGGCGGTCCGTCGCGACCACTCGATTCAACATACGGCCCAGCATGTTTTGACGGCTTTGTTAGAAGACGAGTATGGCATTCAGACGCTCAGTTTCGGGATTGGACCAGCCGACTCTTCGCTTGAAATCGATACGGATACATTCGATTGGGATCAAATCGAGTCGCTAGAACGAGACGTGCAACGCATCATCTTTGAGAACCGTCCGGTCCATGTGCGTGAATTCCCAGCCGAAGAAGTCGAACAAGACCGTTTACGAAAAGCGACCGACCGCACCGGAACCGTTCGCATCGTCGCCATCGACGGCCTCGATTACAACGCCTGTGGCGGGACCCATGTGGATTCAACGGGTCAACTCGGAATCGTCCATGTGACCTCGATGAAGAAAGTCCGTGGTAACGTCCGTTTGACGTACGTCGCCGGTCTTCGGGCCTTGGCCGCGGTCCATTCGTCCCGGACCGCACTACGGACGATTCACCAAACGTTGTCGACGACGAACGAGACGGTCGCCGCCCGTGTCATCGAAGAACGGAATCTTCGTCTCGAGCGGGACAAAGAAGTGAAGGCGCTCGAGGCCCGCGTCGCGAAAGCGAAAGTCGCCGCCTTCTTGCAAGAAGACAATTATGTCATCACCCACATCGGCAAAACGGAAGCAGAGACGCTCACGACGACGATCGTCGAACGCATCGCCGCGACCGGACGGATTGCCGTCGGAGCGAACCACTCGGGACAGAAGCTGTGGCTCATGCATGACGGGACACACGACATCGCCATCGGTAAGTTTTTGAAACGGACGCTCGACGACCTCGACATCGGTCGAGGGGGCGGCAGTCACAAACAAGCGCAAGCCCGCTTCGAGTCTGTCCTCGAGTTAGAACGAGCGACAGCGGAGATTGTGAAGCGGCTACAGGAAGGAATGGTATCATGTTGAAGATTGAACACGGGAACGACTCGAAACTGATTGAACTGGCCCGGTCTGTGCGGGAAACGGTGTTTATTGGTGAACAAGGGATCGCGCCGGAACTTGAGTATGACGAACTCGACCCGGACTGTATCCATTTTGTCGGAACGGTGGACGCTGAGCCTGTCACGACGGCACGTCTGCGCCCAATCGGTGACGGGGTCGGGAAAGTCGAACGGGTCGCCACACTTGCCACGAAGCGCGGCAACGGGTATGCCAAGGAGATCATGCTTTCGATCGAATCTGTCGCGCGGGCGAGGGAGTTACACGAGCTCAAACTAGGGGCGCAACTGACGGCACTTCCGTTCTATGAACGACTCGGGTACGAGGCGTACGGCGATGAATTTTTAGATGCTGACATTCCACATCGGATGATGCACAAGGCGTGGTGACCATTGTTTGAAATTTTCCTTTTTTCTAAAAAAAGGTTGGCAAGCCGGGAAGCATTTGTTATAACTAAAACTAACAACTGACAGATAGAGGTTGCGAATGACATGAGTAAGCTTGATCGATACGGACGCATTCCGGATCGAGCCGAAAGGGGAAATTCGCCGAAGTCGACGTTCGCATGCGTACGAACGAAGGCTGGGGTAGTCGTGAATAACGCCTACACTGCCATGGATGAAATGCCATGGAGCGCTATCTACGGAACGATTCTTTAATCGTTTTTCAACTGCGCGTACAAGCGGCAGACCGTAGGGAGAGTGCTTCCTACCGGTCTGCCGCTTTTTCTGTTGGTGGACATCATGAAAGTGGGGAACCTGATGACAACCGTATTGAAATTCGGAGGCAGCTCCGTTGCCACGATTGAACAAATCCAGGCCATTGCTGAATATTTACAGACTCGGGCCGCCGCCGGTGAAAAGCTCGTCGTCGTCGTTTCCGCGATGGGGAAAACGACGGACTCACTCTTGTCACTCGCCAAACAAATCACGGAACGTCCGATGATTCGTGAACTTGACCGCTTGCTCGCGGTCGGTGAGGAGCAGACGATCAGCCTGCTCAGCATCGCTTTGAACTCTCGGGGCGTGGCCGCCATCTCGCTCACCGGACAACAAGCCGGCATCGACACGATGGGCATTCACACGAAAAGTAAAATCAAAGCGATTCGAAAAGAAGTGTTAGAAGAAAAACTTCGGACGTATGACGTCGTCATCGTCGCCGGTTTCCAAGGTGTCAACGAGTTCGGTGACGTGACGACGCTCGGACGGGGTGGGTCGGATACGACGGCCGTCGCCTTGGCCGCCGTGCTCAGCAAACGTTGTGAAATCTATACAGACGTCGCCGGGGTCTACACGGCTGACCCACGTATCCACAAAACGGCACGCCGACTAGACACGGTCTCATATGACGAGATGATGGAGATGAGCGCGCTCGGGTCGAAAGTGATGGAGATGAGAAGCGTAGAGCTCGCGAAAAAATTTGATGTGAACATCTTTGTAGGGAAGACGCTTGCAAGCGAAGGAGGAACATGGATCATGGATATGACACAGGCGATGGAACAAAAAGCGGTGACGAGCGTGAGCGTCGTGAAGAACGTGCTCAGTGTCTCAATCAAACACATTCCACATTCGGTGGCAGGAGTTGCCGACATTTTCGAGAAGTTGTCACAGCGTCATGTCAATATCGATATGATCAGTCAGACGGCGTTCGATGGAGAAGTGTTCTTATCGTTCACGTGTCCGCTCGATGAAGAGGCGTTCCTCGAAGAAGCGCTCGCGGAATTGACCGAGACGTTTCCGCAAATCAAAATCGACCGTCATACCGAACATGCGAAAATTTCGGTCGTCGGCATCGGGATGCGTGACGCGACCGGGGTCGCGTCCGAATTGTTCGCCACGTTCCGTGAAAGCGGGATCCCATTCTATCAAGTCACGACATCCGAGATCAGCATCTCGTACACGATTAACGATCAAGACGTTGAAACGGCGGTCGCAGCCATCGCCGAACGTTTCCATTTATAAGGGGGAGTCACCATGTATAATGTAGCCGTCGTCGGCGCGACCGGAGCCGTCGGTCAAAAAATGATTGAAGTCTTGACCGAATACGAGTTTCCAATCAACGAATTATTGCTTTACGCTTCAGCCCGTTCAGCCGGAAAGACCGTGAACGTGAACGGAAAAGATGTCGTCATCCGGGAACTGTCGGACGCGATTTACGCCGACCCAATCGATATCGCGCTTTTCTCAGCCGGGGGGAGCCTCAGTGAACAATATGCACCTCGTCTGAGTGAACAAGGGGTCATCGTCATCGATAACTCGAGCGCGTTCCGGATGCAAGCGGACATCCCGCTCATCGTCCCGGAAGTGAACCGAGTCGAACTGAGCCCGGACAAGACACTCATCGCCAACCCGAACTGCTCGACGATTCAATCGGTCGTCGCACTCGCACCGCTTGCGGAAGTATACGGGTTGACGCGCGTCGCTTACACATCGTATCAAGCCGTCTCCGGGTCGGGTCAAAAAGGGATTGAAGACTTGGAACGTGGAGCGCGCGGCGAGGAACCGAAAAACTATCCGTATCCGATTTACGATAACGTCTTGCCGCACATCGATGTGTTCTTAGAGAACGGTTATACGAAAGAAGAACAGAAGATGATCGAGGAAACACGTAAAATTTTGAACGCGCCGAACCTCGGGGTGACGGCGACATGCGTCCGTGTCCCGGTCCGTAACAGCCACGCCGTCTCCATCACGGTCACGCTCGACCGCGAGGCGACGCTAGCCGAAGTGAAAGCCGTGCTCGCGGACGCGCCAGGTGTCGTCCTCATGGACAACCCGGGCGAACTCGTCTATCCGACACCGCTCGATGCGAACGGGACAGACGACGTGTACGTCGGTCGTGTCCGTGTCGACGAGTCACAGCCGAACACGTTCCATCTCTGGTGTGTCGCTGATAACGTTCGAAAAGGCGCGGCAGCGAACGCCGTCCAAATCGCCCAATGCATGATTGGGCAGACTGCTACAAAATAAGGGGGAGATTATATGTTCACAGGAGTCGCAACCGCACTCGCTACACCGTTTCAAGCAGACGGTCAGCTAAATCTCACAGCGTGGGAAACGTTGATTCAAGATCAAATTAAAGAGGGTGTCAGCGGTCTCGTGATCGGGGGAACGACCGGTGAAGGCATGACCATCACGGACGACGAGTTCGAGACGCTTCTCGTCAAAGCGATTGAAGTCGCGGCCGGTCGCGCCGTTATCATCGCCGGAACCGGGTCGAACAACACGGCGCTCAGCATTCAAAAGACGAAACGGGCCGCCGAACTCGGAGCCGAGATGGCGATGGTCGTCACGCCTTATTACAACAAGTCGACACAAGCGGGTCTGATTGCCCATTTCACAGCGATCGCCGACGCGTCACCGATTCCGCTCATGCTCTACAACGTACCATCGCGGACGGGCGTCGCCCTTGATCCGGCAACGGTTGGAGAACTCGCCGACCACCCACGCATCGCTGCGCTCAAGGAAGCGAGCGGGGATATCTCGGTGATGGCTCAAATGATGGCGCACGTGCCGGAAGGCTTCCCAGTCTATTGCGGGAACGATGATCAAATCCTTCCTTATATGGCTTGGGGTGCGCAAGGTGTCGTCTCGGTCCTCTCGAACGTCTATCCGGGTGCGACGGTCGCTTTAGCCGAAGCGCTCCTCGCCGGAGATTTAGAGACGGCACGCACATGGCAGCTCCGACTGCTCCCGGTCATCGACGAATTGTTCGCGGAAGTGAACCCGATTCCGGTCAAAGCGGCACTCAATGCACGCGGCTTCGAGTTCGGTGCACCACGTCTCCCGCTCGTCCCGATGAGTGCGACGGCCGAGGCCCGCTTGTTGTCGGCAATGGAGCAGTTCAATGAGGTGAGACAGTGAACTTACTCATTCATGGCTACGGAGCGATGGGACAGATCGTCGAAGAAGTCGCCCGGACACAAAACTTGAACGTTGCGGCCATCGTCTCACCGGCCGGAGGGGAGCATCCCGTCTCGTTGCAAGACGTCGAGGCCGACATCGATGTCGTCATCGACTTCTCGAACCCGGCACTGTTAGATGATGTGCTCGCTTTCGGGAAAGCCAAGCAAATCCCGCTCGTCATCGCGACGACGGGTTTCTCGGAAGCGGAACTTGCCAAAATTGAAGCGGCGTCTCAGGAGATCCCGATTTTCCAGTCGTATAATACGTCTTATGGGATCGCGCTCCTGAAACAGTTGCTCGACCAACTCGTCCCGCTCACGCTCGGTTATGACATCGAAGTGATTGAGGCGCACCACCGTAAAAAAGTCGACGCACCAAGCGGGACGGCAGAACTGCTCGCCCGTGCCATCGAAGCCAAACGCGATGTGACACCGGTATATGACCGGACACCGCGCCGCGAAGCGCGTGCAGCCGATGAACTCGGCATGCACTCGGTGCGCGGCGGCACGATCTTTGGGGAACATACGGTGCTCTTCGCCGGAGACGACGAAATGCTTGAATTGAAACATACGGCCCTGTCCAAACGCGTCTTCGCGAACGGGGCACTCGCCGCGGCGGCGACGATTCTCGACCGCCCGGCCGGACTATATAATTTAACGAACCTATACGAGGAGGCCACTCATGTTACTCACAAACGCTTATGAAATCGCGCAATACATTAAAGATGCCAAGAAAGAAACACCTGTCAAACTATACGTCAACGGTCAATTGGCCGGTCTAGACATCGAAGGGGCAAAAGCATTCGGGACCGACGAATCGAAATTATTCCTCACGACGGCCGAACGCGCAGCCGCTTTCGTTGAAGCGAACGCAGCGGTCATCACAGATACGCATCTCGAATACGACCGCCGGAACAGCGCCGTGCCGATGCTCGACACGACGAAATTGAACGCGCGCATCGAACCAGGTTCGTTCATCCGGGACCACGTTCAAATCGGCAATAACGTCGTCGTCATGATGGGTGCCGTCATCAATATCGGTGCCGTCATCGGTGACGGATCGATGGTCGACATGAACGCAGTCATCGGTGCCCGTGGGACGCTCGGGAAGAACGTCCACCTTGGAGCTGGCGCTGTCGTGGCGGGTGTCCTTGAGCCACCTTCAAAAGACCCGGTCATCATCGAAGACGGCGTCATGGTCGGTGCGAACGCCGTCATCTTGGAAGGCGTCCGTGTCGGTGAAAACGCAGTCGTCGCAGCAGGGAGTGTCGTCACGCAAGACGTCCCAGCAGGAAGCGTCGTCGCCGGTACACCAGCCCGTGTCATTAAGCAAAAAGATGAAAAAACCGCAGAAAAAACACAACTTGTTGATGACTTACGCTCCCTGTAACGTATAATAGACAGAAAATATAAACAATGAATGGGAGAGTTGAACAATGGAACAGTATGGACAATGGATGTGGCAAGACGGGGCTTGGATCGAGCCGAGTGACGCGAACACGAGTATCATGACGCACGCGATTCACTACGGTAGCGGGTTCTTCGAAGGGATTCGGGCATACCACACAGAGGAAGGCCCGGCCATCTTCCGACTCCGTGAACACTTGGAGCGACTCGTTCGTTCGTGTGCATACTATCACGTCGACTTGCCGTACACGGTCGATGAGCTCGAACAAGCGACAATCGAATTGATCGAACGCAACGGCTTCGAGGCTTGTTACATCCGCCCATTCGTTTTCCTCGGCACACCTTGGCAGGCACTCATGCCGACGCAGGAAACGAAAGTACACGTCGCGATCTCGTGCTGGCCGCTCGGCGAATATTTCAGCAAGACGGTCGGTATCCGCGCGAAAGTCGCATCGTATCGTCGCGTGTCTTCGACGATGATGCCGATGCAAGCGAAAGCGGCGGCGAACTATATGAACTCGCAACTCCTTAAAGGAGAAGCGGTGCGCGATGGATATGATGAAGCGATCGCCCTCGACATGAACGGAAACGTCAGCGAGGCGAGCGTCGCCAACATCTTCCTCGTCAAAGGAAACAAAATCTTCACACCGTCACTCGATTGCTCGGTGCTCGACGGCATCACGCGTCAAACGGTGATCGAACTCGCCCGTGAGGAAGGGTTCGAGGTCATCGAACGCCACATCGGACGTGACGAACTATATGTCGCAGATGAAATCTTCTTAACGGGGACGGCGGCTGAAGTGACGAGCGTCATCGAAATCGACAACATCTCAATCGGCGGCGGCGTCCAGACGGTCGCGACGAACATGCTCGCGCGTTACCGTGAGGCTGTGACGGGACAAATTCCGACACACCGCGATTGGATCACGTTCGTCAAAGCTGGAGTCAAAGAATAAAGGAGTTTTTTGTATGGGAGTCACAATTGACTTGAATGCGATTCGCGAAAACAAACGTCGGATTGAAGCGCTTGGCCGACCGGTGTTCGCCGTCGTGAAAAACAACGCCTATAACTTAGGGATGGAGCCAGTTGTGACGACACTGTACGAAGAAGGGGTGCGTCACTTCATGGTGACGACGCTGGACGAGGCGAGCGAGGTCCGGGCATCAGCTCCGGAAGCGCGCGTCCTCGTCATGAACCCGGTCTACGACTGGGCAACCGTCCATCGTGACCATCTTGACGTCGCCATCGGTTCCTATGACTGGCTCGTCTCGCAACGGGATCAGTTGGACGGTGTCCGCCTTCATTTAAAGCTCGACGTCGGGATGAACCGGTTCGGTGCCAAGACGTTCAAAGAAGCGCTGGCCATCGTCGCGTTTTGCCAAGACGAGGGGCTCGACCTCGTCGGGTTATGTACTCATTTCCCGCTCGCTGACGCCGACAACGCAGAAATCGAACACAGTGTGCACGTGGAACGGTTCGCCGACTGGTCGAATCGTCTCATCGAACGGCATTCGTTCGACATCGTGCATGCGGCCAATAGCGCCGCGACACTACAAGCGGATCCGCGCCTCGGGCATTGCACGCATGTGCGCGTGGGGATCTTCCTTTATGGCTATTCCTCGGTCGAACCGGTCGATTGGCTCATCCCGGCGTTTCACTGGGAAACAGAAGTCGTTGCCGTCCATGACATCGAGGCCGGTGCCCACGTCGGTTACGGTACGGGCTACACGGCCGAGACGAATGAACGCATCGCTGTGCTCTCGGTCGGTTATGGCGACGGACTCATGCGAGCCCGGCGCTTCTTACCGGCCCACATCGAAGGACGGGCCTATCCGTTCATCAGCAACATCTTCATGAGCCACAGTTTCTTGCGCGTCGATGACACGATTCAAGTCGGAGACCGTGTGGAGCTGTACGGCCATCTCACGAAAATCGATGACGTGACCCGCACCGGGCACGCCAATAACTCAGAACAATTATGCGCACGCTCATGGCGTGTCCCGCATCGCTTTGAAGGAGGCAATGTATGTACACCACCAACCAATCAGTTTGTATGATCGAAGGCGTGTCCGTCCGTGAACTTCAAGCGACGTACGGGACACCGCTCTATATCATGAGCGAGCCTGAACTCGAGCGTCGCCTCGGCCTCGTCCGGAACGCGTTCCTCGACAAGTATCCGAACACATATGCGCTCTACGCATCAAAAGCGATGTCGATCGCGGCCGTGTACGATAAAGTGATGGCAGCGGGCTTAAGCATCGACGTCGTCTCACGCGGTGAGATGTTCGTCGCGCTCCACGCAGGTGTCCCGGCTGACCGGATTCACGTCCACGGGTCGAACAAGACGGTGCAGGACATCACGTTCGCACTCGAGAACGGCATCACCCATTTCACGATTGACAATATGCGCGAAATCGGACTGTTGTCGGGCCTCGCGGTCGAACACGATGTCGACGTCAACGTCCTGCTCCGCATCGTCCCACAAGTCGTCGGAGGCGCCCATGAGGCGATTCAGACGGGTGGGGTCGACACGAAGTTCGGCTTCCCGACCCACGACGACACGTATCTCGAAGCGATCAAGGCGACGCTGCAGGCGGAACGTCTGCATTTGCAAGGCATCCACTGTCACGTCGGCTCGCAGATTCAAGAACCGACGTTGTTCATCAATACCGTCAAGACGATGGTCAACTTCATCGAGACAATCCGTCAAGAGACAGGATACACGGCCGACGTCTTGAATATCGGTGGTGGCTTCGGTGTCGCCTATCTCGAGTCGGACGACCCGCTCGACTTCGCCGACACGATGACACAAGTGATGGACACGCTCGTCGCGGAAGTGGAACGCTTCGGCTTGCCGCTTCCGAAAATCGGCATCGAGCCGGGCCGTTGGCTCGTCGCCAACGCCGGCGCGACGCTCTATGAAGTCGGGACGGTGAAAGAAGTGAGCGGTGTCCGCACGTACGTCTCGGTCGACGGAGGCATGACGGATAACATTCGTCCTGCTCTCTATGACGCCGAGTATGACGTCATCGCGGCGACACGGATGGATGAGCCGAAGACGATTGAAGCAAAAATCGTCGGGGCGTGCTGCGAGTCGGGAGACATCATCTCGAACCGTTCGCTCATCCCGCCGGTCGAAGCTGGCGATCTCCTCCTCGTCAAAGCGACGGGAGCGTACAATTTCTCGATGGCGAGCAACTATAACCAGATGCTCCGCCCGGCCGTCGTCTTCGTGAAAGACGGGACACATCGTCTCGTCGTCCGCAGACAGACACTTGAAGACTTGGTCGCCTGTGAGGTCGTCGGGCAATCGACATGATAGAACGAACGCATTCCTGACTCAGGGATGCGTTCTTTTTGTCGAAGTCATTCTCCTTCAAATGAGAAATGTTTTCAATTATGATGATAGAGAGAATAGAGGGGGAAGTGACTTCAATGGAAAAGACAGCAGGACAACAGTTGATTGAGTCGCGGCGGACGATTCGGATGTTCACTGAAGAACCGATTGCGACGAAAGTACTCTATGAATTGTTGGCATCGGCGCATCAGGCACCGTTTCATAACAAAGTCGAACCGTGGAATCTTTATTTGTTCAACGGGGATGGAAAAGACGTCTTGCTTCAGGCGCTCGAACCTGCGTTTCAAGATGGACCAGAGGCGAAGCGCGAGAAAATCGCGGGACGCATCCGGAACGCGGCAGCTTGCGTCTACGTGACGACGAAGCATTTTGAGACGGACAAAGGGAAGAAAGATGCGCTGCTCGCGACGGCGACGATGATTCAAAACTTTCATTTATTATGTAGTGAGCAACAGATCGGCCTCGTCTGGCGGACGGGCGGTATTTTTGAGGATGCCAGGCTTCAAGAGATGATTGGAGCTGAGGGTGAGACGTTTGTCGGACTGCTCCAGCTCGGTCGTTACGAAGACGTACCGCCGACGAAGCAACGTCAATCGATTGACGCTTGCTTGACGATTTTTGAGTGAACGAAAAGGTCCGAGCGTAGGTGACTACGATCGGACCAGTATTTATAGGTCAATGAGACTGAGCCGTTCATGTGAGCGCTCAGTTTATTTTTTTAACTTGGCTGCGAGCCAATCTTGAATGACATTCGTTGGAATCATTTTGTTCACGTTCCCTTAACTTTAGTTTCTTCCTCTTTAGTATTATCCGATTGCAATCGTTCCCAAACCTCTCGATGTGTTCCTTGCAGCGTATCGTCGAACGAATCCTCGATATGCAGGCAATAGCTTGGGTTAACGGACGAGGCGTACAAGTCTAACATGAGTTCGGCATGGTTTGGATACATTACAATTGGCCCCTTTCGACACGTCGGCTTGACTACATCCTCAGTATACAAAGGAAACATGAAGAAAAATCGGGATAATCGTTAACAATTTATGAATCTTGTAAACGCTTTCACAATCTTTGTGTCGATGTGAGTGGCTCGCATGTCGTCAAGTACTGCTCAGCCCGTTTCGCGTATTTGTTGACGGTCCGTTCCATGATGAAGCGATCCTCGTCATTGAGCGGACGGACGACTTTGGCGGGCACGCCCATGACCATGACGCCTTCCGGGATTTGCATGTTCGGTGTGACGAGTGCACCGGCTGCGATGAATGAACCTTTGCCGATTTTGGCTCCGTCGAGGACGGTCGCGTGCATGCCGATGAGACACCCTTCTTCAATTTCGCATCCGTGAATCATCGCCATGTGTCCAATCGACACCCGGTCATGGATGATGGTCGGAGACCCTTCATATTGATGGACCATCGATCCGTCTTGAATATTCACGTACGAACCAATTTGAATCGGTCCTTCATCGCCGCGGATGATCGTATTGAACCAGACGCCGGAATGGGCGCCAATCGTGACATCGCCGATGACGTGCGCCCCTGGTGCGATGAACACCGTCTCATCAACATGTGGAATCAATTCTCCTAATTTGTATTGCATATGTGTAACCCCTTTCAAACGGATATGCTTTCATTGTCGCATAAGTTGAAAAAGAAATTGCACCGGAAAGATTATTCTTGTTAAGATAGTAAAAATACGTAGAAAAAAGGAGACACACAGATGGAGAAACAACATTTGATCGACATCGCGGCGAAAAAAAAGAAAGCAGCGGTCGTCTTTAAAGATGTGGCGGTCATCGACGTCTACAGCCGTGAGACGATTCGCACCGACGTCGCCATCGACGCCGGCTATATTGTGGCCATTGGGGACGGCTACGAAGGGGAGACCGAATACCATGACCCGTCCTGGACGCTCGCACCGTCGTTCATCGACGCGCATGTCCATATCGAGTCGTCGATGGTACCCCCTCACGAGTTCGCCAAAGCGGTGCTTCCGCTCGGGGTGACGACGGTCATCGCCGATCCGCACGAGATTGCGAACGTGAACGGGGCACTCGGCATCGAGTATATGCTCGCCGACGCTAAAGGGTTGCCGCTCGACGTGCGGATGATGCTCCCGAGCTGTGTGCCGGCGACGCCGTTCGAGCACGCAGGGGCGAAGCTATACGCCGAGGACTTGGCGCCGTTTTTAGGGGACCCGGGCGTCCACGGTCTCGGCGAGGTGATGGACTATCCGTCTGTCGAGTCCGGAAGTGAGGATATGCTTCAAAAAATCGCACAAACCGAACACGTCGGGAAAGTCGTCGACGGCCATGCTTCGGGCCTCGGTCCAGACCAGCTGAACGTATACCGGACGGCGGGGATCATGACCGATCACGAATGCACGACGGCCGAAGAAGCGCTCGAACGGGTCCGGCGCGGCTTTTATGTTCAAATTCGAGAAGGGTCGGTCGCGCGGAACGTGGAGAAAGTCAGTCAGGCCATCACGGAAAGCAACGCTCACCGTTTCCTGTTCTGTACGGACGATAAACACTTGGACGACCTTGTCGCCGAAGGCGGGATCGACTACAACATTCGCATGGCGATCAAACAAGGTGTCAAACCAGAAACGGCCTATGCCGTCGCTAGTCTGCACGCGGCCGAGGCGTACGGACTCAAAGATGTGGGTGCCATCGCTCCTGGCAAACGAGCAAACTTTGTGATCTTGTCAGACGTCCAATCGGTAAAAATCGAAACCGTCTACGTGAACGGGGAAGTCGTCGCCGAAGAAGGAAAGGCGACGTTCGAAGCCGACGGGATTGAAGTGCCGAAACCGATGAAAGGTGAACTCAAACTACCCGATTTGACGGCGGACTCGTTCCGTTTAGCCGTGAAAGAAGAAGCGGTCGATGTGATTCAAGTATTGCCGAACAGTCTCTTGACGAAGCGACAGCGTCTTGTCTTCACACCTGACGCGTCCGGAGCCGACCTCGCCCAAGACATTGCCACGCTCGCCGTCATCGAACGCCATCACGGGACGGGGCACATGGCCCTGGCCCCGGTGACAGGGTTCGGCTTGAAGCGGGGCGCGCTCGCGGCGACGGTCGCCCATGATAGCCACAACCTCGTCATCGCGGGAGTAAGCCCGGACGACATGTTGCTCGCTGCCGAAACACTTGAAAAAGTGGGCGGTGGTGTCGTCGCGGTGTCAGAAGGTAAGGTACTGGCGGTCTTACCGCTCGAGATTGGAGGACTCATGACGAAACGTCCGTATGCGGAAGTGGCGGACGTACTCGAACAGTTGAACGATGCGCTCGACGTCGTCGGGGCCCATCGTCATTTCAATCCATATTTGACGATGTCGTTCCTCGCGCTCCCGGTCATCCCGGATTTGAAGTTGACTGATATAGGACTATTCGATGTGACGACGTTCTCATTCATCGAGTCGTAAGTCAGTCTAACGTATGATTTTTGTTAAGAACGACCCGAAACGATTGAACGCTCTTGGTTAAGTTGGTATAGTTACGACAAGTTTCATCGGTACAAATGGAAAGGGGGGATATAACAGATGGAACAAGTTGCTTACAACCGGTCGTATGATGAACATGAGGATTTGATCAATTCTGTATATCGTGCCTTCCAGGATCGATGTGAAGAATTGCCTGACGAGACGCGGACGAAACGGCGGCTGCGTCATCTCGTCTTACTGACGATTAAAGACCATACATCGTCACACGCCGAACGATTCGTCTTGTATCATTTCTTTAGTGATTTCTTTAAAGCGGTCGAGTCTGACGATCAAGCTGCACTCGCTGTGTTAAAACAAATCATCCGAGATGAAAAAAACTGTTGATTAGTCACTATGACCTATGATAATTTAGACGTAACTTTAAATGAATATTCGTGCTATCGATGAGGTAGAGGTGCGATGCTGATGAGTAAGTAGTCCGAGGATGACAACGGTGAAGACTACAGAAAGGCAAGATCGCCGAAGTGTAAAGTCATGTCTCTGACTTTGTGCTGGGCTGACGGGAAATACCCGTCAGACTGCCATACATATTTACGTATGGAGCGCTCCAAGTCGGCTAAGAAAGACGGAACATCCAGCGAGGGTGTCGGCTTTGTTGCCGATGCCCTCGCTTTGCGTTTTTTTAAGCATAGGGGGGCCTCATCTCAAACAGAAGAGGAGGAAATCAGCATGATAGATTATTCAACTTCGGTACTATCACTCGTACCGGCTTTACTCGCCATTATTATGGCCATCACAACACGGAAAGTCATTCCGTCACTCGGTGTCGGGATTATCGCAGGGGTGCTACTGCTTCACAATTTCAACCCGCTCGAATCGATTCAGTATTTATGGTCAAACATCATTGCGCTATTTTGGGCGGATGGGGCCATCAATGAATGGAACGTGCTGTTGATCGCGTTCTTGCTCTTGCTTGGCATCTTGTCATCCATCATTCAAACGTCGGGCGGAGCCCGTGCGTTCGGAGAATGGGCCGCTTCTAATGTCAAAACGGCTCGTGGCGCTCGCCTCGTCTCGTTCGGTCTTGGGATTTTGATTTTCATCGATGACTATTTCAACAGTCTTGCCGTCGGGAATATTAGCCGACCGCTGACGGACCGGAAAAAAGTATCACGCGCGAAACTCGCTTATACGATCGACTCCACGGCCGCACCGGTCTGTGTCATCAGCCCGCTCTCGAGTTGGGGAGCGTACATCATCGCCATCATCGCAGGAATTCTTGCGAAGTACTCAATCGACAGCTACTCGTCATTCTCAGCGTTCATCCAAATCATCCCGATGAACTTCTATGCCATCTTCGCACTTATGTTGACGGCGTATGTCGCTTACACGGGACTCGCGATCGGACCGATGCGTACACATGAGCTACGTGCCCTTCAAGGTGAGCTCTACGATTCATCGAAAGGCGCACCGATGGGGATGAGTGAAGATATTAAAGAACACGATGGCGGGAAAGTCCGCGACTTGATTGTCCCAATCATCGTGTTGATCATTGCCACTGTTTCAGCCATGTTGTACACAGGCGGACAAGCGCTTGCTGCCGATGGTCAAAGCTTCTCGCTTCTCGGTGCGTTCGAGTCGACAGATGTGACACGGTCACTCGTGACCGGTGCCGTCATCAGCTTGCTCGTTGCGCTCTTGCTCTTGATTGGTCGTAAAATTCCAGCTAAAGACTACGGTCATGCGACGTGGGCCGGTATCCGTGCCATGTGGCCCGCCGTACTCATCTTGCTCTTTGCCTGGACGATCATTGCCGTCATCGGAGATATGAGAACGGGTGATTACTTGGCAAGTTTCGTCACAGATTCGATTGCAGCATCTTACTTGCCGCTCATCTTGTTCGCGATCGCCGGTCTGATGGCGTTCTCGACAGGGACGAGCTGGGGGACGTTCGGTCTCATGCTTCCAATCGGGGCAGACTTGATTATGGCCGTCGATCCGGAACTGTTGCTCCCGACACTCGCGGCGGTACTCGCTGGTGCGGTGTTCGGTGACCACTGCTCACCGATTTCGGATACGACGATCCTCAGTTCGACGGGTGCTGGATCGCACCATATCGACCACGTGTTGACACAACTTCCATACGCGTTGATTGCGGCTGGTGTGTCAGCGGTCGGGTATTTGGTCCTCGGGATCACAGGCTCGATGTGGATCGGCTTCTTCGCAGCATTTGCGACGTTCGTCGTGGCCCTTGTCATCGCGCAAATCATTTCTAAACGCGGACGCGTGCCAGCTGAAATGCGCGCTGAACGCGAAGCGTAATTCATCATCTAGATCAAAGGCGTGCCACCGCTCGTGGCACGCCTTTTTTTGTGTATTGGCATAGGTGTCGATGTACAAACAAGCCCTGCCACAGGAGTGACAGGGCTTTTAGGGCTTGTTGATTAGTTGACGTCCAACCACTTGAAGCTAGCGTCAGCTCCGAACGGATGGCGGTGCATGTTTTGAATGTTTGAGCGTTCGAGGTACGCTTCACCTTTTTGGTAGATCGGTGCGATCGCGAAGTCATCTTCGAGCAAGATGCGTTCTGCTTCTTGCATCGTTTCCCAACGTTTCATTTGATCGGCTTCTTGTTTCGCGCTTTGGATCAATTTGTCGTACTCGTCGTTCGAGTAGGCCATCCGGTTGAATGGACCGTCCGTTACCCACATGTCGAGGTACGTCATTGGATCCTGGTAGTCAGGCCCCCAGCCAGCAGCCGAGACGTCGTACTCACCTTTACCTTCAAGGTCAAGGAAGTTTTTGAACGGCTGCTGCTTGATGTTGAGCGTGAGGCCAGGGAGGTTCTTCTCGAGCTCACCTTTGATGTACTCGTTGACTTTCTTGAACGCTTCTTCATCACGTGAGAGGAATTCAAGTTCGATCGTTTCGACGCCAAGCTCGGCAAGGCCTTTATCCCATGCCGCTTTCGCTTCGTCGACGTTGTAGCTTTGAAGGTCTGGATACTTCTCGCGGAAGTCGGCTCCGTCTTCTGTGAACGTGAAGTCTTTCGCAACGATATAGTTGGCCGGCTGTGAGCCGTCTGTCAAGATGACGTCTGTGACACCTTGCTTATCGAAGCCTTTCGCGAGCGCCTCACGAATGTTGACGTTTTGGAGCGCTTCGTTTTTCTGGTTGAAGCGAAGGAAGTTGATGCGTGCGTCGGCACGAGTCTTGAACTCTTCGCTGTCTTGGAATTGTGGTACGAATTCAGACGACAAAAGCGTGTAGTCGACTTCGCCCGATTCGAACAAGTTGACACCCGTCGCGACTTCTTTGACGACTTTGACGTTGATCGTCTCCATCTTGACGTTTTCAGCATCCCAATAGTCCGGGTTCTTTTTGTACACCCAACCTTCGTTGTCTTGCCAGCTGTCTAAGACGTAAGGCCCGTTGTAGAGCGTCTTATCGACCGCGCTCGCGAACGACTCGCCTTGCTCTTCGACGAACTCTTGCTTTTGTGGCATGTACGTCGGGAACCCTGTCAACCCGAGGAAGTAAGGGGCTGGTGCTTCCAATTGAACTTCGAGCGTCTTCTCGTCGACCGCTTTCGCGCCGAGCGCATCGAGTTCTTCTTCGCCTGCAAGGATTTTGTTGGCATTTTTCAAGTCTTGAAGGATGTACGCATATTCCGCGCCTGTCTCTGGGTTGAGGGCGCGCTTCCATGAATAGACGAAGTCTTCAGCTGTGACCGGTGAGCCATCTGACCAGTTCGCATCACGCAACTTGAAGGTGTATGTAAGTCCGTCTTCTGAAATCTCAACGTCTTCAGCAATTCCCGGTACCGGCTGGTTGTTCTCATCAAGACGATATAGTCCCTCGAAGACGTTGTTCGTCACGATGATCGATGTCGAGTCCGTTGTGAGCGTTGGGTCGAGTTGTGGTAAATCCGTCGCCGAGACGAGTGTGATTTCCTTCTTGGCATCACCCGATGATGATCCGTCCGACGAGCTCGACGATGATTCTTCTCCGCCGCCACATGCTGCTGTCGCAAGCAAGGCAACACCCGATAAAGCTAACCATTTCTTATTACGCATTGTCATACCTCCCGAAAATTCTGATTCTTTCGAATATATTGCAATTAAACTACAAACAAGATGAATGCGCAATAAAATTTTTTAAATTATTCGAAAATATAAACATTAGTGAAATACCTATCTAAACGTCATTGGATTCAGTAGAATAAGGAAATCATCGAATGATTATACATTATTCATGTATAGTTATTCGTCAGACGTCAACTTTTTTTGGAGGGTTTGGAATGAAGGGACAATCAGCCGGAATCGGCTTTTTCGGGCTTGCTGCCATGGTCGTCGGAACGATGATCGGCGGAGGCGCATTTAACTTGCCTGGCGCGATGGCGCAAGGTGCCGGGGTCGGTTCGGTATTGATCGGTTGGACGATCACGGGCATCGGCATGGTCATGCTCGCGTTCGTGTTTCAATTTTTAGCGAATACGCGTCCTGAGCTTGAAGGCGGGATTTATGCCTATGCAAAGGAAGGGTTCGGCAAGTTCGTCGGTTTCAACAGCGGGTGGGGTTATTGGATGTCCGCGTGGATTGGGACGGTGGCGAACATCACGTTGATCTTTAGCACACTCAGTTATTTCTTCCCGATCTTTTCGTCAGAGCATCGGTCGTTTCGATTGATTATGAGCGCGATCGTGATTTGGGGGCTGTTCTGGATCATCTCGCGAGGGATGAGAGAAGCGGCACTCCTCAATATCGTCACGACAATCGCGAAGCTCGTCCCAATCTTTTTATTTATCATCCTTATCTTGTTCGCTTTCCGGATCGACACATTCCAAATCGACTTTTGGGGTCAGTCGGGCTTCAGCTGGTCACAGGTGTTCCCGCAAGTGAAATCGACGATGCTCGTAACGTTATGGGCGTTCGTCGGCATCGAAGGAGCGGTCGTCTTATCATCACGGGCCCGTCATAAACGAGATGTCGGACGAGCGACGGTGATCGGACTGGTTGGGACACTCGTCATTTATATGATGATCTCAATCCTATCGTTCGGGGTGATGACCCAAGAGCAACTCGCGTCACTGGCGGAACCATCGATGGCGTATGTGCTTGAGGCGGTCGTCGGTCCCGTCGGTGCGACCCTCATCAATATCGGCCTCCTCGTCTCGCTCTCAGGTGCGTTGCTCGGGTGGACGATTCTCGCGACAGAGATTTCTTATGTGGCAAGTCGCGACGGGGTGTTCCCGAAATTGTTCAATCGGCTCAATCGGAATGAGACGCCGGTGAGTGCCTTGTTCATCACGCAAGTCTTCACACAACTCGTCACCATCATTGCACTCTTCTCCGAACAAACCTATTTGGTGCTCTCGAGCATTGCCGGGATTGCGGCCCTCGTCCCGTACTTGTTTTCCGCCTTGTTCGGTTGGAAAGAGGCACGACGCACAGGGACGCGCTCGATGCTTGTCATGTCGGGCATCGCGACCGTTTACGCGGCATGGCTCCTCTATGCGTCGGGTGTCGAATATATGCTCATCGCGATGATTCTTTACGCGCCGGGCGTGTTCGTCTTCATGATAGCCGAACGTGAACAGGGCCGGCCGTTCCTGAACCGTCTGCAATATATGATTGCGGTCGTCATTCTGTTGGCAGCCACGTACGGCGTCTATGGACTATGGACGGCCACGATCAGCCTATAAAAAAAGTCATCGAACGTCGTGAAGACGTCCGATGACTTTTTTTATTGCTTTCCGCCCGTTAACAGGCGAACGACTTCGATTGGAGGCATTGGCTTCGCATACAAGAAGCCTTGGAACGAATCGCAGGCAGTTTGCTTCAAATGATCGAGCATCTCTTGGTCCTCGACACCTTCGGCCACGACGTGCAGATGTAGGCTCTTGCCGAGATGGACGATGACATCGAGCAAGTGCGACTTCGAGGCGAGCCAATCGTCTAAAAAGACTTTATCGATTTTCAGCTCGTCGACCGGGAACGACTTCAAGTATTGGAGTGAAGAGAATCCAGTTCCAAAGTCGTCAATCGACAGGCGATAGTCGAGCCGCTTGATTTGATTCATCCGGGCGATGATTTCATCCGTCTGTTGCATGACGAGACTTTCCGTGATCTCGAGAATGATGTCGGACGGGTTTAAATTGAGCTGTTGCTTGATATTTCGGAGCGTATTGATGAAGCTGTCGCTCCGGAATTGGTTCGGTGAAATGTTGACAGCCATCGACAACGGATAATCAACGAGTCGTTGCCATGCTTTCAACTGTTTGGCGGCCTCAAGGATGACCCAGTTATTAATCGGGACGATCAGCGCCATCTCCTCGGCGAGCGGGATGAACTCCGACGGCGGGATTTGACCGAGTTCATCGTGATGCCAACGGAGAAGCGCCTCGAACCCGATGAGCCGGTCGGTCTTCAACTCGAACTTTGGTTGATATTCCAAATAAAAGTGTTTTTCCTCGAGCGCTTGATAGAGCGCTTTTTCGATATGGATTTGACGTGAGAACGCGTCGTCCATGTCTTTCGTGACGAACTGAATCGTGCCGACGCCAATCCGTTTCCCTTTGAACAAGGCGCTTTCGGCACGCGTATATAGTTCTTCTAATGAAGATGTGGCCGATGGATAGAAGACACAACCGATGGAAATCGACACCATGATCGAGTGATGATAAATCCGGAACGGTCGTTGCAGTTCATGTTGCAATTGGCGCAACAACTGGAACACTTCCTCTTTCGACTCTTCAAAGAACAGGAGTCCAAACAAACCGCCCGACGGATGGAACATGACGCTCGTCTCAGGCATGAACTGAGTGGCCCGGTCTTTGATTTGGACGAGTAGTTCGTTGCCGACACGGGAGCCGAACGATTCGTTGATGATTTTAAAGCGATCGATGTCGAACAAGGCGACATGGACCAAACCATCCCCTTGATCGACAGTTTTCAAGACGTGGGCATATTGGCGAAGCCACCCTTTTTTATTTAATAGACCGGTCAAATCGTTATGATAGGCGAGGTAGTTGACCTCTTGCTCGAGCCGTTTTTTATCCGAGACGTCAAATCCGAAGGCGGTATATTGCACGACTTCGCCTTCTTCGCTCAAGATTGGGACGACCGTCAAATTGAGCCAGCACGTGTTCGCCGTATGACGTTCCGAGCGGATGGGCATCTCGCCGTTCCAAATACGGTCGGTCGTAAGCGCTTGAAGCACGTCCTCGGCGATCGGGTCATTCTCGAATGACGGATGGATGAGCTCGAACCAATTACGACCGATAAATTGGTGGTCGGGGGCCCCGATCAATCCGCATAACAACGGGTTGATCTCGGTGATTTCCCCATACGCGTTCGCAGCCAGATAATAAGTCGACTGCTCAATCATCGCCTGAAAATGATGGAGTAAGTTGAACTGTTCCGTGCTGATGAGCGGACTAAACCCTTTCGGTAAAAAGGCTAAAAAATAGCCGGTGAAATCGTTGATGGAGAAGGATTGTAAATAGGCGGTCGCATAGACGACCGAACCGTTTTTATGTTTGAACGGCGTCATCGCCGTCGTCGAGAACGGATATTGAAGGAGCAGTGGCGACCACGTCTCGAGCGTATGCTCTAAGTGCTGGACGACCGGGAGTGGGTGGTGAAGGACCTCGTCCCGTTCCCATCCGAAGAGCGTTTCCGCATGCTCGTTCCAAAGAAGGACGTTGCCGTCGAGGTTGATGTAACAGCATGGGACAGATAAAGCATCGATGAACTCGTCAATCGGCAAATCGCGCAATGAAGCCACAGCATTTCCTCCAATCTACATCAAATGAATCGTACTCTACGTTCAGTGTACCTTATTTTCCCAACCCGAGGAATGGGCAAGTTGGTCGTTGTCAAAAGAAAGACGGTCATCATATACTGAAGGAGTAAGATAGTTTTTTGATAAGGGGGAAATCAAATGTCAAAGACACAAGAAGTGATTGAATTGACAGAGAAGTTCGGGGCGCACAACTATCATCCACTTCCAATCGTCATCTCGGAAGCGAAAGGGATCTGGGTGACGGATCCAGAGGGGAACCGCTACATGGATATGTTGAGTGCCTATTCGGCCGTCAACCAAGGTCATTGTCATCCGAAAATCATCCAAGCGCTAAAAGATCAGGCGGATAAAATCACGCTGACGTCACGTGCGTTTTACAATGATCAACTCGGTCGTTTCTACAAAAAAGTGGCAGCGCTTACAAACAAAGAGATGGTGTTGCCGATGAACACGGGTGCGGAAGCAGTCGAAACGGCTGTCAAAGCATCACGTCGCTGGGCGTATGAAGTGAAACAAATCCCAGGCCAAGCGGAAATCATCGTCTGCTCGGGCAACTTCCACGGCCGGACGATGGCGGCGGTGTCGATGTCGACAGAAGCGGAATATCAACGCGGATTCGGACCGCTATTGCCAGGGTTTAAAGTCGTGCCGTACGGTGACATCGATGCGTTCGAGGCGGCCATCACTGAAAATACGGCGGCGTTCATCGTCGAACCGATTCAAGGCGAAGCCGGGATCATCATCCCACCGGCTGGTTACTTGAAACGTGCCAGTGAGCTCTGCCAGCAGCATAATGTCTTGTTCGTGGCCGATGAGATTCAATCGGGGCTCGGTCGCTCAGGCAAATGGTTCGCCATCGAATGGGAAGATGTGGAGCCGGATATGTATATTCTCGGAAAAGCGCTCGGGGGCGGCGTATTCCCGGTATCATGTGTCGCAGCCAATGAGAGCGTCTTGAGCGTATTCAATCCAGGGTCGCACGGGTCGACGTTCGGCGGGAACCCGCTCGCGGCAGCCGTGTCGATCGCGTCGCTTGAAGTGTTAGAGGAAGAGCAACTGCCACAACGTTCACTTGAACTCGGGACGTACTTCATGGACCGATTGAAATCGATCGACAATCCGCTCATCAAAGATGTACGTGGACGCGGTCTATTCATCGGAATCGAATTGACAGAAGCGGCACGTCCTTATTGTGAAGCGCTCAAAGAGCGCGGTCTGCTCTGCAAAGAGACGCATGAGACGGTGATTCGTTTGGCGCCACCACTCGTCATCACGAAAGAAGAGCTCGATGAGGCGTTCGAGGCGATTTCGGCCGTGTTCGCACCAGCCGCTATTTCGTGATTGCGCATCGCTTGTTATAATGAATACAGACTCAAACACCTGTCTCGCGACGTGCTCGCGGCAGGTGTTTTTTTGAAGGGAGACGGGGCCATGCTCTATGTGTACGTCGGCTTGGCAGGAGCGCTCGGTGCCTTGGCACGTTATGGAATCGGGACAGGCATCGAGACGTTTTGGATCGGTCTGTTTCCGCTCGGGACGCTGCTCATCAATTTATCAGGAAGTTTCGCGCTCGGTTGGCTGACACACTTTCTGTTTCGTTCCGGACGTCTCTCCCCAAGTGTCGTCACTGCGGTCGGGACAGGGTTCATCGGCTCGTTTACGACGTTCTCGACGTTCAGTGTGGAGACGATTGAATTGTTAGAGGCTGACGCATTCGGTTCAGCTCTGCTTTATGTGACGCTCAGTCTCGGACTTGGGCTGTTTAGTTCATGGCTCGGATTTTGGTTTGGGCGGCGACGGTTCGATCGGGCTGTCATGCGAGAGGAGGGAGTGCGATGACGCTTCTCGTCATCATGATCGGCGCGTTCTTCGGGGCGATGGCGCGATTCGGGGTCGGTCAGTTCGTCAAAACCCGGACGACATCGGCGTTCCCGTGGGCGACGCTCATCGTCAATGTGACTGGTTCGTTTGGACTTGGGTATTTATACGGGGCGAATGTTCACCAAACGCTCATGCTCGGTCTCGGTGTCGGCTTTCTCGGTTCGTTCACGACGTTCTCGACGTTCAAGCTCGAAGTGATGCGGTTCGTTGCCAAAGACTGGTTTCGTTTCGGGATGTATTTGCTTGCGACCTATGTACTTGGTCTGCTGGCGGCCTATCTCGGTTATCATCTGCCATGAAAAATCCCTCGGAAACTTGTTCCGAGGGATTTGTTTTATTCGCTAAGTTGAAGTTTTTCAGCACAAGATGGGCATGTGTTCTCGTAAGACTCGCACTGCTCATCCATCTGTTTCCCACACTCTTGACACGTCTTATCCGGTAACTTCCGATAAAATTCGACGGAAGATTCAAGTCGGCTTGCCCATTCATTCATTGTAACTGCCCCCTTTATTTAAGTAACGTAGCTGTTATGTTGTTTTGATTGTATTATAACAGTGGTGTGTAAGTCAATAATAATATATAACAGATTTATAAATCGGATTTTGTTAGAATGAGAGTACAGAAAACGAGGTGAGACGGATGAAAGCACCCCAGTGTGAAACAATCGCCATTCAAAGTGAAGATGTGACGGTGTTACAACGGGCACTGACAGACCTAGATGCGGTTCGAGTCAGTCGATTGTTCAAGGCGTTCGCCGATCCGACCCGGCTCAAAGTGTTGTACGTCCTGACGTTAGAACGGGAACTGTGCGTCTGTGATGTGGCGGCCGTGATTGGACATTCAAACGCGACGGCGTCGCATCATTTACGGACGTTGCTCGAGCAAGGGCTTGTCAAATATCGAAAAGATGGAAAAGTCGTCTACTACTCACTCGACGATGATCACGTCCGGCTACTCGTCGAGATTGCGATGGCCCACAGTGCCGAACAAATTGATGCGTGACAAAGAGCCAGCTGGGATTCCAGTCGGCTCTTTTTTCGGTTGTAATTGTGAGTGAACAGCGTTATGATATATTCAAATGAACGTTTGAATGTAAAGGGGCGAGATAATTATGAAACGGGATGTATTACCTGTCGAAGGGATCACATGTACGAACTGTGCCGCCAAAATCGAGAAAAGCGTGACGGGAGAGGACGGTGTCGCCGCTTGTCAAATCGATTTTGCGACAAGTCGAATGATTATCGAATGGGATGATTCGAAGGATCACACGAAGACGCTCCGCGCCATCGAAGCGACGATGGGGCGAATTGAACCGGGTGCACATTTTGTCAAAGACGAGGCGGAAGTGCCGATGTCGGGTCGCTTATTGTGGCGGTTTGGCGTCGCGTTCGCCCTGCTGCTCGTCGGTCTGTACACCGATTCGCTCTTTGTGTACGCGATTGCCTATGTGGTCGCAGGCCATGACGTCGTCTATGCCGCAATTCGTAACGTATGGCATCGGGAATGGTTTGATGAAAAATTTTTAATGACGATTGCGACGATCGGTGCGATTGCGATTGCGGAGTATCCGGAAGCGGTCGCCGTCATGCTGTTCTACCAGCTCGGTGAATACTTCCAAGCACGGGCCGTCCACGCCTCGCGACGGTCGATTCAATCGCTGTTGAACATGAAGCCGACGATTGCGCGCGTGTTCGAAGATGGACGTGAAGTAGAAAGACGTCCTGAAGAGGTCGCGGTCGGTAGCATCATCATCGTTCGAGCAGGCGAACAGATCCCGATGGACGGTCGTGTGCTGCGAGGCTCGAGCTCATTGGATACGGCGTCGCTGACAGGTGAGTCGTTACCACGCCCAATCGGTCCCGAGGAAGACGTCCTTGCGGGAATGGTCAACCTTGACGGGCGGCTCGAAATACGAGTCGAACGCCCGGCGACTGAATCGAGCCTGCAAAAAATGATTGCCCTCGTCGAACAAGCGAGCATGAACAAGGCGAGAACGGAACAGATGATCACACGGTTGGCGAAAGTATACACGCCGGTCGTCGTCGTGCTCGCGGCGGTCGTCGCATTTGTTCCACCACTGTTTGTCGGAAATCTCGAGGAATGGGTATACCGGGCCTTGATCTTCCTCGTCATCAGTTGTCCATGCGCCTTGGTGATCTCGATTCCACTCGGCTATTTCGGTGGGATTGGAGCAGGTTCACGGCGGGGCATCCTAGTGAAAGGCGGCGAATATTTAGATGTGCTCGCCGAAGTCGATACGGTCGTATTCGATAAGACCGGTACGCTCACGACCGGCCGCTTTGAAGTGACCGATGTCGTGACAAACGGGGAGCTGACGACAGACGAGTTGCTTCAGCTTGCCGCCCGTGTTGAGATGGCCTCCACGCATCCGCTCGCAAAAGCAATCGTCGAGCATGCGGGTCCGGTCGCACCGTTCTCGATGATTCAAGAAGAACCGGGATACGGGTTGATGGCGATCGACGGTGAAAACCGCATTTACGTCGGCAGCGCCCGCTATGTTCAAAAATTGGGTTATCCAACCCCGGCGGAGACATCGGGGACGATCGTCCATATCGTCAAAAATGACCGTTGGCTCGGCCGAATCGAGTTGAGAGACCAAGTGAAGCCAGATGCGCAAGAAACGATTCAAGCTTTGAAGCGCTATGGTTATCAGACGGTCATGTTGACCGGGGACCGGCAAGAAGTCGCAGCCGCCGTCGGTTCGGCAATTGGAATCGATGAAGTGAGAAGCGAATTGCTTCCGCATCAAAAAGTCTCAGAAGTCGAGCGGTTGGCGACAACCGGCAAGGTCGCTTTTGTCGGTGACGGATTGAACGATGCGGCGGCGCTCGCACGAGCCGATGTCGGACTCGTAATGGGAGGCGTCGGGAGTGATGCAGCGGTCACGGCAGCCGACCTCGTGCTGATGAACGACGCTCCGCGAGACGTCGTGGCAGCGATTGAATTAAGTAAGCGGACACGGCGGATTGTTTGGCAAAACATCACGTTCGCGTTCGGTATGAAGGCGCTCTTCCTCTTGCTCGGTCTCTTCGGACTAGCCTCGATGTGGGAAGCCGTGTTTGCTGACGTCGGGGTTGCCTTGCTCGCCATCGGGAACGCCGCACGTCTCATTCATTCCAAATAAAAAGACCTCACAATGGAAATTGAGGTCGAGGGATCGTCTCATTGGAGACGGTCTTTTTTTCGTGTTTTGAAGAGGAGAAACAGCAAAACGAGCAGTGCGGCGATGAGCAAGATGGCAATCGACGTGAGGGCTTGAATCAACACATCGATTTGATTCTCGGTCGCGACGAGTTGTTTGCGGATGTCTTCATACTGTAGTTTCTTCAATGCGCGCAAATCTTCGAGGATCGTTTGGCGCTGATCGGTCATCGTCTCGGCTAGCTCGGTCGCGGCCTCGAGATCGCCGCGCTCATATAAGACAAGCACTTCGGCGGCGCCTTGCTCCCATATTCCGTCACGGTAAAGCAAATCAATCAGCGAGCTCGGTGTGCGCGGGTCGTTCGTGATCGACGTCTTCAACTCTTCAGCTTGCTGGGACATACTGTAATACGATTCTAAAAAACGTCGGTCTTCGTAGGCGAGCAACCCGCGAATGGCGTTGGCTCGTTCAATGTTAAAATACATGATCTCTTCAATGGCATCATAGGAATCGAGGCGTTGACTATGAATCGACTCGAGTTGATGTCTCGTGTCTCGAAGTTGAAACCCAAAACCCGCAAGGATCAGCGCGGATAAAAGTGACAACAAGATGAGTAAGGTCAGCCATTTCTGTTGGGACACGGTCATCCCTCCTTCCATACAATCGTACAATATTTACCGATTTCGTCGCAAAATATTTTTTTGGAAAAGGAAAATTTCGGGTAAAGGTATAAATATATAGTAAAGCGTTTCTTGTTATCGTTTACAATGAAATGAGGAACGATTTCATTCATAAGGAGAATACACATGCCAGAGAACTCATCGTTACGCAAGTTACACCAGGTCTTGAAAGAAAAACGAACGAACATGGAATACGACATTCCGGCCTTGTGGAACCGCCTGCAATTCCCTTCAGAGCCTGTCCGAGATGGCGTCGAACGGGTCAATCCTTACGATTTTTTAATCGAGACGATTGAAAAAGCGATTCTCCCGCATGCGGTCGACGGACGGGATTATCATCAGTCGGTCGCCCAAGCGGATGGATATCTTCAAACGGGCGGCGATTGGATTAAGCGTGCCTCCGTCTATTCGATGCAAGTCCGGACCTCGACGTCATGGGATCATGACGGTTCAGGTTATGTCGAGATGGAAAACTCGGTCGGGATGAAGGACACGGGAACGTTCGTCAAAACGCTCGCGCTAATCCCGCACTTGCTTTATATGGGAATTGACACGTTGTTCCTATTGCCAATCTCGCAACATAGCCACAAAAATAAAAAAGGCGAGTTTGGTTCTCCTTATGCCGTGCAAGACTTCTTTGGAATCGATGAAGAACTGAAAGAGACGTTGACGGGAGACGGGTTGACGGTCGAAGAAGAGTTCGCCGCGTTCGTCGAGGCATGCCATATGGTCGGGATTCGGGTCGTCATCGATGTCATCCCGCGCACATGCGCCCGTGACAACCGTCTCATTCTAGAAAATCCGGAATGGTTTTATTGGATCCCGGTGACGGAACTCGACTACTATCACCCGCCGCACGTGCCCGGTATCGGAGAGAACGTAAAACCAGAGCACGCTTTCTTGCCAATGATTTACGGGTCGGAAGACGTCTGGGCGCATTTGCGTCGTTTCTCGATGGCGCCGAACCTCGTTGACGCGGACAAGTGGGAGACGGTGAAGACGTACTTGCTCGAGCACCCGGAAGAGAACTTGCTCGCGGTCATCGAGCGTGAGTTCGGTTTGACGACCGCTCCAGCTTTTTCGGATTGTATCAATGACCCGCAACCGCCATGGTCGGACGTCACATACTTCCGTCTGTTCCTCGATCATCCGACAGCGGCAGCGCCTTACGTCAGCGAGGCGAACTTGGCTCCGTACATTCTGTTCGATTCAATCAAGTCGAATCAATTCCGGGGCGATCAAATCAATGAGCCGCTATGGGCGATGCTCGCCGATATCATCCCGCACTACCAGCGCGAATTTGGAATCGATGGGGCCCGCATCGATATGGGTCACGCCTTGCCGGTCGATTTGGCACAACGGATCCTTCAACAGCCACGCGCACTCGACGCCAACTTCAGTTTCATCGCTGAAGAATTGATCGAAATCGGAGCGTGGGCAGCGAAAGAAGCGGGCTATAACATGATTATCGGCTACGGGTTCTATAAAGAACCTCGATTCGATACGCATGAGACACACCAGTTCATTTATGACTCACGTTTCTTACCGTTGCCGGTGTTCGCGGCCGGAGAGACAGCGGACACGCGCCGCGTGGCGACACGGGACGGGGGACGGCAAGCGAGTCGCTTGCTCACTGTGTTGAACGGCTTCGTGCCGAACGGGGTCCCGATGACGAACTCGGGGCTCGAACTGTATGAGACGCAACCGATGAACACCGGGCTCGACTGCCGACCGGAAGAAGCGTACCAACTCTTCCCGACCGATCCGTACTTTGGTAAGCTCGCCTTCTTCGACGCGTATCAGTTCCATTGGGATCACCCGGAACGAGACGAGATGATCGAACTCATGCATCAAGTTGCCGAAGTGCGTCGTCGTTGGTTGGACGTCCTCGTCAACCCGAGTCATTTCGAACCGCTCGCGATGACGCACATGGATGCGCCGTTCATCGGCCTCGCTTGGCTGCGTCCGGATACGAACGAGACGCTCCTTGTCGTTGCCAACACGAGCATGCATCATCCGCTGCAGGGGAAAGTCCCGCTCGACGGGGTGCGCCGCCGTAACTGGAACGCAAGCCGTTTCGCCGAGATGGTCTACTCACCGACGTCATGGCCGTATGCCGAGCACTCGTTCGATGAGAATTGGGACCTGTGGGTCGATTTGAAGCCGGGCGAAGTCAAAATTTATGAGATGAAATAAGCAAATGCCCCGAATCGGTTTACCGGTTCGGGGCATTTTTTGTCACATCGTCTGCTTCATGTAGTAGATGACAAACTCATCGAGCGGCATCGGCTTCGCATAGCGATACCCTTGCATCGAATCACAGCCGATCTTTCGTAAGAAATTCTCTTGATATTCTGTCTCGACCCCTTCGGCGACGAGTGCCATCCCAAGTTGTCGGGCCATGGCAACGATCGTCGCGGTGACGGTTTGATACTCCCGGTTCTCTTCGAGTTGCATCGTGAACTCGCGCGGAATCTTTAACTCGTCAATCGGATAGCGGACGAGGTAGGCGAGTGAGCTGTAGCCGGTCCCGAAGTCATCGATCGACAGTTTGATGCCGAGCGCCTTGAGTTCGAGGATCCGTGTCAACACCCGGTCGGAATGGTGGGCGGCGACGGTCTCGGTCAATTCGAAGTTGAGTCGGCTCGGTTCGATTGGAAACCGCTCAAACAAAGTCGTCAAATACTCGATTAAATGTTCATCGAACAATTGACGGACGGAGAGGTTGACCGACAATTTCGGCAAATTGATGTCTCCTTGCTCGAAGGCGTACATCAATTGGAACGTCTCATGGATCATCCAGCGACCGAGATCATGGATGTGGCCCGTCTCCTCGGCGATCGGGATGAATTGGCTCGGCGGGATGAAAACCCCATCGCGTTGCCAGCGCATGAGCGCCTCGGCCCCGATGATGGCTTTCGTCGAGGCGTCGACTTGAGGCTGAAGGTAAAGCGAGATCTCGCCTTTTTCAAGGGCGGTGTCGAGCCCTTCCATCAACAGCTTGCGTTCTTCTTTATCCGCACGCAGCTCTGGCGCGAACAGGACGGTCTCATTACGTCCCTTGTCCTTTGCCTTGTACATCGCGAGGTCTGCGTTTGAGAGCAAGTGCTTGAGCGTCGATCCGTGGTCGGGATAGCGGACGATGCCAATCGACGCATGGATCTCGACGAGCGTTCCGCCCATAAAGTAAGGCGGGCGATAGACGAAGCGTCGCAACCGTTCGACTAACATCTCATCATCATCATGTTCGGCGACGACGATGAACTCGTCACCGCCGAGCCGTCCCGCGTACTCGTTCGGCAATAAGGCACCTCTTAGTCGTTTGCCGATGTGTTGCAGCAATTCATCGCCCATATGATGGCCGAACTGGTCGTTGATCTCTTTGAAGCCGTCCAGGTCGGAGAACATGAGCGAGAATCGTCGTCCTTCGGCGATGAGCCGTTCGATTTGTTCTTGCAACGCGTAACGGTTGTGTAGTCCCGTCAAACTGTCATGATTTGCTTGATAGTAGATTTGTTCTTGTTGCACGATCATTTGGGTGATGTCTTTGACGATGGCATAAATGCCTTCGACTTCCCCGTCGATAATCATCGGGATGTTCATCAGCTGCCAAACTCGCTTCGCCCCGTCCTCGGTGACGACATCGACGTCGAGCGTACGCGGGCGACCGTTCTTCAAATCATGCAATACGGTCGCATAGGCGGACCGGTCTTTTTGTTCGATGATATCTAATATGTTGGAACCGATGAGTGTCTCTGTGTCATGACCGAGCACCGAGCTGCCGGCCTCGTTTACGGACAACACTTCACCGTGAAGGTCGAACAAGAAAATTGGTTCGGCATGATAGGCGAACAGGGACCGATACTGTTGCTCCCGAATTTCAAGCTCATGTGCTTTCGTCGTCACTGCGACTTCAAGGTCAGTGTTGACGGTATGTAAGCGGTGGCTGATCAAGGCATTTTGCTTGGCGACGACGAACTGACGAATGAGTAGCAACAAGACGGCATTCGCGGTCATCGAATCGAGCACGGATGTACCGAGCAGCCGATCGGAGGCGAGCATGAACAGCATGACGATTGTGCTATAGACGACGTAATCGAACACGGAGTCATGGACGAGCGCGTCCTCGGTCGATTCATCAAACACGTAACTGATGGAAATGATGAAAATACTGGTCACTTGAAGCAAATGAATTAACTCGTGGCCGATGCCGTTGAAGATGAGCAATTGGTTCAAAATCGAAGCGGTCGTGAAGCCAAGAACGCCGACCAATAACAATACGCGGAAGCTCTGACCTGCCGAAGTGATTCGATTCAAGTAGAGAAAGCCGAGCATCATGTACAGACTGATCAGCACCATCTGTTCTTCAAACCCATTCAAGTTGGCGGCATAGCTCCCGTTCTCGCTCGAATAAATGAACAGATGCATGGCGCCGATCAACAGAAAACTGAGCAAGGCGAAGATGTCAAACGTTCGCAGTTTCAATGTCCGAATCTCAATCGACTGGGTGATCACGATCAACGACATGATTAAATAAAAGAAGTTTTGGATGAACGGCATAAGCTCAATTCCAGTTGACATGACGAAGTGATGCCCGACTAAATAGGCGATGAAACAAACATTGCCGGCGCTAATCAGTAAATGGATGTAGCGACGCATGCCGCGATTCCGAAGGACGGCGGTGATGCTGAAAACAGTCGCGATGAGCGTGACCGCCGTGAAATAGACGAACAAACTCGTCTCCCTCAAGTCATAAGGGGTGAACAGGATCAATAAAAGGCCGAGAAAAAAGGTCCCGACGAGCAAAGCGGGGACTGTTTGGCGCAACGAGTGGTTGGTCAACTCATGCACCTCCTTCTGTATATGTCTAAGAGGCTCATCATTATTATCGGATTGTTTATGGATTTGTTACACCAAAAAAATCGACAGCAAGCTGCTGTCGATTACAAGGTATACGAATGCTCTTTGAAGTTACCGACGACCGAATCGATTTCCGAGACGGTGACGAACGCTTCCGAGTCGATATCGGAGACGATTTGACGTAGTTTCGGAATTTCATTGTTTTGCACGACGACGTACAACATTTTCTTCGAGTCGTTCGAATAACCACCGGTTGCGTCCATGATTGTGACACCACGCTTCAAGTTTTGCTTGATGACGAGGTTGATTTCATCGGCTTTCTTACAGATAATGAAGCACTGCTTTTGTGCCGAGAAGAATCGGTGAATCGTCAACAGCGTTCGCGACCGGACGAAACTGAGCACGAGCGCGTACATGACCGCTTTAATATCGAACGTGATGAACACGAGAATATAGACGATGATGTCTTGCGTCAAAAAGATCTTAGGGAGCGATAAATTGCGGTTGTTCGTGTAAATGACTTTCCCGAGAATATCTAGGCCACCGGTCGAGGCACCTGCGAATAACAGCAAGGCAAGTCCGAGACCGGAGACGATTCCGCTGAACACCGAGGCGACGAGCGGGTCGTCGAGCGGGGTCGGCGGGATGAGCACGGGCAACGTATCAATCAAGATAGATGATAAGACGACGACGAGCCCGGTCATGAGAATGAACCGTTTCCCCAGATATTTAATCCCGACGATAAAGAGCGGGATATTCAACACGAGTTGCGTGAATCCGATCGGTGTGCCGAACAGCTCGTTGATGATCAAGGTGATCCCGACGATGCCCCCGGACCCGATCTCGTTTGGTTTGAGCAATAAGCCGACAAAGATCGATTGTAGAATCGTTCCGGCGATGATGAACAAAGTCGTCTCGACGGCGATTCGTTTTCTTGATTTTGCGTACATAGATGATGGCTAGGCGCCATACGCCCCCTTTGAAATAAACTCACTCAAGCGTACTCCGATGGTGGAGGAATTTCAAGCGCCGAACGATTACAATTCGTTGTGGAAGCGGTCGATATCGCTTGCGAGCTGTTCATGCACGTAATCGATGACTTGAGCGTCATCGAATAAGCCGAGTGGGGCGTCGTCCGGAATCGCATCGAATGGGGATACGAAGTATAAGACGGCCGCAACGAGGGCATGTTGTTTGTCCGGCTGCATCTCGAACTGGTGATTATAGACGGCACGCAACATGTTGAGTAACTGTTTCATTTGGAAGTAGAGCGTTAGTTCTTCTTCGCGCTCGATATTGCTAATCTCGTTTGAAGCGACGTCGACCGTCACTTTAGCGAGAGCGAGTTCGCCTTGGACCAAAAGGTCACCTAATGTTTCATTGTCGGTATAGTCCTCGGTCGCGCTCGTTAAAAAGTGTGTGTACGTTGTTTTCCAATCTGACATGTATATTCCTCCTTCTGTCTTCATCTACTAATATGCCCGTTTTTGCGATTTGGTTGCAACTTTTCCGAAAATTTAAGAAAATAGAAATAAGTGAAAAAGGAGGAACTGTACATATGTCTACTGTAACCATGCCGACTGAGGCAGAATTTGCCCGCTACGCTGAGCTTGCCGTCAAAAAAGGCGTCAACATTCAGCCGGGCCAACAGCTCGAAGTCCGAGCTGATATTAGCCAAGCACCGCTCGTCCGTCAAATCGTGAAAGCAGCTTACGCGGCTGGCGCGAAACAAGTGTATGTCAACTGGAGCGACGAAGAGACGACGAAAGTCCGTTACTTCAACGCCCCGGCGGATGCCTTCAAAGAATACCCGGAATGGCTCAAGGCCCGCTTTGAGCAATTGGCCGAAGAGAAGACGGCATTCCTATCGATCGTCAGCGACGACCCGGACGCACTGAACGGCGTTGAGTCGTCACGCATCGCGGACTCGAACCGTGCTGCCGGCGTGGCGCTCGCGAAATGGCGCAAATATGTCATGAGCGACAATGTCAGCTGGTCAATCGTTGCTGGCGCTTCGGAAGCATGGGCGAAGAAAGTCTTCCCAGACCGTGAAGACGCCGTACCAGCCCTTTGGAAAGCGATTTTCGAAGCGACACGCATGGACCAACCGGATGTGGTCGCGGCGTGGGATACGCATGACGCATCGCTCCGTGAACGCGCGACGTTACTCACGAACAAGAAGTACACGAAGCTCCATTACAAAGCACCGGGCACGGAGCTGACGATCGGCTTGCCGAAGAAACACGTCTTCCTTGGCGGCGGCGGTCCGAACATCGACGGTGTCGATTTCATCGCCAACATGCCGACTGAAGAAGTGTTCACGCTCGCCGATAAAGATTCGGTTGAAGGTCACGTGTCGAGCACGAAACCGCTCAGCTATAGCGGCAACTTGATCGATGGGTTCACGCTTTGGTTCGAAGGCGGGAAAGTCGTGAAGGCGGAAGCGAAACAAGGACAACAGGCACTCGATGAGTTGTTGAACCTCGATGAAGGGGCGCGTCGTATCGGAGAAGTCGCGCTCGTGCCGGACGACTCACCAATCTCGAACTCGGGTCTCCTTTTCTATAACACGTTGTTCGACGAAAACGCATCGTGCCACTTGGCGCTCGGACGCGCGTACTCGACATGTCTCGAAGGCGGACCGCAAATGTCAGCCGAAGAGCTCGCCGAGAACGGTGCGAACGACTCGATGACACACGTCGACTTCATGATCGGCTCGGCCGAGATGAACATCGACGGCGAACTCGAAGACGGTTCACGCGAAGCCATCATGCGTGACGGCAACTGGGTCATTTAATCAAGCAAGAGACGAATCCCTTCGTGGGATTCGTCTCTTTTTTCATGTCAATTCATAGAGGAAGGCGAGGGCGTTCGGTAGCCGACGCCGCCACGCAATCTCATTATGGACGGCACCGGGCTCGACCTCATAGCGGAAGGCGATCCCTGTTCGCGCGACCGTCTCGACGAGTTTCGCATTCGTATAAAGGTAATCCTCGGGTGTGATCGGTCCGCTCGTCTCGTTCGTCCCGATGTCCATATAGAGACGCGCCGTCACATCGGCCTGCTTCACTTCCCGAATGAGGGAGTCGAGATTAGCCCAAGCGGCTGTCGAGAGCGAGCCGACGCGCCGGATGGACGGATAGGCCGTCATCATATAGAGCGAGATGACCCCGCCCATCGAGCTGCCCATCACGCCGACGTCGTCTGGGTCGGTCGCGTAGCGTTCATCAATCCACGGCTTCAACTCTTGCATGAGCCAGTCGGCGTAAGCACGCCCTTTACCCCCGAGCGTGGGCCGTGTCTTGGCGAGTTCCGGTCCAATCCGCCGGTATAGCATCTCATCCTCATAAAACGAATACTCATCGTAGCGGTCGAGCCAGTCTGGGGCACTCGCGATGGCGACGACCATGAGCGGCAATTGTAAGTCCTCGATGTGGCGGTCGATCGACCAACCTTCGCCGATCGTGGCGGTCTTGCCGTCGAACACGTTTTGACCGTCGTGCATATAGAGGACCGGGATCCGCTTGTCAGCCGAAACAAAGTCGGGACGATAGACGCGGACGATCCGTTTCCGGCCGCGTGTCGTCTCGGTCGGTAACGTAAAGCTGAATTGCTCAAGCATATAAAGCGCTCCTTTCCCATTCACTGTCTCCATTTTGCCGGGTGGAACCGGGGAATGCAATCCGCACATTTGACTACCTACCGTTCGTTAGGTAAGGTGGTGAGAGAGAAAGGGGACGATCTGTGATGAATACGAAACAACGAATCGAACTGGCGGCGCGGCGCCGGTTTGCGCTTGAAGGATATGAAGGCCTGTCGCTCGCCTCGCTCGCTGAGGATGTCGGCATCAAAAAGGCGTCGCTATACGCCCATATCGAAGGGAAAGAACAACTGTTCAAGCAAGTCGTCGAGGACATGGGGAACCGTTATGCACACATCTGGCAGGAGGCACGGGACGCTTCCGTTGACGCTGCGCCGCTCGAGCGGATCGAGGCGATCGTCGAGGCGTTGATTCGCTTCTTTGAAGAGGAAGAGACGTGGATGCTGACGAAGCGGATGTTGCTCGTCCCACCGCCCGAGTTGCGATCGTTCATCGAGACGACGCTCGGTTCGGTCGAGACGGAACTGCAAGCGTTCGAGAAAGAACAGTTTCGATTGGCGATGGAGCAAGGGGCCTTACCCGAACAGTCACTCGAGGACGTGTATGACGCGTACTATTGTTTTCTAGACGGGGCGCTTCTTTCGCTCTTCACGCTTGAGACGAATCGCGTCAAACGGCAACGGGCCGCATTCACGATTTTCAAGAAAGGAGTCGGTTGGACATGAAACAAGATCAACTAGCCTGGGTTTGGCTCGTGCTCGCCGGTCTGCTCGAAATCGTTTGGGCGACGACGATGAAGCTGTCGAACGGGTTCACGGTGCTCGGTCCGAGCGTGATGACGATTCTATTATTGATTGTGAGTTTTGGATTGTTGGCGATGTCGTTCCGCACCTTACCGGCGGGGACGGGATACGCCGTCTTTACCGGCATCGGAGCCGTCGGAACGGTCATCGTCGGGGCGCTCTTGTTCGACGAGGCGCTCACCGGGATGAAGCTCGTCTTTATCATCACGCTTCTGATCGGTGTGGTCGGACTGAAACAAGTGACGGGAGGTGAGTCGGCATGAGTTGGGTATTTTTGATTGGTGCGGGTCTTGCTGAGATGATGGCCGTCTTTTGGATGGGTAAATCAAAAGGCTATCAGATTGTTAAATGGTCGATCTTGTCGGTCGGAACGTTTGCCTTAAGCTTTTATTTATTGTCGCGTTCGCTCGAGACGCTCCCGCTCGGATTGGCGTATTCGATTTGGGTCGGGATTGGGGCGGCCGGCGGGGTCGTGCTCGGCATGCTGTACTTGAACGAATCCCGGGACCAGTGGCGCATCTTCTTCTTATTGCTTATTATCGGAAGCGTCATCGGATTGAAAGTTGTCGCGTGATCAGGATTAGCTTCGAATAAAAACGGGAATTGAATAGTTCAGACTGTGAACGAAAGGGGCGGGGACGATGAGTCATATCAAACTGCAATCCGAGCGTCTACGACTCGAACCTTACACGATTGCTGATTTTTATTTCGTGAAATCGCTACTCCAAGATCCGCGCGTGATGCGTTTCATTAGCCCGGACGGAAAGCCATATACGGATGAACAGACGATCGAATGGTTCGAGCGCCAGTTGGCCCGCTATCAGACGGGTCGTCAAACCGGGTTGCTCAAATTGATGTCGCATGAAAATGACGAGCCGATCGGTCATGCCGGCACGTTGCTCCATGAACTCGACGGCACGATTGAACTTGAAGTCGGATATTGGTTGGCGCCGAAGCATTGGCATATGGGCTACGGACGCGAGGCAGCGGCTCGCCTTATGCGTCATGCGTTCGAAGAAGGTGAGAAAGAGATCATTTCCTTGATTCATCCGGATAACGTCCCATCGCAACGAGTCGCGAAAGCGAACGGATTGCATTGGGACCGTGACACCGAGTATCAAGGCATGCTCGTCTCGGTATATGCCGGTGATTTAGAGCGGTTATGCCGCCATATGAAACGGGAAGAAATGACGCGTTGAAAAAAAGTAAAAAAAGTTTTAAAAAACAGTTGCCAAGGCATTAGTTTCTTGATATATTAATAGTGTCCTTAAGAGAGGACACGACCTGATTCTGTAGCTCAGCTGGGAGAGCGCTACCTTGACAGGGTAGAGGTCGCTGGTTCGAGCCCAGTCAGAATCACTTGGGTGCCAAACCCGATGCGAAACCCATAGGAACGTGGGTTTCCGCGACGCCACTTCTTGCGAGAAGTGGCTTTTTTTGTTTTTCTTTCAATTGACAGTCTACATACACAGTTGGTATATTCCTCTCAATACATACAGAAACGGGGAGTTATACGATGGTCTTAACCGGAACAATCGTCAACGCGGCGTTGATCGTGATTGGCACATTACTTGGACTTTTATTTCACCGCATCCCCGAACGAATGAAAGAGACGGTCACCGCAGCCATCGGTCTCGCCGTCGTCTTGCTGGGGATTCAAATGGGGATGAAGAGTGAGAACTTTTTAATCGTCATCGGCAGTCTCGTCATCGGGGCGGCGCTCGGCGAATGGTGGAAACTTGATGAGAAGTTGAACGAGGTCGGCTATCAATTAGAACGCCGACTCGGCGGCAAGAGCAAGTCGAGTATCGCCGAAGGCTTCATCACGGCGACGCTCATCTTCGTCATCGGGGCGATGGCGGTCATCGGGGCACTCGACAGTGGATTGCGCGGGGACCATGATGTCCTCTATACAAAAGGATTGATTGACGGCTTCACGGCACTCGTCCTTAGCTCGACGCTAGGGATTGGGGTCATGTTCTCGGCCGTCCCGGTTCTCTTATACCAAGGGGCAATCGCCTTGCTCGCCATCCAAATCATGAAGTTTATCCCGGAATCGCTCATGGATGACTTTATTTTAGAAATGACAGCGACCGGCGGCGTCATGATCGTCGCGATCGGTTTAAATTTGGTCGGCATCACTCGGATTCGCGTCGCGAATCTATTGCCGGGGATTTTGATGGTCGCCGTCATCGTCACCGTGTTACATATCTTTCAATGAACAAATGGACGGGCGCAAAAAACGCGCCCGTCCATTTTTGTATAGGTCATGACTTTTTTGAGTTGGAACGTAAAGCCTCGGTGATGAGTTGATCCCAGTCGGCGGCCTCACAGGATGATGTGCACGTCGGTTTGATCTCACAAGTGGCACATTTCCCGCCTTTTGCTTTTCGTGTGTATCGACCAAGCGCATAAACGGCGTATCCGAAGACGCCAAGGCCAATCAATAGATCAAATAAAGACATCTCATTTCCTCCTTGTCACGAAAATCCGAGTAGACGGCCGATTTGGTAGATGAGCAACGATACGACATACGCCACGCCTAATCCGTAAAGGCTAGCGACCCACGTCAGCTTGGCGCTTCCTACCTCGCGCCGAATGACAGCAACGGTCGCCAGGCACGGCACATAAAGCAAGACGAACGCCATGAAGCTATACGCGCTCAACGGAGTGAACACGGGAAATAATGAAGCCGACAAATCGGATTCACTGACCGCATAGATGATCGCCATCGTCGAAACGACGACTTCTTTCGCCAAAAAACCGGTGATGAGTGCAGCGCCCGCTTGCCAGGTCCCAAATCCGAGCGGTACCAACAACGTCGCGATGACGCCACCGACCATGGCGAGAAAACTCTCGTCCATCGGCACGTCGAACCCATTTGGGCCGGAATAAGCGAGCAACCAAATGAAGACGGAACCTCCAAAGATGAACGTACCGGCTTTTCGGACGAACCCTTTTGCTTTTTGCCACGTGCTGCGCCAAAGCGTCAACCCCTGAGGGACCCGGTAAGGAGGTTGTTCGACGATAAAGAGGCTATTTCGGTCTTCTGCGGCCAAGAGGGACGTAAAAATTTTAGCGATGATCAATGCCAAGATGATTCCTAACATATAGAGCGACAGGACGACGAGCGCTTGATTCGATGCAAAAAAGCTAGCAGCAAAGACGGCGTAAATCGGTAGACGTGCAGAGCAAGACATGAACGGTGAAATGAATATCGTCACCAGCCGTTCGCGCTCCTCCTCGATCGTTCGGGCGGCCATGATACCCGGGACGTTGCAGCCGAAGCCGATGATCATCGGGATGAAGCTTTTCCCGTTCAGTCCAACGAGTTGCATGAAACGATCCATGACGATGGCGACGCGCGCCATATATCCTGAGTCCTCTAAGAATGAGATGAAGAAAAAGAGCACAAAGATTTGCGGCACGAAGACGAGGACGCCGCCGACACCGGCGATCACACCTTCGATGATCAACGCTTGGATGAAGGACGAGGTCCCGAGCGTTTGTAACAACCAGCTCGTTCCCGATGTGAGGGGACCGGTCAACAATCCATCCAATACATCGGATAAGGGCGCGCCGACCCAGTTGAACGTGATATGGAACAAGCTATAGAGCACCGCGAAGAAAATCGGTAAGCCCCAGATCGGATGTGTGACGACGGCATCGATGCGATCAGTCAGCGTGACGCGCCGGGTATTCCGTTCCTCGACGACGTGCTGACGAACGTCTTTCGTCCACTCGCGTCTTCGTTCCGTGATATGGGCATGAGCGAAGCGACCGAGTTTCATTTCCAACGTCTTTCGAATCGCGAGGACGGTTGGTGCTGAAGACTCAAGTAGCTCGGAAATGACGCGGTTTCCAGCCAAGTATTGGACAGCGACCCAGCGGTCACGGTCGGAGCGGCCGATCGCGTCCAAAATTTGTTGAATCGCTCGTTCGGTATCTTGCCCGTAGTCAAGGATGAACGGGTCGCGTGGTTTCGATTGAAGCGAGGATAAAAGGACATCACAACCGGCTCCGGTGCGCGCTGTGATGGGGAAAATATCGACGTTCAACCGTTCGCGCAACCGTTCTAGATTGATGGTGATCCCCCGTCCTTCAGCGACATCGACCATGTTCAATCCGATTTGGAGCGGGCGCCCCATTTCGAGCAGCTGGAGCGTCAATTGTAAATTGCGTTCGAATTGTGAGGCGTCGATGATGTTGAACAGCCCATCGAACGGTTCCTGTAACAGAAACCTCGAGACGATCGCTTCGTCAGCCGACAGCGGGTCTAAGTCATAGACACCCGGCAAGTCGATTAGCTGCCCGATGTTGCCATGCAATTGTCCGACTTTCTGTTCGACGGTGACGCCGGACCAGTTTCCGACGTGGGCGAAAGAACCTGTCAATCGATTGAACAATGACGTTTTTCCGGTATTCGGGTTCCCGATGAGGGCGATTCGTTGGGTCATGGGACAATCACCTCGATTTGTTCGGCGTCACAACGACGAATCGCAATCATTTGTTGATGTTCGATTTGTTCGATGGTGAGCGGTCCGGATAGGATGGCCCGACGTTTGATCCGTATGGAACAGCCCTCATAAAACCCTAAAGCAATCATGCGACGGCGCAGACGATCATCAATTCTCGTCAAATCGGATATGAACACAGGCTGATGCAACGGAATGGCAAGTAGTGAACGCATTGAGATCTCTCCATATTCATTAAATGATAATTGTTCTCAATAAGTAGCATACCATGCCCTTTGTCGTTGGAAGTTCCCATAATATGTGGATTTTATGACTTATCGAGCATACGAAGGGAAACGAAAAAACACCCGCTAGACGTCAGAACGTAACGTTCGACTTCTAGCGGGCATTTCATTCAATGGTTACGTTCTTTCAATCGGTGCGTCAATCGCTTCATGGTCTTCTTTCGCGCTTTCACGTAGTGCGGAGGACATGACGTCAGCCAAGTCGCGTGTGCGAAGGACACCGACACCCCGATCGGTCGGACCGTCCGGCGCGGCCACATCTGCGATCAAGTCGTTCGTCGGCCGTGTCTCATGGAGGAGAAGCTCAGCTGATCCTTTCATCGCTTGGGCGACGATTTGACGGGCTGTCGTTTCGTCAAATCCTGCTTCCGTCAAGACCGGTGTCATCGACCCGACAATCTCGTAAAAGAAAGCGGGGCTACAACCGGCGGCGGCCATAAAGGCCGACATCGTCTTCGCATCAGTCACAGCTGTACGACCAACACGCTCAAACAACGCCGTCGCCGTTTCACGGACCGTATCATCGGTCTCGGGTCCGAACCAGAGTCCGGTCATCCCGTTTTGATAAGCCACTGGCGTATTCGGCATCGCGCAGACGGCAGGGAGACCTGACGCCTCTTCAATTTCGCTCGGTTCGATATGAGCCGCTACGGAGACGAGGAGCGGTGTGGTCCACGTCTTCGAGCTTACATATGGAAGCACCCCGTCCGGTTGCATCGCAAGGACGACAATGTCATACGCGTTGACATCCTCTTCGTCGACGATTTGCACGCCGAGCTCAGTGTGAAGTTCTGTAAGACGTGTCCGGTCACTCCGGTTCGTCATCGTGATTTGTTCAGGAGACAGACCTGAGGCTAACCATCCGCGGACGAGTGACTCGCTCATCGATCCTGCTCCTACCATTAAAATATTCATAATCGTCACCTCTTCATATAGATTCGGTCGTGTACATGTTGCCTATCATAACAAATGATGCGTCAAATAGCGCCTCTCGTGCTCAAATTGTAAAACAAAGGAAAAACGTGACACCGTCTTGTCACTGGATTGTCGCAGACGTCACGGATGACAAGTCGAACCGGTCGAGCTATCATGGCAGTAATCAATCAGGAGGCGATGAAACGTGAAACGAGTGTTAGTCCGGGGGATTCAAGGGTATCAACGCTTCATTTCTCCGTTGAAACCACCGACGTGTCGGTTTTATCCGAGTTGTTCGCATTATGGGATCGAGGCGATCGAGAAACATGGTGCACTCAAAGGTGGTTATTTGACGACGCGCCGGCTCATGCGTTGCCAACCGTTCCATTCGGGCGGGCTCGACTACGTGCCGGACGAGTTCGATTGGAAGGCGCCGTTACAACGTGAAAAACCCCCATCTCAGCGAGACGTCTAATCGACGGCTCGCTGTTTTAGATACAGCCCCTCTTTCTCTGACTTGTTTTATCACAATACTTTTGACAATCTTCTAAGTATTCTGAAAAAATAGAGATGTACTCATTACATACGGGGAAAGGGGAATACAACATGGGTCAATCGTTCAGTGAACTCATCGGTACGATTTCAAACTTTGTGTGGGGACCACCGTTATTGATTTTGCTTGTGGGGACAGGCATTTATTTGACGGTACGTCTCGGGGGAATTCAAATCACGAAGTTGCCTTACGCATTGAAGCTCGCATTCTCTAAAAATCAGGACAAGTCATCGAAAGGGGATATCAGTCACTTCCAAGCACTCATGACCGCGCTCGCGGCTACGGTCGGTACGGGGAATATCGTCGGGGTCGCGACGGCTGTCGTGCTCGGTGGGCCAGGCGCGATCGTCTGGATGTGGGTATCCGGTTTCTTCGGAATGGCGACCAAATACGCGGAAGCCGTGCTCGCGGTCAAATATCGGGTCACTGATGAGCGGGGACAAATGGCTGGGGGACCAATGTATTACTTGGAGCGCGGCTTGAAACAGCGCTGGCTCGCCGTCGCCTTCGCGGGGTTCGCTTCCCTCGCGGCGTTCGGGATTGGAAACGGGGTACAGACGAATTCGGTGGCGATGGCACTCCAAACGACGTTTGATGTGCCGCTTTACGTATCCGGTATCTTGATCATGATCTTCACGGGTGCGGTCATCTTAGGTGGTGTCAAATCGATTGGACGCGTCGTCAGTTACTTCGTACCGGTCATGATCGTCTTTTATCTCGGCAGTGGATTATTGATTATGATTATGAACTATACGCTCATTCCAGATGCGATTTCACTCATCTTCAGCAGCACGTTAAGCGCCGAGGCAATTGGTGGAGGAGCGATCGGGGCGGCGATTCGTTACGGGGTGGCCCGCGGCGTCTTCTCGAACGAGGCCGGTCTTGGATCGGCCCCAATCGCGGCGGCGGCGGCCAAGACGGATATGCCAGGACGTCAGGCACTCGTCTCGATGACGCAAGTGTTCCTCGATACGCTCATCGTCTGTTCGGTCACAGGGATCACGCTCGTCATGGGCGGACAAATCGGGTCGGGGCTCGAAGGGGTCGCGTTGACGACGGCGACGTTCGAGCAATTTTTAGGGCCGACTGGCGGATATATCGTGACAATCGGCCTCGTCATGTTCGCCTATTCGACGGTGCTCGGATGGTCGTATTATGGAGAACGTTCGATTCACTACTTGTTCGGCCAGAAATCGATTATTCCGTATCGCATCGCCTTCGTCCTCGTGGCCGGACTCGGTGCGATGACGACGAACCTTAACTTGGTCTGGGCCCTTTCCGATGTGTTTAACGGTTTGATGGCCATCCCGAACTTGATTGGTCTGCTGTTCTTGTCGGGTGTCGTGATCGCCGAGACGAAACGGTTCAATCAGCAACTCGAGCTCGAAAATCGAAATCGAAAAGCATCTTAACGAAACACGCCACCGTCTTCAAGGAGACGGTGGCGTATTTCGTTTGCGGACCTCTTCGAGTCGCGCTTGCTGGAGGTGGTCAAAGACTTTGGTGATGAAGCCGACCATGATGCCGACACCAGTAATGACGTAGCCGATCGTGAACACTTTACCGAGATCGGTCGTCGGGACGAAATCCCCATAGCCGATCGTCGTGAGCGTGACGACGCTGAAATACAAGGCGTCAAGCCAACGCATGTCCTCGAACCGTGAATAAAATAGTGTCCCCGAGACGATGGTCAGGAGGGCGAGACTGAACAACACTTGAAACTCAGCGTCTTTCAGACCGCGCCAGATTCCGCGAAACATGCGACGAAACGTCAAAATAAATGAGAGCATTCGCCCGCCTCCTTTCTTTATAGGTTTGTTCGCTAAGAACAGGGGAACATCCTCTATAGAAAAGTTGGAAAGGATGATACATCATGACACGACCGATCCCGAAAGAACAAGGGCTCGACCATAGCTTGGCGTTCCTCCGGGAGGGCTACTTGTATGTCCCGAACCGCAGAAAAAGCTTTCAGTCAAACCTATTCGAAACGCGTTTACTTGGGGAGCGAGCAATCTGTCTCGGTGGTGCCGAGGCAGCCGCTTTATTTTATGACGCGGACAAATTCGTTCGGCAAGACGCGGCACCGAAGCGGTTGCTGAAGACGTTGTTCGGGGAGGACGGGGTGCAGACGTTGGACGGTGCGGCGCATGCACATCGAAAAAAGATGTTCATGTCGCTCATGTTCCCAGGAAATATCGAGCGACTGACGAGACTTGTCAGCCGTGAATGGGAACGAGCGCTCGATGCGACCGAAGACGAAACAGTGCTCTATCATATGGCGCAAGAAGTCCTCATGCGAGCCGTTTGTGAATGGGCCGGGATCCCGCTCGGTGAGCATGAAGTGAAACAGCGGACGGACGAGATGCGGTTGTTGTTCGAATCGGGGACGGCCCTTGGACCAAAGCACATACGTGGACGGGCGGCCCGGTCGTCGGCCGAGTCTTGGGTTCGGAAAATGGTCGAGGAAGTGCGGACGAACCGGTTGCTTCCGAACGAACAGACAGCACTGTATGAATTTTCATGGCATCGTGATGAGGCCGGGGAGCTGCTTCCGGCTGATGTCGTGGCGGTCGAGGTGATCAATATTATACGACCGACCGTGGCGGTGTCGATTTACGTCTTGTTCACTGTGCTCGCGTTGCATCAGTTTCCGGAGGCTCGTGCCCGGTTGGCCTACGGCGAGACGGATTCGACATGGTTCGTCCAAGAAGTCCGGCGCTTTTATCCGTTCTTCCCGGTGACGGCTGCGCGCGTCAAACAGGACTTTGAATGGGATGGGTTTGCGTTCGAGCAAGGGACGCTCGTCTTGCTCGACTTGTATGGGACGAACCACGACCCAGCGCATTGGACGGAACCCGAACAGTTCAATCCAGACCGGTTCAAAGGTTGGACCGAGAGCCCGTTCACGTTCATCCCTCAAGGTGGCGGGGATGTGGATTTTGGGCATCGCTGCGCCGGGGAACATGTGACGATCGCCATCATGCGTGAAACGATTGACGTGTTCTTGAACCGCTATCGCTATGAGGTGCCATCTCAAGACCTTAGTTATAGTTTTGTGGACTTACCGAGTTTGCCGAAAAGCGGGCTCGTGTTGAAACGGGTTGAACGCAAATGAGTCGCCGAGAGGCGACTCATTTTGTGTGCAAGGCTAACCGTTTCGTGATCGGTTGGATTGTGATGTTCGTGTCGACCATACGGTTATCCCGTTTCGGTTCGTCGGTTCGTTCGATTTGCCATGATGTGTCATGCAACTCTTTCAAGCCGAGTGCGATGTCATAGAGGGAATGGCTCGGGTTGCCGTTCAATTGATACAGTCCCGGCCCACGTTTCGTCAAAATCTCGAACAAGGCGTCCGCCGTATCTTCTAAAAACGAGCAGGACGGGTACCAGTGTGCGCTCGCGACGATTACACCTTTTCGCTTCATCTCGGTCTCGAAATAATCCATCATATTGTTCGAACCGGGACCGTCCCCGATTTGCCAACCGAGGCGGACGATTTGGGCACCGGGATTAGTCCGGGCGATGGTTTCTTCACACGCCCGTTTATAGGCACCATATTCATCTGTTGCATCGGGCGGTGTGTCCGGGGTGATTGGTCCCGTCACACTGTCGGAGAAGACGGAGACGGTGCTCGTGAAGAGGAAGGGGATTTTATATTCCCCGCATAGGCGTGCGAGCGTATCGGCCCATTCGGCGGCGCCCATGCCGATATGAAGAAAATAAGTCGGGCGGACCGATTCGATAAAGGCTCGCATCTCAGCCTCGTCAGATGTGGACACTTTCGTGCGGTCCCACGCGACCGGCTCGATGCCGTGCCGCTTTAATATACGGGCGACGACAGGGGCGACCGTCCCGTTCATGCCTGTCAAAATTGCTTTCATTACTTATTCCTCCCTTCTGTTTGTATCATCCCACACTTCACTGTCCGACAAACCCTTTGAAAGAAGCTTTGTGCTAGACTGATGGATGGAGGCGATAAAGATGAATATTCGAAAAGCGACACCGGATGACAGCACGCAAATCGCACCGCTCGTTTACGCGGCGATTCACGAAATTGCGTATTCGTTGACCGGTACGTCAGACCAACAACAAGTACTCGAACAACTCTCGATGTGGATTGGTCAGCCCGGAAACCGCTTGAGCTATGAAAACGTTTGGGTGGCGGAAAACGAGACAGTGATGGCGGGCATTCTGATTGCCTACCACGGGGAACGGGCATCGCAGTTGGATGAACCGATCAAGGCGTGGCTCCGGACCCAAGGGCAACCGGACACGTTAGACGTCGAAACGTCAGGGGATGTGCTCTATATCGATTCGGTCGCTGTCGACTCGTCGTTCGGCGGCCGTGGGATTGGGACGAAACTGATTCAACAAGCGATTGACCATGCCCGTGAGACAGGCATCCCACAAGTCACGCTCAACGTTGACCAGACGAATCCGGCAGCCGGGCGATTATATGAGCGGCTCGGTTTCAAAAAAGTGAAAGAAATCGATATCTCCGGAGGACGGTTTGATTATATGGCGCTCGCGCTTTGACTGAACCGTCAATCGGTCAATTATCAGTCTTAAAACCGATGCAAAATGATTGCGACTCGGCTATACTAAATGCTTGAAATGAATCAGTAGCGAAAAAGGAGATCATGTATGGAATGGAAAAATATCCTGCGCGGCATCGCGATGGGGACGAGTGACTTGATTCCCGGTGTCAGTGGTGGGACGATTGCAGTTATTTTAGGAATTTATGACCGGTTGATCGAAGCGATCAGTGGGATTTTCAGTCGACATTGGAAACAGCATATCTTGTTCTTGATTCCGCTCGGGATCGGGATGGCGGGTGCGATTTTAGGTCTTAGCCGCGTGATCGAATTTTTGCTGCTTGAATATTACGAGCCGACCCAGTTCTTTTTCATCGGGTTGATTCTCGGGATAATTCCGTTGCTCCTGTTTGAATTTCGATCACGTGCGGTCATGCGTCCGGTACATATCGTCGCCATGGTGATCGGGGCCATTCTTGTGGCGAGCATGGCTATCATTAAACCGGCAGATACGGCCATCATTACAGAACTTTCCACAAGCACGGCGATCCTGTTGTTCTTCTCAGGATGGCTCGGAAGTATGGCCATGTTGTTACCAGGGATTAGTGGCTCGTTCGTCTTGCTTCTCATCGGGGTCTATCCAACCGTCATCAGTGCGTTATCGAACTTGAATATTCTCATCATCGGTATCGTCGGTCTTGGGGTGGCGGTCGGTTTCATCGTCAGCAGTAAAGTGATCCGCTATTTGCTCGGCCATTTTCCAGGCATGACGTTTTCCGTCATTTTAGGCCTCGTCATCGGCTCGCTCGCGGTCGTATTCCCGGGTCTCCCGGACACGACGCTCATGTGGGTGCTCAGTATCCTCTCATTTGGAGCAGGCTTTATGATCGTCCGTCTGCTCGGACGCTTCTCTGTATAAAAAAACATGCACGACCGTCATCGATTGACGGCGTGCATGTTTTTGGTTTATTCAGCGATTGTTGCTCAATAGATGAACGGGATCAATCGTTTACGCGATTTGGCCCACGTTCGATACGCGCTCCCGAAATGAGAGGTCAGCATCTTCTCTTCGATATGAATTCGCCATAACAGCGCTAAACCAATCGAGAATGTGCCGAATAAGGCGATGCCCCAATGCGTGAAGTAAAGTGAAAACCCGAGCGTGATAAACAAGAGCCCTGTGTAGAGCGGGTGACGTAAATAGCGATACGGCCCCGAACTGACGAGTTCATCCTCGGGACGGACGACGACGTGACGGGTGAACTGATGGCGCAACTGCCCGATGCCCCAATAGCGGAGCGACACTCCGGCTACGTAGCAACCGAGTCCGAGCAGACGTTGGGGAAGCGGTTGACGTACATCTGTCCAGACGGATAATCCGATGGAAACCGCGAACACGATGACCATGATCAATGAAACGATGTAAAAACTGGCGTGCTCACTGGCGCCGTCGGTCGGTTCGGACCGATTTCGGTAACGCCAAATTTCATATAGCCAAGCGACTGAGATGAGAATGAAGAACCCGTCTAACCAATCCATAGCGTGCCTCCTTTCTCAGTATCTTCCACTCAATACCCGCGTCTTCCTCCCCAAAAACGCACGCTGAATGAAAAAACGTCTCGCAATGTGCGGGACGTCAAGTAGTGCTCAGCCGATTAATGCGCGTTGGCAAGCAGTGCTGCGGCGACCTGTTTGTCGTGTTTCACTTCGTTTGTCTCTTCTTTGATCAAGTGATACGTGAGACACATCGGCTTCTCGGTCCGCGGGTCGCGACCGATGATGGCATCGATGTGGAATACTTGTCTGAGGACGAGCGGACAGATGACTTCTTCGGCCGTTCCTGTCGCGAGTACTTCGCCGTCTTTCATCGCGACGATGTGATCGGCAAAGCGAGCGGCCTGATTCAAGTCGTGGAGGACCATGACGATGGTTCGTCCTTGGTCTCGATTGAGCGTCTCGAGCAGTTCGAGTACTTCGAGCTGATGGGCCAAGTCGAGATACGTCGTCGGTTCATCCAAGAAAATCAAATCGGTCTCTTGGGCGAGCGCCATCGCAATCCATACACGCTGACGTTGTCCGCCTGAGAGGGCATCGACGCTTCGGTCTTTATAGGCGAGCGTCCCGGTCACGTCAAGCGCCCAATCAATCACTTCATGATCATGTTTCGAAAGGCGGCCAAATCCGGATTGATAAGGGAACCGGCCGTAGGAGACGAGTTCTCCAACCGTCAATCCGCCGGCACCTTCTGGCGTTTGCGGCAGGATCGCCATTTTTCGGGCGATCTCTTTCGTGTTACATTTGGCGATGTCGGCTCCGTCCAAATGGACTGAACCGTTAGACGGAGAAAGAATCCGGGTCATCGCCTTCAAGAGCGTCGATTTTCCACAGCCGTTCGGTCCGATGATCGTCGTGATTTTATGGTCGGGAATCGACAAGCTCAATTGTTTTACAATCGTCTTGTCGCCATATCCGACCTCGATATCTGTCGTATGTATCCGTGACATGATGGATTCCCCTTTCCGTAGATGACGCCCGTGATAATGATTCTCAATATCGAATCTACTATAGCAAGTGCCACACATCGTGTCAATGTTTGTTTGATGTCAAAATAGATTGTCGACAGGCGTGTTTCAAGGTATAGTGAATGAGAATGAGAATCAATGGCGCTGGAGTTTCAAGGAAGGGTGAGGGCGATGAGCGAACAAGATGTATATGATGTAACGATTATTGGGGGCGGACCAGCCGGACTATATGCGACGTTTTATAGTGGGCTTCGTGGGATGAAGACGAAATTGATTGAGTTTCAACCACATCTCGGCGGCAAAATCCATGTCTATCCAGAGAAGATGATTTGGGACGTGGGCGGGGTCACACCGACGACCGGTGCTCGCCTTATCGAACAATTGGTGGAACAAGGCTTGACGTTTGATCCGACCGTCGTGCTCGGAGAGAAAGTCGAATCGATGACGAAGGACAACCAAGGCCATTTCGTACTCGATACGACACATGGACAGCATGTTTCCAAGACGGTCATCGTCGCGACAGGAAGCGGCATCCTACAACCACAGAAAATCGATATCAGCGGGGCAGAGCGCTTCGAGGTCTCGAATTTACACTATACGGTCAAATCGCTCATGGCGTTCAAAGGAAAGACAGTATTGATCTCAGGGGGCGGCAACAGTGCCATCGACTGGGCCAATGAGCTCGAACCGATTGCTGAGCGCGTCATTTTAACGTACCGGAAAGAAGCGCTCAAGGGACATGAGTCACAAGTCGATAAGTTGCTTTGTGGCCGTGTCGACTGTCGGTTGCATACGCAAATCGAAGACCTCATCTCTCGGGATGGGACGACGATTCATGCGGTTTCGCTCGTCGATTGCGGGACGGGGGAACGTGATCTCGTAGAAGTCGACGAAGTCGTCATCAACCATGGGTACGAGCAGGATACGGCGCTGCTCGGTGATTGCGAGTTACAAGTCGAGATGGTGGATGGTTTTTACGTGAAAGGCAATGCGAGCAGCGAGTCGTCGGTGCCAGGTTTATATGCGGCTGGCGACATTTTGACGCATGAAGGGAAAGTCCACCTCATCGCGGGCGCTTTCCAAGATGCGGCCAATGCCGTCAACCGTGCAAAGACGTTCATCGATCCGGACGCCACGAAAGCGGCGATGGTGTCCTCGCACAACGAACGGTTGAAGACAAAAAACCGTGATATCATCGAGCAGGCATTACAAAAGCAGTGAGGGGCTCCCTCACTGCTTGCTTGTTGTCGGATAGTCGCACAGTTCGACGATGACGCCGCCCGAATGACGTGGGTCCATATAGATGAGACGTCGGCCTTTTGCCGTCGTCCGCAACGTGTCCTCTAAAAAGGAAATGCCGTCTCGTTTGAGCGACTCGATCGATTGAGTTAAGTCATCAACCTGGTAGGCGATATGGTGGACGCCTTTGCCTCGTGCTTTCATGAAGCGGGCGATTGGACTCGTTGGGCTCGTCGGCAACAACAGTTCAATCACATCGTCACCGACGTGGATGACGGCGATTTCCGTCTCGACGCCGACCGCTGTGTTTGTGTAGCGATCGACGAGCTTCCCTTGTAGGACGGTCGTGTAAAATGAAATCGCTTCGTCTAAATCACGGACAGCGATTCCGGTATGGTCAATGTGCATCTTGATCCCTCCTCACACTCTAGTTTGACGAAACTTGAACAAAATGTCACTTCACAACGTTTTGTCGGAATCCGATATACTGAAAGAGGGAGGGACGGCGAAATGAACGGAAAGATCACTCTTGGATTGATCAGCGCGTTCGCGCTGGTGTCATTTGTGTTTGGACTCTCACTTGCGACGTTTGTCGATTATCGGATCAATGAAGAACAAGTCGTCCTGGAACGATTGACGACACATAAAAAAATTGGTCCTGCTGAAATTTTGTCGACGGAAGTGGACTTTCATTTGAACGGTTCCAATTATGCCCTGCGTTTTACAGACGAGCCACATATCACCTATTGGTTCAGCGTGGCGGACCGCGAGATCCAATTCGATCGAATCGAATCGTTGGATCGGCGCGATACAGGACTTAGAACCGATCTTTTTGAACAGATGCCACCGCTCGCGATGGAATCGACAAACGCTGCCGAATGAAAACACGAAACGAACGAGTCCGATGAAGGACCCAGAACGTTTCGTGTTTTTTTACTGTTTACTGTACAGAAGGATAAGGGACCAATTCTTTTAAAAATGTATGAGTGCTGACAGATGTTTGGGTGGCTTTTTGTTTTAGTAGGGCGTCTCGCAAGCTTGGTTGGAGCGATGTCACTGTGACCTTGACGTCTTGAATCTTTTTCAACTTTATGAAAGATGATTGTTGGAGGAACGAGAGACCTTCTCGGGTCGTGAATGAGTCGCACGTCATGTGGAGCTCATGAATATGCAAGCGCGAGAACTCGATTCGGCTATACATCGTGCCCACGACAGCACCGTTCCGTCTCAATGAATGGAACGCACCTTGATTTCGATGACATTCGTCGATGGTTCTAGCCGAAACCGGTAAGGCGCCTGGCAAAAGACGGGCGTACTGATTGCGGGTCGATGACCATAACGCATACGTTTCCGGATGCTCAAGGCAGAGTTGCCATTGCGCGTATGTCTCTTTTTGGAACGGTAGTACAGGTAAATCATAAACGGTCGACTCAAGATGAGGTGTGAACCCGATGGCGGTGAACGAATCGAGTCGTTGAAGTGCCTTTGCGTTTTGGACATTTAAAGAGACCATCGTTTTTTGTCCGATATGCGGATGGAATTGATACAAGACGCGATCGATCAACCCACGCAATGCCGCGAAGTTTGTATAGGCTGCATCAGTCATGCGAATCTGTTGGGTGGTGGGGAGGTCACGATAATCCACGGTGATGGCGGCCATGAGCTCATTTCCTAGCCAACCGGTATACAACGAGCACTGTGGTGGAAAGCTGAACAGATTCGGGACGTGCTGAGGGTTATAAAGATTGTGGAGCAATGGTCGAAGATGGGGTGGAAGTTCACGACTTTCTTTGATGGTAAAGGTCTGCTTCATCCGAGCGGTCCTACTTTCTATATAAAATGAGATACCCTTAAATTGTAAGCGTTACCACATATAAATGCTCGTATTAAATTGATGAACATTTATTGGGAAATCAAGGGCGTATTTGTTTCAAAAAACACCCAAAAATCTTTCCGATTTGACGTGGAAATGGCTCAAGGACGAGACTCTATCTGGCTAAGACATACATAAAGAGGTTTGATGGCGGAGGATGAAACAGGGTGTGATATTTGTTAAAACATAGAACAATCCAATTCATGTTAAATGAAAAAGACATGCTATACTGATGGGTAAGAAACGAGTCAAGGAGACGACTATGCGATACGTAATAAGTTTTTGGTTATTAGCAGTAGTGTTGATGGGTATACCGCATACGGCGCAGGCGGAAACGAATCCGATCGTTGTCCATGAGAACGTCATCGTTGACGAAGCGGTAGAACTATATGAAGGGTTTCGCTCCCCGAACGAGATGGTGTTCATTTTTGTATTGATTGTATTATTATCCGTGATTGGGCTAGGGATTATCAATGCGATTGAATAACGTGAAAACGTTCACAAAAATGCAATATCTGAATCGGAAGCGGTTTCAAATCTGATTTATACTAAACGTGTAGGAAGGAAGTTCTGCACCAACTTCCCCTCCTTTTCAGATGAACACCCCTCGTTCATATCATGTTTTGGAGTCAACCGACGCTGTCGATTGACTCCCTTTTTTGTATGATTAAAATTGGATTCGTTTTTCTTTGGCGAGTCGTCGCAATCGTTTCGTTTCATTCGCATGGCCACGACTTTCGAGCATATTCACATATACTTTGAACGGTTCTGAACGATGGGAGAAGAAAGGGATATATTCGGCGAACAACTTTTGTTCGGCTTCTGATAAATGGCCGCGCTCCACGAGTAATTCCAGCTCAAGCATCTTTAAGGCTTGATAATCGGCAAGGGCGTTCTCGTCTGTGTGGGCTTTGGCTAATGTGCGGTCGCACAACGTGGTCAAACGTTCACGGAGCAAATTCCATTCGGACGAATTATAAGATTGATCGAGGAGTGTCGAGAGCAGGTCGACCCGAGTCGAGTCAACATCTTTTGGGACATGGAGTGCGGTGTATAAGGAACGATCGATCCAAACGGCGGTCGTGGGGGCATCAAGTTGATAATACTGAATCAGTTGGGATAACATCGTGGTTTGAGACAATTTTAACAACCGGAAAGGATCGCTCGTTGTGAAGAGCGGTTCTTCTCCCGCTGAAGACGACAGCAACAAAAACATTTCTTCGTACATCGTCCGGGCCTCGGGCTCGTCATCCGCGTAATAGGCTAAATCGCGAATGATTTTTTTCGCATGAATGTACCAATTTTTTTGGTCACGTTCACTCATCACTTGGTTCGGTACTACATATAAGTGATCATAAGCCAATTCGACAAAACGTTCAGCGAGGACGATGGTTTGTGAGAGCGAATGACGTTCGTCTGACGATTTTTGTTCTTTATATCGTGTGAACTGGCTGACCATAAAGTCGATGTCTTTCTCTTCAATCACGGTTTTAGGGATGTTTCGATACATCTCGACAATCACATCGCGAAGCGTGGCTTCGCCGTACTGTTCTAGCAACATCCGTAACTTCCCGATACGCATTAGCTCTCCCTCCTTTCAAGAGGACGTCGAACAAAGTAACTGTCCGCAGATGGGCAGACACCAATTATTATTCCTTTCCCGCTTTCGATTCAAAACAACCCTTCCGTCTCATGCTTGAGACGGATTTTTACGTTAACCGTTGTCAGAAAAACGTTTGTCGATGATAATGTAGAAAAATCTAACCATAATTGAGGTATTGCATATGAATGACGATCAACACTTATCACGTGTCGAACGCAGAAAGCGTGAGCTCGAACGGGAACGGTTGAGTGAAGAGGCTCAGCTAAACGAACAAGCTCGACACGAAACGATAGATCATCAAACAAACGAAGAGAACCCGGAAAGATGGGAGACGGGCCGGCAAGCAGAGGCGACACAAGGCGAGCATCCGTTTCTAAACCGAGCGCATGAACAGTCGTCTGAACCAAAAAAGAAAGCGCGCGACGTCCGGAAACCGAAAGCGAAGTTAACCCTTCCGTTCGGCACGAAACGTAAATCAAAGCCACGTCGAGAAGAACGACGGGAACCGAGACGCCAAACACGTGAACCGGAACGAACTCACGTCAAACATGAGGCGACCGCACCGAAAGACAAACCGCGCCGCCGGAAGTGGAAAGGGAAGCTATTGCTTGTCATGTTGCTCCTCCTCATCGGAGTCGGCTATATGGCAACGCGTCCTGTCACGTTTTTAGTGATGGGAAGTGACGCCCGCGTCGGAGAATCATTATCTGGATCACGGACGGACTCTTTACAGTTGATGGAATTTGTACCACGTTCACGCACTGTTCAAAACGTCTCGATTCCGCGGGACACGTATACAGCGATTCCTTGCGAACCAGAACGAGAAGGCGATAAAATCACCCATGCGTTCGCCTATGGCGGTGCGGATTGTACGGTCGGGGCGGTAGAGGGACTGACGGAAACCTCGGTCGACGGTCAAGTCGTGATCACGTTTGAAACGTTTATGGAATTGATTGACCTCGTCGGCGGCGTCAACGTCACAGCGACCCACTCGTTCAGCGAGAAAGGCTTCAATCAAACGTATGAGTACACAGAAGGAGTGTCTTACGCCATGGACGGGGACATGGCGCTCGCCTACGCCCGTCACCGGAAGACAGACACGGACGGTGCCCGCTCGAACCGTCAAACCGAAGTCATGTCGGCCGTCGCCGATAAATTGGCCAGTCCGACGGGGTGGACGAAAATCCCGGCGACGTATCGTTTCATGAAAGACGAGATGGGACTCGAAATGAATCCGTTGCAGATGGCATCGATCGGAATGACGATGGTATTACAGCCACAGGTGGATAAACTTCAAATCGAAGGAGAAGACGCCTACATCGATAACGTCTATTACTATCAACCGACCGAAGCGAGTGTTCAAGCCATTCGTGACGCCCTCGACTTGACGATGTGGGGAACGGTGAGATAATTTCGCGAAAAGGGTTTGATTCCGTTCCGAAAGAGGAAATTTAATCAAATGAACTACTCTTTTGAGGAGGGAAATTTGAATGAAAGTTTTAGTCATTGGAGCAACAGGAAAGATCGGTAGACGTGTATTGAAAAGTTTAGCGAAATCGCATCAAGTGACCGCTTTAATTCGTTATCCTGAACTACAGGCAGAGTATGAAAAGATGGGTGCGCGCGTGCTCACCGTCGACGTCGAGAAAGAATTGGATAAAGGGATTCACGAGGCGACCTCGGGACAAGATGCCGTCATCATCGCGGCAACGGCAGGGGCAGATGGATCAAGCAAGGAAATCGAACTGCTGGACCGCAACGTCGCGATGAAAGCGATTGACGCTGCTAAAAAAGAACGTGTCCGTCACGTCGTCTTGCTCAGTGCATACGGCGCGGATCAACCGGACGCGGCACCGAAAGAACATTTCAACTTCTTGTCTGCCAATAACGCGGCCGATGAGTATATCGAACATAGCGGTTTAAACTACACGATCATTTGCCCAGTGACAATTGTAGATGGGCCAGGGAAAGGCTCGATTGAGGCATCGGAAGACTTGAGTGATGCGAATGGTGCGACGATTTCTGAAACGGACGTCGCGACGATCATCACCGCTTCGCTCGATAATCGTGGGTTGTATGGCCGTCGGATCGAAGTGAAATCCGGCAGTACCCCAATCAATGAAGCACTCGATTTTGACAGTCGTGGAGAAGTGGCGACTGGAGGCAGAACGACGCTTCGTCGACCACAACGCTAACGAAAATCTGGAGGAGAAGGTGTCCTGATGGAACGAAAATTGTATAAAGATCCGTCTGATCAAATGATTGCCGGTGTCTGTTCGGGACTAGGGAAATACCTCGGGGTCGATGTCACGTTAATGCGCATCATCTTCGTCGTCCTCGCTTTGTTCGGGGGTCCTGGTCTATTGATTTATATCGTCCTGGCCATCGTCATGAAAAAACCGCCGTCAGAGTATGAGGCGGAGCAAGAAAATCGCTTTTAACAAAACGAGCTGACCGCATCGGTCAGCTCGTTTTTTATTCGGTATAGAGCGTGTAAGTCGCCTCGAACGACTCACCAGGGTCGAGCAGTTGCATATCTTCTTTATGGCGGATGTCCTTCCGATGACCTTTGTAGTCAGCGTGTCCGAACCAAGGTTCGAGACAAGCGAACGGGGCGTCGGAGTGTGGAGGCGACCAGATGCCGAAATGGGTGAAGTGAGGGGATTCCATGACGATGGCCCGACCGCTCGGTTGATGTCGAAGCGCTGCGTACTCGATTTGTTCAAAGATGAGGGCATCTTGGTCGAACAAGTGATGAGTCAGCGGGATGTAACGGCGTTCCCCGAGAGGTTGATAGGCACCCGTCAAGTAAGGTCCTTCGAGCAATAGACGGTCGAGTGTTCGCGTCTCCCCAAAGTCAATCGTATAGTCTTCAAACGTCCCCCCGGCAAATGGGATATTAAAGGCCGGGTGCCCGCCGATGCTGAACGGGAGGACGGTATCATCTCGGTTGACGACACGATACGTCACGCTCAACTCTTCGCCGATGAGGCGATAGATGACATTCAGTTCGAATGAAAATGGATAGTGTTTACGCGTCTCGACAGAATCGCGCAGGATAAAGCGGACGTGGGTATCGGAAGCCTCGGCGACCTCGAACAGTTCGTCGCGCGCAAATCCGTGTTGGCTCATCGTGTACGTCATTCCGTCATATAAGTAACGGTCGTCGAGCAGGCGTCCGACGAACGGAAAAAGGATCGGGGCTTGCCGGCCCCAATACGTTGGGTCACCTTGCCAGAGGAGCTCCGTCCCGTCGACGTTCCAACTGGTCATTTCGGCACCGTGTGCTTTTAGTGTGACGCTAACTTTCTCGTTGTAAAGTTGCAAGATAGTTACTCTCCTTTGAATGATATGATAAGTTAAGTTTAGGAGTGAACAGTACACAGGACAAGGGGTAAATCATGCGATTTCATAAACTAGCGATTGGATTGATCATGGCTGGCCTCGTGGCCGGTTTAGGCTATAAAGGATATGACGAGTTTAATAGTCAGGCGAAGGAACCGGCGGTCAGCATCGCCACGGACGATAGCGTACTTGGCGGTCTCGAGGTCGGTCAACGCGCGCCGGCCCTTGAACTGGAGACGGTCGAAGGGGAACGCCTATCGCTCGCCGATTACAATGGACAGCCGGTTGTAGTGAACTTCTGGGCGACGTGGTGTCCTCCGTGCCGTGAAGAACTACCTGAACTGATTAAATTTAGCGATGAGACGGGCGTCCCTGTGCTAGGCGTGAACATCACGAATAATGAACGTCGCGGCCGACGAGATGTCGATGCATTTTTAGAAGAAGTGCCGCTCAGTTTCCCGGTCCTGTTAGACGAAGACGGCGAGGCTGTAAAAACGTATCGCATTGTGGCCATGCCGACGACCTATGTCATCGGATCAGACGGTGTGATCACCGCCAAACAAGTCGGACCGGTCGATTTCGATTGGTTGCGAGACAAAACAAAGTAAATGAACGGACAAAGACAGACTGGGAGTGAACCGGTCTGTCTTTGTCTACTTTTTATAATGTTGTTTGATGAGCGCATCAAAATTCGGTGTCATGTCTTCCTCGAGATAATAGTGATGATTATCTCGAATGATTGTATCGCCAACACGTGCTTCTGATGGCAAGAATCGTCTTGGGATGAAACTCGAGCCGTTGTTCCAACGTAACACGGCATACTTCCCTTCGACCCGCACCAATGTGCCGTACTTAATCATGCCTCTTCCTCCTCAACGAACAGCTTTCTGTCTCTTTATTCTTATAGAGTGTATTCCCACATTCCACAAAAGCTACACATATTTGCGCAAGGCTGGACAAGCAAATGGGAACTCAAAGAGGTGACAAAATTGTGAAGAAAGTTAGAAGAAAACGCTTTCTTTTTTGTTTGTTTTCTTCTATAATGAAGGCACGGGGTGATTTTGACGAATTTGTGAACAATGGGGGTATGGTCAATGTTTTCATCAGCTATGATTGGATTGCTCGCCTTAACCGGCGTGACCATTTATGGGATTGACCGTATGTTCACGGTCCGTTCAGAGCGCATCACAAAGAAATAGGTCTACATAATAGGGGGGATCGCAACGTCTTGGGGAGACGTTGCGATTTTTTTGTGTCAATAATCTTGCTGCCGTGACTCGCGATCTTTCGCTTTTTGTTCGACGTGCTTACGGTTCCGTTCATGGACGCGTTGGAAAAAGGCGTGCTCGGGCCAATGGGGAGACCAAACCCGTTCCTCGGGCAGAGCGAGGATATACTCTTCGGCCGCGCTCAGCCGCTCCATCATCTTGCTGCGATCGTCGCATAAATCGCCATGGCCCGGGACGAGCCAACGAATCTCATACTCATAAATGGCGGCTTGGAGTTTTTGCAAGGAATTCAAATACGCCTCGGCATCATGCTCGATGAACGGAGGCTCGATATTGGACCCGTAGTCGCCACAAATCAGGAGTCGCAACGGTTCGACGATTAAAGACATATGAGTCGACTCGTGTCCGGGCGTCAATAAAAACGTGATGGGGGTAGAGCCGAGTGCGAGCGTCCCGTCCTCGGAGATCATGATGTCGACGGCCGGTTTGACGATGGGGCGATCGATATAATACTGCTCATAAAACGACTGGATCTCGTCTAACTGCGAGCGCGCATCCGTCTCGACGAACGCCTGAGATGCGATGACGGTCGCATCGGGAAACGCATAGGCACCGATAATATGGTCGTAATGCTGGTGCGTATAGATGACATACAGCTTTTTGCCTTGTCGACGCAGTTCGACGTCTCGGCGGATGGTGGCAATCTCTTCAGGCAGCCAGTTCGGGTCGATGACGATTAAGCTCTCATTCGTCTCAATCAACGTCGAAGTCGTTCGCATGAGTGCACTTTCGTAAACAGTGAACGGTTGAAGACGTACTTGAATCACGGGAATCCCTCCTTCTTGTCTTCCATCCTTTTCCCGAATCGTCATCATTTAAGCGTCGCCGGTATGACTGCTATTATCGTGAAAAACAAAAAAAGCAGAACGTCAAATGACGTCCTGCTTCATGCACGGTACACCGTGCGGTTATGTGTGCGAGCAAATTCTCGCGTATATGTCGGTAATTGGAGCGGGTGAAGAGAATCGAACTCTCGTCATCAGCTTGGAAGGCTGAGGTTTTACCATTAAACTACACCCGCATATGAAATTTTAAAATGGAGCGGGTGAAGAGAATCGAACTCTCGTCATCAGCTTGGAAGGCTGAGGTTTTACCATTAAACTACACCCGCGAAACGCTTAACGTTACGGTAATATAATAGCACAGGATTTTAGCTTTGCAAACCCTTTTTTGAAAAAACATTGGTTGTTGCGGCTAGGTCGTCTTGCTAAGATAATAGGAGAGAGGAGTGGATGGGGCATGAGTGAGCGTAAATCCTATTTACAGATGATGAGCGAGGGCTTTCGGATGATGAAAGAAGGCAAACAAATCAATCATGAGACGAAGCTGCGCCAATGGACATTCTCGATCAGCCGTGAGGCGAATTGGCATGTGATTCTCCGGACAGAGCGCTTGAAATGGGTCAGTCCGGCGACCGATCAGTTCATCATTGAACCGTTATTCGTCCAAATCGGGGCATTACAGCTCACGCGTCATCTCGAAACGAACGAAGTACGTTTGACTATCGATGAAGAATGGGGAATTGAAAGTAAGGTCGTCTGTGACGACCAGGAGTGGGAACGATTCGTCGCGTCGCTCAAACAGATGAAGGGGGAGTAGTCGTGAGTCGAGAAAGGCTATATCGGATTGAAGCGGAAGCTCGTGGGAGTGCCTGGCGGGCCCGTGTATTGACCGGCATCCAACGATTCCGCTTTTTTAAAGGGGAATTGCTCGCACCGACTGAACGCCCTTACGTCGTCTTGAGTATCTCTCAAGACATGCAGGCACTTCCCGATTTGATTGAGACGGATATGGGTGTCCTGCTCATCCACGAACGAATCGGCCCGATTTTTATGAACTTATGCCCATATGATATTCAACTCGTTCGAGTCGAGTTGCACACGAGCACCGGAAAGACGGATCAATACTGCGCACTCAACGTGTTACGCCGTTTCGAGATTGAACATCTTGAAGATTCGGGCGAGTATCGACCGTTAGATCCGGATCGGCTCTATTTTTTGTCACGGCAAACCGTGAGACTAAATTTATTCGGGCATATGATTGCCCAAGATCGAAACAGCCAACGCCTTTACGTAACGGAGCGTCTCAAATATGCGCTTCAAGCGAAAATGGTGACCGGGCTGGCATTCAAGAAAACGAAGGAGCAAACAGCATGAAGGAATACGAAATTGACGGTTGGATCCGTCTAGACTACCCAGAACACTTTGAATACAACGAAGAAGAAGACCATGTCAGTTTTTACTCTGTCGAGGCAGATGCGCAAGGGACGCTTCAAATGTCTATCTATGAAGCGGAGGAAGCGCAAGCCCCGAGTGACGCCGCACTTCAAGAGTTGAACACGTTTTTAGGTGAGTTCCCAATCGACGTCAAAGTCGCCCCAAGCGTCACGTCGGAGGCCGGCGGCATGACGACGGCCTACGCGAGCGGAATTGAAGACGGCATGCATCTCGACGTATGGTCGTTGACAGACGGGAAGCGACTTTTGTTTTTGACGTATGTCGCCGATGAAGTGACGAATGAGAAGTTAGAGATCGAATCGATTATCGACTCGATCGAGTGGACATAACAAGAGACACGCGCCAACGTCGGCTGCGTGTCTCTTTGTGTCTTACTGGAATTTCGGAACTTCGAAGTAAAGCGTGTAAGCGTCGAGCTGTTGATACATGTTGTAAATATTGGCCGTTTGTTTTGTTGCCCACGAAATATCGGTGGCATATTGATACGTACCTGGATTGCTCGGATTGAACCGCATCTTATAGAGCGTGTTCTGTTTCCGGCTCGGGTTGTTGATATACGAGTCGCCGATGAACTTGGCCCCGCCGATGATAGCGGCTTCCGGTGTGAACCAACCTTCTTTATAAGCGCGCTCAGCACCTTTGACATGGGCGTTCCCGTCAATCGCACCGATGCCGTACATATTGTAGACGGTCTTCGGCGTGACGGCCTTGCCGTCGACGCTCGAGACGACTGTCCCGTTGGCGAGTGCGGACGTTCCGTGTCCCGTCTCTAATAACGCATGCGACAACAGATAAATCTCGTTGACGTTGTGCGTACGTGAGGCATCGATGAACGCTTGGCCACGGCCTGCTAAAATTCCTTTGCCGACGAGCGATTTGTTCAACACGGTCGCTGTCAAATCTGCACTCTTCGACAAGTCGAGGAATTGGAAATATTCACGTGACGTCGTGGCGAACGAAGTCGGTGAAACTTGACGTGTGATTTCTTCATCCGTCGCAAGACGCCAATTCCGGTCATAGACGCGAATATTGTATCCACTCGGGCGATAGTAGCTGATTGTGTAATACTGACCGATTTCACCGGTGATGGTCACCGTCTCACCCGGGTTGATCACCCCGAACGAGTGCGCCGTCAATGAGGCATCTTTCAACACCTTGACGTTTCCAGCAACGTTGGCGGCGCTGACATATCCCGTCAATAGACCCGATTTTACTTTATACCAAGTCGTCGAGCCGACCTTTTGCGTGCCGAGATATTCGAGCTTCGTATTGCTCGAGAGGCTAGTCAAGCTGGCAGCCGATGATGAGGCGGTTGCTTTCAAGTACTGGAATGAAGTTGTAAATAGCTCTGTCGAGGCGATCGTCCCGGTCGTGGCAGTCGTTGTCGCACGAGTGATGTATGATTTCGGTACATACGCGTTCGCGGCGCGATATGCGTCCGACTGGGCGAACACGTTGCGCTGCTTCGTGACCATCGTCGCGAGCGTATACGGATAAGCAGTCTCTGTGATCACCATCTCTTTACTGCCGGCAACAGGCGGCGTGTACGGTTTCGTATACGTGAGGGAGATGTACCCTTTTACGAGCGAACCGTTGACGAGGTACGAGATGACACCCCAGTCGCTGCCGACGATTGGTTTCACTTTGACGACCGTTCCGTTAGCGAGCGTACCGATAACGTTCCCGTCTACCGGTTTTGTCCGGACGTTCAACGTGCCATTGTTGGCGACGACGACCTCGACTTCCCGTTCAGCTTCTAACTGTTCTTCTGGAGCCGGTGGTTTGTCGGCGAAATAGGCGGCGGTCGCATAGCCCGTGAGCGAGCCGTACTTGATTTTGTACATCGAACTCGTCAAGCCAGCCTCAGAAATTTGCTGAACTTTCGTTCCCGTCGGAATGACGGCAATTTTTGTTTTCGGTGAAACAGACCGGTCATAGAGGACGACTCGTTGCGTCGTATAATAATCGGTCACGACGATCACCTCCGGTTTGTCGACTGAGAAATGGCGTGAAGCTGCATAGCCCGTTTTCCCGTCGTAACGTACTTTAAACCATGAGCTCGACAATCCACTCTGCGAAATCTGCTCGATTTTCGCGCCGAATGGAATCGTGTCAATTTTCGTCGCACCCGAAGCCGATGAACTATACATCGCCACGTTGCGAATCGCGTAATAAGGTTTGATCACAATCACTTCTGGCGGAGTCGTCGAGAAGTTTCGAGCCGCGGCATAGCCGGTCACGCCATCATATTCAATCTTGAACCACGAACTTGCGAGTCCGGCCTCTGACACTTGTATTACTTTGCTACCGGCTCGGATTGTCCGTAGACGTTCCGCCCCTGAAGCTGATGATTTATACAAGACGAGGTCACGAGCGGCATAGTAAGGCGTCCGCACGACGGTTTCTGGTTTTGTCTTTGAGAAATTACGTGCTGCCGCATAGCCGGTCACGCCATTGTAGCGGATTTTGAACCAAGATGAGCTCAGCCCTGGCATCGCGAGTTGTTCGACTTGGGCACCGAGTGGGATCGTCGCGATTTTCGTCGCGCCCGAGGCGGAACTGTTATAGAGAGCGACGTTCTTGACCGCAAAGTAAGGGGTCGTCGCTTCCGGTGTCAAGAGCGAAGTCGAGAAGTTCCGGGCCGGGGCGTATCCAACGGTCGAGCCGTACTCGATTTTAAACCACGAACCGGTCGCGCCGAGTGAGGCGAGGTGCGTCACTTTGGCACCTGCCGGAATCGTTCCGATTTTCGTCGCCCCTGAACCTGTCGAGTCATACAGCACGGCTGTCTTGACAGCATAGTAAGGCGTTTCGACAGGCGTCGTCGGTGTGAAGTAGCGGGCTGCAACGTAACCTGTATATTTCCCGTAAGTCACTTTCATCCACGAGCCGGTCGCGCCGTGCGAAGAGATATAGGTCACGGTCGCGTCTTTCGGGATCGTCGTGAGGATGACGGCAGAAGTCGACGTCGACGAACGCAAGTTGACGTTCGCGTCCGCTGTGTAGGCCGATGCCGTTGTCGTCGCTGTTTTTTCAACGGTTGATTTCAATGTCAAATACGTTGCCGACACGTAGCGTTTTTCGCCCTCGAATTCGATTTGGGCCCAGTTATCGTTCGTTGTGTACACTTGAACGGTCTCGCCTTGCGTCAATTTCCCGACAATGTCCGAAGTGGTCGAAGTGGCGGAACGTACGTTTAAAATAGATGTATTCACGGTTCCTTCGTATGTTGCTGCATATGAATGAGCGGGAACAAGCGTACTCAACATTGTGCTAGAGATGAGGACGGCCGTGCTCAATCGTGTGATTGTTGGCTTCAATGTGTTACCCCTTTCGGTGAATACAGATCAACATGTATGTATTCATGTAGTGTGCGGTCTAAGTATAGCGTACTTAAAAATTGGAAAGAAGAATGTAAATTACAAAAAAGGTAAATGAATTAGAAAAGTGATGTATTATTATGGAAAGAAAAAAGAACCTCCTAGGAAATGGAGGTTCTTTTTTCGATTTGTACGGTTTGATGCATCCAATCGCCGATATCGGTCCACACGTCTTGTCGTTGTCGTTCACGCAAAATCTCATGTCTGGCATTGTCATAGGAGAGAACGGTCAACTCGATATCGGCAATTTGGTGTTTACGAACGATTCCCGTGAGTCCTTCACCGTCATGGACGACCGGATCGTCAGCCCCGACAACGAACAAGATGGGTAACGTTTTCGGATGCTCGTGAATCCGGGCAGTGGACGTCACATCGAGTGAGGCGCGGGCGACCTCATGCAAGTAGCCGAGCGTCGGAATGCCACCGCAATCCGGGTCGTTTACATAGGCGGATACTTCTTCTGGAACGCTTGAAATCCAATCGCTCTCGGTCGTGGCGGGTAAGAACTTTAAGTTGTATCGTCCGAACAGCAAGCGTTCGAAAAAGCGAGATTCATATTGGCTCCCTTTGAACCGGATGGCCAAATCGATCGCATACAGTCCGATCCGCCCGATCCATCCCGAATGCGGAGGCGGAGACACGGCGATGACGCCAGCCAGGCGATGACCTAACCGTTGCCCGAGGCGACGGGCGAGCAGTGAGCCGAAACTATGGCCGAGGACGACGGTCGGCAACTCGTCTTGATAGTGATCGAGGAGTGAGATAGCGTCGTCAACCATTTGATCAAATCCTTCATGTGGAGACAAGTGGGCGTAAGTGGACTGATCCCGTGCCAAAGAACCGGCACCGCGGAGATCGCATAGGAATACGTTAAAACCAATTTCTGACAAAAAAACAGCGAATTCGACATATCGTCGGTGATGCTCAAGCATACCGTGAAAGATGAAGCAATTTCCAATTGGTTGTGAGGTGGGAATGTGTAGCACATGCGTCCGATACCCGTCCGCATACGTATGTTCCGTGACGTCCATCTGTATCCCTCCGTGTCGTTTAAAATAATCCGATCGCTTTACCGGTCTCGTCGATTCCCATATTCAAGGCGGCCGGTTGCTTCGGCAGACCTGGCATCGTCAAGACGTTTCCGGTCAAGGCGACGAGGAAGCCAGCGCCGACCGACGGTTTCAACTCTCTTACGGTCACAGTGAACCCGTGCTGGTAGCCGAGTTTCGTCGGGTCGTCTGACAGCGAGAACGGTGTCTTCGCCATACAAATCGGCAAGTGTTGCCAGCCGTTCGCTTCGATTTGAGCCATTTGTTTTTTTGCGGTCGCGGTGAACGTGACGTCGGCCGCCCCATACACTTCACGGGCGATCGTCAAGATTTTTTGTTCGATCGAATCGGTCAACGCATAGAGCGGGGTGAACGCACTCTCATTCGACTCAATCGTCTCGATGACGGCCTCGGCGAGCGCACGTCCGCCTTGGCCTCCGTTTGACCACACTTCACTGAGCGCCACTCGAATGTGGTTCGCTTCACACCAGTCGAGGACGGCCGCCAACTCTTCGGTCGTATCTGAATTGAATCGGTTGAGGGCGACGACGGTCGGCAAGCCAAGTTTCCCCATCGTCTCGACATGTTTGGCAAGAAGTTTTAATCCGTTCCCGACGGCCCCGACGTTCTCGACGTGGAGTTGGTCTTTGGCGACGCCACCATGCATTTTCAAGGCACGGACTGTCGCCACGAGGACGACGGCGTCCGGATTTAATTTACCGATGCGTGACTTGATGTGACAGAACTTCTCGGCACCGAGGTCGGCTCCGAATCCGGCTTCGGTGACGACGTATTCACCGAGCTTGAGCGCAGTTTTTGTCGCAATCAACGAGTTGCAGCCGTGAGCGATATTGGCGAACGGACCACCATGAACAAGCGCGGGCGTCTGTTCGAGTGTTTGCACCAAGTTCGGCTTGAACGCTTCTTTCAACAACAGTGTCGCGGCACCAGCCGCCCCGATTTGTTCGGCCGTGATCGGTTCGTTGTCTTGATCGTAGGCGACGACGATGCGCTTGATGCGCGTCTCAAGGTCGGTCAACGAATCGGCGAGGCAGAGGATGGCCATGATTTCGGACGCCACGGTGATGTCAAATCCGTCTTCACGTGGTACCCCGTGGGCACTGCCGCCGAGTCCGATCGTCACGTGACGAAGTGCACGGTCATTCAAGTCGAGGACACGTTTCCAGACGATTTTACGGACGTCGATCCCGAGGTCGTTCCCTTGATGAAGATGATTATCGAGCATGGCGCTGATCGTGTTGTGAGCTGCGGTGATCGCATGCATGTCACCTGTGAAGTGAAGGTTGATGTCTTCCATCGGCAACACTTGGCTGAAACCGCCGCCGGCCGCACCGCCTTTTAAGCCCATCGTCGGACCGAGTGATGGTTCACGTAGACAAACGATTGCTTGTTTATCGAGTTGATTCAACGCCTGTCCAAGTCCGACGGTCACGGTCGACTTTCCTTCACCGGCTGGAGTCGGATTGATCGCCGTGACGAGGATGAGTTTCCCGTCTTCTCGAGTCGCCATCCGATCGATGACATCGAATGATAACTTGGCTTTATATTTCCCGTATAGATCGAGGTCATCTTCTTGTAAACCGAGTTTTTCCGCAATCTCTTTGACAGGTAGCATCTCGGCTTGTTGGGCAATTGTTAGGTCGGATAACGGTTTAATCGTCGTCATGTATAAAATCCCTCCACTTTCGAACATTGTAATCTATTTAGTCCATTTCATTCGTGAATCGACCCGGAATCAAGGTTTAATCTTTCGTTGGGGAAGACTCGTTCGTGTTGTCATTGAGTTTATCATAACCCATCGCTTCGTAGAATTCACCCATTGAGTGCAATATATTCCACCCTTTCCGTCAAATGTATCCGTTTTCATTTTTGGTCCAGGAAGGTAAGTTGATAGTGGAGGCGATGAACATGACAGAAACACCGAAACGAATCAAACGGAGACGAAATTGGAAGAAGCCGGCGAGTTTTATCGCATTCGTTGGTCCGGCCTTTTTGGCATTTGTGGCAATCGTGCTTATTCCATTTTTCAACGGGATTTATTACAGTTTTACAGATTGGAACGGTGTGACGGGGCAATTGAATATGGTCGGACTGGACAACTACCATCGGATTTTATTTGAAGATGAACAGTTCCGCGCTTCGTTCTGGATCACAACGAAATATACGCTCGTGGCCGTGGTGCTGACGAATATCGTCGGCTTCCTATTGGCTTTACTATTGACGATGAACATTAAGACGCGCAATATTCTGCGCACCGTCTTTTTCATGCCAAACTTGATTGGCGGGCTCATTCTCGGGTTCATTTGGCAGTTTATCTATGTGAAGGGCTTTGAATCAATCGGGGCACTGACCGGGTGGAGTCTGTTCGAGCTGCCGTGGCTAGGTGACGCTCAGACGGCGTTTTGGGGCATCGTCATCGTCGCCATTTGGCAAGGTGGGGGCTATGTCATGGTTATTTACATCGCGGCGCTCCAAAATGTGCCGACAGATTTACTCGAAGCGGCTAAAATCGACGGGGCAAACCGGTTGAAGATGCTTCGTCATATCACCCTTCCCATGATCATGCCGTCGATCACGATTTGTCTGTTCTTGACGATCTCATGGTCGTTCAAAGTATTCGATACGAACTTATCACTGACGAACGGCGGGCCGTTCAAATCGACAGAGATGCTCGCTTTGAACATCTATACCGAATCGTTTGTGAATAATAACTACGGACTCGGCTCGGCGAAAGCAGTCATCTTCTTCCTCGTCGTCGCGGCGATTACCGTCACGCAAGTGTACTTGACGAAAAAGCGGGAGGTGGAGGCATGACGACGGAAAAAATTGAACGCATCGAAGCGAATATCGATCAGGCACCACGACAATTGTTGCCTCAAAAGCCGTTGCGGACGGGCGGATATACGGCGGGGCTCGGTCTCGTCGAACTGGTGGCGATTTTACTCGGGCTCTTGTACCTCGTCCCGTTCTATTACGTCATCGTCAACTCGTTCAAATCGATCGCCGAGATTTACACGAATACGTCTGCCTTGCCGAACGTTTGGCTCGCCTCGAACTATTCAGAGGCATGGGAGGCGATGAACTACGGACGCGTCTTCTTGAACTCGCTCCTCATCACGGCCGGCGCGAACCTACTGATCGTGCTGTTCACATCGATGGCGGCTTGGAAGCTAGTCCGGACGAAACATTGGATTTCGACGGTCATCTTCTTCTTGTTCGTCGCGGCGATGGTAATCCCGTTCCAGTCAATCATGATTCCGCTCGTGAAAGTATCGAGCGTACTCGGGTTGTTAAACAGCCATTGGGGACTGATGGTCATGTATCTCGGGTTTGGGTCAGGCATCTCCGTGTTCTTATATCACGGGTTTATGAAGTCGATTCCGGAAGAAATCGAAGAAGCAGCCATCATTGACGGTTGCTCGACGTGGGGCGTCTTTTGGCGCATCGTGTTCCCGCTTTTAAAACCGATCACGGTGACGATCGTCATCTTGAACAGCCTTTGGATTTGGAACGACTTTCTGTTACCTTCACTTGTCCTCCGAGACATCGAACTGCGGACGATTCCGCTCGCGACGTTCTATTTCTTCGGACAATATACAAAACAATGGGATTTGGCACTCGCAGGTTTAGTCCTTGGGATCGTTCCGCTCCTCGTCTTTTTCTTCGGTATGCAAAAGCATATTATCAAAGGGATCACGAGCGGCTCGATCAAATAACCCTTCCCAAGGGTCTCCCCCGTCCGCTACACGGGGGAGAATTTTTTTGAAAAAAGCTGTTGACATTCGTCGGAATATTTATAATAATTGGGTCAATTCAATTGTGAACGACATTGAAAGGACGAGTACACAGAAGACGTAAGCAAAGCGAGCCGGGGAAGGTGAGAGCCCGGACTGAAATCTCTGTCGAAGAACCTCCTGGAGTCGCTACCCGAACGCTTTGCAAGTAGACGTAGCCGGAATGTTCCCCGTTATCGGAACTACGAGATGTTCGTCTCGAAAAAGTGAGTAGATTCGTCTACTAATTTGGGTGGCACCGCGGAGCTTGAAGCCTTCCGTCCCATAGTCCATGGGATTGGAGGGCTTTTTTCTATTGCTCCGTCCCAAAATCCCACAATTGGAGGAAGAAAACATGACAACGACAGCAACAAGCAAGATGAAAGCGAAACAACAGGCGATTACAGTAGTGAAGGCGACATTCGAAGACAAGTTCAGCACGGCGCTTGGGTTGACACAAGTGCAGGCCCCGCTGTTCGTCACATCGGCGAGCGGTGTCAACGACCACTTGAACGGCGTCGAACGCATCATTCAGTTCGATACGCAGTATCCGGGACACGAACTTGAAATCGTTCAGTCGCTCGCGAAATGGAAACGAGAAGCGCTCGGCCGTTACGGATTCGAGGTCGGGGAAGGCTTGTACACCCAGATGCGCGCCATCCGTCGTGATGAAGAGCTCGACGCGACGCACTCGCTTCACGTCGACCAATGGGATTGGGAACGCGTCATCGCCCGGGAACACCGGACGACGGAGTACTTGAAGGCGACGGTCGAATCGATTTACGCGGCACTCCGCGAGACGGAACAGACGGTCGAATCGATGTACGGGATTGAGGCGATTTTGCCAGAGTCGATTCATTTCTTGACGAGCCAAGAACTCGAAGACCTTTACCCGACGCTCACACCAAAAGAACGTGAGCACGCGATTTGTAAAGCGTACGGTGCGGTCTTCCTCTCGCAAATCGGTGGTGCACTCGCCTCAGGCGATAAGCATGACGGTCGTGCGGCCGACTACGATGACTGGTCACTCAACGGCGACATCCTCGTCTGGCACCCGGAACTCGAATCGGCGTTCGAATTGTCGTCGATGGGGATCCGTGTCGACGAGACGGTACTCGCTGAGCAGTTGGCTACAGCCGGTGCCGAAGAGAAACGGAAGTACCCGTTCCACCAAGCCGTCCTCGAAGGACGCCTCCCGCTTACCATCGGAGGAGGCATCGGGCAATCCCGTGTCGCCATGTACTTGCTTCGTGCCCGCCATATCGGCGAAGTCCAATCTTCGGTTTGGCCGAGTGAGATGATCACCGCGTGTGAAGAAGCCGGAATCAGCCTGTTGTAATTATATAGAAGAAACTAAAACCAGGACTTTCTTTTTAAATAAGAAAGTCCTGGTTTTCTGTGCAACATTTTCCACCCTACACGTCAATTTTGACACCTACATAATGGAAGCGTTTTCATCTAAAGTTAGGGTGTACCGATTGGAATCATGATTGTCGACTCTATACTTAGGGAGGAAGCGAAATGAAACGTAAATGGAGATTATCGACCGCCGTGATGACGGCTGGGATGGTATTGACTCTTGCGGCCTGTGGCGGCGGGTCGCTTACGGAAGATGAAGGATCGAACGATGCGAACGCGGATAGCGGGGACAAACAAGACGTCACGTTGAACGTCTTCCAGTTCAAGGCGGAAATCGCCAAAGACCTCGAGGCGATGGCGAAAGAATACGAAGAAGAGACTGGCGTCAAAGTGACCGTCCAAACGGTCGGAGGCGGAGCTGACTATGGGGCAGCGCTCAAGTCCCAGTTCGCGTCAGGCAATGAACCGGACATCTTCAATAACGGTGGCTTCACCGAAGCACAAACGTGGAAAGACAAGTTGGAAGACTTGTCGGACGAGAAATGGGTCGGTGACTTGACCGAAGTGGCCAAAGAACCGATGACGATGGACGACAAACTGTACGGGATGCCGATGAACTTGGAAGGCTATGGTTTCATCTATAATAAAGAGCTGTTCGATAAGGCGGGCATCAGCGAACTGCCGAAGACGTTGTCTGAGTTGACGGATGCGGCTGAGAAGTTGGATAAAGCAGGCATCACGCCGTTCTCGGTCGGTTATGCCGAATTCTGGATTCTCGGTATCCATTTGCTCAACATTCCGATGGCGCAGCAAGACGATCCGGATGCGTTTATCCAGGCGCTGAACGAGAATAAAGGAAAATTCGAGGACAACGAGCAATTCCAACAGTTCTTGAAACTGTTCGACCTCACGATCAAATATGGAAATAAAAATCCACTTACGACGGACTATAACACGCAAGTCACTCAGTTCGCTCAAGGTGAGACGGCGATGCTTCAACAAGGGAACTGGGCGCAACAGATGATTCTTGACGTGAACCCGGACATCGAGATGGGCTTCGTGCCAATTCCGATCAATGATGACAAAGAGAAGATGGACCGCCTCCCGGTCGGTGTCCCGAACAACTGGGTCGTCAACAAAAACTCCGAGTATAAGGAAGAAGCGAAGGATTTCCTCGAATGGATGGCGACGTCCGATACGGGTAAAGACTACATGGTCAACAAGTTCAAATTTATACCGGCGTTCAAATCGATTGAAGCGAACGACCTTGGACCACTTGCGGACGATATCTTGGCCTATTCAAACGAAGGCAAGACGATCTCGTGGAACTGGTTCAAGTATCCGGATGGTGCGGTCAACGAGTATGGCGCACTGATGCAAGCATACGTTGGCGGTCAAAAGACAGGCGACGAGATGCTTCAAGACTTCACGAAAGTATGGGCCGATAAGGCGAAATGATAGCAACACAAGCGGCGAAATGACCCCTTCGCCACTTGTGTTTTTTTTATGAAGAAACTGTCACATGAATCCCATAAAAATGACACACATACCCCCCTAGGTTTTCGTACAATATGTTCTGAAAGCGATTCATCAAGAGGAGGGGTTATGAAACGACTAAGCGGGTTACTCGCGTTATGGTTCTTCTCACCGATTACTGTTCAAGCGAACGAGGAACCGGTGTCGCTCAAAGAACCGATTGTGATTCAATCGAACGAAACGTTTAACGGTGAAGGAAAGCGGTTCAGTAGTTGTGAACATCCTGCGTTTCAACTTGAAGGGACCGGGGCCGTGCTCGAGAACGTCGAGATCGAACAGTGCGAACGGACGACCGTACCCGCGGTGCTCGTCGTGGGACTCGGCCATCAAGTCATCGACGTTACGATTGAGGCGACCGGGACCGGGATCGCCGTCGAGAACAGTTACGGGGTCAGGTTGATTCGACCGAACGTGACAGGGAAGCGTGAGGAGGAAGGAATCTCCATCGAGGATAGCGAGGCGACAGTCATCAAAGGAGCCATCGTCGACCACGTCCGTGACGGCATTTATATTGAAAACGGGACCGGACACGAGTTGACCCGGCCGCTCGTCACGAACTCACGATACGGCGTTCATCTTATGTTCCCGACGGACGTCTCGATTGTGTCCCCGAATCTGCACAACAATGAAACTGGCGCGATGGTGATGGGGACCGAGCGCGTCCGTATCGAGAATGGACAAATCTATGATCAAGTCGGTGCGACAGGAATGGGACTCATGCTGTTCGAAGCGATTGAAACGAGCATCCGTGCCAATGCGATTTATGGGAACCGCGTCGGCATTTATGCCGAAAAATCGGAATGGACGACAATCCATGATAACGGTGTGAACGGAAATGATATCGGCCTAAGGATGAAACGGGCCAACGGGATGACGTTGACCGGGAACGATGTGACGAACAATCGCTATCCCGTCGTATCATTTGAAGCGGCCGATAACGTGATTGTCGGCAACGAATGGGGCGGGCAGACACTCGATTTGACCCAGGACGGGCAGAGCGAGATCCCGTATCGGGCCGACCCATATTTGTTTTTGCTCGCTGATTCGTATGAAGCGTTTGAATTGCTGTACGGGGCTCCAGGGTTGACCGTACTCGAGCGTGTCCTCAGGAGCCCCGACGAGGTCACGCTCACCGATGTTTCGCCACGGGCGACGACGTTCGAGTTAAAGTGGCAGGGAACGGTTGGGGCAACCGTGTTAAGTGGATTATTGATTTTATTATGGCGATTTGGGAGGAAACAAGATGATTACTTATAAGAAGATGGCAGGATTACTTACCGTATCAGGATTGACGCTCGCATTAGGTGCGTGTTCAAGCGCGGCGGCGGAACCGTTTGACATCGAATGGGGCGAGACCGAATGCGTTGTATGTAACATGAAAATCATGGACGAACAGTTCGCTGCCGAGGCAATCATGGACAACGGAAAAGGCTATGCATTCGATGACATCGGTTGTTTGATGCGGGACTGGTATCCGGAACAGACAGAAGAAGACATCGCAGCTATGTACGTCAAAGACTACAACACGAAAGAATGGGTCGACCTTGAAGAAGGAACATTCGTCTACGATAAGATGTCGAAGACACCGATGGCTTACAATATCGTCTCGTTTGCGAAGGAAGCGGATGCTGAGGCATACGTGGACGAGAACGGCGGCATGGTCATGGACCTCGACGACTTGAAAGACCATTCATGGGAGCGCGGGGAAATGAAACAGCATAAAAAGATGAACGCAGATGATGACAGCAAGATGAGTGAGAATGATTCCTCAGAAGGCCACGGACAGTAAATGATGCTGTGGCGGATCGAGTGGTCGCGCACGTTACGTCAAAAAGAGAGTTACGTCTTCCTGTTCACCTGGATGGTGACGCTCGTGCTGCTTGGCGGTCTCGGACAAGCGCTACCGGTGGCGACCGCCTACACGAACGTCAACGCGACATTACTCACCATCATCGGACTCGTCTTACCGCTTTTCGTCATGTTGACGACGGCGCTCCAGTGGGGAGGGGAGCGGGAGTCGAAACGTTTGCGCCTCTTGACGACGTACCCGCTATCGATGTTTCACCTCGTCTGGATGCGTTACACCGCCTTTCTCGCGACGCAGGCTTTAATTGTCACGCTCGCCTATGCGCTCTCGTCATTCTTCGTATCGATGCCTCTCAAGACGTGGGTCGTCCTTTGGGCATATTCGCTCGGGCTCATCGCGTATGGGGCGGCGTTCGGGACATTCGTTGGCGTCATCGGTCGAAATCGGCTTCAAGCCGTCCTCATGTCTTTCCTCGTTTGGACTGTCTTGATTTTGTTATGGCCGACGGTGCTCGTCAGTGTCATTGCGTGGATACCATACGGTGTTCAGGCGGAAGCGATGGTCGGCGCCTTGTTTTTGAACGGATTTGAGTTGTTGCGCGTCTGGGTGAGCGCAGTATTGGCGGCCCCCGATTTGTTCGGGGCCATCTATGAGACGTTTATTGGGTGGCTCGACGGCCCGGTCGGTACGGCTGTCGTCGGTGCGACAATCATCGGGGTCATTCTCAGTATGTTGGGCGCGGCAGCGTGGTGGTTACGACGGGAGGGTCGACATGATTCAACTTAATCAAGTGGGAAAACGATACGGCGAGTCATGGGCGCTCCATCCGCTTGACGGTGCGATTGACTCAGGCCAGGTCGTCGCTTTATGCGGCAGCAACGGGGCTGGGAAGTCGACGCTGTTGAATCTTATGAACGGCACGATTCCCCCAAGCGTCGGGAGCGTGTCCTTGAACGGTCAAACGATCGATGACGGGAAGGCGTACCATCGGACGTTTGGATACATGCCAGACGACTTTGCGTTCGATCCGTCTTGGACTGTCGGTGAGACTTACACCTATTACGCATTATGGCAAGGCGTGAAACCAGATTTAGCACTGTTGGAGCGCGTCGGTCTCGATGGATTGAGAAACCGAGCCGTCGGGAAGTTGTCGAAAGGGATGCGTCAACGTCTCCTACTGGCGCAGGCGCTCGTGACGAAACCTGACATCTTGCTCCTCGATGAACCGACGAACGGACTCGATCCGACTTGGATGCGTCTGCTCGGTGGCTTGTTGCGGGAAGAAGCTGAGCGTGGTGCGACGATCGTCTGCTCGACACACCAGCTTGATGTGGCAGCGATGCTCGCTGATGAAGTATGGATGCTCAAGGACGGTCGGCTTGCAGGTCGCGTCCTCGTCACGGACGAAGCGGCGGCTTATGCTGAAATCAAACGTTTCTTTTTCGAATCGGAAGTTGAGGCTTGTCAAACCGGCGCGGCTCGCACAAAATAATAGACAGTTGAAGTGGTGCTCGGAACCTTCCGGCACCACTATTTTATTGGGGAGATGAAACAAATGAGAAAGAATGTTACGGTCGCGCTGTTGTTGGCGACTTTTTTAGCGGCGATTGAAGGGACGGTCGTCTCCGTCGCAACGCCGGTCATCGCGAGCGAATTGAACGGGGCCGCCCTCGTGAGCTGGGTGTTTGCCGCCTTCTTGCTGTTCACGGCGGTATCGACACCAATCTATGGAAAGGTGGCCGATTTGTTCGGCCGAAAGCGTGTCCTGTTATTCGGAATCGGGCTGTTCACGCTCGCCTCACTTCTTTGCGGACTCGCCACATCGATGGAACAACTGATTGTCTTCCGGGCGCTTCAAGGGCTCGGCGCCGGTGCAGTATTACCGATCTCGATGACGATCATCGGCGATTTGTATAAATACGAAGAGCGCGGCAAGATTCAAGGGATTTTGAGCGCGGTGTGGGGCGTATCGGGCGTGCTCGGTCCGGTCATCGGCGGGTTCTTGGTCGAGACGTTGTCTTGGCGTTACGTCTTCTTATTGAACGTACCGTTCGCACTTTTATCGTTCATCATGATCGTCACGTTCTATAAAGAGACCGTGACCGAGACGACGGAACGGATTGACGTCAAAGGAGCGCTGTTGTTCGCGTTCGGTACGACGGCGTTCTTGTACGGGCTGATCACGTTCAGCGAGACGAACGTCTGGACGGCCTCGGTCGTCGCCAGTGCCGTCTTCAGCGTCATCTTGCTCACCAGTTTCTTCTTATCGGAACGACGGGCGAAGACACCGTTGTTGCCACTCGAATTATTGAAACAACCAATCATCGCGTCGATCAATGGGGCCGTCTTCTTCGCGGCGTGGGTCCTCGTGTCAATGTCGGCCTATATCCCGATTTGGGCACAGGCCGTCCTTGGGAAATCAGCGACCGAAGCCGGATTCATGCTCATGCCACTCTCGGTCGCTTGGACATTCACGTCGATTATCGGCGGCCGTACACTTGGAGCGGCCTCGCCACGGCGTCGGGCCGTGACAGGAATGAGTCTCTTGTTGATCGGGACAATCATCTTGACGCTGCTCACGCAATCAAGCCCAGATCTGTTCGTCTACCTCGCTGTGGCCATCATCGGAGTCGGGTTCGGCTTGTCGCAACCGATGTTCATCGTCGTCTTGCAGACCGTCGTATCTTACCGGCAACGCGGGACCGCGACGGCCGCGAACTCATTTTTGAGTACAGTCGGTCAGACGCTCGGTGTTGCCGTGTTTGGTGCAGTATTCAACTTTATCGTCCTCAGCGGTTTCCGTGACGAGGCGGGCTTGAGCGACGTATCACTCGAATCGTTCTTTAATCGAAGCGTCACCGAGACGTTAAACACGACGGTCCGGCTCCAAGGCGAGCAACTCATCGCCACCGGATTGAATACCGTCTTCATCGGAGCGGCACTCGCGGCGTTCATCGCGTTGTTGATCGCGCTTCGCTTACCAGCTAACCCACCCGAACCTTCACGCGACAACTAAAGACACGGTATGATGGTGAAAAGGAGGCGATCATGTTGAAACGATGGATCCTTGTGTTATCTCTTGTCGTATTAGCAGGTTGTGCATCGGAACCTGCTGACGCACCGGCGCCAGAAGAGACTCCGGTCGAAGAGTCGACCGAAGAAACACCTGCGGAAGATACACCAGGCGATGCACCAACATCGGAAGCAGACGATTCGCTGACATTCGGTGCGAGCGAGTCTGTCGTTGAGCAATTGGACGTACCGTGGTCGATGGTAAGGACCGACGAAGGATGGCTTATCTCGGAACGAGGTGGCACAATCGCCGTCATCGATGCGGACGGGAATCTCGATCGACAACCGGTCGTCCTCGAAGAAGATGTGCTCGAAATCGGTGAGGGTGGTTTACTCGGCCTGGCCTTGACAACAGATTTCACGACATCCCGACAAGTGTACGCCTATCATACGTACGGGACACCTGGGGACGTACGAAACCGGGTCGTCGAATTGACGTGGGACGGGGAGCGCTTTGAAGAGACGGCTGTCGTGCTCGATGAGATCCCAGGCGCCCAGTTCCACAACGGCGGCCGCTTATTGCTCGATGGCGACGCACTTTGGGTCACCACGGGAGACGCCCTCGTTCCGGATCTCGCTCAAGATGAGACGTCGATTGCCGGAAAAGTGTTACGGGTGTCCTTATCCGGAACAGGCGAGCCGACCGATTGGATTTATTCGTCGGGCCACCGCAATCCCCAAGGTTTGACGAAAGTTGGCGACACGCTTTATGCGAGTGAACATGGGGCGTCCGGTCACGATGAAGTGAACATTCTCGAGCGGGGAAACAACTATGGCTGGCCGCTCATCGAGGCAGACCAGGAACAAGATGGTCTCGAGACACCATGGTTCGAAGTCGGAGAGACGTCGTGGGCACCTTCGGGAATCGCGGCGGACGACCGTTACGTGTACATGGCGACGCTTCGGGGGAATCGCCTTGTTGCCATCGACCGAGAGACAAAAGAGGTCACCCCGCTCGTCGAGGACAAAGGGCGTATCCGTGATGTCTGGTTAGGAGACGGAGAGCTCTACTTCATCACGAACAATACGGATGGACGCGGAAATCCGAGCAATGAGGATGATCAGCTGTATCGCTTGACCCTCGAATAGAAACTGACACCCGTGTCAGTTTCTATTTTTTTGTTGTCGATATCCAATTATCCGGTATAATGGACTTCATATGGAAAATGAAGGGGAATTTTACATGAAACAATCACAAATGGTACATAAGAACGAAAAACTGTATTTTGGACTGCTCGTCGCGGCCAGCGTGTTGACGGTAGTGTTAGGAATCGTCTTCACAATCGCCTCTCTCGGCATTTTCTTATGGATAATCGGAACGATTTTAGCACTGTCGCTATTCACGCACTGGCTTCAAATCGGATATATTCGCACGAACGGCGTCAAAGTGACAGAGCGTCAATTCGCCGACTTGCATCGTACGTATCAGCGTGTCGGGCAAGAAATGGGGATTCGCCTACTCCCGGACGTCTACATTCTTCAAGCCGGGGGCGTCTTGAACGCTTTCGCGACACGTTTCTTCCAAAAGAATATGGTCATCTTGTATTCGGATATCGTCGAGTTGTCACGTGATGGGTACACGAAAGAAGTCGAGTTTGTCATTGCGCATGAACTAGCACACATTCGCCGTAATCACGTTCAAAAACAGTGGGCCATGATGCTCGGCGGCTGGATCCCGTTTTTAGGGTCTGCCTATTCGCGCGCCTGTGAATTTACGTTTGACCGCATGGCCGCCCACTACATTCAAGACCAAGCCGCATCGAAACGTGCCCTCACGATTCTTGCGATTGGTGGGAAGTTGGCAAAAGAAGTGAGCGAGTTTGACTACTTGTACGAAGCGAGCCGTGAGAACGGATTTATCGCCAAGTTGAGCGAGCTGTTATCGACGCATCCGCCGCTCCCGAAACGGATTGCGGCCATCGCGACGAACGCGGGTGAAACGAACGTTCCGGTCTTCAAGACGGCCGGATACGTCAAAGGCTCGATTATCAGCACGATCATCTTGAGCGTCATTGTCAACGTGGCCATCGTCGCCTGGTTGTTCACGAGCGATGGATTGACGGGCTTATCGGAAGGCATCGGCTCACTTGATGCGATGTCAGAAGAACCGATTCAAGAACTTGCCTATAACGATGCATCGTACGAAGAGTTCGCGGCATTGCTGGCGGACGGTGCCGACGTGTCCCTCGAGAACGAGGACGGGATGACCCCGGCTGAACTCGCTGCCGACTCCGGTCAACCAACAGGAATCATCGAATTGATTCAATCGTACGAGTGAACAGAGAGGTTTATGGCCATGCGTGTGGCCATAAACCTTTTTAATAACAGTAATTGCAAACGCTTGCATGAGCCGTGATATAATGACAGCGAGGAGGCGATGCGCGGATGAGCATTCGGACGAAGCTGACGGGAATGATCGCCTTGACGATTATCGTTCCCGTCATTTTGGCGACGGTCATTTCTTTTTGGTACGTCAAAGACAGGGAGCGAGAGCGGGGGCTCCAGCTCACCGAATGGTCGCTTGAGCGTGGGACGCTGCAAATGGAGCGATATATCTCGGACTTGAGCCGCCTGCCGACAAGTCTATATGCGAACCGGGACGTGCTCGATATTCTCGAGTATGGGCCGGGGCTATCCCTTCAGCAGACCGAATTGGAAGTGAGACGGGCGCTCCTCGGAATGTACTTGTCCCGCGAGGATGTGGCCCAGATTCAACTGCTCATGCTCGAGGACATGGACTCGTTCGCCGCTTATAAAATGAAAGTGTCCCCGCGTTCGAAACAGCAACCGAGTGCGATTCAACAGCAGTTGTTGAAGGATGAAGAGAGTCGCGTCCTGCTCGAGGCCTCGCATCCGCTTGTGCCGTATCATGATTTCGGTCCGCTCGTCTCGGAAGAAGAGGTCGTCACGCTTCATTTTCGGCTCGATAAGATTGAGACGGACCAGCCGCTCGCGATTCTTTCCATTGATATCCCGGAAGACGTCTTCATCGGTCAGCTCGCCTCGTTACAGAACAACCCGACTGAGAGCCTCTGGTTCATCGGAGGCGGTAATCAAGTGTTCGCGCAACTCGGTGACGGTGAAATCCCGCAAAACGTGTCGACGAACTCGTTGTCGAGCGACGGGAAGCATCACCGCATTGTCAAATCGTTCGAGTTTGAGAACCAGACGTTTTACGTCGGGAAATCGATTCCTGATCGTCTGTTGACCGAACCGGCATCGCGGACATCGTTTATCATCTTCGTTGTTGGGATGGTGTCGCTCGTATTGGCGTTGATCGGTGCGACCTACGCTTCGATGCGCTTGACGACCCCGATCAAGACACTGACATCGAATATATGGCGCATTGAACAAGGGGATATGACGGTCTCGTTCGATTCCCTGGGAAATGATGAGTTCGGTGTGCTCGGACGGCAATTCAAACGGATGATCGAACGCATTGACGATTTGATTCAACGCGAGTATCGTCTGGCGCTCGAAAATCGGACGAATGAACTGAGAGCGCTCCAAGCCCAGACAAACCCACATTTTTTATTCAACGCCTTGCAGTCGATTGGGACGCTTGCCCTGAAAGGGGACGGTAAGACGGTGTACCGTCTCATCACGCAGCTCTCCTCGATGATGCGCTATACGATGCACCCTGATGAGTCGCTCGTGACGCTTAGGCGAGAAGTCGACCACCTCACGTCTTACATTCGGCTGCAGCAAGTCCGTTTCCCCGATCAATTCGAGATCGAGGTCGACGTGCCGGAGACGCTCCTCGACTTGACCGTGCCGAAGATGATTTTACAGCCGCTCGCCGAGAACTTCTTTAAGCACGGGTTTGAGCGGGACGGTGCGACAGCAGCGAACCACTTCTCGGTCCGGATTCACCAAGCAGGGCCAGATCTCGTGATTCGATGTGAGAATAGCGGACGCGATATCTCGGACGAAGAGCTAGCGCTGTTAAAAGAACGGATTGAGAAGTCGACCCAACCTTTGAATGGTGCAGAAGGCACCGGTTTAAAGAACATTCGGGATCGACTCATGTTAAACTATAATCGGGAGGCTCAGTTTATGTTGGCTACACCAGAGACAGGCGGATTTCGTATTGTCATGCGTTTCCCGGCCGTAAAGGAGGCGGATGCGTCATGACGAAAGTATTGATCGTCGATGATGAGTCGCCGGTACGGGAAGCGGTGAAACTGCTCGGGGAGTGGGAACAGCTCGGCGTCACGAAAGTGATCGAGGCGCAGGACGGGGAAGAAGCGAAACGAATCATCGCCAAGGAACGGCCGGCACTGATTTTATCGGACCTGCAGATGCCTCGTTGTAACGGCATCGAGCTGATGGAATGGGTTCATAAGGAAGCTGAGGCGACCAAGCTAATCGTATTGACCGGTTATGACGAATATTCGTACATGCGGCGTGCGATTCAGCTCGGTAGTTTTGATTACTTGTTGAAGCCGATCGACCCGGACGTCTTGAATGAGACGCTTGCACGCGCTCTTGCTGACGTCACGCCTGATGAAGCGGATCCGATTCTACAGATTGGTGCGTTCATCGAGCGCCATTATGCGGAAGAACTCAGCTTACAAGGGATGAGCGAGCGCTTTTACTTGAGCCGCGAATACATATCGCGTCGCTTCAAACAGCAGTACGGCGTCAACTTATCCGAATATTTGCTGTCGATCCGGATGCTCGAGGCGAAACGTCTCCTTGAGACGAGTAGACAACGTATTTATGAAGTCGCCCAAGCGGTCGGCTTTTCGGATGATAAATATTTCCGGAAAGTCTTTAAAAAACAGGTTGGCATCACCCCGAATGAATATCGGGAGCAGTGTCACCGACTATCTTGAAGGAGGAATTTAATCATGAGTGTACACATTGGGGCAGAACCAGGACAAATCGCAGAAACGGTATTGTTACCGGGGGATCCGCTTCGCGCGAAATATATCGCGGAAACGTTCCTTGAGGACGTCGAGTTATATAACGAGGTCCGCGGGATGTATGGCTTCACAGGAACATATAAAGGGAAACGCATTTCGGTTCAAGGGACAGGAATGGGCGTTCCATCGATGTCGATTTACGTGAACGAATTGATCATGTCATACGGCGCGAAAAACTTGATCCGTGTCGGTACGGCCGGTGGGATTCAAGAAGACGTTAAAGTACGTGACGTCGTCATCGCGATGAGCGCATCGAGTGAGATGGGTCAAAACCGTGTGCGCTTCAACGGGATGGACTATGCACCGACAGCGACGTTCGACCTCCTACATCGCGCTTATATGAACGCTGAAAAGGCCGGCATCCCGGTCAAAGTCGGTCAAATCTTCACAGCCGACCAATTCTATCAAGATGATTTCCACCATTTCAAGAAGTGGGCCGACTTCGGTTGCCTCGCCATCGAGATGGAAGCGGCAGGACTCTACACACTCGCTGCGAAACATAAAGTGAACGCGTTGACGATCCTTACGATTTCAGACCACTTGTTGACAGGAGAAGAGACGACATCCGAAGAACGTCAAACGACGTTTGACGAGATGATCCGTGTCGCACTCGATACAGCGGTCGAAGTCACGAACTGATGCAAATGCCCTACAAGCCACTGGTTTGTAGGGCATTTTTGTGTCCGTGCGCCTTCCCGTGTATACAAAGTGAAACTGGCAAGCTAGACTGAAGCTGAAACGAACAGTTCGAAAATCGGGCTGTACCAAGGAGTTGTGACTATGAACAAAGCATCTGCCTTTGTCATTTATAGTATCGTCTTTTTTGCTTTCTTTGATCTTTTTGCCCAGCTTCCGGTCATGAGCACGTTCGCGACATCGGTCGGTGCGACACCGTTCATCGCCGGACTCGTCATTGCCATTTATTCATTGTCGAACACGTTCGGCAACATTTTATCGGGAATCTGGACTGACCGGATCGGTCCGATCGTCATCTTATTCGTCGGTCTCGGGCTATCGAGCCTCAGTCTATTGTCATACCATTTCGTCGACACATCGACGACGCTTCTCATCGTCCGGATCGTGCACGGCTTTGTAGCGGGTTTAATTGTCCCAGCTGCGTTCACGTTGTCTGCCAATTTGACCGCAGCGAACCGTCAAGGGAAGAAAGTGGCATTGACCGGCAGTTTTGTCGGGTTGGCGGCCATCATCGGGCCGGCGTTCAGTGGGATCATGGCGAGTCGAACGACCGTCCCCGTCGTTTTCACATACGTCGCGTTTTATGGGGCGATGGTCGCATTACTCGCACTCATCTTTTTACGTCCGTCGAAACTGTCGCTCGGAACATCGAGCCGTCAAGAGGAAGGGAAATCACGGCTTGAACGTGACGTCGTGAAGGCGTATATCGGTGCCTTCCTTTTAATGTTCTCGCAAGGTGCGATCGCGTTCTTGCTACCGCTTTATGTGCAGTCGCTCGGCTATGACTCCCGCTTGAGCGGGACGCTGCTTAGTACGTTCGGAATCATGGCGGTGCTCGTATTTGTGTTACCGACGAACCGTTTGTTCGATCAAATCGAACCAGCGAAACTTGCGGCACTCGGTGTCGGCATTCTTGGTGTGAGCCAACTGTTGATCGGCCGTGCCGAGACATCTAGTCTCTTATACGCGGTGCTCGCCTTGTACGGTGTCGGTTTCGCGATCTTGTTCCCAGCCATCAACACGATGTTGATCAAAGCCACCAACCATGCCAACCGTGGCAAATCCTACGGATATTTTTATGCCTTCTTCTCGCTTGGGACGGTAACGGGCTCGGCTTTTTTAGGCTGGCTTTCCATCACGTTGACGCAAAAATTCACGGTGACCGGAGGCATCTTGCTCGCCGCCGGGTTGGTTCTCGTCATGATGCAACAAGCGAAAAAGCGGAACGTGCCCGTGAGATAAGGCAGACCGAGAGTGTGCGGAGCGAAGGTTCAAAATGGTCGATGGCCAAGAGAAAATGATAAGATGAAGCTAGCGCTATCATCTAAGGGAGGCAGATTTATGCTCGCACCAATCGAACAGTTGACCATCGAAGAGCTCATCCGTAAACAACGTCGCTTCTATCGGACACAAGCGACCAAATCGCTCGCATTCCGTCTCAGTATGCTGACGTTTTTAAAAGAATCGATTAAACATCATGAGGCCGAAATTCTCCAAGCGTTGGAGCAGGATTTGAACAAATCGGAACTCGACGCGTTCACGACGGAGATTGGTTTCGTCTACGATGAGATTACACGGACGACTCGTGAGTTGAAACGTTGGATGCGCCCGAAGCGAGTCCGCGGTGCTTCGATTCATCTCGGGACGAAAAGTGAGGTCATGTATGAACCTTATGGCACGGTACTGATTATCGCTCCATGGAACTACCCGTTTCAATTGGCGATGGCACCGCTCATCGGAGCGATTGCCGCAGGGAACACGGCCGTCGTGAAGCCTTCGGAATTGACACCGAACGTCGCCCAAATAATCACAAAAGTGCTCGAACGGGCGTTCACTGACCGCTACGTCGTCAGCGTCGAAGGAGATAAAGACGTGGCGACGGAACTGCTCGCAAAGAAGTGGGACCATATCTTCTTCACTGGGTCGACACCGGTCGGAAAAATTGTCATGGAGGCGGCGGCAAAACATTTGACGCCGGTCACGCTTGAGCTCGGCGGGAAATCGCCGGCCATCGTCCATGACGATGCCAATATCGAGATTGCGGCGAAACGGATCGCTTGGGGCAAATGGATGAACGCCGGGCAAACGTGCGTCGCTCCAGACTATGTCCTCGTCCATGAATCGAAACGAGAGGTATTCCTCGAAGCCATTAAACGTGAAGCGTTCACGATGTTCGGGAATGGCGTCGGGACGAAGCGGTTCACACGAATCGTCAATGAGACACATTTCGACCGTTTGATCGGATATTTGACGGAAGGCGACGTATTTTTCGGAGGTCAGACCGACCGAGATCAATTGAAGATCGCTCCGACTGTATTGACGGACATCGAAGAAGACGCAAACGTTATGAAGGATGAGATTTTTGGGCCGATTCTACCGGTACTCACGTATCGTCAACTCGATGAAGTGATTGATTTCGTCGCAGCGCGCCCACACCCGCTCGCGCTCTATTTGTTCACTGAGACGAAAGAGGTGGAGCAGAAGGTGATGAAGCATCTCACGTTTGGCGGAGGTTGTGTCAATGATGTCCTTATGCATTTGACGAACCCGAACCTGCCGTTCGGTGGCGTCGGTGAGAGCGGAATGGGCTCGTATCATGGTCGCTACAGCTTTGAGACGTTCAGCCATGCCAAATCGATTTTACGCAATACGACGAAATTTGATTTACCGGTTCGTTATCCGAACTTCAAAGGAGCCGAGAAGTTGATTCGACTCGTCTACCGATGATTGGATTAGACTGCAGAGAGCCTGCAGTCTTTTTTTTGTGAACGAAAAAATAAGAAGATTGTTTGAAATGTCACATACTTTTATGAAAATGCCCATTGCCCTCCTGTATAATAAAACCATATATCACGCACGAGGCCAGATTAGGCATGAGACCAGTGGAGGGAGCAGACAACATGACTATGAAATGTGGGACGACCCAACCGAACAGCTTCGTCTTCTCAGAAGAGACGAAACAGCTCTTATTCGAGATGATGACGTTTCAAGAATATTCAAAAGCGAGTATCGTTTGTTGGGAAGGAGAAAAATGCAGTAAGTTCTTTTATTTGAAGAGCGGTACCGTCAAATTCACGAAACTGACGAAAAAAGGGAGTTCGCTCATCATGTTCATATACGGCGCTGACGACTTCTTTGGAGAGTTCGACATCGACGATGTATTCCCGAGCTCCTACAGTATCGAGACGACCGAGGACAGTGTCATCGGCTGGATTTCAAAACAAGAGATGGACGAGCTCGTGCGTCAAGACGCGCAGCTGGCTACGGAGGTGTTGCGTTGGACTTCGATGATGCGTAAACAGTCCGAGATGAAGTTGCGTGACTTATTGCTGTATGGGAAGCCAGGGGCGCTCGCCTCGACGTTGCTTCGCATGGCGGCAATGCACGGCGTAGAGGAGACAGAGGGGGTCACAGTTCCGAGACATCCGTCTGACGGCGAACTCGGACAATTGATCGGTGCACCTCGCGAAACGGTCAATCGAATGATGAACCAGTGGCGGAAAGAAGGCGTGTTAACGACGACTCCGACATCGATGGTGTTGCATGACATCGATTTCCTAAAAGAGCTATGTTACTGCGAAGGCTGTCCCGCCGGTATTTGTCGGCTTTGACTTGCCGTTCATAAGCGTTGAAAAACGTGCGGCGTCACAACATGAGAACATGAACAGGTGATTGGACCGACTGATGTCGGAGCAATCGCCTTTTTTGTATGCCTTTTTTTCAAATGTGAACTTTATGTGTGGAAACTACGCAAATTTGATGTGATTGTCACTTTTGAAGTGACAAATGTCACATATTAATCAGTGCCCCTTTTCATACAATGAAAGTGGAAATCAAAGGGAAAGGGGTCCTTCACGTGGAGAAAAACGATGGACAAGAACCGAACTTAAAAGGCACGTTCACATCGGTCATGATTGTCGCTGGCGTCATCATTGCCATGTGGTCGTCGGTCTTTTACTTATTTGTGACACGATAACGAGCAAGAGGAGGGAAGCACGATGCATATTCATAAACTTGAGAAGTATTGGTTAGTATTCGGCATTATTCTATTAGGCGTCTTTTTGACAGTGCTCGGTATCTCTGCGTTTGCTGCAGGGAATCAGCCGGCTTCGGACGCCGATTTGATCGACCCGGCAAAAGTGCATCAAACTGCACCGTTCGACAAACCAGGGCTTCATAAAATCGGTGACAACGAGTATGAGCTCGTCATGGTCGCCCAAGCGTTCACATTCACACCGGGCAATGTGGAAATCCCAAAAGGGGCGAAAGTCACGTTTCTCGTCACGTCACCGGACGTCGTCCACGGGTTCCAATTGACAGGGACACCGGTCAATATGATGGTCGTGCCAGGCCACATCAACTCGCTCACGTATACGTTCGAAGAAGCAGGCGAATTCTTGATTCTATGTAACGAATACTGTGGAACCGGACATCACATGATGTCGACAAAAATTAAGGTGGTGGACTAAATGAATGACGTAGCCTCAAAATTAAAACAGTGGGAAATGGAACGCGGCGTACCGGTACCAAGTATCGGTGTTAAAGAAGCGCGCCTCGCCTATGCCCATGTCGTCATTTCTGTCCTCGCCGTCCTGATCGGCGGTTTGGCAGGACTCATGCAGACGCTCATCCGGACCGGTGTCATCCCGGAAGTATTTGGTTATTATCAACTCTTGACCGCACACGGCATCATGCTCGGTCTCGTCTTCACGACAATGTTCATCATCGGTCTTCTTTACGCGCTCCTCGCTAAGTCGTTCGGACGTTTTGAGTCGTTCCCGACCCGGGTCGCGTGGCTCGGATTTTGGATGATCATCGCCGGTGCCGTGCTCGTCACGATCATGGTGCTCGCCAATAAAGCGACCGTGTTGTATACGTTTTACGCGCCGCTCATGGCCGACCCGATTTTCTATATCGGCCTCGTCTTGTTCGTCGTCGGCACATGGTTGTCTGCGTTCGCCATGTTCCGGATGTATGCGGACTACAAACGGGAGAACCCAGGTATTCACCCGCCGCTTCCGGCGTATATGAGTGTCATGACGATGCTATTGTGGGTCATCGCGACGCTCGGTGTGGCCGGAACGATTCTGTTCCAGCTGCTACCGCTCTCGCTCGGATGGAAAGACACGGTCGGGATTGAGTTATCACGGACGTTGTTCTGGTACTTCGGTCACCCCCTCGTCTATTTCTGGCTCATGCCGGCCTATATCGTCTGGTATACGGTCGTGCCGAAAGTCATCGGCGGGAAAATCTTCTCGGATGCGCTCGCCCGGATGGCGTTCCTGTTGTTCCTCTTGTTCTCGTTCCCGGTCGGTTTCCACCACCAGTTGACAGAGCCGGGGATTGAGCCGTTCTGGAAGTTCGTTCAAGTCATCTTGACGTTCCTCGTCGTCATCCCGTCGTTTATGACGGCGTTCTCGCTGTTTGCGACGTTCGAGCTGCGTGGTCGCGCACTCGGTGCCCGTGGGTTATTCGGTTGGGTCAAGAAAATGCCATATGGGGATGTCCGTTTCCTCGCGCCGTTCGTCGGCATGTTGTTCTTCATTCCAGCCGGAGCCGGCGGGATCATCAACGCATCGCACCAATTGAACGCGATGGTCCACAACACACTTTGGGTCACAGGTCACTTCCATATCACAGTCGGGACGGCCGTCGCCTTGACCTTCTTCGGAACGGCATATTGGCTCGTACCGGTATTGCGCGGTCGTACACTCACGAAAAAGATGAACCGACTCGGATTGATTCAAACGGGAACGTGGGCGTTTGGGATGTCAATCATGTCTTACGCAATGCACATCTCAGGACTCCAAGGTAACCCGCGTCGGACCGGACCGGCAACGTACTTCTCGGATGCGCTTACGCGCGAATGGATTCCATACCACATCGCCATGGCGATTGGCGGGACGATCCTCTTGATCTCGGTCCTCATCTTCGTTTACTCAATGTTCAACTTGTCGTTCCTCGCGCCGAAAGGGGAGGAAGAATTCCCGCTCGCTGAGACGGAAGAGGCAGCGATGGAGACGCCTCGTTTCTTTGAAAACTGGAAACTATGGATCACCGTCACGTTCGTCTTGATTGCGTTCGCTTATACGGTCCCGATTTGGCACTTGATTGAGAGTGCGCCACCGGGAGCGAAAGGCTGGGTGCTCTGGTAAACTGAAGTCAGCCCTGTAGTTTAGGGCTGACTTTTTTTGTAGGAAGGGGATGAGGGGATGGACACTTTACGGGAAACCATTCGTCGAGAACACGCCAAGTATCCGCAAGGCCGGCCGTTCATCGTCGCCATCGACGGATTGAGCGGAGCTGGGAAGACGACGCTTGTTGATCAACTGCGCGGGACCTCACCGAAGGAAATGATGCTACATATCGATGATTTTATCGTCGAGCGGCATCGGCGTTACGGGACGGGACAATCGGAAGCGATGGAATATTATGCGCTCCAATGGGACGTCGACTTACTTGTCCAGACGTTGTTCGAACCGTTGCGGCAAGGGGAGACAACGCTGACGTTACCGTACTATGCGCGCGACCGGGACGAAATCGTCATGCGAACGATCGAGATTGCTCCGAACGCACTTGTCTTGATCGAAGGAATTTTCTTATTGCGGGACGAGTGGCGCCCTTATTTTGACTACGTCGTCTATCTCGACTGTCCGCGGGAGGTCCGGTATGAACGGGTCTTGAATCGGGATACGTATATCGGCGAGTTGTCGGAGCGGATTGCCAAGTACGAGCGCCGGTACTGGCCCGGAGAAGTGCATTATTTGAAGACGGTCAACCCGAAAGCCAAAGCCAATCACATCGTTCAATCCAGTTGACGCATCCACTTATAGGAGGATGCGTTTTTATTTTGGAAAAAACTGTTGACTCCGTTAGTGTACTATGGTGATAATACAGTCAGGTAGTGTATTAGTCGCATCATACACTTAGAGAGGTGACCACATGATCATACAATTCAACACGAGAGCCCCGGTCTACATCCAAGTCGTCGACTACTTCAAAAAGAAAATGGCACTTGGCGAACTGAAAGCGGGCGAAGAGATGCCGTCGCGGCGTGAGTTAGCGAGCGAATTGAAAATTAACCCGAACACCGTCCAAAAGGCGTTCAAAGAAATGGAGGAACAACAATTGATTACGACCGAACGGAATCGCCCAAGTCGCGTGACGACGGATGAACACGTATTGAAACGGATCCGTACCGAACTCGTCGATGAGGCGGTCGCCGTCTTCGTCGAATCGATTCAAGAACTCGACGTCACGATGGATGAGCTCGTCGATAAAATCAAACGGCAATACGGGGAGGGGAATCTCGATGATCGAAGTATTGGGAGTTAAAAAACGTTACCGGAGAAAACAAGTTATCGAAGACGTGTCGTTCACGGCCCAAAAAGGAGAAATCACGTGCCTAATCGGCTTGAATGGGACCGGGAAGTCGACCATTCTCAAAGGGATCATGGGGCTGACGCCATTCGACCGGGGCACGGTGCTCGTCGACGGCAAACCGCTCGACTTGAATCGTGTCGCGTTCGTACCGGATCATTCGACGTTCCCCATCCATTTCACGATTGAACAGTGCGAGGCGTTCATGCGCGACTTTTATCCAAAGTTCGACCCGAAATTGTTTGCCCGTCTTGTCGATGAGTTCAAGCTGTTCCCAGAGGACAAGTTGAATGAACTCTCAAAAGGGACGCTCGCGAAAGTGAATTTGGCGCTCGGCATCGCCCAAGACCCGGACTATTTATTGCTCGACGAACCGTTCTCGGGCATCGACGTATTCTCGAAAGAACAAATCGTCGAGTTGTTCTCGAGTGACATCATGGAAGACCGCGGCGTCTTGATCACGACGCATGAGATTGAAGACATCGAATATTTGGTCGATAAGGCCGTCATGTTGAACAACGGTCGAATCGTCCGTGAGTTCGACGTTGAAGACGTCCGCTTCATTCACGGAAAGTCGATCGTCGATGTCATGAGAGAGGAGTTTGGGGCATGAACTTATTGAAACTAATCGGATGGGAAGTCGAACGGATGACGAAACCGTATCTCATCTTGATCACACTGCTCGTCGTCGTTCAGTTCGGTTGGCTCGGATTCTTTTTATGGAGCGAGACGAATATGTATGAAGAAATCCGTCGCACCGGGACACCGGATTATATCTTGACGTTCGCCAATTATCTCGGAGGCATGGCGTTTATTTTGTCGATCGGGGTAGCGGTGACGGCGATGATATTTTTCAGTTTTTGGATTTGGTATCGGGATTTCCAAGGTCGCGGCACGTTCATGATGCGCCTGCTGCTCATGCCGCAACAGCGGATGCTCGTCTTCGGTGCGAAGCTAACGACGATGATGTTGATGATCCTTGGATTGTTCTCCGTCCAGTGGATTGCGCTCAAACTCCAGTACATAGCGTTTTCGAGTTGGTTTGACTCGCAAATGATTCCGATGCGTGGCTCCTTCGAACAGGCCATCGGCTACGATGGGGCGCTCTCAATCATGTATCCTGCTTCAATCGTCAACTTTATCATCCATCAAGTGCTGATTGTGATCATCATTTTATTCGTCTTCACATTCGTGTTGATTGAACGAAGTCTATGGCAACGGACAATGTGGTCGTCAATCATTGCGATGCTGATGCTTGGAACGTTGATTGTCGTTCCTATGACGGCACTTTTCTTCCTGGAGAACCGCTTGTTTATGGATGAGATGATGCTTGTGATTGGTCTCGGTCTGATGGCATGGATGATGGCAGCGGTGTGGATTAGTCGTCGTTACCTAATGAAGAAATTAAGTGTGTGAGGTGAGCGTATGAAACGAATGTGGAATGTGGTCGCACTCGGTGCGGTCGTCGTCATCGGTCTCGGGACGTTCGCTTTCGATATGCGGGACACGAAAGCGGAATGGGAGTTAGATGTCAAAACGAATCCTAGTGTGTGGGAGTCACAAACGGTTGGTCTATTTTACGGAACGGAAGAAGAAGGTACGACGGAACGATTCCAATTGACGACCGATCGTAGTCGTGTGACGAGCAATGTGAACTATATCGAAGAGGCGTTAAATTATCGGAGCGAGGTAGATCCGTCAGTTCGTGGTTTTTATCGAGAATTGTCTGGCTTAAGTTTTATGCAATCGATTCGAACAGCTGACGGCTATATTGGCGTCGGCCAGAACGGGAACAAAGAGATTGCGGTGTTTCGAATGAATGGACAAGAAGTCACCAAACAAGTCTTTGGGAATGAAGTTGATGGCGCTTCTGAATTGATGGACAGTCCTTGGGCCGGCCTCTTTGTTCATGACGGAAACGTGCATGTCATTTACCGAGATGGTTATGGAGAGAATCCAGAGACGAAAATTGCTAGGTTCGATGAGGCTGCCAAACAAATCGTGATCGAGAGCGTGGCGTTACAAGATGAATCCATTTCGACCGTGACTGGAACATCGTGGGCTTTTCGACCGCACATGGCGACGATTGACGCGGATAATCGGTTCATCCCGGTTGGCATGACCGAGCAAACATCCATCACGGAAAATGGAGAAACTTATTTAAGTGAGCAAGAAAAGATTGGGATTTATGCGTATGATGCGGAAACGAAGCAAGTTGTTGAATTGATGCCAGACGGTGACATGTGGAACGCGACGGTGTACGAGGATCAATTGATTTCCTTACAAGAAGACGGGACCGAATTCGTCATCGATTTGAAGACTGGGAAGCAGTCGACACGTTCAGTCATCGATGGTTCGGTCGGCACGACCTCATACATCGGGGACCGACTGTACCATGCCCGCCCTACGAAAGACGGGGCCGTCATCGACGTCTATCAAGATGGAAAAGCCATCTCGAGCGCCACGGTGAAAGCGACGAACGACGAGGCGAAAGCATTGGTGACCAACACAGAATATTACGTGGAATAAAAAAAAGCGAGAGGCGGCCGCCTCTCGCTTATTTTGATGGTTTCGGGATGATGACCCCTTCTTCTAGATCAAGCAACATGTCGATCAGTTCCGCACAAAACTCGGGGAACTGGTCGAGGAACGCACCTGGACCGACTTCATCAGTGAAGTCGATATACAGGTCCGAGACGTTGCCGGCCATCTTCGCCGGGAGGGCGAGGAATGCCGACCCGAACCGCCAGTTGCCGCGGATATCGAGCAGTTTGCCGAGCATCACATCACCCGGTTCACGAGCCTCTGGAAGCATCACTTTGTAGATCTCTTTCGTCTCCCAATCGCGTAAACCGTCTTCGGTCACTTCGAAGACTGAACAGCGCGGGACCGCCAAGCCCCGGAGCGCGTGATAGAGGGCGGGGGACATCTCGGCCTTGTGATCCGCCAAGTAGCGGCCATGCGGCGTCATCCCGTCTTCGTCCGTCTCGAAGAAGACGGCCCAGTCGATGAACAAGTCGCGGAACAACTCCGCGTCTTTCAAGTGCCACGTGCCTTCCGAGGCGATCTCTTGTATATAGTTCGTCCATTGCGTGCTGCGCGCGAGCGCGGCCTGCTCATACAATTTTTTCAGCTCGGCCAGCAATTCGGACTCTTCTACGAGCAAAGGGAATGGAATTACTTTCCGGTCTTTTTTCATCGGCGTGGTCCTCGTTTATTCGCAGGACGCTTGACGACCGGCGGTTTATCCTCGATTCGCTTCTCGATGACGTCGCCACGGTAAATCTCGAGTTCTTTCAATTCAACGCCGAGTTGACGGGCGAACGATTTCAAATGGGTCAAATCCTCATCTGTCACGAGCGAGAGGACCGTCCCAGCCGCGTTGCCGCGTGCCGTCCGGCCTGAGCGGTGAATAAAGTCGTCGATTGATTCTGGCAAGTCGAAGTGGACGACGTGCGTCACTTCCTCGATATCGAGACCACGGGCTGCGAGGCCAGTCGTGATGAGGAGCGGGTAGTCACCTTTACGGAACTCACGAAGTGTTTCGACACGTTCGCGCTTTCCTTTCAAGCTGTCGAGCATGCGATAGTTCACTTTCATCTTGTCGAGCTCACCTTTCAACGGTGGCAAGAACGACCGGTTGTTGATGAAAGCGAGCGCTTTGACGTTGTCGACGTGAGACAGGCGGCGGAGCAACTCTGGTTTATACCGGCGCGTCGTCAACATGTAGCCATAGGTGACTTGTGCGCTTACCGCCCGCTCGATTTTCACGTGGGCCGGTTCGTTCAAGAATGGGGCAGCCCAAGCTTGAAGCGTGTCTGTGAGTGTCGCCGAGACGAGGGCGATTTGATGTTCATGCGCCGTATGTTTGATGATCCGTTCGGCAGATTCTGTCAAACCGCTATCGATGATTTGATCGGCTTCGTCGAGGACGATCGTATGCGTCTCGTGAAGTTTCAACTTTTTCTTCTCAATGAGTTCGACGAGTCGGCCCGGTGTCCCGACGATCAAATGTGGTTTTTTCTTCAACCGGTCGATTTGACGTTTCAACTCGACACCACCGATGAACGAAGCGATGCGGACGTCACCTTTCTCGGTGAAGCGTTGCGCGACCGTTTGAATCTGCATGACGAGTTCACGCGTCGGCGCGACGATGACGACTTGGATGCGGTCGTTCGACGCGTCGATTTTTTCGATGGCGGGTAATAAGTAAGCAAGCGTCTTCCCGGTACCTGTCGGCGCTTCGATCGTGACGTCTTTTCCGTCAAGAAGAAGCGGGAAGGCTTCGGCTTGGACCGGCATTGGTTCAGTAAAGCCAAGGCGATCCCAGGCTTCGTTAATAAATGGTTTTGTAAAGTTCATATCAATTCTCCTTATCGTGGGGCAAAAACAAAGGAAGCATAAGCGCTCCCTGTCTTAGATATAGCGAACATGTTCAGTATCTTGGTCGAATGAAGAACGGAGTGTCTGTGTGAACGTCTGTCCGTCCTCGATGAGTTTGATGTGCACATCGATTTGGTCAGCCGCCGCCTCGACGCCTTCGACGGTGAAGCCTTGATACACACGGTACTGCAATTCTTTCGTCAACCGTTCGTATGAAGCGAGCTCTGGATACGTCGCTGCCACGTCAATCGGGCGCGAGATGAGAGCAACGAGCAAGTTATCGCGGTAGTCGATGAAATCCTCGTTTTCGATGTCGTCGTCAAACCGAATCCAAAAACCTGCGTCTTCAAATTCTGTGATGAATCCGTCACGTTGTTCACCGTTTTCCTCTACTTTAAGAGAGATGCGGTCACCGGTCTTTAAATCGTGAGCGGCTGTCAATAATTCGTACGTCATGGGAAGAACCCCTTCCTCTTCTACAATGTTCTGCCTTCATTGTGTCCGATATAAGGCAAAAATTCAAGTTCTATCCCCGAGGTGTGAGGTACATCACTACGAAAACTGTATAAATCGTCACATCCCATCTGAAATGATACAGAAATGAGTTGAATCCTGCCGTAACAAGACTTATCTGTTTCAGAAGGAAGGGTGTTTGCATTATAACAGTATTTAAAGCGCTTACAAAAACGGCTTTATGCCAACGTTCATGAGATTGTTACAACTTTCACAAGAATGTAAAACAAAATGTTCACGTTTTCACGTACACTCAACTTATAGAAAGCACGCAGTTATCTCAACTATGAGGAGTGACCCACAATGGCAACCGAAATTAAATCAGCCTGGTCAGGATTTGTACCTGGGCAGTGGACGAACGAAGTGAACGTCGGTGAGTTTATCCGTTTGAACCGACACGAATACACAGGGGACGATCGTTTCCTCGTCGGACCGACCGATGCGACGAACCGTCTTTGGGCACAAGTGATGGAATTGACGAAAGAAGAGCGGGAACGCGGTGGTGTTTGGGCGGTCGATCAAAACAACCCATCGACAATCGTCTCGCACGGACCGGGATACTTAAACAAAGAGCTCGAGAAAGTGGTCGGTGTTCAAACGGACGAGCCGTTCAAACGTTCGATCCATCCAAACGGCGGGATCCGAATGGTCGACGCTGCCCTTGAGTCATACGGTTTCGAGCCGAACCCTGAAATCACAAAGATTTATTCGGAAATTCGCAAAACGCATAACCAAGGTGTCTTCGATGCGTATACACCTGAGATGCGGGCGGCGCGGAAGTCAGGGATCATCACAGGTCTTCCTGACGCTTACGGCCGAGGACGGATCATCGGCGACTACCGTCGTGTTGCCTTGTACGGGTTAGATTTCTTGATTGCAGAACGTAAAAAAGACTTGGCGAACCGTGGCGGTTTCTTATCAGAGTCAGATATTCGGACACGGGAAGAAATGTCTGAGCAGCTCCGGGCCCTCCAAGAGTTGAAACAACTCGGTGCGGCGTACGGGTTTGACCTCGGCCGTCCGGCGGAAAATACACAAGAGGCGTACCAATGGGTATACCTTGCATATCTCGCAGCCGTCAAAGAACAGAACGGCGCCGCGATGTCACTTGGACGTGTCTCGACATTCCTCGATGTTTACGCAGAACGTGATATCGAAGCAGGTCGTTTGACCGAGTCAGACGTTCAAGAAATCGTCGACCACTTCATCATGAAGCTCCGGATCGTCAAATTCTTGCGCACGCCTGACTACAACGAATTGTTCTCGGGTGACCCAACGTGGGTGACCGAGTCAATCGCTGGGATGAGTGAGGATGGTCGCTCGAACGTGACGAAGAGCTCATTCCGCTTCTTGCATTCACTCTCAAACCTCGGGCCAGCACCAGAACCGAACTTGACGGTGCTTTGGTCGACGAAATTGCCAGAAGGATTTAAACAATATTGCGCGAAGATGTCGATTGAGACGTCTGCGATCCAATATGAGAACGACGACCTCATGCTTCCAGAGTTTGGCGACGACTACGGCATCGCCTGCTGTGTGTCACCGATGAAGATCGGGAAACAGATGCAGTTCTTCGGTGCCCGCGCCAACATGGCAAAAGCACTCCTTTACAGCATGAACGGAGGCCGCGATGAGAAGAGCGGCGACCAAATCGCACCGGTTTGGGAGATGAACACCGAAGACGTGCTCACGTACGACAAAGTGTATGCCGACTTCGACCGGACGCTCGATTGGCTAGCCGAGCTCTACGTCAACACGCTCAACGTCATCCACTTCATGCACGATAAATATGCGTACGAACGGATCGAGATGGCACTTCATGACCCAGAAATCCTACGGACGATGGCATGCGGAATCGCTGGTCTCTCGGTCACAGCAGATAGTCTGTCAGCCATCAAATATGCGACCGTGAAACCGGTCCGAAACGAGCAAGGCATTGCTGTCGACTTCGAGACAGAAGGCGACTTCCCTAAATTCGGAAACAACGATGACCGTGTCGATTCAATCGCCGTCGAACTCGTTGAGTCGTTCATGGAAAAAGTGCGTAAGCATAAAACATACCGCGACGCGCTCCATACGCAATCAGTCTTGACGATCACATCAAACGTCGTCTACGGCAAGAAAACAGGGAACACACCGGACGGACGCCGTGCCGGCGAACCGTTCGCCCCAGGTGCGAACCCGATGCATGGCCGCGATACGAAAGGTGCTGCCGCATCGCTCTCATCAGTCGCGAAACTTCCGTTCGAGCATGCGCAAGACGGGATCTCATACACGTTCTCGATCGTACCGAAAGCACTAGGCAAAGAAGAAGTAGCTCGTGAACTCAACTTAGCGGCACTTCTTGACGGTTATATGGGCGGCGAGCATAAAGGACATCACTTGAACGTCAACGTCTTCAACCGTGAGACGTTGCTCGATGCGATGGAGCATCCGGAAGAATATCCACAGCTCACCATCCGCGTCTCTGGCTATGCGGTCAACTTCATCAAGTTGACGCGCGAACAACAAATCGACGTCATCAACCGGACGTTCCACGGTTCATTGTAAGTAATCAAGGCTTGGCGGCCTTCTTCTGAAGGCCGCTCATTCGTTAGGAGGTCATTTCGATGACAATGGGATATGTACACTCGGTCGAATCGTTTGGAACCGTTGACGGCCCGGGAATTCGTTTTATCGTCTTTTTACAAGGTTGTGCGCTTCGTTGCTTGTATTGCCACAACGCTGACACGTGGGATTTCAAAAAGAATAACCATCGTTCGGCCGAGGACGTCATTCAAGAAGCGCTCAGCTATCGTCCGTTCATGGAAGCATCAAAAGGCGGTATCACGATTTCAGGGGGCGACCCGCTCGCGCAGCCAGAGTTTTTAGAAGCGCTCTTGCGTGAAGCGAAGAAACACGGGCTCCACACGACACTCGACACGTCGGGTGCACTTCGTCCCCCTAACTTGGACGCCATCTTAGATCATACGGATCTCGTCTTACTCGATATCAAACATATCGACGATGACATGTGTAAGAAACTGACGGGACGGAGCAACGTCAATACGCTCGCGCTTGCTGAACATTTATCCGAGCGCGGAACGAAAATGTGGATTCGCCATGTCCTCGTCCCAGAATGGACACTTGATGAAGGAGCGCTCCGCCGCACGGCCGCGTTCATTCAAAAGCTCGACCACGTCGAGAAAGTCGAAATTTTGCCGTACCATGAGATGGGTGTCTATAAATGGGAGGCACTCGGTCTCGACTATCCGCTCAAAGGGATTAAACCCCCGACGACGGAAGAAGTCGAATGGGCGGAAGGGATCTTACAAGGAACTGTTTAAAAAACTGCGCAGACCGTGACGGTCTGCGCAGTTTTTGGATTACAAATGTTTTTGACTGACGTGCTGACGGATGGCTGCCTCATCGAGTGGGCGCTTGGCGACGCCGGTCTCGACGGCGGCTTTGGCGACTGCGACTGCGACGGCGGGTGCGATTCGCTCATCGAAAGGGCTTGGGATGACGACCCCGTTTATGAGATCTTCCTCGGTCAACAAGTCGGCAATCGCGTGGACGGCCGCTTCTTTCATCTCTTCGTTGATCTCGGTGGCGCGAACGTCAAGCGCCCCGCGGAAAATACCAGGGAAGGCGAGGACGTTGTTCACTTGGTTGGCGAAGTCGGAACGACCGGTCGCGACGACACGCGCCCCGGCTTTTGTCGCGAGGTTCGGCATGATCTCCGGAATCGGGTTCGCGAGTGCGAAGATGACCGGATCGACAGCCATCGAACGAACCATCTCTTCGGTGACGGCACCGGCCGCCGAGACGCCGATGAAGACGTCGGCACCTTGAAGCACATCGGCGAGCGTCCCTTCATGTTGCTTCCGGTTTGTCGCTTTGGCGATTTGATCTTTGAATGGGTTCATCCCTTCGACGCGTCCTTCGTAAATTGCGCCTTTCGTGTCACAGATGACGAGGTCTTCGACACCGAAACGCTTCAACAGTTTCGCGATGGCGATGCCGGCAGCCCCGGCACCGTTCATGACGACCCGAAGTTCAGGCATCGTCTTGTCGACGAGTCGCAGTGCGTTGACGAGACCTGCTAGGACAACGATGGCCGTCCCGTGTTGGTCGTCATGGAAGACGGGAATCGGGAGCGTCTGTTTCAGGCGCGCCTCGATCTCGAAACATTCGGGCGCCTTGATGTCTTCTAAGTTAACGGCACCAAACGTCGGTGCGAGCAGTTCGACCGTCCGGACGATCTCGTCGACGTTATGCGTGTCGAGACAGATGGGGAACGCATCGACCCCGGCAAAGCTTTTGAACAAGACGGCTTTCCCTTCCATGACCGGGAGCGCGGCCTCTGGACCGATATTGCCGAGGCCGAGGACGGCACTTCCGTCCGAGACGACGGCGACCGTGTTGGCACGGAGTGTATAATCGTAAGACAATTCTTTATCTTCAGCGATGCGACGGCACGGTTCGGCGACACCCGGTGAGTAGGCGAGGCTGAGCGCTTCTTTCGTGTCGACGTCGACTTTCGGTGTCGTTTCCAATTTCCCGTGGTGCATGGCGTGCATCTCAAGTGCGCGTTCGTTCAATGTTTTCATAAGTCTCTCCCTGTGTGCTAGCGATTTTCATCTGTGCGAATACGAATCCATTGTAGCGGAGAAACCGCTTTCTTTCGAGGGTTTTGCCTGCATTTATGCGAACTATTTCTGAACGATTGTTCACAAATGTTGGATTGGTGATAAGACTTGGTGCTAGGGTGGGAAGGTCGAAAAAGGAGCCACAGTTTTTCTGTGACTCCTCTCTTAGATTAAGCTTTCGTTTTTCGTTTCTTCTTCTCCGCGAGACGTGCCGCCTCCGCTTGCCGTTTTTCCGCGTAGCGGAGCTCGCGCTCAAGCTTGACGAAGCTCTGATAGCGTTTCGCATCGAGCGTTCCAGATGTGATGGCGGATCGGACGGCACAGCCCGGTTCGGTGCTGTGCGAACAGTCCCGGAATCGACACGTCTCCGCGAGTGCCTCGATATCCCGAAACGTGTCGTCGAGGTGATCGGCCCCGTCCCAAAGTCCGAACTCACGCATGCCCGGGGTGTCGATGACGAACAAATCGTCAATCCGGAACAGTTCACGATGCGTCGTCGTGTGCTTGCCGCGCTCATCGCTCTCGCGTACGGCTTGTGTCTCGGCGACGGTCTCACCGGCAAGCGCGTTCGTCAGTGACGATTTCCCGACGCCGGACGAACCGACGAGTACGATCGTGCTTTCGCTCGGCAGTGCGGCTCGCAACGCCTCGACGCCATCGCCTGTGAGTGAACTGACAGGGAAGACATCGACCCCGGGAACCGTCAAAGCGAGCTCATCGACGAGCGCCTCGGCGTTGTCGACTTGGTCCGATTTCGTCAAGATGATGAGCGTGTGGCTCCGGTTTCCCACGCGGCGAGCGAATAGCGCTCGAGCCGGCGCAGGTTGAAATCATGTCCGCACGCCATCGTGATCAAGATAAAATCGACGTTCGCGCAGATCAATTGTTCGCGCGTCTCGTTGCCGGCCGCTGCCCGTGACAGGACAGTGCGCCGCTCAAGGAGACGCCGAATCACGCCTTGACCATGCTCACGAACGGTGAACTCGACGAAGTCACCGATGACCGGATAGTCGCGCTCGCTTTCGGCCTCATGTCGGAATTTCCCGGTGACACTGCACGTATAGTTCGCACTTTCAGTCGTGATGGTATACATATGTTGGAACTGTGCCGTGACACGTCCCGTTGTCGTTGTTTGATTCAAATAGAATCCTCCTTTTAGTTGTGGAGGACAGTCGCCCTCCTGTTGGCTGACAAAGTGTGTACTGCGAATTGTACGGTGCTCATAAAACATCATCCTTTCGTTGTTCGATGCCTCTAGTATAACACACGATTTGAGAACGCTATCATCTCAGTCTACAGACCGAGGGAAAACAAGCCTTCCGCTCGTCGCACTATTGAAAATAACGTATTATGATAAGAGTGTACTTAACGAGGAGGGATAATCGATGAATCGCCAGGTGAAGCAAGTATTGTTCATTGTGGCCGCGATCTCTTTAGTTCTCGTTCTAATCGGCTTTTTACCGAACATGATCATGTTCGGTTTGGGGGCGCTCTTAGCACTGTGGGCTGGAGTCAGATTCATGGCCGTGACACATGTCGGCGCAAAAATCGGTTACGGCGCGCTTGCCGTGATCGGGATCATCACAATTTTATCGAATATTTGGGCGTTGATCGGGATTGTGGTGGCATGGGTATTGTTTAAAGGGTATATGATGTATGCCACCCAAAAACAAGACGTCGAGATTTTCAATGCGGACGGGTCGCGTGCGAGCCGCAGCAGTTTTCAATCGTTCGATCAAGTTTGGCAGAAGTTTGTAAACCGTCGCTAAGATTCAAAAGGAGGACATCAAGATGAAAACACCATTTGACCAGTTTCGTGATTTAGCTAACGAGTTGACGAAAGAACTATCGAAAGAGATGAAGAAGTTTCAAGATAAAGAGGGGCCACGTTCGGCTCCACGCTCAAGTGGGGAAGCCGAATTGAACCGCCATATCCGCGGTGCTGAAAAAGAGGCGCTGTCAGTCGAACGTCTCGTTGAGCGTCAAAAGTCATTGCTCGAGGAACTTGCTACAAAACGCGATGACGCCAAGCAGATGGCCGATAAGCGTTACGAGCAGACGGAACTCGCCAAACAAGCAGGCGAAGACAAGCTCGCCGAACGGGCAGCTCTCGAGTCGAAGCATTACGGTGAGCAGTATCGTTATTTTGAAGGTCTCCTCGATGAAGGAGCACGTGAACTCGATGCCCTCGAGCGCCGAGCTCTCGAGATGCGACTGAAACTCGATGAGATGCAAAACAAACGGTATGAGTTCGCAATGCGTGAGAACCTGGATTTATTGAAAGGTGCGCTCGATCAAATCTTCGGGGCAGAGACGTCGAAGACACATCCATTCACGGAAGAAGAGAAAAAAGCAGAAGAGAAGAAACAAGAACCGGCCGCTGAAGAGAAGATCGATCCAGCGGACGAAGATGATTTCGAAGCAAAACTAAAAGAACTTGAGCGTCGTTTCAAACAAGACTGACGCAACGGTTCAGCGATGGTCCGGCGAATGGTTGGGCCATCGCTTCTTTGCTTCATGTTACATACTGTTAGAGAGGGGGAAGCAATGTGGAACGTTGGAACACACGCCAAATCATCGGCTTTATGATCATTCTATTCGCCATTGGACTATTTATCGATATCGCGACGGGTGGTAACAGCGTCCTCTTCAGCATGGTCGTCCCGCTATTGTTGCTGTATATCGGGCGTCGTTTTAGCCGCAAAGGCAATCAGCCGGTCAGCTATATCTTTTACGGGATTGGCGGTATCATGCTCGTCGGGCTCATCTTCTCGTCGGCGGCGTTCGGTTTTGTATTGTCAGGTTTATTGCTCATGTTCGGCTATCGGCTGTACAAGAATCGTCCGCTCGAATCGAGTCGGTTCAAGTCACATATCCGGCAAGAACAGGCCTTTTCGTTCGGGACGAAAGAGAGCGGTCACTACGTGCTTCAAGACACGAATGAATTCTTCTTGTTGCGTGACGTCGAACTCGACTTGTCGCGCGCCATCATTCCGGAGGGAGAGACGTTCTTACTATTGAACGGACTCGCCGGGGACGTCCGAATTCTCATTCCGGCCGGCTACGATTACTCGATTGATGCATCAATCGGATTCGGCAAGATTCAAGTCGATGAGTCGAACTATTCACCGGTGTTCAACCGTCGCTTTTACACGGCTTCGGACGATTATCAAGCAGCAACACGGAAAGTCCGCATCCATATCGTGCTCATGAGCGGAAGTGTCGAGGTGATGACCGTATGAAGAAGGATTCGTATCCAAGGACGGTCGTCTGGCATCAGTTATTTAGCAGCCTACTGACGGCACTGTTCGTCACGATCGCATTTTTAATAGGTGACTCGACTTCACTCCGAGATTTGTTCACACGTGAAGAAGGGTTGCCTTTCGGTGTGTCTATCCTCGTCATCGCCGTCTTGATTGGTAGCATCTTCGGGGTCGGTTCGTATTTTTATTTGCGACGCGACTTCCGGGAAGTGGCGATTGCCTTGTGGAAGCTTGAGAATCAAAAAGAGATTACATTCCGTCCATTGTCGCCTTATCGAGATACACTCGAACGGATCGCCCGGATTTCTAAGCAACGCACGGAAATGATTGAGATGGCCAAACGGGTCGGGGACCGACCTGTCAGTGTCGAGGAAGCGCGCAGCGAAGCAGTCGTCGAAGAACGGCGCCGTGTCGCCCGTGAACTCCATGACTCGGTCAGTCAGCAACTGTACGCCATCTCGATGATGACGACGGCGGCCAAACAGACGATCACTTCAAAACCAGACGTGGCGGCCAAACAAATCGAGCAGGTCGAAGTGATGGCACAAACTGCTCAGGCGGAAATGCGCTCGCTTCTGTTGCAACTCCGTCCGGTCGAGCTCGAAGGAATGACGCTCAAGACGGGAATCGAGCGCCTGTTAGAAGAACTGTCACGCAAACAATCGACCGAGCTCGTATGGCGCCTCGAAGAAGTCGAATTGTCGCGACATACTGAGAATGAACTGTTCCGCATCGTCCAAGAAGCGATTAGCAACACGCTTCGCCATGCGAAAGCGAAGCGACTTGAAATCGAAATGCGGACCGTGCAACAGACGGTCATCTTAAAAATAAACGACGACGGGATCGGCTTTAATGTCGATGATACACAAGTCGCCTCATATGGCTTACAATCGATAAGAGAGAGGACGGCTGAGGTCGGCGGGACGTTACGACTCGTCAGTGTGCCAGGCGTCGGTACTCAGATTGAAGTGCGTGTGAAACAACAAGTGGAGGGGTTAGAATGATTCGAGTCGTATTGATTGATGACCATGAGATGGTGCGGGCCGGCGTCTCGGCGTTTCTGTCGACGCAGCCTGACATCGAAGTCGTCGGAGAAGCATCGGATGGCGCGACAGGGGCCGAGCTTGCCATCGCCGAGAAGCCCGATGTCGTCTTGATGGATTTAGTGATGGAGCCTGTCGATGGGGTCGAGTCGACGAAGCGGATCAAGGCGAGTTGGAAAGAGGCCAAGATTTTGGTCGTGACGAGTTTCTTGGATGACGAGAAAGTGTATCCGGTCATCGAGGCCGGGGCTATGAGTTACGTCTTGAAAACGGCGAACGCCAACGAGATCGCCGATGCGATTCGTCAAACGGCAGCCGGCAATCCGGTCATGGCCGCCCAAGTGACGGGCAAGATGCTCGAACGGCTCCGACATCCGGAAAAGACGTTGCACGAGAGTCTGACGGCAAGGGAACGTGAGATTTTGCAATTGATGGCGGAAGGGAAATCGAACCAAGTCATCGCCGATGAACTATACATCTCGTTGAAGACGGTGAAGACACACGTCTCCAACATTTTGACGAAGCTTGACGTCTACGACCGGACGCAAGCCGTCGTTTATGCGTTTCAACATAATATCGTCAGTAAAGGATGAACAGGGTGCTTCCAAGCGCTGCACTCGAATTGTCCACACATGGCTACACGACAAACAAGGATCACGCCGACGCGTGATCCTTGTTTTTAGTTCTTCTGTGCTTGAATTTGTTCATCAATCTCCGATAAATATTCCCATCGCTCCATCTTCGCATCGAGCGCTTCTTTCAACGCGGCAATGTCGGCGTACAGTTCATTCACTTTACCGAGGTCGCTACCCGCTGCGGCGAGCCGTGCCTCGGCTGCTTCGATCTCAGATTCGAGAGAGGCGATATCATCCTCGATCGTCTCCCATTCTTTCTGCTCTTTAAAAGTGAATTTGACGACATCGACTTTGACACGCTCTTTCTTCTCTTTCGATTCTTTTTTCACTTGTTGCTTCGTCTGTTCTTGGAGTGTGGCTAAATAGTCACTGTACTCCGCATGATAAACGTTGATCGTCCCATCTTCGAAGGCGATGAGCTGCTCTGCAATCCGATCTAAGAAATAGCGATCGTGACTGACGGCGATGACCGTACCTGGGAACGACTCCAAGTAGTCCTCGAGGACAGAAAGTGTCTCCGTATCAAGGTCGTTCGTCGGTTCATCCAAAAACAGTACGTTCGGCTCGTCCATCAAGATACGGAGCAAGACGAGGCGGCGTTTCTCGCCACCGGATAGTTTGGCAATCGGTTTGTATTGAGCGTCCGGGGTGAACAGGAACCGTTCGAGCATCTGACTGGCCGTGATCGTCTCGCCGTCCGGCGTATAAATGACTTGAGCGATGCGTTCAATCTCATCGATGACGCGTCGCGTTGTGTCTTCGAATTCGACTTGTTGCCCATAATATCCGAGATGGACGGTTTCCCCGTGGACGACCGTCCCGTTCGTCGGTTCGAGGCGGTGGGCAAGCAAGTTCATGAGTGTCGTTTTCCCACTCCCGTTCGGTCCGACGATGCCATACCGTTCCCGGCGTCCGAACAACCACGTGAAATCTTCAATGAGCAAGTGATCGTCATAACCGAAGGACAAGTTCTCCACCTCGATTACTTTTTTCCCGAGGCGGCGCGAACCGACGGATACTTCGAGCGCCTCATCCTCGGCAAGCGTCTCTTGATGCTTCAAGTCCTCGACGCGCTGGATGCGTGCCTTCTGTTTCGTCGTCCGTGCCTTGGCACCACGACGCAGCCAAGCGAGCTCACGACGCAAAATGTTTTGCCGCTTTTGCTCCATTGAATGCGACCGAGCTTTTCGTTCGGCACGCTTCTCAAGGAAGAGCTCATAGTTGCCGTCATAGAAGTAACTCGTGCCATCGGCGATTTCAAGGATATGATTCGTGACTCGGTTCAAGAAATAACGGTCATGGGTGATGAGCAGGATGGCCCCCCGGTAATCAGCGAGAATCGTCTCAAGCCAAGCAATCGTATCGGCGTCGAGTTCGTTCGTCGGCTCATCGAGTAATAGTAAGTCAGCTTCGTCGAGTAGGGCTGCGGCCAAAGCGACCCGTTTCTGTTGTCCACCGGAAAGCGAGCTGATCTCTGCCGTCACGTCCGGAAGACCGAGCCGATTTAAAATCGATTTCAACTTCGCTTCAGTCTCCCATGCGTCGGCTGCATCGACTGCTTGCTGGGCTTTCATAAAGCGTTCCAACCATTGTTCGCTCGTCGGGTTCGCCTCGAGTGCTTGGCGCGCGAGCTCATACTGTTTCAACGCCTGGACGGACGGGGTGTCACTCGTGAACAACGCGTCTAAAATCGTTTGCCCGGGGGCGAAGTCGACCGTTTGGGTCAAATAGCGAATCCGGTAATCGTTCGGGTGTTGCATCGAACCCCGGTCTGCGGTCTCGACGCCGGCGATGATTTTTAAGAACGTCGACTTTCCGGAGCCGTTGACCCCGATGACCCCGATGCGATTACCTGGGTGAATCGTCATCGTGACGTCGTCGAACAAGACTTTATCTGCAAATTCTTTATGAATGCCTTCGATGGCTAATAAACTCATGATTCTTCTCCTTCAACGACGCGGCGGATCATCGTCTCTGCCAGCGCCGCAATTTCTTTATTCGGGACGTCTGCCGGATCGATGACCGGTAAAAACGTGACGTCGACCGTACCCGGTGTGATTCGGTTTGTCGTCTCGAGCAAATGGTGGCTTCCTTTAATGGCGACAGGGATGATTTTGGCACCGCTTGATGTGGCGAGCGTCAGGCTACCAGCTTTGAACTCTTTGATTGGTCCGCCTTTTGAGCGGGTGCCTTCCGGGAAGACGATAATCGACTGTCCTGATTGGATCGTCTCGACGCCGGAACGGATTGCTTTAATGGACTGGCGCCGGTCGCTGCGGTCAATGAAGATACAACCCATCAGTTCCATCCAACGCGGAATGATTGGGAACTTTTGCACTTCGATTTTTGAGATAAACGCTTTTGGATGTTTCGTCGCTGTGATCATAATCGGGACATCAAAGTTCCCTTGGTGGTTCGCGACGTAGACGACCGGTTCATTCGGGATGTTCTCTTGGCCGTGAACACGGACGCGAGCGCCGGCGATTCGTAGTAGAAAGCTTGCCCACTTATAGGCGACGGTTTGGACGTATCCATAACGTTCCGGGGGCGTCAGTCGCTTCGCTTTCGGATAGAACGGAAGTGTCAGCGGTAAGACGGCGAAAAAGGCGATAAACCAGATGGCGGTGCGGATCATACATATTTCTCCTCTCGATCGTTCAGTAATGAGTCTGGACACGAAGAAAGAGTCTTCCTCTCTTGACGAGAATCCGACTCTTCGGCATGAATCTTTATTCCCAGAAGCGAGAATCGCTTTCCTCTTCTTCTTCCTCGAGTTCGAACGTGATTCGTTTATTCACCGGGTCCACAGCAAAGTAAGCCCCATCTTGTTCGATGCTCTTGAACTGCATGACTTGGTCACTGCCGATTTCAAGCGTGAGTCGAATGCGATTGTCATCGTCGACGAGCAAGATGCCGTCTTCTTTCAGCCATAGCTCCATGACAGGTGAATAACGCAATAGCCATTCGTTCGATAAAGGGATTTCGTTCATACGTGTTTGTGCCTCCTACGGGTTGAGTCCGTTTTGCTCTTCTTGTCTAGAATAGAATAACAAAAGTGGAGGGGGAAGACGAGCGTTATGTAGAACGTTTACGCGTAGTTGAATGCATGCGCGCCACGATGCGCTTGATCTTTTTTTGATTCCGGCGCTCGATGAGCAAGACGTTCGTTTGTGCGACCAACTGTTTAAATGAAGATAAGCCCATAGCGAGCAATACGGCGAACAGGAATGTACCGATCGGGTCTTTGAAAAAACCGGTTTGGAGCGAGACGGACAAACCGACGACCGAAAGAATCGTGGTGAGAAAATAAAATAGCATGAGTGACTCTCCCTTCCCAGATGATTCAATAATAAAAGCCGAACGTTATGTTCGTTCGACAGATGCATAAAAAATCCCTTTTTTTGTCGGAACAAAACAAAAAAACGCCTTCTGTCAGGAGAGGGCGTTTACTCTTGGACCATCGTGACGGATGAAGATACGTTCGTATCGACTCCGTTTGAAAAAATGAAGCTAAGTGAAGCGAGTAGCGCGAAGAAAGCAATCAATAAGCCTTTCATGAAGCGCTTCGCGAATGATCGAGATTGTACATCAAACATTTTATATCCCCCGTTCGGCCATGGCTGAAACCTAATTCGTTAAACAACACTTCCTTAATAATAACGTTTTCAAAATGTGGATACTAGATGGAAAATGCACGTTCACAAAATTGTCACAAAATTTGAAATATAGAAGCTAGTATATGGACCCATTTAGCAAAACGGGGGGCAATCTTGTTCACGGTTTAGACACAATTGAACGGAGTAAGGAAATCGAACGTGATATGATTAGGAACGTGTGTAGGTAGGTATACTGACAGTAATAGATGAAAAAGGATGTGGATTGTATGGCATTACGTGCAGGAGAAGTAGTAGACTTGGTCGCGGAACGTTCAGCTGATTTTGGTGTGTTTATCGGAAACGGTCGCGAAGAGGTACTCCTTCATCGAAAAGAACAAACTGAAGAAGTCACAGTCGGACAGACGGTGCGGGTCTTCCTTTATCACGACTCAGAAGGACGTCTCGCTTCGACGATGACGATTCCGAGCGTCACGTTCGATGACTATGAGTGGTATGAAGTGACTGGAGTCCGGTATAACACCGGTGTGTTCGTCAATATCGGGATTCAAAAGGATGTACTCGTCTCATTAGATGATCTTCCTGAGAACCGGTCGTATTGGCCAAAAGAAGGGGACAAGCTTTGCATTCGTCTCAAGTACGATCAAAAGAGCCGTCTTCTCGGGGAACCGGCCCACTATGCGTACTTGAACTTGTTGGCGCGTCCCGCTAAAGAGGAATGGGGCAATCAAGATGTCCATGCGGTCGTCGTCAATCGACGCGAAGTCGGTGTGAACGTCTGGGTCGAAAATGAATCACTCGGTTTCTTACATGAAGCAGAGATGACACGTTGGCCACGTCTCGGTGAGCAATTGACCGTGCGTGTGACGCAAGTGAAACAAGACGGGACGGTACTCGTCTCGATGAAACCACGGGCATATGAGGCGATCGACCCGGACGCGGAAAGTATCCGTGCTTATATTGAAGAACGCGGCGGCCAAATGCCTTATGGCGACAAGACGGCGCCGGACGTGATCGATCGTGAGTTCGGGATGAGTAAAGCGGCGTTCAAACGCGCACTCGGGAAACTGCTGAAAGAAAAGCAAGTTGAAAAACTCGACAACGGCTATAAATTGAAATAAGATAACTCATGTCCAGGTGGCTATGAAAAGTTTTAGAATGTATTTCTTTCATTTTAGAAACAAATACGTTATAGTTAGTAAAGTTGACTACGAGGAAACATTGGAAAAACGTCTGTAGAACAAAACCTCAGACGTTTTTTGTATGAAAAAAGGAGAATATAATTTGACAAAATTCCAAGATTTACAGTTAAGTGAAGCATTAGTAAAAGGTGTACTCAAAATGGGCTTCGAAGAAGCTACACCGATCCAAGCTGAGACAATTCCTGTCGCACTCACAGGAGTGGACGTATTAGGTCAAGCGCAAACAGGTACAGGGAAAACAGCAGCTTTCGGTATTCCGACAATTGAGCGAATCGACACAAAGGCACGTCAAGTCCAAGCACTTGTTCTTGCACCGACACGTGAACTTGCGATTCAAGTTGCAGAAGAATTGAACAAAATCGGTGAAGCGAAGCGCGTTTACGCACTTCCAGTATACGGTGGCCAACAAATCGACCGCCAAATCCGTGGTTTGAAAAAGAACCCACAAATCGTCGTTGCCACACCGGGCCGCCTCATGGACCACATGAAGCGTAAGACGATCAAACTCGACGAGATCCAAACTGTGATCTTGGACGAGGCAGATGAAATGCTCAACATGGGCTTCGTTGAAGACATCGAGATGATTTTGAAAGGCCTTCCGGCTGAACGTCAAACGCTTCTCTTCTCTGCAACAATGCCACCACAAATCAAGAAGATTGCTGAGCGCTTCATGAAGTCGCCGACGATCATCAAAGTAAAAGCGAAAGAAATGACAGTTGAGAACATCAACCAACAATTCCTCGAATTGCGCGAAGGTCAAAAATTCGATACGCTTTGCCGCTTGATCGACATCGACTCGCCAGAACTCAGCATCATCTTCGCTCGTACGAAGAAACGTGTTGACGAAGTGACAGAAGCACTCATCAAACGTGGTTACACGGCTGATGGTCTTCACGGTGACTTAACGCAATCAAAACGTGACCAAGTCATCCGTCGTTTCAAAAACGGCACAATTGACATCTTGGTCGCGACAGACGTTGCAGCCCGTGGTCTTGATATCACAGGTGTCACACACGTTTACAACTTTGACGTCCCACAAGACCCGGAAAGCTACGTGCACCGTATCGGACGTACAGGCCGCGCTGGTAAAACAGGTACAGCCCTTACGTTCATCACGCCACGTGAATTCGGTCAAGTCAAAGCAATCGAACGCGTAACGAACAAGAAAATGAACCGTCGTCACGTACCGACAATCTCAGAAGTGCTCGAGGGCAACCAAAAGCAATCGGCTGAAGAATTGATCGAACGTGTTCAAGCGGGCGACTTCAAAGCTTACACGCAACTTGCGACTGAGCTTCTTGAAGAATACGAAGCAGTCGAGCTTCTTGCAGCGGCACTTCGTGGATTGACGAAAGAGCCAGATTCAACTCCGGTTGAAATCTCGTATGCAGAACCAGTACGCGTCAAACGTCAAGGTGGACGTAACGACCGTGGTGGATACCGTGGAAATCGCAGCGGCGGCGGAGAACGTCGTGGCGGCGGTGACCGTGGCGGACGCAGCGGTGGCGGCGGTGGATACCGTGGCAAACGTAGCGGTGGAGACGACCGTCGTCGTTCAGACGACCGTGGCCCACGCCGTCCGCGTGACTAATCAATAACTAAAACCGCATCTCCTTAAGTGGATTTGCGGTTTTTTTTATGGTGTCATGCTACACTAAATGAGTAGAGACAGAAAAATGAGGTGTCAACGGATGATTGAACTAGGTTTTGGTCTCGTCATACTAGTGGCGTGCGTCCTGGCTTTGAAACCGATTATTACGCGGACCGAGCGTCCGAATTTTCGATATATCCCGGTCGCCACGCTCCTGTTCGGCGCGATGATTTGGCTTGTGATGGCCATCGGCGTGGGCGGGAAGATGGGAATCGGCTACGGTGTGATGAGTATCGTATATTTCATTGCTTGTTTCGGTGCCTATATGTATGTGCATACACGAGCGAGCTGAACCCAGCTCGCTTTCGTGTTTAGAAAAAAGACGAGGTGATCAAGTTGGACGCAGTGGATGTGATGATGAATCCAGAAGAAGTCGAAGTGACATTTGAACCAATCCTGGGAGCCGCCACCTTCCAAGTAGAAGGTTATATGGTCCATGGACAGTTCAGGGGCGAGTCGCTCACCCCATTCTTTTACGACGATGACGTTCCGCTCGAGTATCAGCTCGATATCGCCAAACGGATGGAGCGTTTAGCGGCCGAACAGTTAAGGGATGCGACGCAATTCGTCACGTTCCGATGTCGTTCAGAGTGGATTCTCGAACAAGGAGGCGAGGCGTTTTTGGCCCCGCTTCGAGAATTGAACTTCCCGCTCCATCGCATTTATGTGACGCTTCAAGGGACGGATCTCGTTGACGTGTCACGCTTGTCACGAGTCGTCCAATATTATCGTTCATCTGGTGTTAAAGTCGCGCTCGACTTCGCAGAATCAACGAGCATCGAAGACATCATGACGGTGGCGCCTGAGATGTTGCTCGTCGATTTGGCGACGATGGTCGAGAAGAAGACGTTATCGGTCACGTATCCGCAAATGCTTCAGACGATGGAATATATCGCTTCCCGTCTCGGGGCTCCGCTCCTCTATAAATCGATCGACCATCTCGGACAGTTGCGTTATGCGTGGCGTCATGGCGGACGTTATTATATGGGAAGTCTCCTCGGGCAAAGCGATGCGATGCCGCCGCGCGAAGCGAAAGGCATGAGCGTATTGACGCAAGAAGTACCGTCGTTCTTCTTGCACGATCAAGAGCGATTAAAGCGATTATATGAATTGGAGTTCGAACTCCATAAACGAATCCACGACCTCGTCCAAAGCGGGAAGTGGTCGCGCGATAAAAAAGATGAATGGTTGCTCCATATTGCCCCGAAACTCGAAGGGACGTTCGTCCGTTACTATTTGACGGACCAAACCGGGTTCCAGACGAGCGCGAACGTCTATCAGGCACAGTCCGCTTGGACGGTCGATAACACGTATCGCGGCTATAATTGGAGTTTCCGTCCGTACTTTATTCGGACGATGGCGGCGATGGACGTGCGCGGACGAGGCTATTTGTCCGAGGATTATCGCGACTTCAGTTCGAACGAAGTGACGCGGACGTTCAGTTATCCGTTACCGGACGGCATGTTCTTGTTTGCCGATTTATCAGAAGAGTTCTTATATCAAAATCGACTATTAGATTGAGAGGGAAAATGATGTTAGATTATGATTACGATGCATTGCGCGAGATTGGGCGGATTGTCGCCTTGGCGCGCGACGAGATGGCGAAAGCAGTCAAGCCAGGCATGACGACGAAACAGTTGGATGAAATCGGGCAGCGTGTTTTAGAAGCGGAAGGGGCCGCCTCGGCCCCGATTACGATGTATGAGTTCCCGGGTTATACGTGTATTTCCATCAATGAAGTCGCAGCCCATGGGATTCCAGGTGACCTCGTCATCCAAGACGGTGACGTGGTCAACGTCGACGTATCGGCCGTGAAGGACGGCTACTATGCCGACACAGGACGTACGGTCATCGCGGGCACACCGAAATCGGCTAAACACGAGCGTTTGGTCGAAGTGTCATTGACATCGCTCGAAGCGGGTCTCAGCAAAGTGAAGGCCGGCGTCAAGGTCAACCAAATCGGGAAAGCGATTTATGCCGATGCCCGTAAGAACGGCTTCACGGTCATCCGTAACTTGGCGGGCCACGGCCTCGGTCGCACGCTCCACGGTGAGCCGGAGACGATTTCGAACTACTATAGCCGTGAAGAGAACGACATCTTGAAAGAAGGACAAGTCATTGCCGTCGAAACGTTCATCTCGACGAAAGATGAAATCGTCTATCAATCGGAAGAGGACGGTTGGTCGTTGTTCACCCCGAACAACAGCCTCGTCTCCCAGTTCGAGCACACGGTCGTCGTCACGAAAGACGGCTATGAAGTATTGACGGGCACATTCCGTTAACGATGAAAAGGCGGCAGACGCGAAGTCTGCCGCCTTTTTTGCGGAGTTTTTACAGGAGTCGAATCGTCTGTTCACTCAGTTGCTCGATTTTCGTCCAATCCGGTGCGACCTGGTCGGGAAGCATCAATTGTCCGTTCTCGACTTCGAGCGGGGTATCGAGCAAATCGGTCTCGAAGTAAGCGCTCGTCCCGGCCATATCGGCCGGGTAGGCGGCTCCGCTCAATGAGGCGAATAAGAGCGTGTGATAACGGCCGATGGAGGACTCATACATCCCACCGACCCAGTAGGGGGTGCCGCTATCGCGAATCGCGAGCGCCTCGCTCCAGCCGCCGACGCGGGCCGGTTTGATATTGACGATGCGACCGGCTTGAAGTCGATGCATCGTCGCCACGTCTTGAGCCGCACTGATCGATTCATCGAGACAAATCGGTGTGGTGAGCCGTGCCTGCAAGTCCGCTGTCTCGACCCAATGTGTGCTCGGATAAGGCTGTTCGATCATCAAGAGACGGTAGGTGTCCAATGCCTCGAACCAGTCAAGCGATTGCTTGGAGCCACTTCCGTTCAAATCAATCATGAGCGGGGCGTCCGGAAAAACGCTGCGAATCTCGCCGAGCGCAGGAAGCAGTTCATGCGGGGACGCTTTTAACTTGATCCGGTCGAATCCGGACGCGAGCGCAGCCTCGATGGCGTTCAACGTCTGACTGAGCAGACCGATGCCAATCGTCCGGCCGCATGCCACGGCATCGCCGGCTTGGACGTATTGTTTTAATGTCTGATTCGCGCGGGCCGCTTCCACTTCCCATAGAGCGCTCTCCCACATCGCTTTCGCCATCGGTTGGCCGATGATCGAGCTGACATGGGGACCGAACGAGGCGGCAGACAACGTCATCCCTTTCAGAAGTTGGACAATCAAAGCGGACGTATCGATGACGGAGCGGACGGTCTCAGCCGTATACCATGGCGTCTCGAACGCGACACCTTCCCCGTAGCCGACAACACCGTCGACCGTCTCCAGCCGGAGAATGACCGTCCGTCTCGTCGTCAACACGGCGTGGGCGGTGACAATCGGATGTTTGAACGTGAGGGGGACGATATACAGTTCAGCGCGACGAATCATGGTCAGCCTCCTTTAAGCGATGACGCATCAATTTACCGTTGGCGTTACGAGGCAGCTCGTCGACGGCAATCCATGCTTTCGGATGTTTATAAGATGCCAGATGGTCGTGCAGCAGCTGAATCGCCTCATCGAAATCGAACGTACCGACCGTGAAGGCGACGGGTACCGCTCCCCAAGTCGGGTCGGGACGACCGACGACCCCGACGTCTTGAATGCCCGGGCAACGCAATAACACGCTCTCGATTTCGGCCGGATAAATGTTCTCACCGCCGGAGATGATCAAATCACTGCGGCGGTCATGGACGTACAAGTAACCGTCTTTCATCGTGCCGAGGTCGCCCGTTTGCCAATAGCCGTCGGGCGTCCAAGCATCGGCCTCTGGCTGTTTATAGTAACCAGGGGTCACCGTCGGTCCGTTCACTTCAATCTCCCCATCCGCATTGATACGGAGTTGGGTCGGCGCGATTGCTTGACCGCTCGAACCGATGTGGGCGAGTGCCTCGGCTGGCAACAGCGTCGCGACTTGCGAACACGTCTCCGTCATCCCGTACGTCTGGGCGACCGGTAACTGCCGCCGCTCGGCTTCTTCGAGCAACGGACGCGGTACGGGACCGCCGCCGACGAGCAGAAGTTGCAACTGATGGCGGGAGAGACCTGCGTCGAGGAGCCGCTTAAGCATGACCGCAACGAGCGAGATGTGGGTGATTCTTGCCGTCGCAATCAACTCGAGTGTACGAGCGACATCGAACTTCGGTTCGACGTATAGTAGCGAACCGAAACGAGCGCTCCGATACACTTGCGCGAGTCCGCTCATATGGAAGAGCGGCGTCACGACGAGCATCCGGTCACTTGTCCCGTAACCGAGGCGCGTCTTGGCCGCCTCGGCGCTCGCGACGTGATTGCCGAACGTCTGCTTTACGGCCTTGGCCCGTCCAGTCGTGCCTGAGGTGAACATGAGCGACATGACTTCATCGTCTGCCCACTCGTGCGGTGTAGCGAGTGACGCCTCATCTCGTGACGTCAACGCGAATTGGGTGATCGACAGTTCAATCGGTTCATCGACGAGCAATACATCGATATCGGCCGTCTCGATTTGTCCTGCCAGTTCGCTCATCGTCAACCGTGTGTTGAGCGGAACGAGTACTTTTCCGAGTAACTGGATGGCGTGGACAGCGATGACATAATCAGCGCTGTTCACAGCGCGTAATCCGATATGCCGGGCTTCGGGTGCGACCCGTTCCAGGAAGTGGGCCAAACGGGAGCTTTCCGTGCTTAACTCGGCCCAAGTCAAACTGACGGACGCGGTGACGAGTGCCATGGCGTCGCGTCGATGTTGTGTCACATAACGATTCATCATCAGAACCTCCAAAAAAAGAGTAGCGAAGTCGCTACTCTTTGTCGATTTACGGGAAACGCGGGAACTGACCGAAGTCTGGGTCGCGTTTTTCTTTGAAGGCGTCGCGGCCTTCTTTTGCTTCGTCTGTCGTGTAGTAGAGAAGCGTCGCGTCGCCGGCAAGCTGTTGAAGTCCTGCGAGTCCGTCCGTGTCGGCGTTCATCGCTGCTTTCAAGAAGCGAAGGGCCGTCGGAGAGTGTTGCAAGATCTCTTGGCACCATTGGATCGTCTCGGCTTCAAGTTGCTCGAGTGGAACGACCATGTTGACGAGTCCCATGTCAAGCGCTTGCTGTGCGTCGTATTGACGGCAGAGGTACCAGATTTCGCGTGCTTTCTTGTGCCCGATGATGCGGGCCAAGTAACCTGAACCGTAACCGGCATCGAACGAGCCCACTTTTGGTCCAGTTTGACCGAAACGGGCGTTGTCGGCTGCAATCGTCAAGTCACAGACGACGTGCAAGACGTGTCCGCCACCGATCGCATAACCGGCTACCATGGCGATGACTGGTTTCGGGATGACGCGAATCAAACGTTGAAGGTCGAGGACGTTCAAGCGTGGAATCTCGTCGTCACCGACGTAGCCGCCGTGGCCGCGTACTTTTTGGTCGCCGCCTGAGCAGAAGGCTTGATCGCCTTCACCAGTCAAGATGATGGCACCGACTTCTTTATCGTCACGGGCGCGTGCGAACGCGTCGATGAGCTCGTTGACCGTGAGTGGACGGAACGCGTTCCGTACTTCCGGGCGGTTGATGGTAATTTTGGCGATGCCGTTCCACTTCTCGTACTTGATATCTTCGTACGTGCGGACCGATGTCCAGTTTGCTACTGATTCCATTTAAATTCCCCCTAAAATCAATTTCTCTATCATTGTACCAAATTGTTGGGCATTCTCGACATGTGGAGCATGAGATGCGTCCGAAATTTCATGAATTTCAATATCGGGACGAATCAACTGCATATTCCGAGCAATCTGTTGAAACTTCACATCGTGTTCCCCGACGATCAAATCGGTGCGAGGTAAACGGTCGAGTAGCGGCCAGAGCGACGGCATGCTACCCGTCCCGATGGCGCGGAGGCTGTCCGCGAGTGCGGCTGGACGTTGGGCCAACCGCTCAGGACGGAGGGCGGCGCGCATCTCGTCGGTTTGATGCCAGAGCGGAAGACGTTCCCAACGGTCAACGAACGCCTCAAGTCCTGCGCGCTCGATGAATTCGGCGAGCTTTTCGTCTTGAAGCCGGCGTTGTCGACGTTCAGCCGCTATGTTGAGCCCGGGCGTCGTGCTAATGCCGATGAAGTGGTTGACCCGACCATCATAGGCGGCGAGTGTCATCCCGATACGTCCGCCGAGCGAGTAACCGACGACCGTCCACGGACCTTCGTCCGTATCGAGTAGCGCCGATAAGTCCCTCACCTGTTGACTCATCTTGGCACGCCCGACCGCTTGCTGTCCGGTGCCGCCGTGTTGCAATAGCGACGGGGCGACGAGCCGGACGGGGAGCTCAGGGAACTGGGAGATCCAAGCCGCACTCCCGGTGAACCCATGAAGAAGCAAAACGGGACGGCCGCTCCCACGTTCGAGCAACTCATAGGAGACGCCACGCACGGAACGCATCACGATTCGTTCTCCGTCGTCAAACGGTCCGTGAGCGAAGCGGTCCAACGACGATGCTCGGCCACGTTCCTAGCGCGATCAGACGGAAATTCGATCAGCTGAACGCCTGCTTCAATCGCCGTCATGACATCTTCAGGCTGCTCGAGCAAGCGATAGCTGAGTCCGTATGTGTCAGCGAATCCACGTAGATTCAACTGCAGCGGCGTCCCGAACAAGTCCTCGAACATTTGCGGTGCGATCGAAGCTTGTGGCAAGAAAGAGAAGATGCCGCCGCCATCATTGTTGACGACGACGATGGAGAACGTACCTGGGTGCGATTTGACGAGTTGCAGGGCGTTGCTGTCATGATAAAACGCCAAGTCGCCAATTAACAGGGCGGCCTTGTCCGTATCGTGACAGGCACCGAGCGCGCTCGAGATGATGCCGTCAATCCCGTTCGCCCCGCGATTGGCGAGGACGTCGATTGACTGACCGGCTGAAAGTGTTGTATCGATATCACGGATCGGCATGCTATTGCTGACGAAGATGCGATCAAGACGAGACGCCAGCAAATGACGCGTCAATGCGCTTTCTCCGCTCAAAGCAGGTTTTGCGGATTCGGCGACGCGTTCGAACAATGCGAAACGATCGAATAAGTCGGCGTCATAGTCTTTGTTGATGGTGGCGACATAATCAATCGCATCGCCGTACACGACCGTGGCGCTGTTCGACGGGTCGCGGAACGATCCCGGTTGCTCGATCAAGACGTATGGCACGTCGTGAAGCCACTGATTCAGCCGTTTCGAGACGGGAGCAGCCCCGAACCGGACGACCGCGTCAGGTGTCCATTCCGTGCGATGCTCGCTCGCGAGCCACGCGTCATAGTTCGTCAAGACATGGTCAAACCGGCGCATCCCGCTCAATGGGTCGGCGAAGACCGGAATACGATGGGCCAGCGCCGACGCGTAGAGAGGCTCAAGCCATGATGTCGGAGTACCTGGTCCGACGATGAAGGCGAGACGATTGACGTCAATCTCTTGTTTGAACCGTTTCAAGTCGAGACTTGTCGGTTTAAGATAGGTCGGCTCAGAGGATTCGGCTTGACCGCCCAGGAGTGACGTCAAGCGCTCGATATCCGGCAACAACGGTTCACGGAACGGGATGTTCACATGGACCGGACCGAACGGCGCATGCATACTCGTCCGGACGAGCCGGGCGACTGTCTGTTCCATGTAGCGCTGACTCGCTGCTTCAGGAACGGGGAGGTCGACGCTCGCTTTCACGTGTTCGCCGTACAGTCGAACTTGGTCGATCGCTTGAGGCGCCCCGACGTTCCGAAGTTCGTGCGGCCGATCGGTCGTCAACACAACGAGCGGCAGTTGTGAGATATTTGCCTCGGCCACCGCCGAAAAGTAGTTGGTGGCGGCAGTACCGCTCGTGCAGATGAGCGCGACCGGGCGCAACGATGATTGCGAACGAGTCAACCCGAGTGCGAAAAAGGCGGCCGACCGTTCGTCGACGATGATATGATGTCGGACGCTCGGATGAAGATAGGCGGCCATGGCGAGCGGTGTCGAGCGAGAGCCGGGACTGATGACGACGTCCTCGACCCCTTGTTCGACGAGCCGGTTCATCATACCGGCGACCCACTCCGTTAACGGTTCATTCATGCTTCATTGCCTCCTGCGCGTACTTTGTCCAATCCGAGAGCTTGCTTGATTGGACTGAGCTTGATTTCTGTCTCGGCGAGCTCCGCTTCGAGTTCAGACTCTTGGACGATTCCACAGCCTGCGTATAGCGCCACGAATTGATGGTGGACAAGAGCCGACCGGATCGAGACGACGAACTCTCCTTCACCGTCCGTGTTCAGCCAACCGAACGGTGACCCGTACCAGCCGCGGTCGAACCGTTCAATCTCGCGCAACAAGCGGACAGACGTCCGTTTCGGAGATCCACCGAGCGCCGGGGTCGGGTGGAGCGACTCGATGATCGACAGCAAGGATGCGTTCGTATCGAGCGTTGCTTGAATCGGTGTGTGCAGATGGAACACCGACCGGTTCTCCAAGATGCGCGGCGACTCCGGTGCCTTGATGGTAGCCGCGTATGGTGTGAGGGCGTTCTTGATGTCCTTCACGACGATTTGGTGTTCCTCGAGGTTTTTGGCGTCGTGGAGTAACGTCTGTTTGGCTACATCCGATTCGATCTCGGTGTCTGGTCGCTTGATGGTGCCGGCGATGGCGGCCGTTTCAATGTACGGTCCTTGTTTCTTGACGAGCCGTTCCGGCGTCGCTCCGAAAAATCCGATTTCCCGCTTCGGCTGATACAAGAACACGTAACTGCCCGTCTGATGTTCTGACAAGTGGCGCAGTGTCGTCGCGAACGGGAACGCCTCTTCCGAGGTCTGGTAGATTTCTTCCCGGGCGATGACGATCTTTTCGACTCGTTCTTCAGTGATGTTCAGTTTAGCTTGTTGGAAACTCGACTTGAAATGGTCGACGCCGTCTTTGACTTGCGAGTAAGTCGGTGTTTGTTCGTCGGGCGCATGTAGCGCGTTGAACTGGGCGAGTTGATCGGCCAATTGAATCAAATATTGTTCGACCGAACGTTTGGCCGAGACGAGCGTCGAAACGGTCAACGTGTGCTTGTCGCCCGAGCGGCGATATAGAAATTTCGGCACGACCAACGATGCTTCACCGAACGCTTCCCACATATTTTTTTGGGGCCGCACGAACGTGTCGAACGAAAAGCCCGAGAACGCATAAATGACCGCGTCGACGTCCCGGCGGTGCAGGCTCCAATCGTACTGTAGACGTTGGAAACGTTCGGGACCAGAAGCCGTCAACACGAGCGCATCGGCACATCCGAGCATCTCGAGGGAGCGGTCTGGCGTCGAAAAATAGTAGTGGGACGTTTCAGTGTTTTGAATAATATGGAACGCGTCGAACGAAGGGATTTCCCACGTGTACGAGGCAAGTACCGGTCGTTGCCAAGCACGTGCCCGTTTATGGGCTTGTTCGATTCGTTGTTTAATGTGTGTTTGAGTATCTGGCATGAAAGAAAAGCCTCCTCAATCCAATGGAATTCTCATTCTTTAGTGTATCATGACTTCACAACAGAACTGGCCGTCAAATGCTCGAGAAAGTGAAGGGAGCCGTCCGAGCGGCGGGCATTGACAGGTTTTTTCAAAGAGACGTAAACTAACGAAGGGAGGGAAGTGCATGAAGAAGAGAGAGAAAGGTGCGTATTGGCGCATGATTCGCCCGCATACGTTGACAGCGAGCTTCATACCGGTGCTGTTAGGGACGTTCATCGTCCTCGGGCAAGTCGAGTTGAAGTGGGGATTGTTCTTAGCGATGCTCATCGCCTCGGTCTTGATTCAAATCGCGACGAATTTATTTAATGAATATTATGATTACAAGCGTGGACTCGACCACGAAGGTTCCATTGGAATCGGTGGCTCGATCGTACGTGATGGGTTCACACCCGGACAAGTGCTCGGGATCGCGCTCGGTATGTATGGGGTGGCGGCTGTGCTCGGGCTCTATATTGCGGCTTCAACGAGTTGGCATTTAATTTGGATCGGTGTGCTGTCGATGGTCGTCGGATTCCTGTACACGGGAGGTCCGCTCCCGATCGCCTACACGCCGTTCGGGGAAATCGTCGCTGGCCTATTCATGGGTTATGTCATCATCGGCATCTCGGGATATATCCAAATCGGGACGGTGACGACAGAACTGTTGCTCGTATCGTTTCCGATGGCGCTTTTGATCGGGGCGATCTTGCTCGCGAACAACATTCGTGATTTGGATAATGATAAAGTGAATGGGCGCAAAACAATCGCCTGTCTCGTCGGACATCGTCGTGCCGTTCTCGTCTTGGCCGGATTCTTTATCGCGGCATTGGTCGGCATCCTCGTCGCCGTATTCGGGTTTGGCGTGACGCCGTGGGTGCTGTTGTCATTGCTGACAATTCCAATCATGGTACGGGCAGTGAAGCGTTTTTGGGTCAAGCGTGAACCGGCTGAACTCATGCCGGCGATGGCGATGACTGCAAAAGTGAACACGTTGTTTGGCGCTTGGATGGTCATCGGGTTAATGGTCGCGCGGCTAATCGCGTGAATTAAGAGGAGGGAACCACATGTCAGTCGTTCAAGAAATGCTAGCGTTCAATGAAAAATTCGTAACAGAGAAACAATATGAGCAATTTGTCTCGGATAAGTTTCCCGATAAAAAAATCGTCATTTTAACGTGTATGGATACGCGTCTGACGGCGTTGTTGCCTCAAGCCCTCGGACTAAAAAACGGGGATGCCAAAATCATAAAAAATGCGGGAGCCGTATTGTCACATCCGTTCGGATCGGTCATGCGTTCGATCCTCGTCGCGTTGTATGCGCTCGGGGCCGAAGAGGTCATCGTCATCGGTCATTATGATTGCGGCATGGCGGCGATCGATCCGAATGCGGTCATCGCAGAAATGGAACGTCGCGGCATTGAACCGCAGACACTTCAAACACTCAAGTCGTCAGGGATGGATTTGGAGAAGTGGTTGCACGGGTTTGACTCGGTCGAAGCGAACGTCGTCAACTCGGTCAACCTCGTCAAAAACCACCCGCTCTTGCCGCCGGGCACGAACGTCCATGGGTTCGTCATCGACCCTGCGACTGGTCGTCTCGACGTCGTCGAAGCATAATGCAAAAGGCGGTCTCTTCTGGAGAGACCGCCTTTCTTTCGTTACCCGTATGTGTTGACGGGGATATCTTTATAGTCGTCATCGTCCGAATCTTTTGATTTGGACTTTTTATTTTTCTTATAGTTTTTCTCGTACTCACGTTCGCTCGGCGTTTTGAAGAAACGTTGCCAAGTAGCGTTGATTTCTGAGCCGATCAAAATGATCATGCCGGTCAATTGTAACCAAAGCAACGTGACGATGATTCCTCCGAGTGAGCCGTACGTCGAATCGTAATTGCCGAAGTTCGAAACGTACAGGCTGAAGCCGAGGGAGACGAGCTGCCAGGCGATGACGCCGAAGATCGCACCTGGAATCGTGCTTTTCCAGAACACGTGTTGCTGCGGGGCGATTTTATAGAAAATTGACAACGTGAAAATCAAGATGACGGTCGTCAACACGTAGCGGAACACGTTGATCAAGATGACGTCGGCCCCCGAAATAGGGATGAAACGGGCAACGAAATCGATGATTTGCGAACCGAACACGTTCGAGACGATGAGCAGTAACATGCCAACGCCGAGTAATAACGTCAACCCGAGGGCGATGCCTTTGCTGACGAAGAAATTACGTTCGTTATCTTCCCCGTACGCGTGAATCGCCATATTGATCAAGCGTTCAACCCCTTTAGCCGCCGACCAAATGGCTAAAATCGCACCGATCGAGAGGAGTCCGCCGCGCGGTTCGCCGATGGCGTCGAAGATACCGGTCAAAAATTCAGTCGCGGCCGCCCCGGGCGCCAAGTTGTTCAACTGCTCTTGGAACGACGCCTGAGAAATGTCAAAGAACGACAGCAATGCGAGAATGAAGATGATACCCGGGAAAATCGATAAGAACCAAAAAAAAGCGAGTGTCGCGCCGTAATCTTGAACATCATGTTCTTTGAAGCGACGAAGCAACTCTTTCCCGAAGGCGAACCAATTCTTTTTTTCTTTTACTTCTGTAGTATCCATATATGAGCCTCCTGAACGTTATCGTTAGAAACTTTCTTTCCCGAAATGTCAGGAGGCTACACATGAAATCAGTCTTCGGCCAGCGTTTTATTGAAAAATCGTTCGGCTTCATTCGACAGCAAGTCGGCGAGTGATGGTGGTCGTACCGGCAAATGGCTGAGCGCGCTTCGCTTCACCCACATCGGCGTATACGACCCGTTCGTTTGCTCTGCTTGAAATTCTTCACCTGTCCCGGTCCCGAACTCACCACCGGTCATCCGGGCCCAGTAGTATGGGTTCAACTCTCCATTGAAGGCGACATGTGCGGCCACGCCTTCAAGTTCGACGTGGACGCCGAGCTCTTCGAACGCTTCACGGACGGCCGTCTCTTCAGCCGTATGACCGAATTCGACACCGCCGCCCGGAAACACATAATACAAAAGGTTTTCTTTCTCTCGGCGAATGAGCGCGACTTCGTCATGTTCATTCACGAGGATGATGGCACTGCGTAATTTCGTTCTGACCAATGGAATCGTTCCTTTCGATTTCGTATCGTGAACAAAACGCATCGACTCGCGGCCGATGCGTTTTGGTTAATCTGTTGCTGGTTGTTCAAGTGAGGCGTACATGTCAGGTGTCAGGCCGTTATCGTGCGAGGCGATGACTTTCCCAGCGACGCGCATCCCGAGTCGGAGCGCATCTTCAATCGGGTGACGTTTCATCAACTCAGAGATGACAGCGGAGAAGAATGAGTCACCCGCACCGGTCGAGTCGGCAACTTTCACTTTCGTCGTCGGGACGTGACCTTGTTCATTCGTGCGTAAGTCGACATAGACGGCGCCGAGCTCACTCATCGTGACGATTGTGAGCGGAGCTCCTTTCATTGCGAGCACTTCGGCGACGCGTAACGCATCGTCCACAGTGACGATGGACATATCAGACAAAATCTCCGCTTCTTCGCGGCTACAGATGAAGCCGGTGAAACCTTGGAGTAAATGACGGTTCCGTTCAATCACCGACAGATGACCGCACACGCCATACAGCGGAAGCTTCATTTCGCGGCACAGTTCAATGGTCTCGTTCAATACATTGACCGACAAGTCGAGGTCAATCGCGACCGCCTCACTTTCAGCGAACACTGTATCGATGCGACGGAGGATACATTCTTCCATCATCGCTTCGTCCGGTTGCTTCGAGATTGACGTTTGCAGGTCACCGTTGTTATCCATGACGGCAAGCCACATGCCCATCCCATTGTCATCGAGCAAATCGACGTGATCGACGTTGACGTTCAAACCGCGGAGTTCTTCGAGAACACCCATCCCGATTTGATCGTTCGTCACGGTCGACACGAAACGGACGTCATTCCCGAGAACACCTAAGTTTTGGGCGACGTTTCGGCCGGTCCCACCGTTCGAGAACGCGATGTCACCGACGTTCTTGGCATCTTTATGAAGCGGGGCGAACGAGGTTCCTTTAATATCGACAAACACCTTGCCGATTACTGCAATCGTATTCATATACTGTACCACCTTTAGCCAATCTTCCTATCAGTTCCGGTCTCATTAGACACATTGTTTCAATTATAGCGAAATTACTAACGGCTTTCAACGACGGTTTGAATGAGTGTCGAATTTTGTCATTCCCACGAGGTGCTGAGCAAACGAAGCCCGTTCAAGATGACGAGGATGGTCGATCCTTCATGGCCGACGACCGCGAACGGCATGACGAGCAGTTCGAAGATATTCGTCGCGATCAACACGAGGATGACACCTAAGGCGAACACGACGTTTTGGAGAACGACGCGATTCAATTTACGGGACTGTTTGATGGCCGAGCTCAACCGACGGAGGTCGTTTTTCATTAAGACGACGTCGGCCGTCTCGAGGGCGGCGTCTGTCCCTTCACCCATGGCGATCCCGACATCGGCTGTCGCGAGGGCAGGGGCGTCGTTGATGCCGTCGCCAATCATGCCGATGCTACCGTATTCTTGTTTTAATTGTTTAATCTGCTCGACCTTCTCTTCTGGGAGACATTCGGCGATGTAACGGGTCAACCCGGCCTCAGTGGCGATGGCGCGGGCTGTCGCCTCGTTATCGCCTGTGATCATGATCGTCGCGATACCGAGATGGTTGAGTCGTTCGATCGCTTGTTTGGCTTCAGGGCGCAGTGTGTCCCGGAGCGCGAACGCTCCAATCGTCATCTTTTCATCGCTGACGAACACGAGCGTATGGCCGGCAGCTTTTAAACGTTCGACATCGTCGCGGAAGAAATCTCCGCTCGGATCGGCGAATTTTTGTTTGCCGACCCGATAGGCGACACCATCGATCGTCGCTTCAATCCCGGACCCGGTCACGTCTTTGAAGTGTTCCATCGTTCCTGTGTAGTTCCCTGTGAATTGGACGAGCGCTTCGGCGAGCGGGTGCATCGAATGTTCTTCAATCAAGCTGACGATGCGATAGACGTGCTCTTTCTCAACGGTTGGATGGATCAATGCCGATTGGACTTCTGGTTTACCGATTGTAAGCGTGCCGGTCTTATCGAAGGCGATCGCTTTCAAACGGCCCATGTTCTCGATGTGAACACCGCCTTTGAACAAAATTCCATGTTTGGCGGACGAAGCGATGGCGGCGAGTGCGGCCGGAGTGATGGCTGCGACGAGGGCGCACGGCGAAGCGACGACGAGTAAAATCATACCGCGGTAAATACTCGTCTCAAGCGACCACGGCGTCAACACAGGTCCGAGCAAGATGATTGCGGTGACGGAGACGAGCACGACTTGAACGTAGCGTCCCTCGTACCGGTCGATGAACTGGGCGGACGGTGATTTTTCTTCTTGCGCTTGCTGTACCATTTGAATGATTTTTTGGAACAACGTTTCCGTGGCGAGTTTTGTCACTTCTAATGTCAAGACACCGTTCAAGTTGACGCTTGAGCCGTATACCTCGTCGCCGACGTTTCGGTCGACCGGAATCGATTCACCGGTGATGGCGGCTTCCTCGATCGAGGCACTGCCTTTCAAAATCCGACCGTCGACCGGGATGCGTTCGCCGGGTCTTACGTAGATGTGGTCTCCGACGCGAAGGTCGTCGATATGGACGACCTCGAGGCCGCCCGAAGCGTTCAATCGCGTCGCTTGTTCAGGTTGCAGTTCCATTAATGACTCAAGAGCGCGTTCGTTTTTGTTCATCGTGTACGTCTCGAGTGCACCGGACAAAGCGAAAATGAAGATGAGGATGGCACCTTCCATCCAATAGCCGATGGCCGCGGCGCCGATGGCCGCGATGATCATGAGCAGTTCGACGTTCAACGAACGGGTTTCCCACGTATCGGTCAGACCTTCTTTCGCTTTGGCATATCCGCCGATTAAAAAGGCGGTCAAATAGAGGGTGACGTAGAGCGCAGGAGCTCCGTCTTGTCTTTCCGCGATATATGCGAGTACAATCAATACACCACTGATGAGCGCCATGATGAGCTCGATATGTTCGAACCAGTTGGCCCGTTTGAAGACGTGGCTTTTTTCCTGTGTGACGGTTGATGTGTTCATGTGAGCACCTCTTTCTAAATGAGAATATATATCAGTTAAATGATAATGATTGAGGATGATTATCATTATCTATTGTTGATATGATTGGATTTAATACTAGTTTCAGCTCATAACCTTATTTATAATGATTATCATTTAAGTCTATTTTAGCACCAATCGTAATAACTCACAAACTAAAAGATTAAGGAGTTTTTGTGTCATGCAAAATGTATTTCAACGCCCTTGGACGGTCACGTTCCTCGCGCTATTCAACACGTTTTTATGGGGGAGCGCGTTCCCGTTCATCAAACTGAGCTACGAGGCGCTTGATATTCAAGAGCACGAGTACGGCCAGCAGTTGTTTTTTGCCGGCGAACGCTTTTTATTGTCCGGACTGCTCTTGCTCGTGATTAGCCGCCTCGTCTTCAAACGGCCGATTCGATTAAACGCGGAAAAGTTGAAGGCGTATGCACATTTAGGGGCATTTTTGACATTCTTACAATATTTGTTCTTTTATATCGGGCTTTCCATCTCGACCGGGGTGCAAGGTTCGATTATCGCGGGATCGACCTCATTCTTCCAAATGGCGCTTGCCCATTTCCGTTATGAGGATGATCGTCTCAACCGATTGAAGGGGATTGCCCTCACACTCGGGTTCTCTGGGATCGTCATCGCCAACTGGCCGACAGCGCACGCAGAGATAGGATTTGGGATTGGCGAGATCTTGCTCATTATGGCGATGATCTCAGGGGCGTTCGGGAACTTGATTGCGAAAGACTACTCACGCGCACATGATGTCGCCCCGATGACGGCTTGGGCGATGGTATTCGGCTCGCTCGGTCTTCTCGTCGTCGGCTATGTGCTCGCGCCAGGGGATGTGTTCCTTCCTTACACGGTCACGACGCTTTTCTTCTTGCTGTATCTCGCGCTCTTGTCTGCAATCGGGTTCACGTTATGGAACACACTCATGAAATATAATCCGGTCAGCCGGGTATCACTTTATATGTTTTTTGTTCCCTTATTCGGTGTCGTCTTATCGAGCGTTTTACTCGGTGAAACGATCCCGTGGAACGCGCTTGTCGGATTATTGTTCGTCATCGCGGGCATCTATCTCTCGACTTATTTCCAGGGGCGAGTCAACCGTTCGGCCCGTTGATCAAACAAAGCTGACGCACGGTTGACGGAATCTTGTTCCCATGGCAAAATATATTAAAAATTCTGAATTCTTTCAGTTGAAAATCGGTCTTCGTTGTAAAGACTTGCGTGCGAATCTGATAGAAGGGAGGATTGTGCCATGGCAAGAAATCCGATTGTCCGAAATATACTCATCTCGCGTCAACCACGGGACGAGTACGTCAAATACGTGATGAAGTGCGTAAGTCGCGGATTGAAGGAGCATCACGACCAAGTGGACGCGCGTGCAACGAGGCAAGGGGAGGACATCCAGACGAAGTGGCATATCAATGATCGCGTCATTGAAGTCACAATCAAGTCGGACGTGCTGGCCTCACTAGAGACAGAACCGTTCGCGCTCGATGAAGTGTTCATGCGCGCGTTCGAACGAAACGACGTTCGTCTCGGTCCAATCAAGGAATGAGTGATACGAAAAAGGGTGAGTCTCCGTTGAGACTCACCCTTTTATGCATCAATCGGCTTCGCTTTCGCTGTGAACAGACTCACAGCCAAGATGCCGAGAATAAGTGTGTACATCAAGAAATACACTTCTTTCGGTAACGCAATCCAAAACGCGCCAATCATCGGTCCGCTGATCGAACCGACGCTGAACGAGATGCTATAGAGCATATTGCCGGTCGGTAACAACGAACGTGGCAACACTTCTGTCATATGAGCCAAACCGAGCGAATACGTGGAGCCGAGACCGGCTCCGGCAAGAGCGAACAAGACGAGCAGCCAGGCGTAATGCTCGACGGCGAGGTTGGCGACGGCGAAGACGAGCGTGCCGAGCGTCAACACGATTTGCAGGATGCGTTTCTTTCCGAAGTGATCGGCGAGGCGGCCGAGCGGTAACTGGACGATGATCGAGGCGACGATGAACGTCGTGATGAGCGTACTCGTCTGCGTCAGCCCGATGTCGTTGCGGACCGTGAAAATCGGTAAGTTGGCATTCAAGCTCGCCTCAAGGAACCCGTATGTAAAAGCAGGTAAGAGCGTATATCCGCCGCCGATGAGGACGAGGCGGATGCGTCCTTTCGAATCGGTCTTCACTTTCTCAGCCTCAGGGTACTCGTTGTCGACCTTGAAGATCAAGAACAAGGATGCGAGACAGAAGACGATCAAGACGAGGAACGGCAGCCAAAAGTGGAGGTCGACGAGCGGGGCGATGAGCGGGCCGACCGCGAATCCGAGGCTGAACGCCATCCCGTAATACGCCATCGCCCGGCCAAGACTTCGCTTCTCGCTCGCAGACGTGACCCACACTTGGGATCCGTAATGGAGCGCCGAATCCCCGAATCCGATGACGAAACGCATGAGTGCCCACATGAGCAGTGACGGCCAGAGCGGCAAGAAGAACGTGGCAAGCGCCGTCAAGACGATGCCGAGGACGATGGTCGGCCGAAACCCGTACTTGCGGACGAACCGTTCGAGTAGCGGCGCAGAGACGATGACGCCTAAGTAGAGCATCGTCGCATTCAACCCGTTCAACCAGGCCGGGTTGCCGTCCCGTTCGATGAGCGTCGACAAGAGCGGGATGAGCGCGCCTTGAATCAAACCAGAAATAAAGACGACGAGTAATAAAATCGAAAACCGAAACCGTTGCATAGTTCACCTCATTATTCATTACATAGTAAAAAGCTGAGAAGGGTCTCAGCTTTTTGGTTCGTCAATCGGTTGAGGTACATGATTCAAGTGTAAGAGTTCATCATCCCAACTGCCTTGACTGAATACTTCATCACGGTCTACTTTGTCTGAAACGAATGCGGCTGTCAATAAGATGCTGAGCACACCACCGAAAATGATGATGGCCATGACGGTGATCATGAATACATAGATGGCTGTCATCTTTAAACACCTCGATTCAGTTTATATACTGAACATTTCCCGAAACGAAACAATTAAAACGGCTCAGCGACACGTTCTTGAAAGTTCACGTCCGGGTAATACGCTTGCTTGACGAGCGCGTTCGGCCCGAGACATTTGACGGCCGGGCAGTGGCATGACAGTGTGGCGTTCAGACTGCTGTTCGTCCACGTTTCGTATGCATCCTGGAACGAGGTGTCATACAGTGTGCCGAGCGTGCCGAGCTCGTCTCCGAAGTCGGTGACGATAATCTGGCCATCGAAGATATTCGTGTTGAGGCGTGAGCGGCCATCTGGGTCGTTCCGAACGGTGACATTCTTCGCCTCGTGGAGTCGTTTCAACAAGGCGCGGTCTTCTGGTGCGCCGGAGCAGGCATAAAACGGCAACGTCCCGAACAACATCCAGACGTTCTCGTCTCGGACGTCGAGCAGGTCATGAATCGCCTGACGGGTGTCGGCAAGCGATGCCGACTCGAGCGCGCTAGCCCAGTCTGCGGGGTACATCGGGTGCACTTCATGACGCTGACAGCCGAGTGCGACGATCTCTTCATGGATTTCTTTCAAGTGCGGGATCGTCCGTTTGTTGATCATCGTCTCGGCGGATACGATGATGCCTTCGGAGGTGAGCGCCCGGGCATTGTCTTTCATCGTCTGAAGCATCTTCAAACGTGCCTCGACGCTCGGTTTTCGGTCCATCATCGCGAAACCGCCCTCTAAGAAATCCGCATCTGTGCCCCAGTTATGCGAAATGTGCAAAACGTCGAGGTAAGGGGTAATAAGATGGTAGCGAGAGAGTGGGAGCGTCAAGTTCGAGTTGATTTGCGTCCGAGCGCCACGCTCTTTCGCATAACGCAAGAGCGGGACGACGTAGTTCCGCACCGACTTCATCGACAGCATCGGCTCGCCGCCTGTGATGGAGAACGCCCGTAAATGCTCGATCTCATCAAGGCGCGAAATCAATAGGTCGAGCGGGACTTCAGGTTCTTCCGTCTGATCGAGCATATAGCCGACCGCGCAATGTTCGCAGCGCATATTGCATAGCTTGGTCGTCGTCACTTCGACGTTCGAAAGGACGAGGCGACCGAACTCGGTTTGATCGAGGTAGGCTTCCCATGGATCAAACGTTGTCGAGATGTTTTGCATATCAATTCCACCTTTTCATCAAGTCACACGAAATAGTATGCTATAATAACAACTCTTTGTCACGAACCAAAGGAGCGATCACGAGATGGGTAAATCACGAACAGATACGGCAGGAAAAATGAACGTGTTAAAATCGAGAACGGAATTACTGTGCTTATCAGTCAATACGTTGGACGAATTCACGACGCCAGAGGATTTGCATCGATTGTTAGCTGATATTGATTCCTTACGTGCGAAAGTCGTACGTTACGCCAAAGATTTAGAACAAGTATCTCGAAAGGATGAAACACATTGAAACTGATCGTAGGAGAATACACAAGCGCCCAAGCCGAGCGGCTAGGCATTAACGGAGAGGGCATCGCGACAATTGATCGCATGGTCATCTTCATCCCAAACTTATTACCAGGCGAGAAGGCGAAAGTCGAGATTACGCGCGTCGAACGGAACTACGCCGAGGCACGCGTCATCAAGCGCGACAACGATTCACCGGACCGGGTCAAACCGCCGTGTCCGATTTATGACGAGTGTGGCGGTTGCCAGATTCAACATATGAGTCCGCGCCTACAGATGGACTATAAAGAAGAAATCGTCCGCAACGCCTTCCGTCAGAAGACGAAACTGAACGTCGACAAGTCGGATATCCGTGCGACGAAAGGGATGGACAACCCTTGGTACTACCGCAACAAGTCGCAATTCCCGCTCTCGACGCGTCGCGGCGAGATCGTGTCGGGTCTCTACAAACCGAACACAAACGAACTCGTGCCAATCGAACACTGCATGGTACAGCAGCGCGACACGACGAACATTAACAACGCCATCGTCCGTATTTTGAACGAGCTCGACATCCCGGTATATGATGCGCGCCGTGACGTCGGTTTCGCCCGTACCGTCATCGTCCGCTCAGGCTACAAGACAGATGATGTCCAAGTCGTGCTCGTCGTCGGGAACGAGGACGTCCCGCGTTTAGATGAATTGAGCGATCGCATCATGGCGTTACCGAACGTCGTATCGTTCCACATTAATATCAACTCGAACCGTTCGGGTGTCATCTTCGGTTACCGTACGGTCCATATCGCCGGTCAAGACAAGATGGACGAGCAACTCGATGACGTCCATTACCACTTGTCACCGCGCGCGTTCTTCCAGCTCAACCCGGCTCAGACAGAAATCATGTATCGTGAAGTCGTCGAGGCGGCTGGACTCACGGGCGAAGAGCGCGTCATCGATGCGTACGCCGGTGTCGGTTCGATCGGGCTATGGCTCGCGCCGCACGCAAAAGAGATCCGTGGGATGGAAGTCGTCCCGGAAGCGGTCGAAGATGCGAACGCGCACATGCGTGAGAACGGCTTCAGCCATGCGACTTATGTCGAAGGCCGGGCCGAACATTGGATCCCGCGCTGGGTGAAAGACGGATGGATTCCAGACGTCATCGTCGTCGACCCGCCGCGCACAGGGGTCGATCATCAACTGTTGAATGCGATGATTTCATCGAAAGCGAAACGCATCGTGTACGTGTCATGTAACCCGCAGACGCTCGCGCGTGACGCGGATCAACTCATGAAAGCCGACTATAAGATCAACTATATTCAGCCGTACGATATGTTCCCGCAGACGGCGCATGTTGAGTCAATTGTCGTCTTCGAGAAGAAGAAAAAGAAAAAGTATTGACGGGGTTGTGAAAACGCTTGCAATAACGATGTTTTCACGTTATAGTTCAGATGTCAGACTTCTTTGATAAACGTTAAGAAGCGGAGGAACATCAGATGATCCCACAAGAAAAAGTGAACGAGCTTGTCCATAAAGCGATTGATGCACGGTCGCGCGCCTATACTCCTTATTCGAAGTTTAATGTCGGGGCTGTCGTCATCGACGAGACCGGCAAAGAGATCTCGGGTTGCAACGTCGAGAACGCTTCGTACGGCTTGTCGATGTGTGCAGAACGGACTGCCATATTCAAAGCGGTATCGGAAGGCAGCAAGGCAATCGAGACTGTCGTCGTCGTCGGCGACACGGACGGACCAATCTCGCCATGTGGCGCTTGCCGTCAAGTTATCGCCGAGTTTGCCAGTGACGACTTTACATTGATTCTCGCGAACATGGCCGGGGAGACGAAAGTGATGACGAAAGAAGAGATGTTGCCTTACGGCTTCTCGCCAAGCGATTTAACATAAAAATGCGGACGAATTTCGTCCGCATTTTTATTTATTGCCCTCATATTTTTTCTCGCTGACCGAGTCATCCTTCGAGTGCCGCTTTTGTTTCTCATCTTTCACTTTCTGGTTCAGCTCTTCTACCGGGATCGGGTCGACCGTTTCCATCCCTTCCTGGTCGAAGATGCTCTCCTTGTCCGTATCGACGGCATCCGGATTATCAAACGGTCGCTTGGACGTATCTTTTGACTGTTTCATCTTCATCGCCTCCTTGTCTTGACTGTTATTCCACTTCCTGAATGGGTGTAAACGCTTTAGAAAATGGGTTTCGATTTCGCAGAACAGTGGAATTATCCGTACATAGTGACTAAGGAGGGGTATTCGGATGGATAAGAAAGTATTGATGGGAATCGTACTCGGGGTAGCTGGGGCCGCGCTCGTCGCACCAAAAGTAGCGGCACTCTTGACTCAGGACCGAGATGACGATACATGGAGCAAAATGGACAAGATGGAAAGTGTCGATTCGGATAAGGATGAGGCGGAGGAAGGCCTCACTCAACTCGATTCGAACTATCGGGCCGAGTGGCAAGCGAATGGTTATCCACAGACGCACGCCGAGCGGGAACGTCTCATGAATGAATCAGATGACGCCTATAAAGGCAAAGACATATAAAAAAGACAGCCGCGGCTGTCTTTTTTATATGTCTTCGTCCGGCAAGAGCGGCAATGTGAGCGTGACGGTCGTTCCGTTGCCAACTTCTGAAGTGAAGTGCATCGAGCCGCCGTGGCGTTCCATGATGTGTTTGGCGATGGCGAGGCCGAGCCCGGTCCCGCCATCTTCGCGTGTCCGTGACTTATTGACACGGTAAAATCGCTTCGTCAATTGATCGAGATCCTCTTTCGGGATCCCCCGACCTTCGTCCCGAATCTCGGTGACGGCATTGTCGGCGGTCGCATATGTCTTCACATGGATCGATTTCCCGGCTTCGGTGTAGCGAAGGGCGTTATCGAGCAAGTTTCCAACGACTTGCTCGAGCCGGTCGTGGTCCCCAAGAATGATCAAGTCGAAATCGAGGTCCGTCTCGATCGTGACGCCTTTCGCCCTGGCAATCGGCTCGAAACGGTACAGCACATCTTCGAGTACTTGCGAATAGACGACCGGTTCTTTCGTCATCGGATATGAGTCGCGTTCGAGTTGGGCCAAGTCGAGCAAGTCGTTGACGAGCCGTTGCAAGCGCTCCGTCTCATTCTCGATGATCTCGTAATATTGGTTTTTCGTTTTCTCGTCGAGCGACGGGTCTTGGAGCATTTCCGTATAGCCCCGAATATATGACAACGGTGTCCGCAATTCATGACTGACGTTCGCCAAAAATTCTTTCCGTTGCTCTTCGACGAGACCGAGTGACTCGGCCATCCGGTTCAGCGTCTCGGCGAGCTCGCCAATCTCGTCATCGTAATAAATCGGGATACGGTGCGAGAAGTCGCCTTTGGCATATACTTGCGAGGCTCGCTTCATTTGTATGAGTGGCTGAATGATCGTATCGATAATTTGCGTCCCGAAGATGAGCAAGTTCACGATCATCAAGATGAGCAAGAACGTGATCATGAGCCGAATCGGTTGGAACGGCTCACTGATTTTACTTAACTCCATATATAGGATGAGCGCATTATCGAGCTCGCCGTCCCGGATGAGCGGGAAGGCGGACATCAGGATATCCACATCCTCGGTCGGGTGTTTACGGGTGACGGAGATCGCGTAGCCGTCTTGCAGTTTGGCGAGGTCTTGTTCCCTTAAAAACGTCTTGCCTGAGCCGAGACTGTCTTCCCTGACCGACGAGAGGAACACTTTCGTCTCGGTCAGTTCGTTCGTGTACGTCATACTGTCCGAAAACGCGTCAGAGAAGCCGTCCGCCTTGTAGATGGTGACGAGCTTCTCTCCGCGGTTGATGAGCAGTTCTTCCTGCGTCTGAATATAGAACTTGTCGTACAAGTAAAACGTCATGATGATGAACACGAACGCGGAGAAGAGGCTAGCGGTCCAGATGGTGATCCAAATCCGCTTCCGGATCGTGTATTGCTTCATACGGTCGCCTCGAACTTGTAGCCGATCCCCCAGACGGTTTGAATGTAGCCACCTGCTTCACCGAGCTTGAGGCGAAGCGTCTTGATATGCGTGTCGACCGTCCGAAGGTTACCGTGGTACTCGGTGCCCCAAATTTGATCGAGCAACTGTTCACGTGAGAAGACTTTCTCTTCATTCGTGATGAACAAGTAGAGCAAATCGAACTCTTTACGGGTCAAGTTGACCGTTTTCCCTTTTACGCTGACCGCACGGCCGTCGATATCGATGGACAAGACTCCGGTATCGAACGTCGCTTCTTGTTCTTTCGAGAAGTTATGCGTCCGACGAAGCGTTGCTTCGATGCGGGCAAGCAGCTCGCGCGGACTGAACGGCTTCGTGATATAGTCGTCCGCGCCGATCTTCAAGCCATGGATGCGGTCGAGTTCTTCTGACCGGGCCGTGAGCATGATAATCGGGACGTTCGAGAACTCGCGGATGCGCATGCACGCCGTGAGGCCGTCGAGTTCAGGCATCATCACGTCGAGCAGGACGAGGTGGAACGACTGTTCTTTCAATAAGTCGATTGCCTCGAGGCCGTTCGTGGCTGTGACGGTCTCATATCCTTCCTTCTCTAAGTTCGAAACGAGTAAATCCCGCATTTGTTCTTCATCATCGGTCACTAAGATGCGAAACGTTGGTTCTGACATTGGGCATTCTCCTTTACAAAACGGTTAACGAGGCTGTGTGATAATTCCCTCATACCTCTATCATACCTATCTCTCCGAATTAGAACAGAAATATTCATTGCCGTAAAGTTGTCCTCATGAAATCCACACAAAAACGCCACAAAAAAGCCAATTCTTTGTCAGAATTGGCTTACGCTTCGAGCTGTGCTTCATAGGTATGGTCGAATTCAGGCGCATGGAGTGAGTGCAAGTAGAGTTGGAAACTCGACTTCGACACTTCATACAAGACATATTCGACGTCCCCTTGGTTGATTTCAGTCAATAGTTCAGACCGGATCTCGTTAGCGCAGAAAGCGTACGGTAGTTTCTCAGCTGCCGCGATCGAACGCTCATTCGATTGACGGATTTTTAAAAATACACTTTCCATGTCAAGCTCGAAGAAAAGTTCAGAGAAGAACGCTTCTTTCGCGACTTGATTGTAACCTTTGCCGTGATACGGTTTGCCAAGCCACGTCCCGAGGAATCCATAGCCCGATTCCACATCGAACAAGCTGATCGTCCCAATCGGGGTACCGAACTCGTTCGTGATGGTACGTGAGATGATGTTTCCTTGCTCTTCTAGCTCGATGATTTGCTTCGTGCTAAATAAAAACTCGTCAAAGTGGACCGTCTTTTGACGGACATACGGAAAGACATCTGGGTGTTGCATCAGTTCGAACAACTCCGCGCAGTCGGTAAGCTCACGAAATTTGAGCACCTTTACATTCCTCCTCCTATTTCAGACCGCTGAAGAATAGTTGTAACGAAAGCATACTTCTGGCTTCGTTGTTCGAACTTGCCTTGGCTGCTCCCTTTTATGAAGTTACAAGATTATTTTATATAGTTTTTTTGAAAAAGCAAGTAAATAAAATGCAACTTCACAAAAAAATAATAAGAGCGCTTTCACGACTGGCCTCACTTACATCTCATGATGTGTTTTCGATCGGCTCGTCGAGTAAACGATGTGGCCATCGACGATGGTCATAATCGGCTTTGACATGTAGTCGAGCGGGAAGTGACTCCAAAGGACAAGGTCGGCATCTTTGCCGATTTCGAGCGAGCCGATGCGGTCGTCTACTCCAAGCGATTCGGCCGGATGGATCGTGATGGCGCGGAGTGCGACGTCGACCGGAAGTCCTTCGCGGGCAGCAAGACCGGCGCAAAGATTTAAATATTGAACGGGCGTATAAGGATGGTCCGTCGTGATCGAGACGATCATATCGTGTTCATGTAAAATTCGGTACGTCTCCCATGTTTTGTTCTGGAGCTCAATTTTCGATTTACGTGTGAACGTCGGACCGACGGTGACATGTTTGACACCGAGTTCGCGTAACTTTTCAGCGACGAGATGTCCTTCCGTACAGTGCTCGATCCGATAATCGAGGTCGAACTCTTGCGCGAAGCGGACGACCGATAAAATATCGTCGGCGCGGTGAGCGTGGACCCGGATTGGCATCTTGCGGTCAAGGGCGAGTTGAATCATCTGGCTGCCGAACGTGCCGATCGTCTTCGTCGAGTCGACGGTCCGGAACGCTTCACGCAATAATCCCATGATCCCCATGCGGGTCAACTCACCAGATCTCCCCATACTGTGGACACGCTTCGGGTTCTCCCCGAGGGCGAGCTTGAGACCGGCATAACGCCGAAGTACCATGTCCTCGATGAAGCGGCCGTGCGTTTTAATGACACTCGTCACCCCGCCGATGACGTTCATACTGCCGGGCATGACTTGAACGGCAGTGACTCCGGCCATGAGCGCCTCTTGAAACCCTTCATCGAGCGGATAGACGCCGTCGATGGCCCGAGCGTGCGGCGTCATCGCCTCGACGGTCTCGTTTGCATCGTTTCCGACTGAACCTGTCCCTTCGTCATACAGTCCGAGGTGGGTATGGGCATCGATAAACCCTGGGAACAAGAAGTTGCCTTCGGCTTCGATGACCGTTTCTCCGTCGAGCGGGTCCAGCAAGTCTGCCATTTCAATGATTTTGCCGTCCTTGACGCGCAAATCTCCGTAAAAATGTGGGGCAGTGATTGGATAAATGTGGGCGTTACGAATTAACAAATTACTCACGTGCTAGCTCCTTTCAAATCAAATGAAGTAGTTGTTTCAAAGCGGGTTCTAACGTTTCGTAACGGAAGCGGAAACCGTGATTGAGTGCTTTCGTCGGGACGACTTTCGCCCCTTCAAGGACGATGACACTCTTCTCTCCGAGCGCGAGCTTGAGGAGCGGTGCTGGGGCAGGTGCCCAATGCGGGCGATGCATCACGCGTCCGAGCGTTTTTCCAAACTCATTCATCGTGACGGGCGTCGGTGCCGAGCCGTTGACGGGGCCTTCGATGGAAGTCGTCTCGATGATATGGACAAACAGGCGAACGAGGTCGTCCAAATGAATCCACGGTACCCATTGCTGTCCTGAGCCGAGCCGTCCTCCGACACCGAGCGTGTACGGCAGTTTCATGAGCGGGAAGGCACCGCCGTCATTCGATAAGACGACACCGGTCCGCATCGTGACGAGGCGAATTCCCATGTCTTTGATCGGGGCCGCCTCTTTCTCCCACAATACACAGACGTTTCCTAAGAAGTTGGTCCGGTCCGGGAGTGGGGTCGCTTCGGAATACGTGATGGAACGGTCTTCCCCGTAAATCCCGATGGCGGATCCGCTGATGACGACGCTCGGCTTGCGTTTCATATTTTTAATGATCCGAACGACTTCTTTCGTCCCGTCGATTCGGCTTTGAAGAATGGCTTGTTTCTGTTTATGTGTCCAGCGTCCATCGTTGATGGAGGCGCCAGCCAAATGGATGAAGGCGTCGACGTCTTGCAACTCGGACTCAGGATGGCTGTCAGGTGTCAACCATTCAACGAACGAGATCCCTCCTTGTCGCGGACGCGGGCGGCGCGTCAATACGACGACTTGATGTCCGGCCTCGGCAAGCGCACGGACGAGCGGGCGACCGATTAGTCCGGTTCCGCCGGTGATTGCAATTTTCATAAGTCTCCCTCCAGTATATTGAAGCGATTTCAAAACGGGTATGGGTTCCATAAAGAAAGCGGACCGTTCGTATTGTGAATACCCTTTCTTCTAACTTATCAAAAATCCTGCTCGAAAGGGGAACGTGATATGTTAGAAGCAGGAAATGGAGGGATTTCGTGAAAATTGCCAAGTTTACGACCCAGAAGAAAAATAAAGACCGGCTCAACGTGTACGTCGAGAAGGACGGGCGTGAGGAGTTTGCGTTCGCCATCGACCTCGACGTCTTCATCAAATATGAATTGACGAAAGGGATGGAGCTCGAAGACGACTTCGTCCGTGACGTCCTTCAAGCCGAAGAAGAACAAAAAGCATATAAAGCGGCCGTCAATTATTTATCGTACCGGATGCGTGCCGTTTCAGAGGTGCGTGACTACCTCGTGAAGAAAGAGATAGATGAGGCAGCCATCAAGCGCGTCATCGAGCGATTAATCGAACAGCGCTACTTGAACGATGCTGAATTTGCCAAAGCCTACACCCAGACGAAGTTCAATACGAGTCCGAGCGGACCGATCAAAATTAAACGAGAACTCACCCAGCTCCGAATCGACGCTGACATCATTGAAGAAGTCATCGGCGCAATTTCGCACGAAGACCAGCTTGAAAAGGCCGGAAAATTCGTAAATAGGAAACAAATGGAAACAAATCGCCGTTCTGCCACAGAAGTGCAACAAAGAATTCAACAAACCCTAATGCAAAGGGGATTTACGTTTGATATCATTTCAGAGGCGATTCTCACGTTTTGGGAGAACGAGGATGAGGACGTTGAACTTTCGGCTTGTTTGACACAGGCGGAAAAATTAAATCGGAAGTTCAGTGGATATGCCCCATATGAGCGGAAACAGCGGATGAAGATGCAGCTTCGACGCAAAGGTTTTCCATATGAGGTGATTGATCGGGCTTTAGATCGACTCGCTGAACAAGAGTCATAACGGGAGATTCATTTACGGTAGGGGAAAAATCTGAAAAGGTGGGTCTACATTGACGATTTTTGAATGGATTACAGCACTCATGCCGATTGTGGCAGTGCTCGTATTATTGGTCATTATGCGTTTACCGGCGTCGGTCGCGATGCCGCTCTCGCTCGTTTTGACGGCAGGACTGGCGTTCTTCGTCTGGCAACTCGATGCGACACGGATTATGGCGGCGACGTTACAAGGACTCGTGATCGCCGTCACGACGGTCTGGATTGTGTACGGTGCGATTGGGATGATGAATACGATGAAAGAGGGCGGCGGTATGAACGCGATTCGCTCTGGATTCGTTAACATCACACCGGATCCCCGGATTCAAGTGCTCATCGTCGGCTGGTTGTTCGTCTCATTCATCGAAGGTGCTTCGGGCTTCGGGACACCAGCTACGGTTGCGGCGCCCCTTTTGATCGCCCTCGGCTTCCCGCCGATTGCAGCGGTCGTCATCGCTTTATCGGCCGACGTCTCGGCGGTCACGTTCGGTGCGGTCGGCACACCAGCTTTAATCGGAATTGGGAACGGGCTGTCGCTTGACGTCAATCAACCGGAAACGATCGAGTTTTTGACAAGCGTCGTCTTACAGACGGTACTCATCGACATGTTCGTCGGTTTGTTGATTCCGTTTATCTTGATTTTGATGCTGACCCGATTCTTCAGCAAAGAGAAGTCAATCAAGCCGGCGCTCGAAGTGTTCCCGATTGCCATTATCGCGGCACTCGTTTACAGTATCCCGGCCTACATTTGGACACTCATCCTCGGATTTGAATTCGGGGGCATGCTCGGCGGGTTGACGGGTCTCGTCATCCTCGTCGCAATGGCACGCAAAGGGATCCTCATGCCAAAACGGGTGTGGACGTTCGACGGTTATGCCGATGAGATCGAGCAGCCGCTTGAGAAGCCGTCTGTCGGTAAAGGCAAACGTGAACTTCCGCAGTGGAAGGCGTGGGCACCATATTTGATTTTGACGATTTTCCTCGTGTTGACACGGACTGTGCCATTCTTGAATGAATTGGCACGTAGCGTCCGCATTGACTTGCCAAACATCATCGGGGTCGAAGGAATCTCGACGTCGTGGGAACCGTTCTATTCGCCAGGGTTCATGTTCATCTTGACGATGATTGCGACATTCTTCCTCCACAACATGAGCTGGTCACAAGTGACTTCGGTCTTTAAAGCGACGACGCTCGGTGTCGTCGGGACGGCCATCACGCTCGCTGCATCAGTGCCGATGGTTCGAATCTTCATTCACTCAGAAAATGGTGGAGCTGGTCTGGCTTCGATGCCGGTCGAACTTGCCACGGCTGCAGCCGATACGTTCGGCGGTGTCTGGCCGCTCGTCGCACCATGGATTGGGGCGCTCGGCGCCTTCGTTTCCGGATCGGCCACGTTCTCGAACATGATGTTCTCAAGTTTGACGACGAATGTCGCCGAATCCGTTGGTTTGAACGAGACGCTCGCGTTATCGATGCAGATGGCAGGGGCCAACGCCGGTAACATGATTTGTGTCTTGAACGTCGTCGCGGTCGCCTCGGTCGCAGGTCTTCTTGGGAAAGAAGGAACGATCATTCGCTATACGCTCATGCCGATGATTTACTACGTGACGGCGACAGGTCTTGTTGGCTTGATGCTCGCCACTTTCTTCTTGTAAAAAAGTTACAAATTATTTACGACAATAATATTGACAATTTTCTGAACAGTCTGCTAAGGTTTTAGTAGATTTTCAAACTATGAACAGAGAGGAGCCAGCATGATGAAGTACATTCCAACACTACAACGCACACACACAACATCATATGGCTACTCGTATTTGACTGCGTAATTTGGCAGCTGGATAGGGGTAGTGTCCTTTCCCTGACCATGCAAAAGACTGAAGACTCAGAAGCGTACTTCATCCGATTGGTTGCACAATCAGGTGACGTGCGCTTTTTTTGCGTGCGCGGAAAGGACGGAAGGGGGAATCAGTCATGAAACTGATTAAACAACTAGATTGGTTTATTAAAAGACAGAAGCGGACGTATATCGTCGCCATCATCCTGCTCATCATCACCGGCGTCGTCGATATGCTGCCGCCATGGATTATCGGGCAGGCGATCGATGCCATCCGCGAAGGGAGCTTGACGACGGAACGTCTCGTCATGATCGTCGGATCATTGCTCAGTATCATGGTTTTATCATACGTCCTTTCGTATGTATGGATCGCCCGTCTGTTTGGGACGGCGTTCCTGCTCGAGAAAAAATTGCGGGCCCGTTTCTTCGGCCACTTGCTCCGGCAGACACCGCGCTTCTATCAACAGCACCGCACCGGGGATTTGATGGCGCTCGCGACGAACGATTTGAAGGCGGTGGAACGGACGGCCGGGTTCGGCGTCATGACGCTCGTCGACTCGTTCAATATGACGCTCATCGCCCTCACAATCATGGGCGTGTTCATCGATTGGAAGTTGACGCTCGCCGCACTCTTGCCGATGCCGCTTCTCGCCTGGTCGATGAATAAGCTCGGACGCCAAATCCATGCTCGCTTCACAGCGGCACAGGACGCGTTCGGCGTGATGAACGACCAAGTCGTCGAATCGATTTCAGGCCTTCGGGTCGTCCGTTCGTTCGTCCAAGAAGAGGCGGACACGAAGAAATTCGACACGATCACCGACGACGTGATGGCGAAAAACATGCACGTCGCGAAAATCGACGTCTTGTTCGAACCGGTCATTAAACTGCTCGTCGGCTTGAGCTATTTGATCGGTTTGTCGTTCGGAACGTATCTCGTGTTCACGAACGACATCACACTCGGACAGCTCGTCTCGTTCAACATCTATCTCGGGATGCTCATTTGGCCGATGTACGCGTTCGGGGAACTGATCAACGTCGTGCAACGGGGGACGGCCAGCCTTGAACGAATCGAGGCGACGATGAACGAGACACCGGACGTCGTCTCGACCGGCACGGTCGAAGTCGGCGTCCCGGAGAAAATCACGTTCAAATCACTATCGTTCCAATATCCAGGATCGACCCGAGCCTCGCTTGAAGACATCGTCTTGCACGTGTCGCGTGGCGAGACGATCGGCATCGTCGGACCGACCGGGGCCGGGAAGACGACGCTATTGCGTCAAATGCTCCGCGAGTATCCGATCGATGACTCGCTACTCGTCAACGGGGTCCCGATTCACGACATCAAACTCGATACCGTGCGCGGTTGGAGCGGTTACGTCTCGCAAGAACATTTGCTGTTCTCGAAAACGGTCCGTGATAATATCTTGTTCGGCTCAAACGATGCGACGGAACAAGACCTTGAAACGGCGATTCGACTTGCGGCGTTCGATACCGATATCGAGCATTTAGAGAACGGTCTCGACACGGTCGTCGGGGAACAAGGGGTCATGCTCTCGGGTGGCCAGAAACAACGGCTCTCGATTGCCCGCGCTCTCTTGAAAGACCCAGAGATCCTCTTGCTCGACGATTCGCTTTCAGCGGTCGACGCCAAGACGGAAGCACGCATCATCGATTCGGTCCGGACGAGCCGGGCCGAACAGACGACGTTTATCGTCGCGCACCGCCTGTCCGCTGTCGCCCATGCCGACCAGATTCTTGTGCTGCAAGACGGTCGCGTCACAGAGCGGGGCACACATGACCAACTGATGGAACGACGCGGTTGGTATTATGAACAATACGTTCGACAAGGAGAGTCGGAGTAATCCGGGAAAGGGGGAATCTCTCATGATCGATCAATACGAATTAGATCCAGTCCGCAGGAAAAAAACGATCCGTTCACTCGTCGGCTATGCCAAACAAGTGAGACGCTCGATTTTCCTCGGTTTGACCTTACTATTTTTAGCGGTCGGCGCCGAACTAGCCGGACCGTATATCGCCAAAATTATCATCGACGACCATATCGTCGCCATCGAGCGCGATTGGGTTCAAGTCGAGTCAGGCGGGAGTGTCGACTTTGACGGCAACTCCTATGAAAAAGAGACACGGCTCGACGGAGAGACCGTCGTCCGACCTGTCTCGATCGTTCAGACGACGGACGGATACTATCTCGTCCCAGACGCTGTCATGAGTGGTGGGGTACGTGAAGTCGAAGACGGCGTCCTCACCATCACACGGAGCGAGGAATCAGCGACGTACGACAATATCGTGCCGCTCTCCTCGACCGATGTGTTTCAATTTTATGAGACGGATCTTCAGGCCGTGCTTATGTTATCTGCCTTGTACGTCGTCTTGCTTCTTATCGCGGCCGGTTTGAACTGGGGGCAACAGATGCTCCTCCAGCGATCGGCCCATAAGATTGTCAAAACGATGCGACTCGACGTCATGCGGCATTTGCAGACGATTCCGGTCCGCTACTTTGACCAGACACCGATCGGGAAAATCGTCAGCCGCGTCACGAATGACACTGAGACGATTCGCGACCTATATTTGGGCGTGCTCGCACGCGTCTTCCAAAGCGTCGTCATGATGATTGGTGTCCTGATTGCCATGTTCTTCTTGGACGTGCGCCTCGGTCTCGTCTCGCTCATCATCATCCCGGTCGTCATCGTCTGGATTAAGCTATTCCAACGCCTGTCGACCCGAAACAACTTCCGTGTCCGTGCCCTCGTCGCGGATATGAACGCCCAATTGAATGAGAGCATCCAGACGATGCCGATCATTCAATCGTACGTCAAAGAAGATCTCGTCTATGACGAGTTCAACGAGAAAAACAGCGACAACTTCCAAACGAGACGGAAACTGCTCAAACTGGATGCGCTCATGTCGCACAACTTGGTCAACTTCTTCCGCAACATGGCGCTCGCCTTACTCATCTGGGTCGTCGGTGCGCAGACGCTTGGAACGGGCAGCGTGCTCACGCTCGGGATTTTATACGCCTATATCGATTACGTGTCACGGATCTTTGAGCCGGTCACACAAATCATGAACCAACTGTCCCCGCTCCAACAAGCGCTCGTCTCGGCAGACCGGATGTTCCAGTTGCTCGACGAGAAAGGGGAAGACGTGTCCACGGAACGGATTGCACGCTTTAAAGGCGAGGTCGCCTTCGAGGACGTGTCGTTCAGCTATGAGGCCGGGAAACCGGTGCTTCAACACATCGATATCCATGCGGAACCGGGTGAGACGGTGGCGCTCGTCGGTCATACGGGCAGCGGCAAGAGTTCGATCATGAACCTGCTCATGCGTTTTTATGACCCGTCAGAAGGAACGCTCAACATTGATGGCATGGACGTGACGAAACTGCCGACGCAAGCCGTCCGCGCCCATCTCGGTATCGTGCTCCAAGACCCGTTCTTGTTCACGGGCTCGATTCGAACGAACGTGACGCTCGGTGACGAGACGATCTCGGACGAGCGGATTTGGCAAGCGTTGACGGCGGTCGGAGCCGATCGATTCGTCAAACAGTTGCCACACGGAATAGACGAGCCGGTCATCGAACGCGGCGCCTCGCTCTCGAGCGGAGAGCGCCAGTTGATCAGTTTCGCCCGTGCCCTCGTCTTCGACCCAGCCATCCTTGTCTTAGATGAGGCGACGGCAAGTGTCGACTCTGAGACAGAAGCGCTCATCCAAGACGCGCTCAAGACGCTCACATACGGGCGGACGACGTTCGTCATCGCGCACCGTCTCTCGACGATACGGGAAGCGGACCAAATCCTCGTCCTCGATCACGGTCACATCATCGAGCGAGGCAACCATCAATCACTCATCGCTGATGGCGGGGTCTACGCCCGGATGCATGAGTTGCAAAGTAAACAACAAGCCATCAGTTGAGGAGGTCTTATGGAAATTATCGGAAAGCATAACCGGGCCAAAGTGTTCAATGAACGGATTGACGATACGACGCGGGCCCAAATCCAAACGCTCGTCGACCAACCGTTCACGCGAGGCGCCTCGATTCGAATCATGCCGGACATGCATGCCGGCAAAGGATCGGTCGTCGGGACGACGATGACGATTCACGACAAGGTCGTGCCGAACCTCGTCGGCGTCGACCTTGGGTGTGGCATGCTCTGTACGGAAATCAAGGTAAAGCGCATCGACTTTCAACGGCTCGACGACGTCATCCGCCAATATGTACCGAGCGGGATGAACATCCGGGATACAGCACACCCGTACGCGTCTGAGCTCCCACTCGAGGATGTGCGGGCGCCTTATAAGCTCGACCGGGCCCTCCGCTCGGTCGGCACGCTCGGCTCGGGCAATCATTTCATCGAAGTGAACCGGGACGAAGCCGGACGCACGTTTCTCGTCATCCACTCCGGCTCACGCCACCTCGGTGTCCAAATCGCTGACCATTATCAACAGTTGGCGGTCGAGCACATGATGAAGACGGTCGACATTCGAGACGAGATTGAACGGATGAAGGCGACGGGACGGCAGCAGGACATCTCGGTCTATCTCGAGACGGAGCGCGAGGCACGGAATCGTTTCCGCGACCTCGCCTACGTCGAAGGGGAAGCGATGGAAGATTACATGCACGACGTGCGCATCGCACAGCAATATGCGGCCGCCAACCGTCTCGCCATGACCGACGTTATCGTTGAGGCGATGAACTGGAACGTCGTCGACCAATTCGATACGGTCCACAATTATATCGATCACGACGCGATGATGCTTCGGAAAGGGGCCATCTCGGCGCGGAACGGGGAGCGGGTCATCATCCCGATGAACATGCGCGACGGCTCGCTCATCTGTACCGGGAAAGGCAACCCGGATTGGAACTACTCGGGTCCACATGGCGCCGGTCGGGTCATGTCACGCTCGGCAGCGCGGAAACGGGTTGACTTCAAAGAGTTCAAACGATCAATGGAAGGGGTTTGGTCGAGCTCGGTCCGGCCGTCGACGATTGACGAATCACCGTTCGTCTATAAGTCGATGAAGGAAATCGTCCGCTATATCGAACCGGCCGTCACGATTGATCAAGTCATCAAACCACTGTATAACTTCAAGGCGAACTGAAAGGGCGAATTCAGTTTCGCCTTTTTCTTTTCCGCGAAAAATCTGATACGCTACAAGAGAGGTGAGCGAAATGGAAAAACGATTGAGTGATTTATCAAAATATGAACTCGAACAAGAGATTCGGGCGCTCCATGAACGGAAGCGGAAAGCCGAGCAGATGGGCATGGTCAGTGAGATCGAGGTCGTCTTGCGACGGATCGCGATTGCTGAGAGTTATTTGATTGACCCGAAGTCGTTCAAACCGGGGGCGACGTACATCGTCAACTATAATGACCGCCCGTTCCGCTTGAAGTTCGTGAACGGCGTCATGGGCTGGGGGACGTTCGAAGGGGAGACGGCTGAACATGCGATTCCGCTCTCGGAGTTGTCGGAGGTGAACGCATGACCCGGACCGAACAATACGAGCGCTTGGCACACATCTTGAAACAGAAAAATGATGTCTTAAGCGACGTGGAGGCGTTGACGTGGGTCGAAGTGCTGTGGGAGGACTTTGAGACGACACTCGCCCGGGCCGGAGAACCATATCCGGGAGAAGCAAAATCGTTCCAGTATGTCGTGCAACAGATTGATGCGTACGGACCGCAACTCCACTTGTTTCAAACGAAAAATGAGAAGTTCAAGCACTTGATGTCCAAGCGCGACCTTCATTGAAAAATCACGCCATAATCGGCGTGATTTTTTGCTTGCAAACAACTCACAATCCGTTATAATAAAGGTCGCTATTAGTTCGTTTCATAGTTAAGTATTTATAAACTTTCTTTAGTTGGAATCATCTTTCACTAAACTTGAGACGAGGCCGAAAGGAGGGAATGTGACTTGGACGTCGGTCAAAAAATCAAACGGCTCCGCGTCAAGAAGGGCTTGACGCAAGAAGAGCTGGCCGAACGCACGGATTTGAGTAAAGGGTATATCTCTCAAATCGAGCGTGATTTGAGTTCACCTTCGCTTGAGACATTATTCGACTTGTTAGAAGTACTAGGTTGCTCACCGAAAGAATTTTTCGATGAAGAGATCTTTCAAAAGGTAAGTTATAGCGAAGACGACCGGACCGTGTATGTGGATGAGGAACGAAAATACCGGACCGAATGGCTCATCCCGGAATCGAACGAAAAAGAGATGGAACCGATTTTGCTGACCTTCTCCAAACATGGGGAATTCAAGCGCTATGAGCCTTCCCGTTCCGAGACGTTCGTCTACGTCCTGTCAGGGCGGATTGCCCTCAAGCTCGGCCATCACACGTATTTCGCCAAAGCGGGAGAAACATTATATTATGTCGCTTCGGATTCACATCAGCTCGTCAACGACTGTGATGGCGAGAGTGAATGTTTGATCGTCGCGACCCATTCATATTTATAAGGGAGGAACCGAAATGAACCCAGAAACGATTATCCGCTTTGACAACGTGTCGAAGCGTTACGATGACACCGTCGTCTTGGAAAACATTAGCTTTGAGATTGAACGAGGGAAGTTCTATACGTTGCTCGGACCGTCTGGATGTGGGAAGACGACGATTTTACGTCTGATCGCAGGTTTCACGGATGCGACAGAAGGCGACATCCAGTTCAACGGGAAGCGCATTAACGACGTCCCAGCGAACAAACGTCAAGTGAACACTGTGTTTCAAGACTATGCGCTCTTCCCGCACTTGAACGTGTTCGAGAATGTCGCATTCGGTCTGCGCATCAAAAAGATGAAAGAAGCGGACGTGAAGACGAAAGTCGAACAAGCGCTCAAATTCGTTAACTTGAAAGGGTACGAGTCACGTGAAATCGATGAGATGTCAGGCGGGCAACGACAGCGTGTCGCCATCGCCCGTGCCATCGTCAACGAACCGGAAGTCATCTTGCTCGATGAGCCGCTCTCGGCGCTCGATTTGAAGCTCCGGACGGAGATGCAATATGAGCTTCGTGAATTGCAACAGCGTCTCGGCATCACGTTCATCTTTGTCACGCACGACCAAGAAGAAGCGCTCGCCATGTCGGATGAGATTTTCGTCATGAATAACGGAAAGATCGTCCAAAGCGGGACACCGACCGACATTTACGACGAGCCGATCAACCGTTTCGTCGCTGATTTTATCGGAGAGTCGAATATCGTACCGGGCGTCATGCCAGAAGATAACATTGTCACGTTCGCCGGGAAGACGTTCGATTGTGTCGACCAAGGGTTTGATCGCAATGAAAAAGTCGAAGTCATCATCCGTCCGGAAGATTTGGAGATGACGTCGGTCGACTCGGCGAAACTCGTCGTCGATGTTGACTCGCAACTGTTCCGCGGCGTCCACTATGAGATTTGCTGCTATGACCAAGAAGGGAACGAATGGCTCGTCCATTCAACGAAAAAATCGGTCGTCGGCTCAAAAATCGGCCTCACGTTCGATGACGAGGCGATTCACGTCATGCGCTTAGGGGAGACGGAGGAAGAGTTCGACCGTCGTCTCGAGTCCTATGAGGAGGTCGCTCATGAATCAAACTAGTCAAACCGCGAAGACGGTCTATTTGACGACCTATTGGTTATGGATCGCGCTGTTCGTCATCGCGCCGCTCCTGCTCGTCGTCTACTACTCGTTTTTTGATATCGAAGGGAACTTGAGTTTAGAGAACTATCAGATGTTCTTCACGTCGACATATTTGACGATGACGTTGTCTTCCTTCTGGTATGCGTTCTTGATCACGTTCTTCTCGCTCTTGATCGGGTATCCGACCGCCTATTTATTGACGAAGACAAAGCATAAGCAACTTTGGCTTTTGCTCATCATTTTGCCATCATGGATCAACTTATTGCTTAAAGCCTATGCATTCCTCGGAATCTTCGGGACGTACGGCATCACGAACCAATTTTTAGAGGCGATTGGCATCGGGACACAACAGATTTTGTTCACGGATTTTAGTTTCGTGTTCGTGTCGGTCTATATCTTCATCCCGTTCATGATCTTGCCGATTTATAACGCCATTGAAAAGCTCCCGCCGTCGCTCGTCTATGCGTCGCGTGACCTCGGGGCCTCGAACTGGACGACATTCCGCCGGGTCATCTTCCCGCTCACGCTCGACGGCGTGAAGTCAGGGATTCAAATCGTCTTTATCCCGGCATTGTCACTGTTCATGATCACCCGACTCATCGCCGGAAACCGAGTCATTACGCTCGGGACGGCGATTGAACAACAATTCCTCGTCACGCAAAACTGGGGCATGGGCTCGACGATTGCCGTGTTCTTGATTTTGGCGATGGTCCTCGTCATGGTCATCACGCGTGACTGGGGCGCGAAAGGAGCGGTGCGTCGATGAAACCGAAAAAATTTAAATTAGCCAACCTTTATTTGATGGCGGTGTTCTTCATCCTCTACGCACCAATCATCTACTTGGTCGTCTACTCGTTCAACAGTGGCGGGACGATGAGTAACTTTGAAGGCTTCACGCTCGACTGGTACAAGTCGCTCTTTACCGACACCCGCTTGCTCGTCATCGTCTTGAACACGATTGTCATCGCTCTGCTGTCGGCGACGATCTCGACCGTGCTCGGCGTCATCGGCGCGCTCGCCATCTATACGGCGCGGCAACGCTTCACGAAGACGTCGCTCTTGTCGCTCAACAACGTGTTGATCGTCAGTCCGGACGTCATCATCGGGGCGTCGTTCCTCATCCTGTTCACGATGCTCGGGATTCAGCTCGGTTTCTACTCGGTGCTATTGGCGCATATCGCCTTCTCGGTGCCGATCGTCGTCATCTTGGTCTTGCCGAAGCTGCAAGAGATGAGCCCGACGCTCATCGATGCGTCGCGTGACCTCGGCGCGAGCACGTGGGACGTGTTGACGAAAGTCATCTTGCCGTATATCACACCGGGCATCTTCGCCGGGTTCTTCACGGCGCTCACGTATTCGCTCGATGACTTTGCCGTCACATTCTTCGTGACCGGCAACGGCTTTACGACACTTGCCGTCGAAGTCTACTCACGGGCTCGCCAAGGCATCTCGCTCGAAATTAACGCTTTGTCAGCCATCTTGTTCTTGTTCACACTCATTCTCGTCCTTGGGTATTATGTACTTGCCCAACGCGGTGGTAAAGCGAAGGAGGTAAGACGATGAAAAAATTGGTCATCATGTTGACGGTGCCGGTCCTCGTCAGTGCCGCTCTTTTGCTCTGGGTGTATCAAATCAATATGGCGCAAGGGTTTGGCGGCGATAACACGCTTGTCGTCTACAACTGGGGCGATTACATCGATGAAGACTTGATTGGCGAGTTCGAGGAAGAGACGGGTTTGAAAGTCATCTATCAGACGTTCGATTCGAACGAGGCGATGCTCACGAAAATCGAGCAAGGCGGTACGGCGTTCGACATTGCGGTCCCGTCGGATTACGCTATCAGTAAAATGATCGAAGAGGACCTGCTCTTGCCGATCGATTATGACAAGCTCGAGAACTTCGATAACATTGACCCACGTTTCCTCGACAAGTCGTTCGATCCGGGTAACACGTACTCGGTCCCTTACTTCTGGGGAACGGTCGGTATCGTGTACAACCCTGAGCTCATCGACGGTGAGATTACGTCATGGAACGACCTATGGGACATGCCGCTCGAGAATGACATCTTGCTCGCAGACGGGACTCGTGAGGTGATGGGCTTCGGTCTGAACTCGCTCGGTTACTCGCTCAACACGACGGACAAAGACGAGTTGCTCGAGGCGGAGAAAAAGCTCGAGACGCTCTGGCCGAACATCAAAGCGATCGTCGGCGATGAAATCAAGATGCTCATGGCCAATCGCGAAGCGGCCGCGGCCGTCGTCTGGTCAGGTGACGCCTCCGAAATCATGTACGAGAACGAAGAGTTGACGTACGTGATCCCGGAAGAAGGGACGAATCTCTGGTTCGACAACCTCGTCATCCCGAACACATCGAAAAACGTCGAAGGCGCGCACCAGTTCATCGACTTCATGCTTGACGCGGAAATCGCGGCCCGCAATACCGACTATGTCGGATATTCGACACCGAACGAAGCGGCACTTGAATTCTTAGATGAAGAAGTGACGTCAGACGAACGTTTTTATCCGTCAAAAGACGTGACAGATGAGCTCGAAGTGTATGAGAACTTAGGCAAGCGCATGAACGCGTACTACAACGAACTCTACTTGCGCTTTAAAATGCAAAGTAAATAAAAGGAGTCCCGCTCACCGTGAGCGGGACTTTTTTGGATGGGGCGGGGAATCACGTCACCCGTTGCTTGGCAGCGATATGGGCCTCCCTGACGGCTTCGTCCGCAGATGCGAATTGGAGCAGCTGCTCGTAGATGGCCGTCTGTTCCGCCAACGTCAACCGGGCCTCGCCTGGCAAGGCAATCTGCTGTTTCCATGTCTTCCGGTTCAATACGGGAACGTCCGCCACGTCGATGCGCTTCAAGGTCGACCGGTCGCTGAAGACGATCCAAGAGTGGAGCAGACTCCGCTCCACAGCAAGCGTTTGTTCCATCGCTTTCATATGCAACTCGTTCTGTTTAATCGGATTGAAAAAGCGGAACTTCTTTCGATTCGGCATCGACTGCGTCCAGTGCCGTTCTTGTTCATGTCCAAAAATCCAGCCGCTATAATTTTTTGACTCAATCACGTGGACACCACTCTGGTTGATGAACACCACATCGATTTCAGTCGTACGCTCTCGATTCTTTGGATGGGGCAAATATAGATTCGTCAAGATGAAGGGATTCGGGACGCGCTCCTCGATGGCGGCGACACATAAATACTCGCCGTATAAGCCGGTGTCTTGAACGACTTTGAAATAGCTGTGTCCGGTCTGGGCGTAATAGCGGCTCCGTTTATAGCGCTTGACCTTCGTATACAACATACCGCTCATCACCAGGAACAAAGGACCGAATAGACTGACCAATGAAATCAACATTCCGTTGAACGTGCTCGTTAGAAGCTCGGACATAGGCTGCCTCCTTTCGTGTCTCTCTTTACTATATCGAATCGAGCCGATTTTTAGGTTGATTTTTGGGGATAATTGGAAATGTGATTTTAAGAAAAAGATGTCTATTGATTGAAAAAAGACCAGCCATCGAGATGACTGGTCTTCTACATTCAGCTTTGATGCAACTCGGCCCGTTCTTCGTCCGTGAACACGCGGGAACGACTTAAAAATCGTTTTCCTTCCACGCCCTCGACCGAGAACATGCCGCCCCGGCCCTCGACGACGTCGATGATGAGTTGGGTGTGTTTCCAATAATCGTATTGCTTCTCGTGCATATAGAACGGACACCCACCAATCTCACCGAGCAGGACGTCATGATCCCCAACCATGAACTCATCTTGGGGGAAACACATCGGGGAGCTCCCGTCACAACAACCGCCCGACTGGTGAAACAAGAGCGGTCCATGTTTTCGTTTCAGCTGTTCGAGGAGCGCGAGCGTGGCGGGGGTGGCCTCGACGCGATTCACCATCTCAGAAGAACCCGAGTTTTTGTTCGCTATAGCTGACGAGCATGTTTTTCGTCCGTTGATAATGGTTGAGCATCATCTTATGGTTCTCGCGGCCAATCCCAGACATCTTGTATCCGCCGAACGCGGCATGGGCCGGATATTGGTGATAGCAGTTGATCCAGACGCGACCCGCTTGAATCTCGCGACCGAACCGGTAAGCCCGATTCATGTCACGGGTCCAAACGCCGGCGCCGAGTCCATATAACGTGTCATTCGCGATGGCGAGCGCCTCGGCATCGTCCTTGAACGTCGTCACCGACAAGACCGGTCCGAAAATCTCTTCTTGGAAGATACGCATCTTGTTATGGCCTTTGAAGATGGTCGGCTGCACGTAATAACCGTCAGCGAGTTCGCCGTCCATCATGTTGCGCTCGCCGCCGATGAGGCATTCCGCGCCCTCCGACTTTCCGATCTCCAAGTACGACAAGATTTTTTCCATCTGCTCATTTGATGCTTGGGCACCCATCATGACGTCAGGGTCGAGCGGATTTCCGAGTTTGATCGCTTTGACCCGTTCGAGGACGCGTTCCATGAATGGCTCATAAATCGACTCGTGGATGAGCGCGCGTGATGGGCACGTGCATACCTCGCCTTGGTTCAAGGCGAACATGACGAGTCCTTCGATCGACTTGTCAAAGAAATCATCATCGGCGTCCATGATGTCGGCAAAGAAAATGTTCGGCGATTTGCCGCCGAGTTCGAGCGTGACCGGGATGATGTTTTGTGAGGCATACTGCATGATGAGTCGACCTGTCGTCGTCTCACCCGTGAACGCGACCTTATCGACGCGGTCGCTCGACGCGAGCGGTTTGCCGGCCTCGAGTCCGAACCCGTTGACGATATTCAACACGCCTGGCGGGAGCAAGTCTTCAATCAATTCCATGAGCACCATGATGGAAGCAGGCGTCTGTTCAGCTGGTTTCAACACGATACAGTTTCCGGCAGCAAGAGCCGGCGCGACTTTCCAGACCGCCATCAAAATCGGGAAGTTCCATGGGATGATTTGGGCGACGACACCGAGCGGTTCATTGAAATGATAAGCGACCGTGTCGTTGTCGAGTTCACTGATGCCGCCTTCCTGTGACCGGATGACGCCCGCAAAATAGCGGAAGTGATCGATGGCGAGCGGAAGGTCGGCGTTGAGCGTCTCACGGACGGCTTTCCCGTTCTCCCACGTCTCAGCGTAGGCGAGCATTTCGAGGTTCGCTTCCATACGATCGGCGATTTTATTTAAAATGACAGAGCGTTCGGTGACCGACGTTTTGCCCCAGGCGTCTTTGGCGGCATGGGCAGAATCCAAGGCGAGCTCGATATCTTCTTTCGTTGAGCGGGCGACTTCGCATAAAACTTTACCATTTACCGGAGAGGTGTTCTCAAAATATTCTCCCCCTGCAGGCGCGGTCCACTTTCCGTTGATGTAGTTTTCATAGCGGTCTTTAAAGTGAACTTTCGTGCCTGTCGAGTTTGGGACTTCATAAATCATGGTCGTTCCTCCCTTTTCCGTAAAGTGTAGGGACCTTATGTATGCGCTTACATTTTACTGTAAGTCAACAGCTCCCTTTTTTCATCGTAACGGGTTGGTGTGATAAAAGTCAAAATTTTTCGACAATAATTTGTCACATTTAAACGGAAATGTTTTGAAGTCAAGATTTGTGGTAAACATCATATTAGCATCAATTTTAAATCGAAGGAGTGGACGTAATAATGGCAAAAACATATCAAGTCGACCCGGCACACAGTTCGATTACATTTACGGTCAAGCATATGATGATCTCGAAAGTAAAAGGGGAGTTTAAAGATTTTCACGTCGAAGCGAACGGACAACCGGACGATCTCGCGAACGCCCGCGTGAACGTGACGATCAAGGCGGCATCGATCGATACGAATAACAGCGATCGCGACAACCATTTACGGTCTGGCGACTTCTTCGATGTGGAGCAACACGAGGACATCGTGTTCGAGTCGACATCGTTCCGCTCAAAAGGCGGCGGTGAATTCGAACTGACCGGGAATTTGACAATTCGCGGGACGACCCGGGAAGAGACGTTCGAAGTCGAATATGAGGGAAGTGCAAAAGATCCATGGGGTAACATGAAGCACGCCTTCACCGGGGACGGGTCGATCAACCGGGAAGATTACGGATTGACGTGGAACCAGGCGCTCGAAGCGGGCGGCGTCCTCGTTGATAAAAAAGTGAAGTTTGACTTTGAGCTCCAGTTCACGGAGTCGGAGGCATAAAAAAAGTCGCTCTCGCGAGCGACTTTTTACTGTTCGTAGGCCAATTTCTTTTGTAAGCTCTCTTCGCTGAACACCCAACCGGTGAACGAAGACAACACTTCGTTTGACACTTCATCGACGATGACGACGGCGACGAACGGATAAATGTCTTTCGAAAAGTAGCGCAAGTTCGTGAAGCGATATTCAATCATGCCATTGTGGCGTGTGACCGTATACGTGTGAATCTTCGAAAACTCAAGGAACGATTGAAGATCCGCATTTTTACGGGCCTCCACGAAGTGAAGGTCGTCTTCCCCAGGCATCGGCTTGTCACGGAAACGACCACATTCGATGACCGTCCCTTTTTTTACTTTGACTGCTCCTAAACCGTTGCGGAATCGAACGGCGACGTGCCAGTCATCCCAGCCGATACCCGGCGAGATGAACAGTTCGTGGGCGCCGGCGAAGTGACGGGCGACCGTGGCGAGGGCGCGATTACGCAATTTGAACTGGATGGCGTAATAGCTGATGACGAGCGCAATGAGCAGTGCAAAAATCGGGACAGTCGCCCCTGTGATAAGCCATAATACATATGCGCCGTAATAGGCAGAGAACAAATACGGATCGAACGTCCCGATGACGCCCCAGCCAATCCATTTCTTCGAAAATGGTTGGAGGGCTTGCGTCCCGTAGGCGTTGAACAAGTCGACCGTGACGTGCAACAGCACGGCGATTTGTGCCATGACCCATAATGAGGCAGGGTTGACGCCAAGCGCGAGTCCGATGACAGCGCTGACGATGATCGGCCAGGCGAGGAGTGCGGTGATTCCGTGTGAACGACCGCGGTGCTGGCGTAAATACGTGCTATTTCCTTTTAGTTTGAAGACCGTGTCAAAGTCCGGAGCATGCGAGCCGACGAGAGCCGTCGCTGTCATGGCTAGAAACATTTGTGCGTCGCCTGACACCTCTGGGCTGAGGGTCGCGATTGCACTTAAACCAAGTCCCATCCCAATGTGAGTAGCAGTATCCAATGTGCTTCAGCACCTCCATAAGTAGAAAAAACGGCGTTATTTGATCCATTTCATCATACAATATTTTTAAAACGAGGGGAAACGAAATGCTCGATGTTGATAAATTGTTCACAAATTATAATATTCAAGAATTTAACACAAATTTAGTGACGTGGTTCAATCGCGAAAAGCGAGATTTGCCGTGGCGTCACGGGAAAAATCCGTATCGCGTCTGGGTGAGTGAGGTCATGCTCCAACAGACGCGCGTCGATACCGTCATCCCATACTATAACCGTTTCATGGAGCGCTTCCCGACGATTGAGGCATTGGCAGCGGCCGAACCCGATGAGGTTGTCAAATATTGGGAAGGACTCGGTTATTACTCACGGGTCCGAAACCTTCATCAAGCCGTCCGGGAAGTCGTTGCCGTGTACGATGGCATCGTCCCCGAGGAAAAAGAGCGGTTCGAAAAACTAAAAGGCGTCGGGCCGTATACGACCGGGGCCGTGCTCTCGATTGCCTACAATCAGCCGGAACCGGCCGTCGATGGCAACGTCATGCGCGTCATGTCCCGACAATTCGGGATTTATGACGACATCGCCATCCCAAAAACGCGGAAGTTGTTTGAGCAAGTCGTGCGTCGACTGATGGACCCGGCGCATGCCTCGGACTTTAACGAAGGCATCATGGAACTCGGGGCGACGGTATGTACGCCGAAAAACCCGATGTGTTCGCTTTGTCCCGTTCAAGACGATTGTTATGCTTATACCCATAACGTTCAAGATGAACTCCCGGTCAAGACGAAAAAAGGGGCGTCTCGGATTGAGATGTATGATGCGCTTTATTGTCGACAAGAGGGCCGCACGGCCTATATGAAGCGACCGGAAACAGGTCTTCTCGCTGGAATGTGGCAATATCCGCTTACAGACCGGGGAACGGGGGAACAGTTAAACGGAACCTATGTTGGACAAGTGAAACATGTGTTTTCCCACATCGTCTGGTACATCGACTTATACGAAGTCGAGACGTTACCGGCAGGGGAATGGACTTGGCTCGACGAAGAGGCACGGGACGTGGTGACCGTATCGGTCGCCCAACAAAAATTAGAGCAGATGGCAGGTGCAAAAGATGAGACAGTTTGACGTACGAACGCCATATGACACATCCGTTGACACGCTTTGGACGCTGCTCCAAGATGCTTCGCTCTTATCAACACTGACATCGTTCCCGAAAGTGACGCTCCTTGGGGATGGGGCGTCGGTCGAGGGGAATCTCGTTCAATTGCGGGTTGGTGTCGGTCCAGTTTCATTACCGTGGAACAGTGCCATCACATTGACCGGGAATTACGCTTTTTGTGACCAAGGTGTGAAGTTGCCGTTTCCGTTCCGTCGCTTCAGCCATGTCCATCGGGTCGAACAAGTCGGAGGACAGGCTGTCATGGTCGATGAGGTCACATTCGATAGTTACGTACCGACCGTCCTTGTCGAATACTTCGTGCTTCGACCGATGTTCAAAGCGCGAGCCAAAGCATTCCAAAAAACACTAAATTCGTGAAAATAAGAGATTTCCTTTTTCATTGGTTCTGAAAGTCGCTATAATTAAATATGAGAATTGTATAGCATCATAGCGGAAAGGAGGAGCTTATGAGCTTATTTCCCAAAGCAGGTAGCAAGATCGAGATACAGAGCTACAAGCACAACGGAACTTTGCATCGCGTTTGGGAAGAAACGCTCGTCCTTCAGTCGTCAAAAACGGATATGATCGGATTCAATGACCGCATCATGGTCAGTGAGTCAGACGGCCGGCAATGGAGAACTCGTGAGCCGGCAATTTGCTACTTTTCATCTGAGTTTTGGTTCAATGTCATCTGCATGATTCGCGAAGATGGGATTTACTATTACTGTAATCTAGGTTCGCCGACAACGTTCGATGGGGCAGAACGTGCCATCAAGTACATCGACTACGATTTGGACATCAAGGTGTTCCCGGATATGTCGTACACGATTTTAGATGAGGATGAATATGAGCGGCATCGTCGCGAGATGAATTATCCGAAAGCGATTGATCGAATCTTGAAACAGAACGTTCAAGAACTTATTAACTGGATTCGAGGACGGAAAGGGCCGTTCAACCCAACATTCGTCGATGAATGGTATCGCGAATACGAAGCACGTTACCGGAGATGATTGCTCATCTCCGCTTTTTTCTTGAAGGAGGAACTAATGGGTAGTATTAAACGTTATTTAAAGTTCGTTAAACCGTATAAAAAACAAATCGCGCTGACCATCTTCGTCGGGATTTTGAAATTCTCCATCCCGCTCGGGTTGCCGCTCCTTTATAGATATGTCATCGATAACTATTTGACGGAAGATGCTCCGGCTGCCGACTACACGGAGCTCGTCTGGCTGTTCAGCATCGTCTTCTTCGTCTTCCTCGTCTTGAAGCCACCGATTGAATACTTACGCCAATATTTGGCGCAATGGGCGGCGACGCGGATTTTGTTCGACGTCCGGAACCGATTGTTCGATCACGTCCAAAAGTTGTCGCTCCGCTACTATTCGAACAATAAGACGGGACAAATCATCTCGCGCATCATCAACGATGTCGAGCAGACGAAAGATTTCGTCATCACCGGTCTGATGAACATCTGGCTCGATATGGTCACGATTTTGATTGCCATCGCCATCATGTACACGATTGACCCGCAGCTGACGCTCATCGCCGTCTTGCCGCTCCCGTTCTACGCCATCGCCGTCCGTTACTTCTATGGACGATTGCGCCGGCTCACGCGGGAACGCTCGGCCGCCCTTGCGGACCTTCAAGGTCATTTGACCGAACGCGTCAACGGGATGGCCGTCATCCGCAGCTTCGCGCTCGAACCGTATGAGAACAAAGCGTTCGAAGAACAAAACGGCGGTTTCTTGAAGGCTGCACTCCGCCATACGGGGTGGAACGCGAAGACGTACGTCGTCGTCTCGACGATCACCGACATCGCTCCAATTTTGATTTTCACGACGGCCTCATGGCTCGTCTTGCAAGGGGACGTTTCGCTCGGGACGCTCGTCGCCTTTATCGCCTATATCGATCGTCTCTACGCACCGCTCGGTCGTCTCGTCAACTCGGCGACGACGCTCACTCAATCAGTCGCTTCGATGGACCGTGTGTTCGAATTCCTCGATGAGCCGTACGACATCGAAGAGAAGCATAGCGCCTTCGTACCTGTACAAACGGCTGGCGATATCGAACTCGACCGGGTCAGCTTCGCTTATGAGAAAGACGGAGCCCGGGCTCTCCACGATGTCAGCTTGCACATTCGTTCAGGGGAGCGGGTCGCGTTCGTCGGCATGTCTGGCGGCGGGAAATCGACGCTCGTCAGCCTGATTCCACGATTTTATGACGTCACGTCAGGCAGCATTAAAATTGACGACACCGACGTCCGTGATTTTAAACTGCGGGCCCTCCGTGACCAAATCGGGATGGTTATGCAAGACTCGGTCCTCTTCAGTGAATCGGTCGCGATGAATATCCGGATGGGGAATCCGGAAGCGAGTGACGAAGATGTAATCGCCGCCGCGAAAGCTGCCAACGCCCATGAGTTCATCTCAAACTTGCCGGACGGCTATAATACGCCGGTCGGGGAGAAAGGGGTTAAACTGTCAGGTGGGCAAAAGCAACGGCTCGCCATCGCCCGGGTCTTCTTGAAACATCCACCGATCATCATTCTCGACGAAGCGACGAGTGCGCTTGACCTTGAGAGTGAGGCGATGATTCAGGATTCGCTCGCGCGATTGACGAGAGGCAGAACGACGCTCATCGTCGCGCACCGATTGTCGACCATCACCGACGCCGATAAAATCGTCGTCGTCGATAACGGACAAATCATGGAGACCGGGACGCATGAAGAACTGATGCGTCGCCGCGGCGCCTATTACGATTTGTATATGATTCAAGATTTAGCAGTCGTCGAATGAGACGGGACCTCGAGGAAACTCGAGGTCTTTTTGTTTTCCGTGACAGTGAGACGGGAATGAAGAAACGACATGCCAAAAGGGGGATGAACCAATGATGAACGGGGAAGGATTAATTACGGTAAAACCGCTAAAAGACGCGCTCGAGCTGACGTGGTCAGTCGAAGGGACGGTCCGGCTCACGCGGAACGGGAAGTATGTGTATGAAGGAACCGATCAACACTATGTCGATCACGAGACCGGTGTGGGAGAACAAGTCGCTTATCGCATCACGGACGAACAGGGGGAAGTGGCGAAAGTGTATACGGCCGCCGTCGACCCAACTGACGACTTGTACTGGAATCGTCATCTCACGTCGGCAGTCGTCGCCTCGAACGGCACCCATCTCCAATGGGACCCGATTGCTGACGTCGAAACGTATGCGATTTACCGGCAAGGACGACGCATTGCCGAAGTCGTCGGCCATGCTTATTTGGACGAGACGCCGCTCCATGAGCCGACAATGTATGAAGTGCGGGCGCTCCGCTCTGTGAAGCGAGATGAGAAACCGGGGACGAGTCTCATTCACGCCGTCGGCAAAGCGATGTCACTCGCCAAAGAATTGAAGACGGACACGAGACGGGACAAGGAATTGTACGTCATGTATTTTCTCGTCAGTCCGATTCGACCTGATTTGGAGACGGTGGACCAGATTCAGCTTCGCGTCCAGACGTTCATCCGCCCGCCGATGATTAAAAACCCGAACTTGTTGTCGCCTCATCCGTATTTTGAAGGAGACGGTCGCCCTTATAACGTTCATGCGACCGACTACCGGACGCGGACGGAAGTGAAAGCCGAAGGGCTGAGTGGTATTCCGATCGTCTCCATCAAAAAAGATGCGAATGTGACGCGTGGCTATACGAAGCATCACCGTTTGACGGGTGAAGATATCGCCTCTGTCGACCAAGTGTATCTCGAAGATGTCGATATCGACCGCGGGCGGGCGGCGTATCGGTTGCAACATTCCGTTGGCAACCCGCTCGTTATCGCGCCGGACATCAAATATACGATCGTCGCGCAATTAAAGGACAATGCTACGTTCAAGCTGTCCGGAAGTCATACGCAATCGCCACATCATGAGGTGTATCTTCAAGTCGGTGATGCCCCATGGACGACGATTCACCGGGCGGACGACCTCGGTGTTAGTTTCATGGGCAATCCGATGCCGGAATGTCACTGGACGTACTTGACCTGTATGGACTAAAAAAAACCGTCGACTCATCGAGTCGGCGGTTTTGGTTGTTGGTCGAGAAATCGGCTCCGTTCTTCCGGCGTCGGCAGTTTGCACGTCTGTTTTTGTCCGAACCACTGATAGCGATGTTTAGCGATTAGGTCATAGCCGAAATCGCGAATCGGTTTTGGGACGAACCTCACAAACCGGAGCCAACGCCACTTCCCATCCAATCCTTCAGCGATGCGGACCGCCGCGTCGGATTTAATGTACGGGACACCATCGCGAATCAACACGATGCTGTCGACCGAGTCGTTGATACGATGACGTTTACGTAAAGCTTGACCGGCCTCGCCTTGAAGCGAGGCGAAATGAAAGTTCCCCGTCGCGTCACGGTTCAAGATGAACTGGACGCTCGCGTCGCAAAAGTTACAGTCTCCATCAAATAATACAATGGCTGGCATACCACTCGCCTCCTTCACTCTTGCCTGTTTCCGTTCCGGTGTCACTTCAAACGTCATGCGGCGAGCTGGCGCACCGATTCCATCCTATATAACGAGACGTAGTAGAGGTAGGCACCGAGCGCTCCGAACAAGAAGATGTAGCCACTCATGAACACGGGTCCGATGAATGCTCCGACGACAATCCCGGCCGCGGCCACGAGTTTGGCCCCGTGGAATGTGAGTCCACCGAAAGCAAGGTACGAGGCGCGACGCTCCGGGTCGAGCAAATCGACTTGTTTCACTTGGCGGATCGGCGAGTACAGCAATTCGCCGACTGTGAAGACAACGGCCAAGACGGCGAGAATCAGGAACGAGTTCATCGACGTGATGGCAGCGTACGCCGTGATGTATAACGACAAGCCGATGAAGAACACGTATTTCTCACGGTACCGTTTCACAAACGCAGTGACAGCGAACGTGATGGCGACGACGAGTAGTGTATTCTCGAGTTGCATGAATGCCATCATTCGGACACCATCGAACGGAACACCGACGATCGAGCGCTGTTGAAACGATTCCGCCAAATGAACACCGATATAGTTCGCCATATGGAACTCGGTCGAGAAGACGAGCATGCTGCCGAGCACGAACAACATCCAGCGTCGGTCATTGAGGGCGATCCGGTAGTTTTGAATCACGCCGACAATCGGATTGGCCGGCGTCGACCGGTTACCTTGATGCGAATCGACGAGATAGCGTTGCAAGACGACCGTTGTGATGGTCAATACGAGCGTCATCCCGACGAACAAGCCGAAGCGGTAGTCACGATAGAAGGCACCGCCGAGCATGACACCGCCGGCGATAGCCAAGTTGACGAGCCAATAATCATATACATAAATCGCTTTCCGATTCGATTCTTCCATCGAATCGATGACGATTGCCTCCAAGGCCGGATAGTTCAACCCGTTGGCGACCGCGTGACCGAAGTAGAGAATGGCCACGGCGAGTGCCCAATTGTTTGATGGGTGAATCGCCACCGTCATTCCGATGAAGCAAAGGATTTGAACGAGTTGGCCGATTTGTAAGACGTGCTTGCGATTGAAGCGATCCGAGAAGTACCCACCGAACAAGCCGGTGACATACCCGACGATGACGAATGACGTCATGATGATCCCGGCAGCGATTTTGCCGAGTTCTTCTGAAAAGTATAAAGCCATGAATGGAAAGATGGCCGAGCCGACGATGCGGATGAAAAAACCGCAGACGAGTCGAAGCCGAACGTTGGTTGGAAAATCTTTGAATTTCATGTGAGCACCTCCTTGTCACTACTTTAAACGTGGACTACACTTGGTAAAAAGAGACAAAATATTTGGACATGTCCACTTTTAGGGGGAAGGTCATGAATGCGAAACTAGTGGCGATTTATCGCCACACGATAGAGACGGGCAAAAGGGAAGTGACGTTGCGGGAAGCGGTTGAAGCAGTCGGCTATAGTGAGAAACAAGTGAAGCGTGATATCAAGGCGTGGCAAACGTTAGGCTGGGTGGAATATCAGGCCGGGAAAGGGCGGGGTCATGAATCGATACTCCGCTTTCAGTCGGGATTTGCTCGGACGCTGAACGACTGGGTCGAAACCTCATTCTCAACGGCCTCGATGGCGGACGCGGCCAAATGGTTGGAGTGGGAGTGGCCACCCGCGTTACGGGAATTGATTCAAGCCCGGATTTGGAGTCGATTCGGTTTCGAACAGACGGAAGAAGACCGATTCGTGTTTCCGCGTACCCGGACGCTTGAATCACTCGACCCGCTCGACATCCATATCGCGATGGAGGCGTCCTTGTCTCGGCACGTCTTCGATCGCCTCTTCGAATGGGATGGGACGACGGTCCAAACGTCCCTTGCCCATCATATCGAAGAAGTGACATTCGGATTTCGGTGTTATATCCGAAAAGGCGTCACATTCCACAACGGGATGACGTTAGCCGCCAAAGATGTCGTTTACTCGTTGAATCGATTATTGGCTCGCGGAAAACAAGTTTGGTTGTTCGCGCCAATCGAACGGGTCGAATCGCCGGCGCCTTACGTCATTGACATCCATACGAAAGCGCACCGGGCCTACATCGAACGTTTACTTGCCCAAACGCCGGCATCCATTACGTATGAAGGGGCAGAAGGGATTGTCGGGACGGGACCGTTCAAATTGGAGAAACGGTCCGAAGAAGTCGTCCGGTTGCGGGCGTTCGAGCGTGGGCTTCGACCGCGTCCTTCATTAGATGTGGTCGAATTTGTCACGTTCTCAGAAACGGATTATGCCAAGTGGAGCGCCGGTGATGATCAGAGCATCGTCAAGTGGATCGCTGAGGCCGGGGCGCGTTATCTCATGTTCAACTTGCAGCACTCTTGGCTCAAAGATGATATGGACACACGACTTGCCATTCAACAGGCAATCCATAAAGAAGCGTTCGTCGACTTGGGAGGAGAGCGTCATCAAGTGGCCCATGGTTTTTTCCCGGAGGCAAGTCGACCGGTGGCGGCACCAAAAGCAACGGGAAGTTCGCGCCGTCCACTGCGTCTATTGCATTTGCCGTTCGACGTTGCGACAGAAGACGCGATGCTTGTCGCGGAACAGTTGCGCGTAGCCGGCTTTACCGTTGAGACCGAGACGTATACGATTGCCTCGTTACTACAAGAGGAGACGCTCCGGCGTGCTGATTTGATTTTATGCGGGGAGATGATGAGCGAAGATCTCGATTTGGCGTTTCTCGCGTTTTTGACGAGTGAACTGTCACTCGTCGGCAAGTTAATCGCGCATGAAACGGAGCTCCGGACGATGATGGACCGTTACCGTCAGACCGATATGAGTGCGTGGCCGTGGCTCCATCGTGACGTCGAGCGTTATTTGACAGAAGCAGCACTTGTTATTCCTCTGTATCACGTGGCCCGAGAGCGGCGATTCCCGAGCTTTCTAGGGGAAGTTCCAGTCGATGTGTTCGGCCACCCCCGCTACGACCAGCTGTGGATTCGGCCTTCGGTGTAAACGAAAAGGAGATGCCGCGGCATCTCCTTTTGCTTATAGTTGGGCGAACGCGCGGTTTACAGCGGCAATCGTCTCTTCGATATCTTGTTCGGTATGCTCAGTCGTCAAGAACCAAGCCTCGTACTTCGAAGGGGCTAAATTGACACCGTTCTCGAGCATCAATTTGAAGAAACGTCCGAACACTTCACCGTCTGATTTTTCGGCGCCTTCGTAATCGGTCACAATCTCGTCCGTGAAGTAAACCGTAAGGGCACCTTTTAAACGGTTCAACGTGATGGTCACACCATGTGTTTCTGCGGCTTCACGAATCCCGGCCTCGAGCTCGGCACCGAGTGCGTCGAGCTTTTCGTAAACGCCGGGTTGCTCGAGAACCTCGAGACAAGCGAGACCCGTTGCCATCGACGCCGGGTTGCCGGCCATTGTTCCGGCCTGATAGGCTGGGCCGAGCGGAGCGACCGTCTCCATGATTTCAGCTTTACCGCCATAGGCACCAATCGGCAAGCCTCCGCCGATGATTTTCCCGAGTGCGGTCATATCCGGTTCAATCCCGTACACTTGCTGGGCGCTTCCGTACGTGAAACGGAACGCCGTGATGACTTCGTCGTAAATGACGAGTGCACCATGTTCATGGGTGATGTCATTGACGGCCTGGAGGAAGCCTGGTTTCGGCTCGACGATCCCGAAGTTCCCGACAATCGGTTCGACGAGGACGCAGGCGATTTGACTTCCCCATTCGCTCATCATGTCTCGGAACGCCTCGACGTCATTGAACGGCACGGTGATGACTTCTTTCGCCGTAGCTCGTGTGACGCCGGCTGAGTCTGGTGAGCCGAGCGTGGCCGGTCCACTGCCTGCCGCGATGAGCATCAAGTCCGAGTGACCGTGATAGCAACCGCTGAATTTGACGACGAGCTCACGACCGGTATAGGCGCGAGCGACACGAACGGTCGTCATGACCGCCTCGGTCCCTGAGTTGGTGAAACGGACTTTATCCATTGACGGGATGGCCGCCTTTAGTTTTTTCGCGAACTCGACTTCAAGCGCGTGCGGTGTCCCGTAAAGGAGTCCTTTAGACGACGCCTCAATCAACGCTTTATGGATATGCGGATGGGCGTGGCCAGTGATAATCGGTCCGTACGCCGCCAAATAGTCGATATAGCGATTGCCGTCGACGTCATAGAAATAAGCGCCGTCTCCTCGTTCCATATAGACGGGTGCACCGCCGCCGACTGCCTTGAATGAGCGGGAAGGGCTATTGACCCCGCCGACGATGTGCGTCAAGGCGTCGGTATACAAAACGTCTGAATTGTTGCGTGTAGATGGTGTTGCCATATGTATTGCCTCCTTTTACAAATTCGCACTTATTGTATCATAGCCGTCAACCGCATAAGCTCAACGTTTGACGACCGTTCAAGAAATCAGTACACTATTTATAAAGATTACTATATAAGAAATAGGTTAATTCTAACTGACATTTCGCATGAATTTTATAGAAGAAATGAGGGATTGACGTGGGAAGCGAAATGCTTGACCATGCTGTTCAGTCGCTCCGAGAACATGGAGTCAGAATGACGCCTCAGCGCCAGGCCATTTTGGAGTACCTCGTCACGGAGCACAGTCACCCGACAGCGGATGACATTTATAAGGCACTTTCGGCGAGATTTCCGAACATGAGTGTCGCTACCGTCTACAATAACTTGCGCGTCTTTAAAGAAGTCGGACTCGTTCAAGAGATGAACTATGGGGACGCTTCGAGTCGCTTTGATTTTGTGACGTCGCGTCACTACCACATCATCTGTGATGCATGTGGGAAAGTCGTCGACTTCAACTATCCGGTCCTCGATGAGATCGAATCGGTCGCATCTCAATTGACAGGGTTCAAAGTCGATCGTCACCGTCTTGAAGTATACGGGACGTGCCCGGCTTGCCAAGCTGAACAAGCGCATAAACATTAAAAAAACATCCTCAGGCAGAGGATGTTTTTTTTATTCGTGTGAATGGGTTTGACGCTTATTATATTTTTCATCGAACTCTTTACCTTCGAGCGATTGATCGATCGTGAGCGGTTCGTCGCAGTGCATACATAAGTCGACCCGGCCGAGCATCTTTGTCTGTTTCTCACAATTCGGGCAAGTGACGACGATGGCTTTCGTGGATGCCATCCCAATAATAAAGTAGAGCGCTGAACTCGATAACACCATCACGAAGCCGAGCAACATGAAAATAATCATCAGCCATGTGATGCTTTTCGCCAACAGGCCGAGATACATGACTCCGATTCCCGCAAAGACGAGCAACAACGCAAGGTTTCGAGCGCGGTTGATTTTATTCCCCCGTTTTTTCATTTCGTAATCCCTCCATGTCTGTCTTTACTATAGCTCATCTGCACGACCGTGAGAAGTTCATACAATCGCTGGCAGGAGAATTTTAAAAGAAGGCGAATCATTTTTGTATCAGATTATTGGGTGGACGATTGTGGTTCATCATTATAGAAAGAAGGTATCAAGGTGACTATGGAGTATGCGACGCGCACGATCTATTCGGAATATGCGGCCTTGAAGACAACGCTTGGCATCATTGAAGTGAAAAAGAAACGGCCGAGAGATCCTTTGACCGATCAATCGGACCGGCTGTTGATTGTGATTGAAGCGAAAGAAGAACCGTTCTGGACAGTGAAACATTATCAGGTTGGGCAAGAGAAAATTATTCTTCATCTCGTAAGTGACTCGATGATGGATCGTTGGATTTTAATGAACGAGAATCGCCGGGCCATTCATTGGATTGAAGATGGGATGGTTTTGTTTGAACGAAATACGTTTTTATTAGACTTGCGACAACGCCTTCGTAATTTTTCGAATGATGAGCAACGTCTTCAACTGTCCCTTGCTTTTGCGAAGTTGTTGCGACGCTTTGAAGATGGACGAAGCTTATTTTTACAAGAGGAGCATCAAGATGCTTTCACCCAAATCCATCACGCCTTGACTCATTTGGCGCGGTTGTCGGTGTTGGAGGCCGGAATTCATCCGGAAATCATATTGTGGAAGCAAGTGCGCACACTCGATTTGGAAATATATAAGTTACATGAAGAACTGGTGAGCGGACAAGAATCGCTAGAACAGCGGATTCATTTGGTGATCATCGGCATTGAACATTTGATTCAATCGAAAGTGTTGCCCGGCACTCTCCTTCTATTACAAACGATGCAACAACGGGATGAACCGTGGCCGTTCTCAGAATTGATGGAGCATCCGAACTTGCAAGCATTGAAAGTCGACCTGGGGAGCATCGTCGGCTTCCTCGTTCGAAAAGGATATGTCCGGTCGGTCGCCCGGCCGACAAAAGGTGTCGGTGTCGAAGCAATCGCTTATGAAATCGCCTGACTACTATAGAAGCGAATGGAGTAGCTGATTTAGATGAAAATGATGAAGTTTATATTAGGCAGTGTGTTTATTGTGTTTGTGGCTTGGGTCATATCAGTTTTCATAGGATTGTTCATGATGGACGATCCGGTTGCCGGGGCACGTCCGATTGTATGGACGATTTGGTATGGAGTAGCGTTAGTGATTGTCATTATGGCGCTATATGACTTCTCACCGTTGAAAAAAGGTCATCTCAAGCGAATCGCTTTAATTGGAACGGTGCTCGGGGTCGTCTTCTTTGGTTCGGTGAAAGGCTATTATGTGTATACAGAAGGTTTACGGATTGAAGAACGGGGCGTCGAGTTGATGGACTATCAGCCTTTTAAGGAAAAATCGGATTTAGCGGAGCTGGACGGCGAATCTTCGTCTAAACTAGACTCGAAGTTGCCGCGTCTCGATGGCGCGACAGCCCTTTATCCACTTTATGCGTCTTTCGTCGAGGCGGTCTATCCATCAGGCGAATATAATCCATACGGCATCGAAGAATGGGATGAGAGCCCTGTCGTATCGACGACGACAGGTGAAGCCTATGATCGTTTGATTCGCGGGGAGACAGATATCATCTTTGTTGCCGGACCATCGGATCTACAAGTGGCTGCGGCCGAGAAGGCTGGTGTGCAGTTCAACATGACGCCGATCGGGCGCGAAGCGTTTGTCTTCTTTGTACATGAAGACAATCCGGTTGACTCTCTCAAATTAGAAGAAATACAGCAAATTTATGCGGGAGACCTCGACGATTGGAGTGAGGTCGGAGGCGAGACTGATACGATTCGAGCATTTCAACGTCCAGAAGGGAGCGGGAGTCAGACTGCTCTTCAGCGGGTGATGGGGGAAGAGAAACTGATGGATGCCCCAGTCGAAGATGTCCCGGAAGGAATGGGTGGGATTATCGAGCAGACGGCAGCCTACCACAACCATAAGAATGCGATTGGCTTTTCTTTCCGTTATTACGCGACCGAGATGGTAGAGGACCATGACATTAAATTACTTCAAGTGAACGGGATTGCCCCGACGGTCGAGACGATCGCTGACGGGACGTATCCAATCACTTCTGAATTTTATGCCATCACGACAGAAGAGAATTATGAAACGTACAAGCCGTTTTTGGATTGGATGACGTCTGAAGAAGGACAAACATTGGTAGAACGGACGGGTTACGTTCCGTTAGCGCAAGACTGAAGGGTTGAGCCTCGCTAAGGGGCTCAACCTTTTTTTATTTTTTGTGATATTTCTATTGACGAAGTGGTAAATAGAGATTATAGTTATAAACGTTGTCACAGCGAAAGATTATTTCAGTAAAACAATTTGTGAAAAAAGTTGTTGACGCGGAGATAGACGACGTGATAAATTAATGAAGTCGCCAAGAGCGGCAGACGAACTTTGAAAACTGAACGATGAGGCAAAAAAAGTTTTACAATTTTTGAATGAAGCGCAAGCTTCGTCATTTTTAAAGAGCTATATCAAATTCTTTGGAGAGTTTGATCCTGGCTCAGGACG
>NZ_JACSLM010000033.1:0-230 GCF_018618115.1 Exiguobacterium sp. s16 | reverse complement strand
AGACCCCCAACTACTTTCGGCGCTGAAGCGCTTAACTTCCGTGTTCGGCATGGGAACGGGTGTGGCCGCTTCGCTATCGCCACCAGACATATATGAGATTAACATTATCTTAACATAATGTCAACTCTTTTTTAAGAGATTGTTCTCTCAAAACTGAAGACTCATCAATTCATACAAACCATTAGACTAGATCAAAGCCTCGACCGATTAGTATCATTCAGCTCCACACG
>NZ_JACSLM010000032.1:0-233 GCF_018618115.1 Exiguobacterium sp. s16 | reverse complement strand
GACCCCCAACTACTTTCGGCGCTGAAGCGCTTAACTTCCGTGTTCGGCATGGGAACGGGTGTGGCCGCTTCGCTATCGCCACCAGACAAAAGAATATTAACATCGCCTCAAGGGCGTGTCAATCCATTTCAGGGTTGTTCCCTGAAAACTGAAGACTCATCAATTCATACAAACCATTAGACTAGATCAAAGCCTCGACCGATTAGTATCATTCAGCTCCACACGTCGCCGTG
>NZ_JACSLM010000031.1:0-381 GCF_018618115.1 Exiguobacterium sp. s16 | reverse complement strand
AACAAGGTAGCCGTATCGGAAGGTGCGGCTGGATCACCTCCTTTCTAAGGAAAATGCCCATGTGGCATTGCCCATCGTTCAGTTTTGAGAGACCAAATCTCTCGACAATCAAAATATGAGGGCCTATAGCTCAGCTGGTTAGAGCGCACGCCTGATAAGCGTGAGGTCGGTGGTTCGAGTCCACTTAGGCCCACCATTTTTTTGAGAATTCCTATATGGGGCCTTAGCTCAGCTGGGAGAGCGCCTGCCTTGCACGCAGGAGGTCAGCGGTTCGATCCCGCTAGGCTCCACTTTGTTCCTTGAAAACTGAAGATTCATCAAGACATCAAACCAATTAATTTCACATATGGTCCGTGAGGACCGTGTGTCTTAGACGCTAGA
>NZ_JACSLM010000004.1:240883-264212 GCF_018618115.1 Exiguobacterium sp. s16 | reverse complement strand
CCAAGCTGTGTTAAATGATATTGCAAAAAAATGAGCGACCACCCTCAGGCAATCGCACGTCATCTTTCACCAACATTGCGTAAGAACCATAGGAGTGCAGAAGTGTGCAACGGAAACGTACACAACTCTGCACTCCTATTTTAGAAAAGAAAAAGGACTTGCCAGCAACCATAATCTCACCCTAACGTTTAAGTTGCGACACAAGAACGTTAGGAGATGGAAGGAATGCTAGCAATGTCCGATATCAATTGTATCAAATTTCTCAGAAACCACAAATCACATTCGATCAATCGAATCGCTAAAAATCTAGACCTCAATTGGAGGACGGTAAAAAAATATGCGGATTCAGCTCAATTGCCGAGTGAAACCATTCGCCCCAAGAGGGGCATGATGTACGGAACAAAATGGGGCGAGATGGTCGAGGATTGGTTGACCGAGGATCAGATGCTTCAGAAAAAGTTAAGACGAACGAATAAAAAGATTTATGAAACGCTGGTGGCGAACGGATTCGAGGGTTCTTACCGAACGGTCTGCAATTTCATCAAGAGCTGGCATATGACGAGCGAGGAGGAAAACGACACAAGGCACGAACGATTGCAGCACCCTCCGGGTGAGGCGCAGGTGGATTTTGGGACGATGGAAGTCGTCAAAGATAGTCATGCGGTCGATGTGAAGTGCCTCGTCATGAGTCTGCCCTTCAGCAACCGCACGGCAGCCGTTTCCCTCCCCGCAGAAAACCAAGAGTGCTTCCTGACGGGGCTCAAAATGCTTTTTGAAGAAATCGGTGGTGTGCCGCAACAGCTCAGAATCGATAATCTCCCCGCCGCAGTCATCCAACCGCGAACGACGAAAGAAGAGGCGATCTATACAGATGCTTTCCTGCAGTTCATGGCTCATTATGGCTTCCAAGTCCAAAGCTGTAATCCTTACAGTGGGAACGAGAAAGGAAGTGTCGAGAACAAGGTGGGATACGTTCGATACAATTTCCTTGTCCCGGCTCCTGTCATGCATGATTACGATTCGATGAACCGACTGAACAATGATCCTTTCGGGCCGTCCTCTTCTTCAACAGGTGACTGGTTTTGGAAGCCGCCGACCTCGACGACCGCTTTATAGACGTCGGGGACGTGGTTGCCGATGACGACCTGGTATTGGCCGCCACTCTTCATGACGGTGACGACACCGTCCATGTTTTTGATGGCTTCCGTGTTGGCCTTGCTTTCGTCTTTTAATTTGAAGCGCAAACGGGTGATACAGTGGACGACGCTGTTGACGTTCTCTTTGCCGCCGACTTGCTGGATAATGTCGCGTGCGAGCTGTTCGTATTTCATGTCCATACCTTCCTTTTCCATTGGATTTTACGTTCGCGTCAAATAAAAAACCTGACCCGTGTCAGATGAGATACGTGAAATCACGTCTACCATCTGACTCGAGTCAGGTTATGCCCACTAAAGGTAACATTCCTGCGCAGGAGACCGTTCAGTTGTTATTTGATACTTGAAATGTAGCATGTGTCAAAACGAAATGTCAACGCTTACATTTACAAATATTCAGATTTCTTTAATCTGTCACAAGTGAGAATTTTTCACTTCTATAGATGGGAATCATTTTGAATTGAAACCAAACGTGAACAGAATTCGTACACAGATTAACAATTCAAAAGGAGTCCAAATCATGAGACGTGAACAACACATCCGCCGCCTCGTCGACTATGCGAAACAAAGTCAGCGCTGGGCCATCATTTTAGCAGTCGCATCGTTCATCATCACCGGGATACTGATCGATAAGGTCGACCAATCTGAATATCTCTTGCTTGGTTTCGGTTTTCTTGGCGTCATTCCGCTCCTCGTCCGCGAGTGGCGGTTCGGCACGATCCGGGCCTCGTTCAACGATAATGCGACGTATCAACGGCTCGTCCGGTTGCCGTTCTGGATGACGTTGTCCGGTTTAGCGATTCTTTACTTAATCTTGGGGTGGTACGAGCTTGGTTCACCGGGACCGTCCGTTTTCCTTACACTCGCCGTTCTCGTCGGCGGGATGTATCTGCTTCAACGCTATTTCGAGCGAATCATCTTGAAACTTGAACCGGACTATATCACCGACCGTGAGCTGCATCGCGAGCTGAAATGAAAAAACGAGGTCACCCGGCGCGGGGAGACCTCGTTTTTGTGTTCACAAGTATCGTTCGTTCATGATCCGACCCCTAATCGGTTTAGCCGGAGATCCGTAGGCGACGACGTGGTTCGGAATGTCTTTCACGACCGTGGCGCCCGCCCCGATGACCGTGTCGTGGCCGATGTGGACGCTGTGGATAATTGTCGCGCTCATGCCGATGAACGTGCGGGCGCCGACATGGACGTTGCCGCCGAGATGGGCACCCGGGGCGACCGAAGCGAACGGTTCGAGCACGCAGTCGTGATCGACCGATGCCATCGTGTTGACGACGCTGTGCGGACCGATGACGGCGTTCGGGTTAATGACGCTGCCGGCCATGACGGCCGTCCCTTCACCGAGCGTGACGTTCTTGCCGATGACGGCGCTCGGGTGGATGGCGTTGATAAATTTGAAGTCTGGGTTATGGTACTTAATTTTTTCGGCAATACGCTCACGATGAACGTTGTCTCCGACACCAATGATCCCTCTTTGAACATCTGTTTTCGAATCAACGAACCCTAGCACTGGATATCCTGCAATGAACTTCCCTAACAGTGAAGGACTATCATCATAAATTCCAGCAATACGATAAACCCCCATCAATTCGAGAATATCAATCAGAACTTGTGCGTGACCGCCTGCACCAAATATCACAATCCATTCCATGATTGGCCACCCCTTTTTTTGCCGAAAGCTGTCGAATTTTTATCTTGTACGTTAGTTATTTCCGATTCCCCATTTTTAAAACAAAACTAGAAAGAAGTTGCGATCATAGTTTGATATCAAAACATATTCAAATAAGAAGTGTGTAACTATGTACAAAGACACACGTTCACAAATCTGAAACAGCATGATTTGGATTGCAAAAGCATTATTCGCATTTCCGTTTTGTTGTTTTTCAGACGGGCTATTTTCCTAAAGTAATCTATCTACGGAAGGAGTGCTCGCCATGCCTTTGAAACTGATGTATATCACGAACCAGCCGGATATCGCGCTGCTCGCCGAACAGAACGGGGTCGACTGGGTATTTGTCGATTTGGAGTTGAACGGAAAAGAGGAACGGCAAGGTCATCTTGATACGGTCATCTCGCGCCACGCGATTCGCGACGTGAGCCGGTTGCGCGCGGTCTTGAAGCATGCCGAGCTGCTCGTCCGCGTCAATCCGATTTTCCAAGGCTCACGCTATGAGATTAATGAGGTCATTAACCGTGGAGCGGACGTCGTCATGTTGCCGTACTACAAGACGGTTGACGAAGTTGAGACGTTCATCGAACTCGTCGACAAGCGGGCCAAAGTCTGTCTGTTGTGTGAGACGAAAGAGGCCGTCGCTTGTATGCCGGACGTGCTCAAATTAACAGGCATCGACTACATTCATATCGGGCTGAACGACCTTCATTTGAGTTACGGACAAAGTTTCCTATTCGAGCCGCTCGCCGACGGAACAATCGAGGCGATTGTTCGTCAAATGCAGGCGGCGGGCATCCCGTATGGCTTTGGTGGCATCGCCCGGATTGGGGAAGGGAAGCTCCCGGCCGAGAAAGTGATTGGGGAGCATGTCCGACTCGGTTCGTCACTTGCGATTCTATCGCGCAGCTTTTGTAACGTTGGTTCGATTGGAAAACTTGACGCCAAACAGGCACAAATGTTCCAAGAAGGGGTATGGAAAATTAGAGTGTACGAGCAACAGCTCGAACACGCGACACCGGAGTGGTTGGAATTGAATCGGTTGAGCCTCGTCTCGACCGTCGATGCCATCACGGCGGAAATCCAGAACCGGAAGGGGATCTTATCTTGAATTTGCTGTCGACAGGAGTGCGATTGACTCCTGAACTACTCGCAAAACTCGAACAACTTGGCTATACAGTGACGACGCTCCGTGAAGAGGCGGATGTCACGGACATCGACGTTTCAGAAGTCGAGGGCTTGATTTGTAACAACGTGTTCCAATATTGTCACGTCGACGATTTTGAACGGCTGCGTTTCGTCCAAGCCATCAGTGCCGGACTCGACCGTCTGCCGCTCGACGAGCTCGAAGACCGAGGTATCCGTGTTTATAACGCCGGCGACACGTATGCCGTGCCGATGGCCGAATGGGTCGTCTGGCAGCTGCTCGACTTCATGAAGCACGGGGCAGCATTTCGCGAGAAGCAGGCGAATCGGCATTGGGAGAAGGAACGCCGTTTACGCGAATTGACTGGGAAGACCGTGGCCTTGCTTGGGCTCGGTCACGTCGGGGAGGCGGTTGCGACCCGGCTCCGGGCGTTTGATATGACGATCATCGGTGTCGGTCATCGCGAGAAACAAGTGCCGTTCGTCGACCGTTACGTGTTGATGGATGAGTTGCATGATGTATTGGCGGAGAGTGACGTCGTCGTCGTCGCCTTGCCACTCACCGACGACACGTATCATGTGATCGATGCCGAGGCGATTGCGGCGATGAAGGAAGATGCCGTCCTATTGAACGTGGCGCGCGGATCGATCATCGACGAGGAGGCGCTCATCGTGGCACTCGAGGAAGGAAAGTTCTTCGGGGTCGCCTTGGATGTCTTTGAGACCGAGCCGCTCCCGTCCGATCATCCGCTCTATAACTTCGAGTGGGTGACGCTCACCCCGCACAATTCGTACGTGTCGGACCGAGTGAACGAGCGTTTGTTTCATAACATTATGGATCACCTGAAAATCGAGCAGTTAAACAATTGACCTACAGTGCATACGTGTAAATCGTTCACTGACAAAGGAAGTGAGGGGCTTAAGACCGAATAAGGGAACGAGAGGACTATAACGTATAAAGATGGATGGTGAGACCAGTATGAAGGTGTTATGGTTGATTAATATTCCGTTGCCCGAGGCAAGTCATTTATTACATGAATCATCAACCCCATATGGCGGATGGCTCGTCAACACCTCTAAATATTTGTCAAATCTTGATGAAGTCAAACTTTCAGTCGCATTTCCAAGTAAACAAGCGAAACGTGTGAAACGGTTAGAAGGAGACAAAATCATATATTATCCATTCTCTCCGATAAAAAAGGTGAGTGATCCTTCTATTCAAGATCATCAACGATTCGCAACAATTCTCCAGGAAGTGTCGCCAGACCTCGTTCATATCTTTGGGACAGAGATGCCGCACACGTTGGCCATGGTCAACGCTTGCCGACGACAAGGTGTGAAGACGGTGGTGTCCATCCAAGGGCTCGTCTCTGTCATCGAGAAACATACGTTTGCCGGACTGCCCCAAGACGCCATCCACAATAAAACGTTTCGAAACTGGGTTCGTCACGACCATGTGAGCGGATTGCGAAAAACGTTCCAAGTGCGCGGGGAGGCTGAACGGGAGGCGATTCGAAAAGTGGACCATGTCATCGGCAGAACGACTTGGGACCGGGCGTGTGTCTCACAAATTAATGACCAGGCCACTTACTTCCATTGCAACGAGACGTTACGGGAATCGTTTTACCATGAGACATGGGAGCGGGAGAAATGTGAACCCCATTCAATTTTCTTGAGCCAAGGCCAATATTCCATCAAAGGGTTGCATTTCATGTTAGAAGCCATGCCGTTGATTTTGCAAAGGTATCCGGATGCGAGGTTGTACATTGGCGGCAGCGATTTGACGGATCGATCCGGTTGGAAAAATAAGCTGTTCGCCACACATTATGGCAATTATATTCAATCGCTGATTGACCAGTATAATTTAAGTGAACATATTTCATTCACCGGAACGTTGGACGAGCAAGCGATGTGCCAACGTTATCTCGAGTCTCATGTATTTGTCTGTCCGTCCACCATCGAAAACAGTCCGAATTCATTGGCGGAGGCGATGCTATTAGGTGTGCCATCCGTTGCGTCTTATGTAGGGGGGACGAGTGACATGTTGGCCGACAAAAAAGAAGGGTTCCTGTACCAACATGATGCCCCTTACATGTTGGCTTATTATGTCTGCAAAATTTTCGAGGATGATGCGTTAGCTAAAAACTTATCCGCGGCAGCGCAGCGACGAGCCAAAGTCACCCACGACCAAGAATTGAATTTACAACGTCTGTTGCAGATTTATCATGACATGTTAACTCCATAGTCCCACCTCAATAGACGAACCGATTGCGATGATGCAATCGGTTTTTTTCGTTTTTTATACTTCACAAAAAGATTATCCACGGCTCATTCCGTTTGTGAGTTACCGGAAAGGGCTTACGGGAACAACGAGGATAGCATCCTCACATCATGAAACGACAACTTAGAAGGAGTGACCCACATGCCAAGCCTTACCCCGCTCGTCAGTTTGGTCGTACCCATCTACAATACAAGCGCCTATCTGGGACAGTGTCTCGATAGCCTTGTCCATCAAACATATCCACACCTCGAAATTATTTGTATCGATGACGGCAGCACGGATCACAGTCTCGACATTGCGTTGACCTACGATAAAGATCCGCGGGTTCGTGTCATCAGCCAGACAAATCGCGGATGTTCCGCTTGTCGGAATCGAGGGCTTCAACTGGCATCGGGTGAGTACATCATGTTTATCGACAGTGACGACTGGCTGGACCTGGATGCGATTCGGTTGATGGTCGAACATGCAGAGGCTGAGCGAGCAGATGCTGTCATGGGGACGTATGTGCGCGAATACGAAGGGCGTTCACTCCCGAAACGAATCTTTGAAGCGGACTTTTTGTCGTATAACGCAGAGGAGACGAGACGTTATGTCCATCGCCGTCTGTTCGGACTTGTCGGGGAGGAACTGGCTCACCCGGAAACGGTGGATGCGCTCAATTCGAACTGCATCACGCTCTATCATCGCGATCTCATCAAACATTTATCATTTGGCGGACCATATGGTACGTTCGTCGACTTATATTTTCAAATCCAAGCGTTGGAGCATTGCCATCGGTTCATTTATATCGATTATCCGGTCTACCATTATCGAAAAACGAATAGAAAGTCGGAAACGAGTGTTTATCATAAAGACCTCATCGCTTCACGCATGCAGTTCTTCCATATCTTGATGCGCTATATCGAGACACATCAGCTTGGAGAAGATTACAATCACGCGCTCTATAATCGGATCGCCCTCAGCATGATCGGCATCGGCTTGAACGAACTCGCCGCGCCGAAGTCACTTTTCGCCCAGGCAGAGTCGTTGAAACAAGTGCTCCGGCAAGAAGAATATAAACGCGCCTACTCGCAGATGGATATGCGTTATTTCGACATCAAATGGCGGACGTTCTTCCAGCTCTGTAAACATGAACAGACCGTACCGCTCGTCTTAATGTTGCGTGGGGTCGATTATCTTCGGAAACGTGTGTGAGGAGGAGAAAACGATGAAACGAGTGCTCATGGTCGCCTCGGTCGTCTCGATGATCGAGAGCTTTAACCGCGACAATATCCGCATGCTCCAAGAGATGGGGTATCAAGTCGATGTCGCCACGAACTTTGAATGGGGAAGCATGTATTCGCCTGAGAAGATTGCCCGCATCAAACAGGACTTAGAGGCGAACGGCGTCACGCTCTTCCAAATCGATTTCGAGCGCGACATCAAGAAGATGAACGGCCACGTCCGCGCCTATCAACAGTTGAAAGCCGTGATGACGGCGAACCGCTATCACTTCATCCACTGCCACTCGCCGATTGGCGGGGTCGTCGGCCGGCTCGTCGCGCGTCAGACGCACACACCATGCATGTACACGGCGCATGGCTTTCATTTCTTCAAAGGGAGCCCGTCGCTCAACTGGATGCTGTATTATCCGGTCGAACGAACGCTCGCCCGCATGACCGACACGATCGTCACCATCAACGAAGAGGACTTCTCGCGGGCACAGACGTTCAAGACGTCGCACACGTTCCGCATCCCGGGGATTGGCGTCGACACGAAAGGGATCGAGGCGGTTACGATTGACCGACCTGCAAAACGTCTAACGCTCGGCATCGACAGTGACACTGACTTCGTCTTGTTGTCGGTCGGCGAGTTGAATGAGAACAAGAACCACGAGACGATTATCCGCGCCATCGCTTCGCTCAAGGAACCGACGCTACGTTATTTGATCGCCGGGACGGGTGACAACAAGGAAAACCTCGAGCGGCTCATTCGTCAGCTCGGGCTCGAGCGGCAAGTGGTCTTGCTCGGTTTCCGGGACGACGTCATCGAAGTGATGAAGGCGGCGGACTGCTTCGTCTTCCCATCGAAACGGGAAGGGCTCGGCATGGCCGCGCTCGAGGCGATGGCCGCCGGACTCCCGCTCATCACGTCGAACGTGCATGGCATCAATGACTATTCGATCGACGGGGTGACCGGCTACAAATGTTCGCCGGAAGACGTGACCGGATTCGCCCGGGCCATCCGGACGATGCAACTCGATTTCGATTTGTCCCATCAGATGGGGCTCCATAACAGTGAGTCGGTCAAGGCGTTCGACGTCGACCGTTCGAAATCGGAGATGCGTCGCATCTATTCACAATTCGTTCAGGATAAGCCGACATGATAGTTCATGAAAAGATGGTAAAGATTTCTTTCCGATTTGCAGTGAGCGTCGGGTAAGGAGTAAAGACAGAGAACGACCTCAACGTCACGACTGGATTTTAGTGTACGCAACTTTGTCTGAAGGAGGGCTTATGAGTGAAAAGTCAAACGATGTTACTCTCAGAAATATTCGGGGTGTTAAAGAAAAATATGTTGCTTCTTTTCTTGATGATCCTCGTTGGCGGGGGTGCAGCCTACTATTTAAGCCAGTATGTGATTGCACCGACTTATGAGGCCTCGACACAAGTACTGATTGTACCGAAGGAAGAGGCCGGTACGAATGTCGTCGACAGTTCACAAGTCTCATCTTCACTATCTCTTGTGAACACATATCGAGTCATTATGCGTAGCCCGGCCATTTTGAACGAGGTCCAAGCTCGAGTGGCGGAAGCACCGAAAGACATCAGTGAGATTCTTTTAGTCGAAAGTGAAGAAGAATCACAAGTCATTAACATCGTTGTGGAGTACGGGGATCCGGTCGTCGCAACCGAGATTGCCAACGTCATCACACGCGTGTTCGCCAGTGAGATTCCTGATTTGATGAATATCGATAATGTTCGCATCCTATCGGAAGCCGTCGTACCAGGCGAACCAATCGCCCCGAATATCGTCATGAATACTGCGATCGGGCTGCTTGCAGGCTTTGTGGTCGGAGGCGTGCTCGCCCTCATCCGTCATACGTTCGATAAACGGATTCACGATGAGCGTGAGGCCGAACTTATTTTGGCAATGCCGGTCATCGGTTCGATCCCGGTCATTGAAAAACGTGACATGAACCCGAAGGTAGTGAAACCAAAAACTGAGGCTGCCAACGAGCCGAAAGGAGACGATCCACATGTTCCACCTGTCAAAGAGACAAGACAAACATCGTGATTCTGGGCGCAGCCTTATCACGCTAGCCAATCCTAAATCCCCAATCGCTGAACAATATCGAACGATTCGCACCAATCTACAATTCACGGCGCTTGGGGCCACGTTACAAACAATCGTCGTCACATCGGCTTCACCAGGCGAAGGGAAATCGACGACGGCCTCGAACTTGGCCATCGTCTACGCACAACTTGGAAAAAAGGTGCTGCTCATGGATTGTGACATGCGCAAGCCGACGGTCCATTTCACGTTCCAGCTTGCGGGTCAAACGGGCTTGTCCACCGTCCTCGCCAAACGGACGACGTTCGACCGTTCGGTTCAAATGACAAAAGTGCCGAAGCTTCACTTGTTGGCAGCGGGTCCGATTCCGCCGAACCCGTCGGAACTGCTCGCATCGCCGATGATGAAGCAATTGTTGGATGAGGTGAAGGAGAAGTACGACTTGATCATCTTGGATGCACCGCCGCTCATGCATGTGGCGGACAGCCGACTTCTCGCGAGTGAGACCGATGGGACCATCCTCGTCGTAGGTTGTGATACCTCGAATCGGGACTTGGTGCTGAAAGCGAAAGAACAACTCATCTTGTCTGGCGCCCATATGTTGGGGATCGTGATGAATAAACGCGAACGAGCCGGCAAGGATGCTTACTACGCATACACGTATGAATAAAACATTAATCGGCTGATTTGATTTGAATTACGGGAAGCAAGAGGAGGAAGCGAAATGAATAACCCACTCGTCTCGATTGTCATCCCCGTCTACAATGGAGCGGACTATTTGAAGGAAACGATTGAAAGTGCCCTCGCCCAGACGTATGAGCGGGTGGAAGTGATCGTGGTCAATGACGGTTCGACAGACGGCGGTGCGACGGCGGAGATTGCCCGCAGCTTTGGGAACCGGATTCGGTACTTCGAAAAACCGAATGGAGGGGTATCGACCGCGCTCAACTTAGGGATTGAGAAGATGCGAGGCGATTGGTTCTCGTGGCTGAGTCATGACGACCTCTATACCGCAGATAAAATCAAAACACAAGTTCAGCATCTAGAGAAACTAGGTGATCAGGCGGAACATCATATCCTTTCATGCGGTACGAAACTGATTGATGAGTCGGGTCGTCCAATCCATCGCCCGAGAAGACAGCCGAAAGGGATGTACACGAGTGAGGATATGTTCGACTATTTGTTGCTGGAGGCGTGCTTGAGCGGATGCGCCTTACTGATTCCAAAACAAGCACTCAAACGCGTCGGCGGGTTTCCGACGTCATATCGGTATATCCAAGACTGGGTATGTTTCACTGATTTGGCTCTAGAAGGCTATCATTTCAAGATGACGACAGAGCCGCATGAGAAGACGCGGATTCATGCGAAGCAGCAAACGAAAAAGATTGCGAACCTCGCACCAATCGAAACGGCTCGCTTCTTCGAACAGCTATTGATTCGACTCGACGCAATCAACAGCGAAACCACCCCTCAAATCAAAACGGTATTTAAAGCCATCTATCGGTCGACCGAGCCCGAAGTCAGGGACGAGTTGATTCGGCGGTTCGACGGGAATCGGCATTTGAATTGGGTCGATCAAAAGATATTACTTGTCTCGTCATTCATCTATCATCGTCTATTGACGCTGTACCGGGGCATGATGAATCTTCGTTACCGCTGACAGCCGAAAAGGAGGAGGTCGTATGTGGATCTATCTGATTAATATGTTGCTTCTGATCGCATGGGCGGCGCTCCTCCTGCGTGACGATGGCATCAAGCACGGGAAACTGCTGTTTGTGACGATTGCGACAGGGCAATGGATTCTATTGTCTGGCTTTCGTCACTTCAGCGTCGGAGCGGACACGATGCAATACAAATGGATGTTTGATGAGACGAAGCGAATCTCGTGGGAGCGGCTGGGAGACAATTTTATCAACATCGTGTTTGGGGATGGGGACGGTCGAGATCCCGGTTACTATCTGTTGCAGAAGACGATTCAAATCGCGACCGAGAACTATCAATGGTATCTCTTGACGGTCGCACTCCTGTTTCTCATTCCGTTCGGGGTTTGGATTTATCGCAATTCGACCGAGCCGCTGCTCAGTTTCTTAATTTTCTCGACTTTGTTTTATGCCTTCTTTGCCATCACTGGCATTCGTCAAACGATTGCGACGGCGATTGCTGTCTTAATCGGCTATTATTTTATTCAAACGAGACGATTTTGGCCATTTGTCGGGGCCGTATTGCTAGCAGCGACGATTCATAAATCCGCACTAGTCTTCCTTCCGTTTTATTTCTTGGCGACGAAGACGATCACGCCACGTTATCTGCTGTTCATGGGGGCGTTGATCCCGTTCTTGTTCGTGTTCCGCGTCCCATTGTTCGAATTCTTCCGTACCATCAGCGGTTACAACGAATATGAGTATTACACGGGGGCAGGGACCTTTAACTTCTCCATGATCTTGATTCTGATCACAATCGTTTCACTTTGGCGTCGTGAACAGATGATTGCGGTCAACCCGAACGTGACCCACTATTTGAACGCCTTGTTGCTCGCCCTTTGTTTTCTGCCGCTCACGTTTATCAATCCTTCGATGATGCGGATTGTCCAATACTTTTCTATTTTCGTCATGCTTCTGATTCCTGAGTTGATTCGTTCCTTCGAACGTCGGGAGCGCCTGCTCGTCTATTACGTGGCCATCACGATGCTGCTGCTCTTGTTTGTCCGTAACGAACCGCTTTATATGTTCTTTTGGCAACAGAAATAAGGGGAGGGGAATCTGGTGACGACGAAAGTGGAGTTTGATGAACAAAAAAGTTCACGGCAAATCAAAATCGGTGTACTCATGTCTTACATCGCCATCGGATTTAATATCCTCGCCGGGCTGTTCTACACACCATGGATGATTGCGGAAATTGGGAAGGCGAACTATGGACTCTATATGCTATCGCTGTCGCTCGTCAGCATCTTCGCGCTAGATTTCGGCTTAGAGGCGGCGGTGTCACGCTTCCTGTCAAAATATCATGCGCTCGGAGACTCAGAAGGAGCGTCCCGTTTTCTAGGTGTCGCGTTCAAACTTTTCCTCGGCATTGCAATTCTGATTGGAATTGTCCTGATTGGTGTGTACGTGATGATCGATACGATTTACGCGAGTCTATCACCGACTGAAGTGGAGACGCTTAAAGTTTTATATATTATGGTCGGCTTTTACATCGTCGTCTTGTTCCCGACCAAACCGTTCAATGGGATTTTTATCGCGAACGAACGGTTCGTCGTCCTCAACTGGTTCAACTTGATCGAGAAAGTATCGACCGTCGTCTTGATGATTGGTGCGCTCTTGTTCGGATTTGGCTTGTACGCACTCGTTTTCGTCAACGCCATCGTCGGTCTATCCATCATCATCGGCAAAGGCATCTACCTGCTCCGCAGAACGGAGACGGCCATCGACTTTTTGCATAACAGCCGTTCGATGTACCGGGATATCTTTTCCTTCTCCTCTTGGACGACCGTCATCGCTATCGCCCAACGTTTCATCTTGAACATCACCCCGACCATTCTCGGGGCTTTGGCGAGCAGTGCCTCCATCGCCTTGTTCTCAATCGGGATGGTCATTGAGGGGTATGTTTGGACCATTTCATCAGCGATTGGATCACTCTTCCTGCCGAAGGTCACGCGTATGACCACCTATAATCGACAGTCCGAATTGGATAACTTATTGGTCCGTGTCGGACGCATCCAGCTGTACATCGTCGGATTGATTATCATCAGTTTTGCGACGATGGGTCGGGAGTTCATCGGTCTATGGGTCGGTCCCGATTTCTTTCCGTCCTATGTGGTCGCGTTATTACTCATTCTTCCTGGAATTATCACATTGACGCAAGAAATCGCCTACACGACGTTAATCGCGGTCAATCAAATCAAGTATCGGGCGTTCGCATCGCTCATCGTCGCGACGGTCAGTGTGATTCTGTCGCTTCTCTTATCGCCGCATTACGGGGCGATTGGTGCTGCCATCGCCATCTTGATTGGGAATTTGGTTGGTACTGTCGTCTTTATGAACATGGTATATATACGCGTCTTGAAATTAAATATGTGGAAATTTTTCTACGAATGTCATGTGAAGATTGCCCCGGCATTGGTTTTTCTAGGCGTGGCGGGCCTACTGGTGCAACGATACTTACCTGTCGACTCACTAATTTATTTTCTATTTAAAGCTGCTGCGCTCGGTCTCGTCTACTTTATCTTTCTATGGATCTTCACGTTTCGGGATGATGAAAAAGAACTGTTGCGTGGGTTTATCAGACATGCATCGAAGACATCCTGAACGGGGTGTCTTTTTTCAAGGGATGCAAACATTAGACATGTCATCTTTCAAAAAAATGATAAACATTTCTTTCCTATTCTCATAATGAGACGGGTAACACGATAGTATCAACATCATTGCAATTGTTTCCAACTCAACTTTCCCATCACCTTTAGAAGCAACTGACATCATGACAAAGGAGAGGATTCGCAATGTTTAAGGACAAGACATTATTGATCACTGGAGGCACAGGCTCATTCGGAAACGCTGTCATGCAACGTTTCCTGAAAACGGATATTAAAGAGATTCGCATTTTTTCACGAGACGAGAAAAAGCAGGACGATATGCGTAAGCTCTATCATGACGATAAACTCAAATTTTATATCGGAGATGTTCGTGATGTGAACAGTGTGCGCAACGCGATGTACGGCGTCGATTACGTCTTTCATGCGGCGGCATTGAAACAAGTTCCTTCGTGCGAGTTCTTCCCTCTAGAAGCAGTGAAGACGAACGTGCTCGGGACGGATAACGTCTTGAACGCGGCCATCGAACAACAAGTCCAAAAGGTCATCTGCCTATCGACGGACAAGGCGGCCTATCCGATCAATGCGATGGGCATTTCGAAAGCGATGATGGAAAAAGTCTTCGTCGCCAAAGCAAAAGCCGTGGGCCCGGACCAAACATTGATTTGCGGCACACGTTATGGAAACGTCATGGCATCAAGGGGTTCTGTCATTCCATTATTCGTGGACCAAATTAAACGGGGCGAGCCGTTGACCGTGACGGACCCGTTCATGACACGGTTCTTGATGAGTCTCGAAGATGCGGTCGAACTCGTCGTCTTCGCCTTCAAGAACGCGCATGCGGGAGATATCATGGTCCAAAAATCACCTGCGTCCACGATTGGAGTGTTGGCCCAAGCGTTGCTCGAGCTGTTCCATGCGAACAACCCGATCAAAGTCATTGGCACACGGCATGGTGAAAAGTCATACGAGACGTTATTGACACGAGAAGAGAATGTCGTCGCGGAAGACATGGGCGGCTTTTACCGGGTGCCGGCTGACACGCGCGACTTGAACTACGATAAATATTTCAATGAAGGAAGCAAGCGCTTGACGGTCGAGGGCGAATATAACTCGGCCAACACAGAACAGTTGAACGTCGAGCAAGTGAAGCAACTCTTGTTGACCCTTCCGTACATCCAACAAGAACTTGCGAGCTGGGTGAAAGTATCATGAAGATTCTTGTCACCGGGGCAACTGGATTCATCGGCAAGAATCTGGTCGCCGAATTAACCGCACGGGGTCACGATGTATTCTCGTCCACGCGCGATACGTCGGAAGCCGAACTTCAACAATTTTGCCAACACGCTGAGTTCGTCTACCACTTGGCCGGGGTGAACCGCTCGGAAACTGAAACCGAGTTTGTGGAAGGGAACACCGGGTCCACCGAGCAGTTGGTCGCATCGTTAACCGCTCATGAGAATGACGCGCCCATCATGTTTGCCTCCTCGATTCAAGCGACTCAGGACAATCCGTATGGACGCAGTAAACTCGCGGCGGAGAAGGTCTTGAGACACGAACATGAGAAAACGGGGCGCACCATCTATCTGTTCCGCTTCCCGAACCTGTTTGGAAAGTGGGGACGGCCGAATTATAACAGTGTCGTCGCAACATTTTGTTATCGGGTGGCACGAGACTTGCCGATAGAAATTCACGACCCGGCACGCACCGTGCAACTGGCGTATATCGATGACGTGATCGATGCGTTGGTCGGCTTGCTCGATGTGAGAAGACGAACCCAGGCCGTGTATGAGGAAGAAGTTGCAGTCCATCCGCCAATCGAGCTCGGCCGAATCGCCGACTTGTTACAGACATTCAAAGAAAGTCGCCAAAGCTTGGCCGTCCCGAATTTAGAGGATGTGTTTACGAAGCAACTGTACAGCACGTACCTTAGTTACTTGCCTGTCGATCGCTTCGCTTATGACTTGAAGTTGAATGAAGATGCACGCGGGTCGTTCACGGAATTCATCCGGACACCCGACCGGGGACAAGTGTCCGTCAACGTTGCCAAGCCGGGAATTACGAAAGGGAACCACTGGCACCACACGAAAAATGAAAAGTTCCTCGTGGTCAGCGGCGAGGCGTTGATTCGTTTCCGCAAGGTCGGAGAGAACGAGGTCCATACGTATCACGTCACGGGAGAGATGATGCGTGTGCTCGATATCCCAACCGGCTATACACACAACATTGAAAACATCGGAACGACCGACTTGGTGACCGTCATGTGGGTGAATGAGGCCTATGACCCGAACAACCCGGACACATACTTTATGGAGGTGCAAGATGAAACGACTCAAAGTGATGACCATCGTCGGGACGCGTCCCGAAATCATACGCCTGTCGGCCGTTATTCATAAACTGGAACACTCTGAGGCCATCGAGCACGTCCTCGTGCATACGGGACAAAATTATGACTATGAATTAAATGAAGTGTTTTTCGAGGATTTCTCTTTGCGAAAACCCGATTACTTTCTTAATTCTGCGACGGGCAGCCCGATTGAGACGATTGGTAACATTCTCATCCAAGTCGATCCCGTGCTTGAACTCGAACGTCCGGATGCGGTGTTGATTCTCGGAGATACAAACTCTTGTCTTGCGGCGATTGCAGCCAAACGCCGGAAAATCCCGATTTTCCATATGGAGGCGGGAAACCGTTGCTTCGACCAACGTGTCCCGGAAGAAATCAACCGCAAGATCGTCGACCATACCGCGGACGTGAATTTGACGTACAGCGATATCGCCCGGGAATACCTTCTCCGAGAAGGGCTCCCGGCGGAACGAATCATCAAGACGGGAAGCCCGATGTTCGAGGTGTTGATGTCGAAACGAGAGGCGATTGAACAGTCAGATGTGCTGAGCCGGCTTGAACTGACTCCGGACCACTACTTCATCGTCTCGGCGCATCGAGAAGAGAACGTCAACTCCGACAAACACTTCTTGGCACTTGTCGACAGTTTGAACGCAATCGCGGGGCAGTATGGACTACCGGTCATCGTCAGCACCCATCCTCGGACGATGAAGCGGATCCATGAATTGAACGTCTCGTTCCATCCGTTGGTTCGACTTCTCAAGCCGCTCGGATTTGTCGACTATAACCACCTTCAACTGCATGCTAAAGCGGTGCTCAGTGACAGCGGGACAATCAGCGAAGAGTCTTCCATCCTTGGCTTGAGAGGATTGAATATCCGAGAGACGCATGAGCGGCCGGAGGCGATGGAAGAAGGGGCCGTCTTGATGGTCGGGCTTGAGAAAGAGCGAATCTTACAAGGAATGTCGGTCGTCATGGAGCAGGAGCGGCCTCGCCTCGTCAGTGACTACAGCATGCCGAACGTCTCGGACAAAGTGGTACGGATTTTGATCTCGTACACGGATTACGTCCGACGCGAGGTATGGAAAGGCACGACCGACCCCCGTCAAACCGTAAGGGAGGGTGAACGATGAAACAAAAACTCGTCTTTATCGGGAATATCGCTTCCCCTTATCAAGTGAAACTGTGCTACGCCTTGGAAGAATATTTTGACGCTGAATTTTGGTTTTATGAGCACCTCGATCAAAATCGGCCGGACTGGTGGAAAATCCCGCTCGGCGAGAAGTGTCAAATCTTAAAACACACGAAGTGGTTTCCCAAACTCGGTTATCTCTCGCTCGGATTGATCCCAGAGCTGATTCGGTTCAAACCGGATGTCATCCTACTTGGCGGATTCATGGCTGGACATGCCGGCATCGTGAGAGTGGCAAAACTGTTCGGAATCAAGACCGTCGTCATGAGTGAACCGATTCGTCCGCTACAAAATGACGACGACCCTTCTGATCGGCTCACGAATCCTCAAGACAATCCATATAAAACGAAACTGTTGCACTGGATGTTCAAGGATGCCGACTTATATTTCGGGATGGGGGCGGTAGCGGTCAAGCAATTCAAGGATCATCTCGGGTTTGATCCTGAAAAAGTTGTGCATGCGACATATGCACAGGACATTGATGCTTACTTCGATCATGGGTTGAGACGGAAACAGCTGGACGACACGTTCAAACTTTTGTTTGCGAATCGTCTCGTCGAACGCTATCAGCCGCTGCTCGTGTTAGAAGCATATCGGAATTTATCAAAACGCTATTCCCTCGAACTCTATTTGAACAATTCCGGACAACAACTCGAGGCGTGTAAAGCATATATCGCAGAGCACGATTTGAAGAACGTCCACTTCTTAGATGAGATCCGGGCGTGGGACGAGATGCCGAAAGTGTATGAACAAGCGGATATCTTGGTCCTGCCGGCCACGTATTCTAACGGGAACGGGACCATCATCGAAGCGAGAGCCTCAGGCATGGGGGTCGTCATCAGCGATCAAATCAATAACGTCTCCCATCACTCCGTAGACGGAAAGAACTGCTACATGTGTGACATCACGGTCGAATCGATCGAACGAGGGATTGAACAGTACCTCGAACATCCGGAGCGTCTCATCGAACATGGCATGTTATCGCGAGAACTCGTCAAGTTCCATCGAAACGATGTCACGGCCAAAGGATACTATGACACGTTACGCGCGAAACAAATCATTTCGTAAAGGAGAGACGTCATGAACGTGGGCATCATGCAACCTTACTTCTTCCCTTATATCGGGTACTTCCAGTTGATCCATGCGGTCGATACATTCGTTGTGTATGACGACGTTCATTTCATCAAAAAAGGGTGGATTCATCGAAATCGTGTCCTGATTGATGGAAACCCTCACCCGTTCACGTTATCAATTCAAAAGATGAGCCAAAATCGTTTGATTTGCGACCATGAACGGGCACAACCGGATGAGATTGCCGAACAACAGTTGAAACTGTTGCGACACGCCTATCACAAAGCCCCTCAGTTCGAACACGTCTTCCCATTGCTCGAACGAGTGATTCGTCATCCCGAACGAAACGTCGGGAAGTATTTGGCAAACGGCATCGAGGAAGTCGCACGGTATCTCGGCATCTCGACGACATTCATTCTTTCGTCGGAGTTGAACGCTGGATTCGGATTGAAGGGCCAAGCGAGGATTATCAAGATGTGTGAACAGTTAAGGGCGACGCATTACGTGAATGCGATCAACGGAATGTGCTTGTATGATGCCGATGTGTTCGAACAGGCGAGGATTGATCTATCGTTTATCAAGACCGATTCAATCACGTACGATCAAGGGCCCTATACGTTCCAACCGAACTTGTCCATCATCGACGTGATGATGCATTGTTCCAAACCGGAAATCCAATTCATGCTTGAACGGTACGCACTCGTCTCGAATCGCCAAGTGACCTAGGAGGTGCCTTATGCTACACATCGTCGATATCCAATCCGCCGCATTTCCGGCTCATCCAGCATCAAATCAGCCTGACTGTCCGCCAGAAGCTATTCCCGTCACCAAATCGATACTCCCATCATTTGAAGAGTATACGGATGAGATTCGTGAGTTGTGGGCATCGGGATGGTTGACGAACAACGGCGCCAAACATCAGCAACTCGAACATGAGTTGATTGATTATTTAGGAGTCGAGCACGTATCCCTGTTCACGAACGGACACTTGGCACTCGAGACGGCAATCGAGGCACTCGGATTGACGGGAGAAGTCATCACGACCCCTTTCACCTTTGCTTCGACGAGTCACGCCTTAATCCGTAAAGGGCTGACACCCGTGTACGGAGATATCCGTCCAGACGACTTTACACTCGACGCTTCCAAATTAGAGCGACTGATCACGACGAAAACCTCGGCCATCCTACCCGTCCATGTGTACGGAAATGTATGCGACGTCGAGGCAATCGAGGCGATTGCCAAGCAACACAACCTGAAAGTGATTTATGACGCGGCCCATACGTTCGGCGTCAACGTGAACGGTCGAGGAATCGGCACGTTCGGGGACGTCTCGATGTTCAGTTTCCACGCCACGAAAGTGTTTCATACGATTGAAGGTGGCGCCTTGACGTACAATGACCCGGCCTTGAAGTCCCGTTTCGATCAGTTGAAAAACTTTGGCATTACTGGCCCGGAAACGGTTCAAGAGCCGGGTGGAAACGCCAAAATGAATGAGTTTCAGGCTGCGATGGGATTATGTAACTTGCGTCATATCGAGGAGACGATCATGCGTCGGAAACGCGTGCGCGAGCAATATGACGCGTTACTCAAAAACGTCCAAGGGATTCGAATCCTGACACCTCAACCCGGCGTCAAAACGAACCATTCCTATTATCCCATCATCTTGACGGCGGAGGAGAATCGACGGGATGAGCTGCATGACGCCTTGGCGAAGGAAGGTATCTTCACCCGGAAGTATTTCTATCCGCTCGTGACGGATTATGCGTGGAATCAGAACCGGTTTGCGAGCCGCAGCACCCCCGTCGCCCGTGAGATTGCCGAGCGGGTGCTGACACTTCCGCTTTATCCAGACCTTGCCGCAGAAGACGTGACACGGATTTGCACGGTGATTCAAGAAAGGATGATGAAACGATGAAAGGCATCATATTAGCAGGCGGGAACGGAACGCGCCTCTATCCGATGACAAAGGCCGTCTCCAAACAACTGTTACCGATCTACGATAAACCGTTGATTTACTATCCGATGTCCGTGTTGATGTTAGCGGGGATTCGAGAAATCCTGCTCATTTCGACCCCGCAAGATATCGGTGGATATGAGCGTCTGTTCGGGGACGGCCATCAGCTTGGCATCGACATTTCCTATAAAGTACAGACGAAGCCGGTCGGACTGGCCGACGCCTTTATTCTAGGAGCGGATTTTATCGGCGATGATTCGGTCTGTCTCATCTTAGGGGATAACGTGTTTTACGGACCCGATTTGACGCGCTTCTTGAAACACGCGCAAGCGAAAAAACAAGGGGCGACTGTCTTTGGCTACCCGGTAAAAGATCCACGAGCCTTTGGTGTCGTCGAATTCGATGCCGAAAACCGGGTCGTCTCGATCGAAGAAAAACCGGCGGCCCCAAAATCGAATTATGCGGTCCCGGGACTATACTTCTACGACAATCAAGTCGTCGAATTCGCCAAACGTGTCGAACCTTCCGCAAGGGGCGAACTTGAAATCACGTCGATCAACAACATGTATCTCGAGCGCGGGGAGTTGAACGTCGTGCTGTTCGGACGAGGGATGGCATGGCTCGACACCGGAACGCCAGAAGGTATGATCAAAGCGTCCGTGTTCGTCCAAACGGTCCAAGAGCGGCAAGGTTATTACATCGCCTGTCTCGAGGAGATCGCCTGGCGTCGCGGATTCATCACGCGAGACGAGTTGAAGGATATCGGTTTGACGCTCAAGATGACCGATTATGGACAATATCTCTTATCACTCGTCGAGGAAGGAGAGAGAACGGATGCGAACAATCCTAGTGACTGGCGGAGCCGGGTTCATCGGTTCAAATTTCATAAAACACTTGCGGGCAAAACATCCAACGTACCGCATTCTTAACGTCGATGCACTCACGTATGCAGGAAATCTCGAGAACCTTCGGGAGTTCGAGGCAGATCCCCTCTACCATTTCGAGAAAGCCGACATCCGTGACCGAGAAGTGATGGGCCGATTGTTCACGACGTATGAAGTTGATGAAGTCGTCCACTTCGCAGCAGAATCGCATGTGGACCGTAGCATCACCGAGCCTGAACTGTTTTTGACGACAAACGTTCTTGGGACGCAAGTGCTACTCGACACGGCGATGCGTCATTGGAAAGTCGCCCCTGATGATAAGTACAGCCGGGAGTATAAGGCAGGCGTCTGTTTTGTCCATGTATCGACGGACGAAGTGTACGGATCACTCGACGCGACCGGTTATTTCACCGAGGACTCGCCGATTGCCCCGAACAGTCCGTATTCGGCCTCGAAAGCGAGCTCCGACCTGCTCGTTCGGGCCTATCACGAGACGTACGGGTTGCCGGTCAAGACGACGCGATGCAGCAACAACTATGGGCCGTACCAGTTCCCGGAGAAGCTCATCCCGCTCATGATTCATAACTGTATGTCGAACTTGCCGTTACCGGTTTACGGCGATGGCCAACAGATTCGGGACTGGTTGCATGTGAGCGATCACTGTGAGGCCATCGATGTTGTTCGAGAGAACGGACGTTTCGGTGAGGTTTACAACATCGGGGGGCATAACGAAAAAACAAACTTGGAGCTCGTCCACATCATCATTAAAGCGTTCGGACAGTCAGACGAGTTGATTCAATTCGTGAAAGACCGCCCGGGACACGATCGACGTTACGCGATCGACGCGACCAAGATGGCCGACGAACTCGGATGGACCCCGCGATATCGATTTGAAGATGGAATCGTCGAGACGATTCAATGGTATGTGGAGCATCCTGAATGGATTGAACGAATTGTGTCCGGTGCGTATCAATCCTACTACGACTCGATGTATTCTTCGTTCCGATAGGAGGGAGTTCCCATGTATGCACGTTTTGTGAAACGTCCGCAAGACATGATTCTTGCGACGATCTCACTGCTCGTTTTAAGTCCAGTCCTCGTCACGATCGCCGGCCTCATCAAGTGGAAGCTCGGGGGACCGGTGCTGTTCAAACAAAAACGTCCGGGCAAGGACGGCGTCATCTTTGAGATGGTGAAATTTCGGACGATGACCGACGAGCGGGATGAGCACGGGGAGCTGTTGCCGGACGAGGTTCGTTTGACCCCGTTCGGGAACAAGCTTCGTTCGCTCAGTCTCGATGAGTTGCCGAGTTTGCTCAACATCGTCAAGGGTGACATCGCCATCGTCGGACCGCGCCCGTTGCTCGTCGAGTATTTGCCGCGTTATAACGAGGAGCAGCGCCGACGACATGACATCCGTCCCGGACTGACGGGCCTTGCTCAAGTGAACGGACGGAACCGACTGTCGTGGCCCGATCGTTTCGCGCTCGACGTGAAGTATGTCGACAACGTCACGTTTCTCAATGACTGGAAGATCATCTTGCAGACGGTCGGGAAAGTCGTGAAGAAGGACGGGATCTCGTCGGATACGGCGGCGACGATGGAGGCGTTTATGGGGGAGGACACGGTGGAGGCGAAATATCGCATCGGAAATAAGTGAGTCGAAAATAACCAGGATATCTGTCGGATGAGTCGTCTGATAGGGACCTGGTATTTTTTATGTCGTGGTATCGGAAAACATACACCTTTTTATAAAAACAGGAGACAAAATTTAGAAATTAGATGGTATATTGTTCTTTGGAAAATCTTAATGGGTGTTACATATAAAGTACAAAGGAAGATATGAATGAAAAAGTGGGTCAGTTTGATTGTAGTGATGTTATTGGTATTTAGTTCGTTTGATTGGAGGGTGTTGGGGGCGGAAGATGCCGAACCACCAGTGATTGTGAGCCACACGTTCCCGGCGAAGGAGTACACGGTCGGCGACACGGTGCCGATCGAGGTTGTGGTGACGGACAACATGACGTCATCGCCACG
>NZ_JACSLM010000004.1:0-240783 GCF_018618115.1 Exiguobacterium sp. s16 | reverse complement strand
GGACGGTACACGTTGGCATACATAACGGCCTACGATGACCGAAATAACGACGAGACTTTTTGGGGCAGAGATAGCAATCAATGGTTTGAAGTGTACGGAACGACTAATGAGGATTCCGAGCCGCCCGTGATTGTCAGCCACACGTTCCCGGCGAAGGAGTACACGGTCGGCGACACGGTGCCGATCGAGGTTGTGGTGACGGACAACATGACGTCATCGCCACGCGTCTATCTCTATCTGAAGAAACCGAAGACGGGGAACCATTTCTCCGTGACGATGTATGCGCAGGGAGACGGGCTCTACACGGGCGAGGTGACCATCACCGACACGATGGAGTCCGGACGGTACACGTTGGCATACATAACGGCCTACGATGACCGAAATAACGACGAGACTTTTTGGGGCAGAGATAGCAATCAATGGTTTGATATGATCTCTCCATCTACTGATTTAGTTGAGCCGATCTTTAATTTAGTGGGATCAACAAGTATTAAATTAGATTATGAAGAATATAGTTCTTTTGCTGTTCAAGCTTCTGACAACTTAAAACTAAAATCAGCCGAAGGAACGTTCACCCATGAAAGTGGAGAGGCTGTCACCTTATCAAGTGAAACGGTGACATCAACTGGTTTCGACTTCCCGGTATCTTACGATTCATTCCGGGCTCATCCGGGGCAATGGAAGTTAACAAGCCTTACGATTTCGGACTTGAATCAAAACTCCGTAACGGTCACAGACGGGCTGGACGTCACGATTAACGTGCTTCCAGCAATCGAACCAGTCAATGCACGCATCGTTAGTGGCTATGAGTATTGGAGTTACGAGACAGTGAATCAAGATGTCTACGTATTGCCAGGTGCTCAATTAAACATTGATTCGAACGTTCAAATCAACGGAGACGTCTATGTTGGAGGTCGTCTTCGTTCGTACGGTGGTCTCGAATTGAACGGGGATATGCGAGCCAGCTACTTCACGTTCGGCTACTACAACCCGTCTCAAGACGGCATGGTCGTCCTGTCAGGGTCGAACTCCGTCAACTCGATGACGGCGACGAACCAGTTGTACGGTACGCTGCCGTTTCAAATCTCGGGAGCACCATTGTTCGAAGAGAACGGGACGGTCGATGTGGCAGGTTCATTCATTCCGCTCAGCGCGCTTTACTTGAACGGTGAGGCGGTGACGACGAAAGCGAACGGGATTTTCCGTCTGACTGACGTCGTCGTACCGGAAGATAAAACACTTCGCTTCTCGATGACGGACCAATACGGTAAGACACATCGTTGGACGTACAAAGTGTATTCACGTGACTTACCTGTCGTCACCGCGAGCTTGCCGAGCGGGATTTATCCGAAAGGTGATTCCGTGACGCTCGAAGCAACGAAAGATGCGACGATTTACTACACGCTGAACGAGAACGTTGAATCACTCACATACGGCAGTCCGATTCAACTCGACAGCAGTATCACGCTTGGCTATCATGCGGTCGATGAGATTGAGTTGGCGTCGGCTTCAGAAACAAAACGGTATGAGGTCTTCAACGTCCATGCGGTTGAAAATGATGACGCAGCGATTCGTGGTCAAGCCGAACCGGGCACAGCACTCACATTGACGCTTGGCGAGAGTACGTACACGACGACTGCGACTCTAGACGGGACATTCGCGTTTACGAACCTCACGCTCGATTCTCATGGCGAGTATGAACTGAACTTGCAACACGGTCTGCTTCAAAGTAAACCGTACTCAGGCGTCATCAAAGACGTCATCGCGCCAATCATTACTGGCGTGACGAACGACGCCTATACGTCGAGCGCTGTCACGCTCACGTTCAATGAAGGTGTGGCGACGCTGAACGGGCAACCCGTTTCAAGCGGCACAAAAGTGACGGCGGACGGGGCTTATACGTTGATCGTCACAGATCAGAGCGGGAACACGACGACACGTCAGTTCACGATTGACACGAAAGCACCGGTCGTGTCGGGAATCTCGTCACGTTACACGAACAAAGACGTCACCCTCTCATTCGACGAAGGCAGTGCCACGATGAACGGAAAAGCAGTCGCGTCAAGCACGACCGTCTCGACTGAAGGGGACTACGAGCTTGTCGTTCGTGACAAGGCAGGTAACGAGACGAAAGTGAGCTTCACGATTGACCGGACACCGGTTGCGGTCACAGGCGCAGAAGAAGGCAAGGCGTATCAACAGACACGTCTTCAGTTCACAGAAGGCAAAGCGACGCTGAACGGCCAAGCTTATGTATCAGATACTTTGATTGAAGCGGAAGGCACGTACGTGTTCCAAGTCACCGATTTGGCCGGAAACATGACGACGATCAACTTCGTCATCGATCGCACGGTACCGAACGTCTCGGGTGTGACCGATGGTGGACTTTACAACAAGCCGGTCAGTCCATTGTTTAATGAAGGAACAGCAACATTGAACGGAAACGCGTTTGTATCAGGACAAGCGATCGATCAGGACGGAACGTATGAACTCGTCGTGACGGATGCTGCGAATAATGTCACGACACGTTCGTTCCGCATCGACCAAACGGCACCGACTGTGACCGGGGTCAAGGCCGGAGCTTTCAATCGCTCCGTGACGCCAACATTTGATGAAGGTATGGCGACATTGAATGGGAAAGCGTACACGTCCGGCACGGTCATCGATCAAGAAGGGACGTATGAACTCGTCGTCACCGATGAAGCGAAGAACGTCACACGCGTTCCCTTCACACTCGATTGGAGCCCGGTCGTCGTGAGCGGAGTCGAATCCGACAAACACTACCCGTTGGCGACACCGATGTTTGCTGAAGGGACGGCGACATTGAACGGCCAACCATTCACATCGGGCACGGCCATCACGAAAGATGGTGTCTATACGCTCGTGGTGACGGACGGAGCGAACAATGTCACGACAGTCCGCTTCACCGTCGACCATGTGGCACCGGTCGTGACGGGTGTCGCTTCACAAGGTTATAACCGTGCGGTGACACCGCTGTTCACTGAAGGAACGGCGACATTGAATGGCAAACCGTACACGTCAGGAACAGTCGTCTCGGCAGAAGGTAAATACGAGTTAACCGTGACAGATGCGGCCGGTAACACAACGCGGGTCCAGTTCCATCTCGATTTCACACAAGTGGCTGTGAGCGGTGTCGAAAATGGGAAGACGTACCAACAGGTAACGATTTCGTTCACTGAAGGAACGGCGACACTGAATGGAAATGCGATTTCAACTGCTACAGTCGTCACAAAAGAAGGTGACTACGAGCTGATTGCTCAAGACGAAGTCGGTAATGAAGCGGTCATTCGCTTCACGATCGATACGACGGCGCCAATTGTGACAGGCGTTAAAGACACGATGACGTATCAACAAGTAATCCCTGTCTTTTCAGACGGTACGGCGACATTGAACGGACGACCGTTCCAAAGCGGTGCGACTATGACCGAAGAAGGGACGCATCAATTGATCGTCCGAGATGAGGCCGGCAATGAAGCGGTGGTCCGCTTCACGATTGACCGGACGAAACCGATCATCAGTGGCGTGACGAACGGCAAGACCGTCAAAGAAGCGACCGTTACGTTCAATGAAGGGACGGCGACGTTGAACGGACAGCCGTTCAAGACGGGAAGCAAAGTAGCGACAGAAGGAAAGTATGACTTGGTCGTGACCGATGTCGCGGGGAACCGGACGACGCTTCAGTTCAATATCGACCGGACTGGTCCGACTGTCAAAGGCGTCGAGATGAATAAAGTGTACAAGCGACTTCAACCAACGATTGATGAAGGAACGGCTCTTCTGAATGGCAAGCCGTACGTGTCTGGTACCATCATCACGACAGAAGGCTTACATGAGTTGAGCGTGACGGATGCAATCGGCAATGAGACCGTTATCCGTTTCACAATCGACACGACACCGGTATCGGTCACGGGGGTGGAAGATGGTCGCACATATAAACAAGCCCTTCCGACGTTCAGTGAAGGAACGGTTACGTTGAATGGGCAGCCATATGAATCAGGGCAACCGATTAGTGAAGATGGCCCATACACACTCGTCGCGACAGACGAGGCAGGGAACGAGACGATCATTCGTTTCACCATCGACAACACGCCACCTGTGCTCAACGGATTCACGACCGGGAAGTCATATTATCGCAGCGTTGCACCACGATTTGACGAAGGCACGGCGACGTTGAACGGTGAACCGTACACGTCAGGCAAACTGGTCAACCAACCTGGAAGATACACGCTTCGTGTGACTGATACACTCGGGAATCAATCGGTCAAGGCGTTCATCATCGACCGTACTCCTCCCGTCGTCTCGAGTGTCAAGAGCCGTCAAGTGACGAATCAAGCGGTGACGATTCGTTATAATGAAGGGACGGCAACGTTGAACGGGAAACGAATCCGCAACAATTGGCCAGTGAAGAACTCGGGCGTTTACACGCTCCGTGTCACCGACAAGGCCGGAAACGTTAAACTGCTCACGTTCACGATTGATAAGACGGCTCCGACGAAACCGACGATTTCGACACTCACGAACAAATCGACGCTCGTCTTCGGGAAAGCAGAAAAAGGCGCGACGGTGTACATCACGTATAATGGGCGGACGTACACGACGAAAGCGTCGAGCAGAGGGTTGTATCGTTACAAGCTGAAGACGACGAAAGCAGGAGCGACCGTCTCGGCGCGCGCGAAAGACGCGGCCGGGAACATGTCGAGCACAGCCTCGAGAAAAGTCCTCAACACGTTCCGGACGTTCAGCGTCTACTCGGTGAAGTCGACATCTAACGTCATCACCGGAAAAGGGAATAAAGGGGCGACGGTCAAGGCGTATGTCGGGACGAAGCTCATCAGCAAGACCGCGAAAGTCGATTCGAAAGGAAACTATAGGCTGACGATCTCACGCCAAAAACCAGGCGTGACCGTCACCGTGAAGATGACACAGAGCGGGTATCAAGAATTGAAAAAGACGACACGCGTCGTCAAATGAAGCGAGCGGGCCATAGGGTCCGCTCGTTTTTACTGTTCAGACGGGCCGCACGCGATGCCATCTTCGTCCTCATCTAACACGAACGAATAAGCGTCATGAGCGATATCGACGCCGTCGGGATAATACACATTCAGCTCTTGGCATGAATGATACACCTCAAGGAAAGCTTCTTCAGGAGGTGTTTCCCCATATGGATTGTTATAGGCGGATTGTAAGTCGTCGAATTCATTCTGCAACCGCTCATTATCGGACAACGTGACGCGCAATTTGTCTTCAAGCGCGTAAATTTCACTGCGCTGGCTTTTGATCGTCTCTTCTAAATCAATTGTTTTCTCAATCAACGTCGCGTTCAATGAAGTTTCTTTATACGCATACTTGGCTTCGAGCTCTTCGCGGATCTCCCGCTCGATTTTAATGCGCTGCCACTCCAATTTCTTCTCGTGGTCCTCCGTCAGTTTCAATAGTTCTTCATCATGGGCCGACTCTAATGCTTTCAAGTCGGTCGTCGTCTCATTCAATGCTCGTTCAGATTGATGAAAATAAAGGCTCGTGCCGACCAATACGAGGTAGAGGAGCGTTGCAAACACTTTCAGCTTCGTCCGATTGACCGGACGTTCGGCGAACCAAATGAAGACGAGACTGATTGTGCTGAGTAGACAGACGCCTGTGACGAAATACATGATGGACATGAAGATGCTCCTCTCAATCTTTTTCGACTCATTCTCTTTTACCACTTACAAATCCTGTATAATCCTTCCTCCTTGTGCATTATTTAGTCAGGTGTATGTGCATTGACGGCAAAGGCATATGTCACATTTTTTACTTCCTCGTTCATCAGAACGTCACTCGAGTCTGCCGGGCAGACATGGTATAACTAAATATGTGAATTAATGAGCAAAAGGAGGTTTATACATGAAACGATTTTATCTACTATTTGTCGGACTCATCCTGATCCTTTCTGCCTGCAGCCAAAGCGAGGCCGTCGAGTCGACGAAGCTGCATACATACACGAAGTACGAGCTCCCGCTCGAGGACAAGGTCGCGCTCGGAGAAGGGAAACACGAGATTGTATTCGTCTTCGACTACAGCTGCCCGTGGTGCAAGAAGTGGATGGAAGAAGTACTGCCGGAGATCGAGGAGCGCTGGCTCAAGACGGGCGAGGCGATGTTCAAAGGGCAGCCGCTCGTCCTGTTGAACGAACAGTCGCAACTGCTCGCGAACGTGGATTATAACGTGGAACGGCTCATCCCGGACCGCTACTATGAGGTGCAGCGTGCCATCGGACTCGACTCCGGATCTGACGGGTTCGGGACGGAAGACTACGCCCGAAAACTCGCGTCCGAGTTCAATCTCAATGCGGATGAGTTGCTTGAGAACCATGTCGACATTGGCATCCAAAACTCGCGCCTGTTCACGCGTGACTTCGGCGTCGCCTACGTGCCGACGGTGTACGTCGACGGCATCCAGCTCGTGGACGCGTTCAGCTTAGACGAGATGGAACACGTCATGGATGGAACGATCGAGGTCGGTGATCAAGTCGAATTGCCAGAAGAGTAAAACAACCCCTCGTCCGCGACGAGGGGTTGCATCATCAATTCTCGAAATACGGTTTGACGAAGAACTCGAACAGCTCGGTGTCGAGCAAGTACCGATTCATGTAAAACGGATCGTTGTCCGGCGTGATTGGGTTCGGGCTCAAGATGAACGCCTGCTCGAAACCGAGGTCTTGTACCGTTTCGGTGACCGCATCGCTCGTGTTGCCGAACGGATAGGCGATCGTCGTGACGCGCGTCCCGAGCTCCGACTCGATGGCGGCGACGCTCGTCTCCAAATCTTGCCGGAGTTCGTCTTGCCTGTCTTCCGGCAAGAACACGGCGCCTCCGTCTTCGACGTAATGCATGTCGTGCGTATGCGTCCCGAAGTCGGCGAGTCCACTGTCCTGCATATCCTTCAATTCGGTCCACGGGGCGAGGTCCAAGTTTTGAAACGCCTCGCCGACGTGACCAGTGATGATGAACAGTGTGAACGGGATTTGTTTGTCTCGTAAAATCGGGAACGCGTTCTCGTAGACGGTATGATCGACGTCATCGAACGAGAGCCAGACACATTTGTCTGGGATCGGTTCGCCGGCAAGGTAACGTGATAGGTCAGTTTGCGTCGCGAAATGGACGCCTTCGTCTTGGAGCCACGTCATCTGCTGCTCGAACTCGTCGGCGTAGACGTTATAGCGAACCAGTTCGGAGGCGCCGGTCACGGACTCGACGAGCTTGTTCCATACGTTCGGCTGTTTGACGCGGTGGTAATTGAGACCGAGACAGACGTTGTCTTTGGGGAGGAGCGCCGCGTCGGGCACTTCTTCATGTGTCGTCGAGGACACATCATATACTTTCCAGGCGATGCCCCCAATCAATAGGAGCGCGAATATCCATTTGAAGTAGCGCATCATTTCAACTCTTTCACCGGGTTTTTCTCGAAGACGATGACTTTATCGGACTGGAGGCGATGGATGTCCTCCGGCTCCATCAAGTCGAGGGCGAGCCAATCGTCGAGCGTCGTATCTTTCGGCATCTGCCGACGATTGAGCGGTCCATATTTCCGTTTATTGTACGTCCGCCAAATGAACAAAAGGAGAGCGGCGACGAACGAGGAGACGAGCCCGAAGAAGAGCAGCTCGCGGATGTCGGCGTTCGTGACGTTCAAGGCGGTCTTGAGGATGGCGATATAGCGGTCGTTCACGTTCAGGACAGCACTCAAGAAGAACCAGGTGACGATGAACGTGTACAACCAGAACACGGCCGTGAGCAACAGCTCGATTCCTTTGCGGAACACGTTCTGTTTCGTCTTGACGAGAATCTCTTGCTCATAATCGTATAGCTCACTTACAGGCTGCTTCTCCGTGTCCCCCGGTCTGGTGAACTCCATGTCGCATAGCCTCCTTTCACACGGGCCTTGATCGCTTTCGGCGTCGCCGCGATAACGACGAACGTGTTGAGCATCCAGTAGATGACCGGATACCAAGCGGCCCAGACGTAATATTTGAACACTTTATCGTAACGGGCGTCGTTCCAGAGCGAGATGATCAACTGGACGTGGCTGACGAGAACGAGCGCGAACGAGTTATAGGTGAACCAAATCAATAGATCTTGCATCGTGTCGGCCGTCACGAACAGGTACACCGTGACGATGAGCCAGGCGTATGCCCAGAGGACGCTGACGACCTGTTCGATATAGACGGGCCAAATCCGGCGCTGGCGCCAGTCTTTGAAGATGTCGAAGTGACGTAGGACGACTTCCTGTCCGCCTTGCGACCAGCGTACGCGCTGTTTCCAAATGCCGGAGATCGACTCCGGGACGAGCATCCAACAGAGGGCGCGCGGCTCATAGCGGATGTCCCAGAAGTTCTTTTGGAGCTTCCACGAGACGGCGATGTCTTCCGTGATCATGTCGCGGTCCCAGAGCCCGACCGACAGCAATGCTTTCTTCCGGAACATGACGATGACGCCGGAGACGGTCATGATTTTCCCCATGACGCGCTGTGTGCGTTTGATCGAGCCGATGATCGACGAGTATTCGACGAGCTGCATCCGGCTGAGGAGCGTGTCGCGGTTACGGATGCGCGGGTTGCCGGTGACGGCCCCGACGCGTTCGCCGCGGTTCAAGAAGTGACGGACGAGGTAGTACGGTGCCTCTTCGCTCAGGAACGCATCCGAGTCGACGCAGAGCAAATACTCGGAGCGGGCGGCGTGGGCGGCCATATGTAACGCGTTCGCCTTGCCCCGGTTCTCATGACAGTCGATGACGCGCAAGCGCTCATACTCATCGGCGAGACCGACGAGGATGTCACCGGTCTTGTCACGGCTGCCATCGTTGACGGCGATGATCTCAAAGTTCGGATACGTGAGCCGGTCCAAGTACTCGATCGTCTCGGCGATCGTCTCTTCTTCGTTATAACAAGGAATCAAGATGCTGATGAGCGGCCATTCCCGCTCGTTCAAGTCGAGTTCTTCCTCTTTCTCTCGCGTCAGGCTGAACAAGAGGGCGCCCGAGATCCAAAACAGCGCCATGAAGAACGGATACCAAAACACGAACTGGGCCAGTGGTTCGATCCAAGGTGCGATGTCGAGCCCGTAAAAAGTCATAATAGTCTCCCCTTATTTTCAAAAAAACGGTGCGATGCAAGTATGATAGCATCAAAAAAATACTTTCCCATCATTCTTAAAAAAAGTTATGTGGCAACTGAAAAAAGCACTCGACGTCGCTGTCAAATGCTTTGTTGCTTGTTTTGTTTCTTTTGTCTGTCTTTGCGCCACTTCCAAACGAACAAACCGATGAGCGCGAGGACCGGGGCAGCGACCCATGGACGGGCTTCGATAATCGCGACGAGCTCGAAAATCGACAGCCATCCGCTGATCATGATCAAGATAAGCAGGAAAGTCTTGAGTCCACCTCGAATAGGAAACCAGTAGAACACGAAAAGCGAAATCAAAAAGAAAGCGAGCAATCCCATGCGGTTATTCCTTTCTAGCCTCATTTTGACTCATTATAGCAGAGAATATTCACAGAGTGTTAGAGCCTTCCCTTGCTCGCCGCTTTTCGTTACTGTTAGGAGAAGACTATTGAAGGAGGAACTATCGTGAAATTTGGAATCATCGGCCTTGGCTATGTCGGACTGGCCACCCTGTGCGGACTGGCGAAAGCGGGGCATGAGGTCATCGGTGTCGAGAAAGATCAACCGAGACTGCTTCGTCTCATGAGCGGGGACGTCCCGTTCCACGAGCCGGGCATGGCAGACGTGTTACGTGACTATCCCGGCTCGATCACGTTCACAGACTCAATCGCCGACACAGAAACGGTCGACTATCTCATCCTCGCCGTCGGTACCCCGAGCAAGAGCGACGGCAGCTGTGACTTGACGTTCGTCGACGCGGCCTTGTCCGAGGTGAAGTCGAAACAAAAGATCATCATCCGCAGCACCGTGCCACCGGGGACGACCGACATGCTGTCGATCATGTACCCGGCTCACACGTTCGCCGTCGTCCCCGAGTTTCTCCAAGAAGGGCGCGCGCTCGCCGACGTGTTGAAACCGCACCGTGTCGTCATCGGCAGTGACAACCTCGAGATGTGCGAGGAACTCGCAGGTATCTATGGACGCCTCGGTGTCCCGCTCGTCTGCACGTCGCCGATTGACGCGGAGTTCATCAAGTACGCCTCGAACGCGTTTCTCGCCACGAAAATCAGTTTCATCAACGACTTGGCGCGTCTCGCCGACAAGGCGGGGGCGGACATCACGACGATCGCCGACGGGATGGGTCTCGACCCGCGCATCGGACGTTCGTTCTTGAACGCCGGCCTCGGCTACGGGGGCTCGTGCTTCCCGAAAGACATGCATGCGCTCTTGAACGTCGCCCACGAGAACGAGCTCGATTTGCCGGTCATCAGTGCCGCCATGCACTCGAACGACGCCCAGATGGGTTACGTCGCCTCGAAAGTCGAGCACAAGAGCGGCCTCAAGGTCGCCTTCCTCGGTCTCGCCTTCAAACCGGGTACGGACGATATGCGTGACGCACCGTCGGTCACGCTCGCTCGCCACTTGGCGTTGCGTGAAATTGACATCATCGGCTATGACCCACTCGCCAAGTGGGACTATCCACAGGCGATGACGGTCGAGGCGGCGCTCAAAGGAGCGGACGTCGCCATCCTCGTCACGGAATGGGACGAGCTCGTCAACTTGAAGCCGGAAGCGTTCGACGGGATGCGGGCAAAACGGTTGATCGACGCTCGTAACGCGTGGAAATATGCACGCGACCCGGGTACTGTCCAATACGAAGGGATTGGTCGGATGCAAAACAAGGCGAATACGCCGTCATCGATGTGACGAAAGGCGAGACCCCGCGGGGCCTCGCCTTTTTTCAGGCCTTCATCTGTTCTTTCGTCGGGCCCATGACGCCAGGGACCGTGAGTCCGGCTTGACGGAGGAGTACCGTCATCTGCCCGCGGTGGTGCGTCTGATGGTCGATCATCATGCGCAAGACGGCACCGCGCGGTTGCTTCGCGCCGTGGACGTCGACTTCTTCGAGCAGGTACTCGTCCGAGAACTGTTCGGCCGCTTTCGCGATCTCATCGGCGTAACGCGCATATTGATCGGCGATCAGTGCCGCGTCGGTCGGTTGTGTCAAACTCTTCAGGGCCGACAGCCGGAAGCCGAGCAAGTTCGTGAAGTAACCGAGCGCGGTCGTCACGTGCCAACCGATCCAGCCGAGTGAGTTATGACCGGGAACGATCTCCTGGCCGAGCGCCTCGTCGGTGACGGCGCGGAGCACGTCGAGCGTGCCGGTCGAGGACTTGGTCCAATCTTGTAGAAAGTCTGCTTTTGTCCGATACATCGAATTCCTCCTTGAGCGTTCTGACTCCAGTATAAGATATCGTCCAAGTCATTGGCACGCCTTATGATTTTGAAACATTTAGTCCGTTTTTCTCGTACACTATAGTAGAAAGGGGGACACCTCTATGTGGGGACTCGTCATTGCAGCACTCATTATATTCTTGCTCGGATTTGCCGTCCATCGCTTGGGCTGGCATTTCCTCATCTCGGGATATAACACGATGAAGCGTGAGGACAAGGCGCGCGTTGACATCAAGGCGGTGGCACGATTGCTCGGCTTCATGTGTTACGGCATCGCAAGCATCTTTCTCGTCATCGCCGCCATCGACATGTCTGGTCTCGACATTCCGCTCGAGCCGTTCTTCCTGCTCATCGTCTTGCTCGTCGTCGTCACACTTTGGCGCAGCCAAAAGTATGACGGGAATATTTTTGATGAGCGCGGGAAACTTCGTCCCGGCGGCAAAAAACGGCTCATCCCGCTCGTTCTCGTCTTGACGCTCATCTTGGGTTTTGTCGGAGGTCTCTTGTTCTGGTTCAACCAACCGACCGAAGTGACGTTCACCGACTCGGCGCTCGTCATCGACGGCAGTTACGGCGAGACGATTCCGTACGATGAAATCGAAACCGTCACGTTGACGTATCGGCCGAGCCTTGACCGCCGGACGAACGGTGCCGCCGTCGGCTCACGCTTGACCGGTCACTTCCGGACGACAGGCGGGGAAGATGTGCTCGTCTTCCTTGACCGGGATATCGAGGCCGCCGTTCGCATCGACTGGAGCGGCAAGCCGATCTACGTGAACGTGGAGTCGAACGAAGCGACGGAGGCGTTGTATGAGGAGGTACGATTGAAATGACCCAACCCTGGTACACACGTCATATGCCGTTCTTCTTCTTGACGTTTTTGTTCGCACCGCTGACGTTACTGCTTCTCGTCTGGCGCTGGGAGAAGTTCGAGGGACAGGAGCGGGGCGTCAAGCTGTTCTTCGCCATCGGGATGACGGTGTTCATCGTGTTCGGGCTGTTGCCGCGCGGTTCGCTGCCCGTCATCTTGCCTGTCATCGGACTGTTGATCGCGTTGAAGCTCGTCTTCAATCTCCTCAAACGAAAAACCGGCTGACATGTGTCAGCCGGTCGAACGGGGCCCTCGCTTAGGCGAGACGGCCTCTTTTTTCATTCACCCACGCCTCGAACGCAACCGTGTCGAGGGCCGGGGCGTAGTAGTAACCTTGGCCAAGCTCGACGCCTTCGGCGAGGATGCGGTCCAAGTCTTGCTTCGTCTCGATCCCTTCGGCGAGCGACGTCAGTTCTTGTTCGCTCGCGAACCGGGAGACGGCGCGGAGGAACGACGTGCTGTCCTTCGCTTTTCCGCTGACGTACATGCGGTCAATCTTCACTTCTTGGATCGGCAAGTGCCAAATCGCTTCGAACGAGGCGTAGCCGGTACCGAAATCGTCGATCGACAGGCAATAGCCGAGGTCGGCGATATCTTCGAGCCGCTCGAGCTCGTTCGTGTGTGACATGATGTCGGCCGACTCGGTCAGCTCGATTTTCAACCGATCCGGGAGCCATGGATACGTCTCGACCAAGTCACGCAGCTTCGTGACGATCGACGGGTCGACGGAATGGGCCGACAAGTTGTACGACAACGAGATGTCCGTGAACGGGGTATCGCGCCAGGAAACGAGCTGTTGCACGACCAAATCAAGGATCGAATGCGATAACCAAAGGATTTGGTCGGACCGTTCGGCGATGCGGACGAACTCGTTCGGCGGCACATAGCCGATGTCCGGGTGCTGCCAGCGCGCGAGCGCCTCGGCCCCGACGACACGGCCCGTCTTCAACTCGACTTGCGGCTGATAGGAGACCGTGATATGGCCTTGTTCGATCGCCTCCGGGAGCGCCTGTTCGATCAAGGCGGCCCATTGGAGCTGGGCGAGGATGCTCGAATCGTACCAGACGAACGGCGTCCGCGTCTCTTTGGCGTGTTGGAGCGCCTTCGTCGCCTCGAACAGGCAGTCGTTGTAGTTCGGCGTCGTATGCGTCGCCCCGATTTGAAGATGCACGGTCTGGCGTTTCTGGTTGATCAACAGCTCGGTCGGGAACAGCTCCAGCAACTCGGTCTCGTCGACGTTACGAAGCCCTTTCACATACAGCATGAGCGTATCGTCACGGTAGCGGCCGAACAAGTGGTGCGCGTACTTCTCGAGCCGGTCCTCGACGTGTCGGGCGAACTCGGTCATGAGCAGGTCGGCATACGTCGGGTCATACCAGTCGACGAGGTGGTGGAAGTCGTTCAGTTTGATCAACAGGAACGTGCCGTCGATGTCTTGTTTCTCCCACGCGCGGAGGAAACCGTACTCATTGTACAGCTCGGTGGCGAGGTCGAAGCGGACGAGGCGGTCGACTTTGCGCTCACGCTCGACGCGCTCGGTCTCATCTTCGAGGATGAGGTAATACGTGAGCGTCTCGCCGCGCTTGAGCGGGATGATTTTGACGTTCAAGAAGCGGACGTGCTCACCTTTCAAGTGCAAGATGAACTGCGCGCTCGTCCCGTTCTCCGTCACCCCGGCGAGCGCCTCGCGCAACAGGCGGCGTCCCGTGTCGGTGAACAGTTGGTTGATCTCATACAAGTTGCGTTCCCCAAAGAACTGGCGGAACACATCGTTTCGTTCGATGAAGTCGTACGTGTCATCGATCAAGGCGATGGCGAGTCCCGTCTCGGAGAAGAGCGACGACCAGCGCTCGTGATACCGGAGCAGGTCGTCCGATTGTGTCTCGAGCGTGTGCACCGTCGAGTGGACACTGACGGCGATCTCTCGGAGTTCGTCCTCGATGCCGCGGAAGTCATGATTCGGCGGGAACGATTCCGCGACCGGTTCCGTGCTCGGGTCGATGGCGAGGGCACGGGCCTTCAAGTGCGCCAAGTCGTGGGCATACATCTTGCGTGTGTAGCATAGGGCGAGCAGGAGCCCGGCCGACAACAGAATCGTGATGAGAAGGGCGGCGATGGCGAGCGTACCGTAACGGTCACGCTCGGCCATGAGCGTGTCATCTGCCGTCGACCGCACGGTTTGAAGGGCGGCGTGTGAATCCTCATAGAAGCTCGTCCCGTTGACGTAACGGGCCTCGAGTGTCGAATTGGCGGCCGTCACACGTCCGAGGGCGAGCGCGCTCTCGATCAAGTCTTCGACCGATTTGGTTTTCAGCGACGGATCGGTCGCGACGATGTCTTCGATCAGTCGAGCCTCGTTCGCGATCGTCGAGACCTCGAAGTCGAGCTGGTCTCGGTTCGGCGTCTCGGCGAGCAGGTTCGTCACACCTTCGACGAACGCCATCTGCATCCGCATGACGGCGTCGGTCAATTCATAGGCGGTGTTCGCCTGGGCAGTCCGCTCGAGACCTTGGTAGAGCCAGCGTCGATTGATCGACTCGATGACGTCGAACGGTACGGCCTCGAATCGGCTCGACCCGTCTTCGTTCAACGTGTCCTCGAGCTGTTCGGAGAAACGGAGCAGGGCGTCCCGCTCACGCTCATCGACCCCGGTCTCGAAATCGTCGAGCAATTGGATATTGTATTGGAGCGCCCGTTCACGGTAAGGGGCCGACAACAAGGCGGTCGGTTGCTCGGAGTTCGTCTCGTACAGTTTGGCCGCGTGATGCAAGACGAGGTACGACTCGACCCCGGCCAAGTCAGAGGCATGATTCAAGTCGCGCACCGTTTCATCGACGGCGACGTGCTTTTCTTTCCAGTAATAGCTCAGTCCGAGCCCGAATAACAATACGCCGATGAGACAAGCGACGGCGAGGGCCATCGTGTAAGTTCGGTACGGAATTTTAGCGAATCGATTATTTCCCATCGGACACCTCCTTCTTTCTCTTCCCATTCTATCTTTCGTGTTCGAGTCTTTCGAGGGAAATCCTGCCCCACGAAAAAAAACCCGACAAAGGTCGGGTCTTCCAATGCGCCGAAGGTCACGGTCGTTTGTAGCCGATGACGCGTGATTTCCAATATGGCTCTTTGCTGATCGTGTTGTAGCCGAGTCCGTACGTCCCGGCATGGATGAACGTGTCCGAATCAATCATGATCCCCATGTGTGACGGGCCGGCCGTGTACGTGTTCTCGAAGAAGACGAGATCGCCCGCTTTCGGGACGAACGTCTTGCTGAGCTGTGTCCCGAAATAAGACCCGGACCAATACGTGGCGACGTTCGTGCGGGGCACGCTGTAGCCTGCCTGATTGTAGGCGTAATAGATGAGTCCAGAGCAGTCGAACCCACCGTTGGCCGGGTTCGAGGATGCCCAGATGTAAGGCGTGCCGACATATTTCTTGGCGACCGCGATGGCGGCAAGACTCTTCGCTAGTCCGTCAGACGAGCCTGACGGTACCGTCGTAGAACCTTTCGGCACCGCTTTGACGTATGAAGCCGCGACAAAACCGGTCGTGTTGCCGATATAGATTTGATGCCAGCCGTTCGACGTTTGGACGACGCGGAGCGTCTGTCCGGCCGTGACGCTGCCGATGACGGCAGAGCTTGTCGAGGCCGAGGCGCGGACGTTGAGCGATGGCGTATTGACGACATAGTCGAACGATTCGTTGCCCGCACCGCCGTCTCCGGCGTTCGGAGTGACCGGCGCGCTCGGTGCCGTCGTCGTCTGTTTCAAGTAACCGGTACTAACGTAACCGCTCTTGCCGTTATAGGTGACGTACACCCACGTACCGCTCTGTTTCGTCGCTTTGACGGTCGTACCGTTCGGGATGTTCGTGACGAGGGCGTAACCGATCCCTGGGCCTTGACGGACGTTCAAATTCGCCGTCGTGACGTAAGACTGGTTGATGCTCTCTTCTTTGATGGCCGGTTTCGACGGTGCGACCGGTTGGCTCGGCGTCGTTGGAGTAGTCGGTTTGACGGATGAATTCGTCAAGTAGCCGTTATGTACCCACCCAGTCTTCCCGGCATAGCTGACTTTCGTCCAGGCACCGCTCGTTTTGATCGGTGTGAGCGCTTGACCTTTCGGGATAGTGACGAGTACGTCGTGCCACGTCCCTGCGGCGCGGCGCAGGTTCAAGTCGGCTGTCGTCACGGTAGTGTCGCTTGATGTGACCGGTGTAGAAGGTGTGGCTGGAGTCGGTGTGGCCGGTTTGACGGATGCGGTCGTCAAGTAGCCGTTATGTACCCACCCGGTCTTTCCGCCATAGCTGACTTTCGTCCAGGCACCGCTCGTTTTGATCGGCTTGAGCGCCTGGCCTTTCGGAATCGTGACGAGCACTTTATGCCATGTGCCTGCGGCGAGGCGCATGTTCAAGGCGTCTGTCGTCACTTGCGTCGAACTTGACGTCGCCGTTGTAGCGGCGGGTTTTAATGTGCTCGGGGCGCTCCCGCTCAATTTGAGCGTTTGGCCGATGGCGAGACGGTCAGAGCTTAAGTTGTTGCTTGCTTTCAACTGGGCGACCGACACGTTATGTGTTTGGCTGATCGACCAAAGTGTGTCACCGGCACGGACGACGTGTGTGCTGGCTGCTGCGACTTCGTCGGCCTGGGCGATGATGCTTACGGCGGCGATGGCTGCGAATGAGTACATGAGGCCGGACTTAGGGGACATGGGGTCACTTCCTTCTCTTCAATTTCAATTGACAATTATCGACAGGTAAAACGATACAAGTTTATTGTAGGGTTTACACATACGGCAAGCAATGGTGGAAATGGCTCAATCAGTGGATTCCGTTGAAAATAAGGTCAATAATTTTGGGCGTGGACGAAGAAGAAGTACTAAAGAAACAGGGTAATCGAAAATTGACTTTCTGTTGAATTTTGGAAACCTATTTATATATCTTTTCGTGCTATCATGAATGCAAAACGTTTGAACGAGAGTAGGGGACTTATGAACGAGGGGAACAATTCATCACAAACATACCGACAACATCAAGAGAAACTGTTCGAACTCGTCCGGATGCCCGACGTGACGGAGGAAGCGGTGCGACAGACGCTTCATTACATGTGCGAAGTCGTCTCCGATATGCTCAACGTCGATACGGTCTCGATTTGGCACTTTGACGAAACGTACGCATCGATCAGTTGCCAAGTCGCCTATTCGAAAGAGAGTGGCCCGAGTGAACCGGCATTGACGGTCATGCGTGGGGATGCACCTGTCTATTTCGACGCCCTACGGACGAACCGGGTGTTGCCGTTTGAGAACGTCCGGACCCATGAGTGGGTGAAGGACTTGTACCAGCAACATTTCGTGGAAGGGCAGCGGGTGTACTCGATGCTCGACGCGCCGATCTATGCGAACAATCGGGCCAAAGGGGTCATCTGTTGCGAGACGTTTGAGCCGCGGCAATGGACGTTTATCGAGGAATTGATTGTCAGCACACTGTCCGATTTTATCGCCATCCTTTATCTCCGGCTCGACCGTCAAGAGATCGACGACCATCTCGCCAAGCTCGCCTATACGGATGAACAGACCGGACTCATGAACTTGAACGGCTTCATCGAACGGGTGGACGCGCTCCGGGAACAGACGCCGCATCAGCTCGGGTCATTGATTTATTTGCGGGCGGACGAGTTCCGCTCCGTCGAGACGGCGATCGGTATACAACGGGCAGACGAGATCGTCATCGAACTGTCAGAACGAATCCAGCAAGTCGTCGACGTCTCGCTCTTGGCGCGGATTTCTCAATCCGGTTTCTTGCTATGGACGCCTTACGGGGACCGAATCAAAGTCAAAGGATACGCCGATTTGATTTGCGAGACGGTGACGAACGAGCCGTTCGCGGTCGGGGAACTCGATGTCGTCTTGACGATGAGCGCCTTCATCTCGATCGAGGACAAGTCACGTTCGACGCTCGAGATGATGGATACGACTCGGATCACGGCCAATGAGCGTCACGTGCAGCGTGGAGGGATCGCTTTTTACGAAGAAGAGATGAGCGAGAAAGCGACGGCACGCCTGACGCTTGAGATGAACCTCCGTAAAGGGCTCGCCTTGAACGAGTTCACACTCTACTATCAGCCGAAGATTGAAGCGGCGACCGGAAAACTGAATGGATTTGAAGGATTGATGCGTTGGATTCATCCGAAACACGGGTTGATCCCACCGCTCGACTTCATCCCGATCGCCGAGTCGACGGGCGTCATCATCGCCCTCGAGGAATGGGCACTCGCCGAGGCTTGCCGTCAGTTGAAAACGTGGCACGCCTCGGGACGGATGTATCAACTCGCACTGAACTTGTCGGCTCGTCATTTTCTATCGGACGGGGTCGTCGAGAAGTTGGGCCAAATCGTCAAAGAGATGGATGTCTGTCCGAACTATTTGACGTTCGAGATCACCGAAAGCGTCGGGATGGAGAATCAACAGCACGTCATCGAACGTTTCATCGCCTTCCGGGAACAAGGTTTCTCGATCTCGATTGACGACTTCGGGACCGGCTTCTCGGCGTTCGTCTATTTGAAGCACTATCCGATTCACGAGATTAAAATCGATCGTCAGTTCATCCAAGTGACGGATAACGACCCGACCGGCAACGTCATCGTCCAGTCAATCATCGAGCTCGCTCGTGGGCTCGAATTGAAGACGGTGTGCGAAGGCATCGAGACGCCGGAACAGCTCGACACGCTCCGTTCGCTCGGCTGTGATGAGATGCAAGGGTATTACTTCTCGCGTCCGCTCCCAATCGACGAACTCGAGATGTGGATCGAAGATTATGAAACGACAAAAAAGGATTCGCTCCGTTGAGCGGATCCTTCTGAATGGACCGTAGACATATCAAATGTCTGCGGTTTTTGTTTGTCCCCCCAGACACGACTCGCATTTCTGGGGGCAAGCAGGGAGCCGTATTGCGACTTTGTCGCTGCCAGGTCTCCCTTTGCTTGCTAATCCCCTAGAAGTCGATTCGTGTCCTTGGTCGGGCTAGCTGTCTGTAATTGATTGTGTCATACCGGCAACTCGATGCGAATCGTCGTCCCGGACCCGCGTTCACTCGTCACCGTGACGGCGCCGCCGTGCGCTTTGATGATGTCCCGGGAAATGGCCATCCCGAGCCCGCTCCCGAGCGCATCGGTCGTGTTCGTGCCCCGATAGTAGCGCTCAAAGATGTACGGAAGGTCCTTCGCGTCGATGCCGGTGCCATCGTCTTGAATCGTGATCGTGTCGTGCGCGACGGTGACACGGACCGCGACCGTCTCGTCGTTATGGAGCAAGGCGTTATACAAAAAGTTGAGCAACGCCCGCTTCATGAAGTGCCGGTCGATTACGCGCGTGGCCGCATCCGTGCTCGCGAATGAGATGTCACGCTCGGAAAACCGCGCGTCGTTCAACACGTCGATGACGAGCTCACGGACGAACGGCTCGAGTCCGGTCTCAATCGTTTCGAGCGGGAAGTCACCGTGCTGGAGCCGCATCGTCAAGTTGAAGTCGTCAATCAGTTCTTTCATATACAAGGCTTGGCGTTCGATGACCTCGGCGTATTGTCGTCGCTCTGCTTCCTCGAGGTCACGATCGTCGAGCAGTTCGGCGTAGCCTTGGATCGAGGCGAGCGGTGTCTTCAAATCGTGCGAGACGTTGCTCATCCACTCTTTCCGGCGTGTCTCGAGCTCTTCCCGTTCCGACTCGTACGTCGTCAACGTCTCGGACACGTCGTTCAAGTTGGCGAAGACGGGTCGATACATGCCGGGTCGTTTCGGTTCGACGGTCGAGAAATCACGCGCCTTCAACTGGGCGATCCGTTCGGTCAATCGATAGACGGGTTTCGTCAAAATCGAGGTGAAGGCGAGTCCGATCAGCGCGGCGACGGCGAGATCGACGATGAGCAAGATGAGCCCGGCCTTCGACAAGTAGGCGAGGACGGACTGGGGGTCGATCATCGTGACGATGCGGCCCTCGGTCGCCTCGGGGAAGCCGACGAGATAGCTGTAGTCCTCGAACTCGCCGATGAAATAGAGGACGAGGTCGTCGTCCTTATATTTGTAGATGTGAATCAATTCGATCGGCGAGTACGCGTCCGGTGCCGTCGTCGGCGCATCGATGTCACTGACGACACGGCCCGACTCGTCGAGCACTTGCAGGAACGCGTTGTTCGCCTCGAGCGCGCGCACCCCGTCCGGGCTGACGACCGGTTCGCCGTCCTCGAGCGTCATATATTGGTTGAACGTGCGCGTGAACGTCTCGCCGGAGCTGCTCTCGACGTCATCAATCCCGGTCCGCTGATTGATGAGGAGTGTCACGAGAATGACGACGTTCAAGATGACGACGATGGCGACGATGGCCAGGATCGATATCAAATAACTGCCGGTCAGTTTCCATTTCACAAGAGACCGCCTCCTATGCCTCGAACTTGTAGCCGAGCCCTTTGACCGTTTTGATGTAGGTCGGTTGGGACGGGTTCGGTTCGATTTTTTCTCGGAGCCGGCGCATGTGTACCATGACCGTGTTGTCGGCGCCATAAAAATCTTCACCCCACACTTGCGTGAACAGCGTCTCTTTGCTGAGAATCCGGTTCGGATTACGCATGAAGCAGGCGAGCAGGCCGACTTCTTTGGCCGTCAGCTCGAGCCGGACCCCGTCGCGATCCACTTCGGTGCCGTCCGCGTTCAACCGGAACGGGCCGACGACCGTGTCATTAGGGAGCTCAGGCGCATCATAGAGCGAGACGCGGCGGAGTTGCGCCTTGACACGGAAGGCGACTTCTTTCGGGCTGAACGGCTTCGTGATATAGTCGTCGCCGCCGATGGCGAGGCCGAGAATCTTGTCGACCTCGTCGGACTTGGCCGACAGAAACAAAATCGGGATGTTCGACGTGTTCCGGATTTGCCGGCACAGCTCGTAACCTTCGCCGTCCGGCAACATGACGTCGAGGATGGCGAGATGGGGTGCGAACGCCGTGAACGTTGCGAGTCCGTCTTGAATTGTGTGGGCCGTCCGAATCTCGCGGAAGCCTTCTTTCTCTAACGCTTTTTGGATGAGCGTACATAAGTCTCTCTCGTCATCGACGATTAAGATACGTGGTTGTTCCATGATCATCACCTCTCGTTCAAGCATAACATTTAAGGATTTCGTAAGGTACGCGTGATTTTCAGTTAAGGTACGGCCTGTATCGTTGTATTCAGAAAGAGGTGCTGAACAATGAATCCATTACTACAAGTTGATGCCATTAAAAAAACATACGTGACCGGGGGCAACGCCTTCCATGCACTCGATGGGGTGTCGTTCACGATTGACCACGGCGAATTCGTCGGGATCATGGGGCCGTCGGGCGCCGGGAAGTCGACGCTGTTGAACGTGCTCGCGACAATCGATACGCCGAAGGACGGGGACATCCTCGTCGACGGCGAGAATATCGCCAAGCTCGAAGAAGAGGCGCTCTCCGACTTCCGGCGCGACCATCTCGGTTTCATTTTCCAAGACTATAACCTGCTCGACTCGCTCACGGTCCGGGAGAACATCTTGCTCCCGCTCGCCGTCACGAAGACACCGGTCGATGAGACGCGGTCGCGTGTCGACGCGCTCGCGAAACGATTCGGAATCACGGCGATCCTCGACCAATACCCGTACCAAATCTCAGGCGGTCAGAAACAGCGGACGGCGGTGTGCCGCGCGCTCATCTCCAATCCGAAGTTGATCTTTGCCGACGAGCCGACGGGTGCGCTCGACTCGAAGTCGGCGACGGATCTGCTCCAGACGCTCGCCGGGCTGAACGAGGCCGAGACGACGATCATGATGGTGACGCACGATGCCTACGCCGCGAGTTTCTGTCGCCGGGTCCTCTATATCCAGGATGGACGGTTGTCGAAAGAACTGATTCGCGGCACGACGTCGCGCGACGCCTTCTATCAGACGATTCTCGACGAGCTGAAGGGCGGTGCGTCCGATGACGCTGTTTGATTTAGCGAAGAAGAACGTCGCCCGGAACTTGTCGCGCTATGCACTCTACGTCGGGACGACCATCTTTTCGATCATCATCTATTTCACGTTCGCGACGCTCAAACATAGCGATGAAATCAGCGGCATGGCCGAGACGTCGGGGCAGATCCGCAGCCTGATGAGCGCCTCGACGTTCATCTTGCTCGTCTTCGTCGCCTTGTTCATCGCCTACTCGAACGCTTTCTTTTTGAAAGGACGGAAGCGCGAGGTCGGGCTCTATTCGCTGCTCGGGGTGCGCAAGAAACAAATCGGGACGCTTCTTTTGTTCGAGAACCTCGTCATCGGAGCGGTGTCGCTCCTCGTCGGGATCGGACTTGGTCTGCTCGGTTCGAATGCGTTGTTACAACTGTTGCTCCGCTTGATGAACAGCGACTTGTCGATCGGCTTCACCGTTTCGACGTCGGCGCTCATCGAGACGACGCTCGTGTTCGTGGCGATTTTCTTGTTCACGTCGTTCCAAGGCTATCGGGTCATCTATCGCTTCAAATTGATCGAGCTGTTCCATGCCGACCAGAAAGGGGAGGACGTCCCGGAAGCGAGCCCGTTCATGGCATTCCTCGGGGTACTCGTCCTCGGTGCGGCCTATTGGCTCGCCTTGCAAGACTTGGCAACGTCACCGCTTTGGAGATACCTCACAGCAGCGATGCCGCTCCTCATCATCGGTCTCACAATCGTCGGGTCGGGCCTATTGTTCCATAGCGTCCTCATCTTCATCCTCGGCCGCTTGAAAGCGAATGAGCGTTGGGCGTGGCGTCGGCTCAACTTGTTGACGACGTCACAGCTGTTATACCGGATCCGTGGCAACGCGAAGACGCTGACGCTCATCAGCATCATCAGTGCGACGGCGATCACGGCCGGCGGTGCCATCTTCAGCGTCTATTATTACGCCGAGCAACAAGTCACGTCGTACGCCCCGTACACGTTCGCCTGGCAAGGGGAGACACGTGACATCGACGCCGACGTGCTCCATCAGACGACGGTCCTCGAGAAGACGGTTCGTGTCGCTGGAGAGATGGGAGAACGCGAATATGGCGTCATCGACGAGTCGACGTTCCGTGACGTCGCGTCCAATCTGGGCTGGGATACACCTGAAACGCTAGCCTCCGACCAGGTCTACTTGATCGATCCGTTCTATGACGAGCGGTTCTCAGAAAACGTGACCGCGGTCGAGCTTGATGGCGTGACGCATGAAGTCTCCTCCCGCTATGAGGAGACACCGCTCAACGTCATGACGTTCGGTGGCTTGCTGCTTGTCACGCCGGACGACGTGTTCACGGCACTGCCGGGAGAGGCGTTGGCGTATCAGGCCGTCTCGGTTGCCGATTATAAAGAGCAGACCGCCTTATCCGAGTCGTTGTCGATTGAGGCGAACTTCTCGAGCGCGACAGCGTTGTATAGCGAGGCGATGGCCGTGCACGGCGCGCTGTTGTTCGTCGGCAGCTTCCTCGGACTCGTCTTCCTCGTCGCCACCGGTAGCATCATTTATTTCAAGACGATGACCGAGGCCGAGGAGGACCGGGCCAAATACGCGGTGTTGCGGAAAGTCGGCATCTCGAAGCGGGATGTGAAACGGACAATCCGTCAACAGATTGCCGTTGTGTTCCTGGCGCCGTTCTCACTCGGGATTGTGCACGCCTCGGTCGCCCTCGTCGCATTCTCACGATTGCTGGCGATGGATTTCACGTTGCCGGTGCTCGTCTGGATGGGTGTGTACAGCGCGATTTATGCGCTCTACTACGTGTTGACCGTACGTCGGTTCACGAAACAAGTGATATGAAGGAGAGAACATCATGAAAAAAGGAATCATCGCGAGCCTCGCGCTCATCGTCGTCATCATTGGGCTCGTCAATATCGATTGGCAACGGATTGGGAAGGATCATGTCTATGTGCAAGTCGGGGAGGTCACGGAAGTGGAAGAGACGACACTCGACTCGGGTGACGTCGTCCGCCGCTACGTCTACTCGACGGAAGCGTTGACGAAGGACGGGGACTCGCAAGCGGTCACGTTCACGGCGGCGAAAGAACTTCGGAACGGGGCGTACTTGAAGCTGTACGTCAAAAATAAAGATGAGGTTACGTCATACGACGAAGTGTCGGTCGCGGACGTCCCCGAAGCGGCACGAGAGAAGTTATAAAAAATAAAGCACGATGCATAACCCGTCTGTGGGAATTGAGGTGTCGTGCTTTTTCGCATGTGTCATGAATTGGGGCGTCCCATCGAAATCGACTTGCTCTGGGTAACAAGCGTATAATAGAATCACTAACACTTTAAGAAAGGAAGCGGGCTATATGTTTGAGCAACTGACGAATAAAAAAGAGCAACTAGATCAAAGCCGACCGCTGCCGACGTATACGCTTCAAAGTTTGAGAGCAAAACTCTTTTTAGAATGGACATATAACTCGAATGCCATTGAAGGAAATACGTTGACAATCAACGAGACCAAAGTGGTGTTGGAAGGTATAACGGTTGGCGGGAAGACGATGCGAGAACATCTAGAAGTGATCAACCACCAAGATGCCATTTCCTACGTAGAAGAAATTGTTCGACGTGAAGAGCCGCTGACGGAGTGGCAAATTAAAAATTTGCACCGTCTCGTCTTGAAAGGCATTGATGATGCGTATGCAGGCGTCTATCGGGATCAGCAAGTGTTTATTGCCGGAGCCGCTCATGTGCCGCCGCCTCCTTATCTCATTCAAGAACAGATGGAGCAGCTGATAAATTGGTATGAAACAGAGACGAATACGATGCATCCAGTTGAACGGGGTGCTTTATTGCATGCTAAGTTCGAGGGGATTCATCCGTTCATTGATGGAAATGGTCGTACGTCTCGGTTATTGCTCAATTTGGAGTTGATGAAGTCCGGTTATCCGCCTGTCGTCATCAAAGTCGAAAATCGCCTGAGTTATTACAATGCGCTAGATCGGGCGCATACGACAGAAATGTACAACGACTTTATCAATCTGGTCGCTACAGAGGTCGAAACATCGCTTGATTTGTATTTGAGCGCCATCGCCCCTCGTCCATCCAAAAACAGCCCTTCCTGAATCGTCAGGAAGGGCTGTCTCATGTCCGCTCATTCATGCGGCAGTTTGGTTTTTAATTCTAACTGGAGTATGTACGCCAATTCTTTATGGGCCAACTCGGAGAAGTTCGTCTTTTTGACGTGTGTCCGGGGCCGTAGTCCGCATTCCAATGCGATGTCGACGATAGTCCGAATCTGATTTTCCGTATAGAAGCGCTTGCGTCCCATCGTGAACGGGGTCGGTGGCAAGACGCCGTCGGTTTCCCATTTGATCAGCTGTTGCTGGCTACGGGGAATCCCGGCGACATGAAACGCACGGCTCAGTTCTTTTAGTGGATAGACGGTCAATGGGCGTTCGTTGTACAGGAGCGGCTTCGCGTTTTCGGGGCGATAGTCATCCCAGTCGGTCGCGTAAAACGTCAGGTCGGTTTGGTCGAAGTCGAGTTGAGCGGAAGGAATAGGGGTGTTGAGTGCGAAGTCTAAGCTGTTCATCTAGAGTATCTCCTTCTTCAAGTCAAACTGGTCATTTCGAAAATGCCCTCCTCCGTATAGTACCCCATTTTCAAGTAATTAACTGTCAGTTTTTTCAAAGTGGGGAAATGAATTCGTGGGACTTTAGGCGTGTTTTCAAAATTCGATTGACGCCTATTAAGATACCCTAATTGGTATGGGAATTCAAGGAATAAAGCCGATTTATGACGATGAATGCGCCTTCATTCAGAATGGGTCTATAGTCGTTACGAAAAGGTTACAAGGAAATATGAGCAAACATTCACCAACTGCGGTTAATAGGGGCGAAGGAGGTGAGACATATGGCAGTGTATCGAGAATACGCAAGCGTCTTTTATCTCGACACGAAGCGGCTCGTTGACGGCAAGGAAAAGCGTCAGCTCGTCCGGTTCGGTCCACTCGGTGCGCGGATGGAGACCGAGGAGATCAAGCAGTTCGGTGATCTGTTGATTCCGCTTCTCGCGGTCGAATCCGCCGCATACGTCGTGTCGCGTGAGTTCCACGTGACGTTCTAATTGGAGGAACCCCTGATGCGTGTACTAATGCGTTCCGCCGGAGCCTTGTCCGATGAGCGGGTGGGCACATGAGCTGGCCCGAACTCATCTCGAACCTCGGCTTCCCGATCGTCGTCTCGCTCTATCTGCTCCATCGGATTGAGACGCGCCTTGAGCGCATGATTCAATTGCTCGAGCGTCTCGACTCGACCTATCCATCCGAATCGTAATCCATCCCTGAAAGGAGCCATCCCCCATGGCCGTATTGACTGAAAAGAAAGCGACGCTCGTCTTGACGACGCACCATGATTTGAACAGCTTGAAACCGACGAAGAAAACGCAGCGCTTCGGTCCGATCCGGGCGGCGCTCACGGCTGACAACGCCGAGGCGTTCGGCCACCTCATGCTCGACTTGACCGAGCAAGAAGATTTCACCGTGTCGGTCGTTCGCGAATACGATCTCGTCTAATCACACCCACATCCAAGGAGGACTAACCCATGACTGAGACTAAAGTAGAAATCGCATTTTTGGATATGTTCAATAAAGTATCACGCTTCCGTTTGAATAACGTGAAACAACCGGTCGATCCGTTAAAAGTCCAAGCACTCGCCGACTTCATGGTCGCCAACGACCCGCTCGGCAAGAGCGTCGTCAAATGGACAGAAATCAAGATGATTGAAGGCACGCAAACCGTGTTGAACGTCCAATAACGAATCAAGAGATGACTGAGTTTTCAGTCATCTTTTTTTATTTTGGTCAATTTCCTTTAGATTCCTCGACGTCAAGACGATATAGGAAGAAACGTTGCACGCGAGAGGGGAAAATACATATGTCAGTGAAACAGAAGTGGAAGGCGTTGCGGAACCGTTTGAACGTCCGGCGCTTTCAATGGAAACCGAAGTGGCGAAAGTCGAGCACGCGTGAAGGGAAGCGGGTGACCGGCAAGAACCTGACCATCCGTCAAAAGCTGTGGGGACTCGTCATCCTCGCGCTCCTCATGGTCGCAGGGGTCGGCGGCTATTCGCTCTTGTCGCTCGCCGATGCGAACCGGCAAGGCGATGATATCGTCAACAACTGGAGCAAAGGGCTCGACTACGCCCATGAACTGAACACGCTCGCGGCGAACTATCGCGCGCTCGAACTCGAACACATTGTGACCGACGACGCGGCCGCGAAAGAAGAATTGATGACCGAGATGAAAGACATTCGGACGCGCATCAATGAGATCGCCCCGAAATACGAACAGACGGCGACGGGCGAGACAGACAAAGAGCTGTTCGCCAACTTCAGTCGGCAGTGGGAGATGTATCAGCGTGTATCGGACAACATGCTCATCTTCAGCACGTCCGGCAATAACGGCATGGCCCGTTCGTATTATGACGCCCAGTCACAATCGACATACGATAACTTCACGCAACGCCTGAACAAACTCGTTGCTTATAACTCGGAAGGATCAGAACGCGTCGGCGCCGACATGGAACGCGAGTTCGGGCAGTCGCTCATCGCACTGCTCGTCGTGACGATCGGAGCGTTCGTCTTTCTCTTGTTTCTCGGACTGAGCTTATTGCGCTCAATCATCAAACCGATGCGGGTGCTCCAAGAGAAATTTGACGAATTGGCCTCGCAAGGCGGCGATTTGACGATGGCCATCCCGGTCACGTCGAACGATGAGATCGCTCAAGTGAGCCGCTCGTTCAACACGTTCCTCGCCACGTTGCGCGACATCATGGTCGATGTCGACAAGACGGCGAAAGTCGTCCTCGTGTCGTCGAAAGAAGTGGCGACGGAAGTGACACAATTGAGCCGTTATATGGAAGAGACGTCAGGCACGGTCGAAGAATTGACGGCCGGTATGGAAGAGACGGCCGCGTCGTCGCAAGAGATGAGCGCGTCGACGACCGAGATGGGCAGTTCCATCGATACGATCGTCGACTTGTCGAACGAGAGCGCCAAGACAGCGAGCGATGTCGAGCGTCGGGCCCATGCGCTCCGTGAGCAAGCCGTCGCCTCGAAGACGGAAGCGAACGCCATCATCGACAAGAAGCGCATCGAGCTCGACGACGCCATCAAAGGGGCGCAGTCGGTCGAACAGATCCGTGTCTTGACGAGTGCCATCTTGACTATCGCCGACCAGACGAACTTGCTCGCCTTGAACGCATCGATCGAGGCGGCCCGGGCCGGGGATGCCGGTCGCGGCTTCGCCGTCGTCGCCTCGGAGATTCGTAAGCTCGCCGAGAACTCGCGCCAGACGGTGAACGAGATTCAAGCGGTATCGCATACGGTCATCGACTCGGTCGCCCGGCTCAACACGAGCTCGGCTGATATGTTGACGTTCCTCGATACGAAAGTGCTCGCCGATTACGACCGGCTCGAGGAGTCGGCCACGCAATATGAAGCGGATGCGACCGTATTTGGGGAGACGGCACAGACGTTCGAGACGAACGCGCTCCAACTCCGCCATATGACCGACAGCATCCTCCACGTCATCCAAGAAGTCGCGACGACCGTGACGGAAGGGGCGGACGGGACGCAATCGATTTCGGAGAAAGTCCAACTGTCCGTCGAGCGGTTCAACGACGTCCAAACTCGGATGCACGAAACCGAACAACAAGCGATCGAACTTTCGAATCGTGTGTCACAGTTCAAGTTATGAAACGAGGCCGCAGCCGTGAGGAGCTGCGGTTTTTTTGTGACAAAAAATGGAACATAAGACTCGTAAATAAGGTCAATCGATAAAAGAATTGGAAACAAATGTGGAAAACCGTTTGCACAAACCGATAGAAATCATGTGATTCCAAAATTTGATAGAAATAGAGGTGTGAGAGGACGCGTTCCTCGAGAAGATGAAAAAAAGGCTAAATCAACTCACATTGACGCAGAAACTGTTTGGCGGGATTGGAATGATTCTTTTACTCGTCGTAATCGGGATGGGTTACAATCTGATGGCGCTGAACGATGCGACGAGCCGATATGAAGAAATGATTTCATCAGATGTCATGCGGATGAAGGCGGCCGATGAACTATCGTTAGGGATGGTCCGTCAGGCGTATGGCCTGCGTGGTTATATTCTTGAACAAGAGCCGGCCCGGCTTGAAGCAGAGCAGCAAGGGGCAGAAGAGAAAAAAGAAGCAATCAACGCCCTGTTAGAACTCTCGCCTTCGACAGAAGAGACGAAAGAACTAGAGAACTTGATGTCATACGCGTTAGGTTACGATGACTTAGCACAACAGTTGATTCAAGCAATCGACGCGGATGATCAAGAGACGGTGGACCGACTCGCGCTCCGGTTGATGCCGGATGTGACGGCATCGATCATTGAGTCAGGCGAGACGATGCAAGCCGAATCGGAAGCCGCGATGTTGGCGAAGCAAGCGCAGCTTGAGAGCCGAGGTCAAAGTGCATTGATATACTCTGCAGTGATTGCCGTCATCATTTTCGTACTCACGCTTGGCGCCGGCTACTTCCTCCAGCGCATGGTCACGGTCCCGCTCCGTCAATTATCGGACGAGGTCGGTATCGTCGCCGACGGTGATTTGACACGCGCTGACCTTCAAGCGCTCACGCGCGATGAAATCGGCGAGCTCATGCTCGGTTTCAACCAGATGAAAGGCAACCTCCGCGAACTCATCGACGAAGTGAGCCGGAACGCCCAAGAAATCACGGCCCAGTCGGAAGAACTGTACGCGAGCACGGAAGAGATGTCCTCGCAAACGGAAGAGACGACACGGATGATTGAACAAGTCGTCGGTGAGACGGTCAACCAAGCGGCAGCTGCCTCGAAGAGCGGACAGGCGGTCGCGGCGGCCGACGAAGGCGTCGAGCGGATCGCCACGTCGATCGGGACGATCAGCCAAGACGTCCAGACGAGTCTGAAGCTCGCCGAACGCGGGGAACAGACGATTCAACAAGCGAAGCAAGAAGTGCTCGCCCTCGAATCGGAGACGGTCGTGACCGGCCAGTCAATCACGGCGTTGAAACAACAATCAGACGAGATTGCCCTCATCACCGAGGTCATCCAGTCGATCACCGACCAGACGAACCTGCTCGCCTTGAACGCGGCCATCGAAGCGGCCCGGGCCGGGGAACAAGGGAAAGGCTTCGCCGTCGTCGCTGAAGAAGTCCGCAAGCTCGCGGAACAGTCGAAACAATCGGCGTCCCAAATCGCCGGCTTGATCGAATCGATTCAAACGCAATCGAACGCGGTGCTCGAACGTCACGCCATCAGTGCCCGTCGCGTCGAGACGAACACGGCGTTGCTTGAAGAAGCGACGGCGTCGTTCCAACAAATCGTCGGGCAATTGCACGCCTCGGTCGAGAACACGGAACAGATTCGGGTCGCCTCGAGCGAGATTGCGACGACGACGAAACAAGTCGCGACAGCGGCAATCCATATGGCGAGTGACAGTGAAGGCACGGCCGAGACGATGCGTAGCGTCGGTGAGACGGCCGACGCCCAGCTCGCGATGATTCAAGAGTTGAACGGTGTCGCCGAGTCGCTCGGCAATATGACCGGAGACTTGCAGACGCTCATCGGTCGCTTCCAAACGTAATGTGGACCGTCCTTTCCTGTCCAGGGGAGGACGGTTTTTGCGTGTTCCAAGGATTGAGGGGGCAGGGTTAGGGGAATTGCCGAAGAGAGATATCGATCTCGATTACAGTGAAAAGGGGACAGGATTATGAAATATACCGTCATCACCGGGGCAAGTTCAGGCATTGGCTATGAAGCGGCGAAACAATTCGCCAAACAAGGGAAGTCGCTCGTGCTCGTGGCGCGTCGTCACGATGAACTCGAGAAGCTGCGGAGTGAGATCAAATCGATTTCACCGAAGAGTGACGTCATCATCAAAGCGAAAGACTTGTCTTATAGCGAGAACGTGTACGGATTGTATGAGTCACTCGCCGATCTCGATATCGAGACGTGGGTCAATAACGCCGGGTTCGGGGACTCGAATCTCGTGAAAGACGTCGAGGTCGGAAAAATCGAGAACATGATCCGCTTGAACGTGGAGGCGTTGACGGTGCTCTCGAGCCTATACGTCCGCGACTATCACAACGTCGAAGGGGCGACGCTTGTGAACGTCGCGTCTGTCGTCGGCTATCACATCGCCAAAAAAGGTGTCACGTACAGCGCGTCGAAATTCTTCGTCAGTGCCTATACGGAAGGGCTCGCCCGAGAGCTCATGAACGACGGGGATAAGCTGCGGGCGAAAGTGCTCGCACCGGCCGCGACGGAGACCGGCTTTGCGAACCGTGCCCGTGAAGAAGAGGACTTTGATTATAGCCAAAACGTCGAGAAGTATCATACGGCCGAAGAGATGGCCGAGTTTTTGCTGCAGTTGCTCGAAAGCGACCAGGTCGTCGGCATCGTCAACCACGAGGACTACTCGTTCGAGTTGCGCGGACCGATTCATCCGTATATGGGATAAAAACAAGGGGTCCAGTCACCGACATGCGGTGGCAGGACCCCTTGTTTGTTTACGACGAACGCATCGAGTCCCCGTAACCCCCGGTCAAGCGGTGCGTGAGCCGGTGGTACCAGTAGCGAAGACGTAAGCGATATACATACAGTCTGGACGTGTTCGGCAAGACCACGTTGTCGATATAATCGGCGAACATGGCGCGGAACATATGGTCCTCACTGTCGTCATATGTCGCACTCCACATGCCGTGCTCTTCGACCTCGAGCAGCATCGCGATCGTCTCGTCATCGAGCTGATGATTGTCTTCCGGCAACCGTTTGACGAGCATCTCGACCCGATGGCTACAGATGGACGCATAGAGCGAGTGGGCGCGCGGGTTGCGCGGGTTCGCGTTCAAGTACCCGATGGCCACCTTGAGGAGCTCATCGTTCATCTCGAGCGGAATCTCATCGAACGCTTGGAAGAATTCGAGTAGCATCGGCACGGTCTCTTCATTGAACCCGGCGAGCCGGACGTAATGCATCAAGTGGAGTCCGGCCTCCCCGTAAAACTTGCGGTTGAAGTAATGGACGGCGATCGCGCGTTGGACCATCGGCACGTCCGGATAGCGTTCGACGGCGCGAAGGAAATACTGCTCGGCCTCGAACGTGAAATTCGTATCATCGCTCAAGAGACCGTGGAGGCAGTGAATCATATAATGGTCGCCTTTTTCGCCCGCTGCTTCGAGCGCGGCGCGGGCCCGGCCGAACTCGCCTTCGCGAATGAGCGGATATGCCCGCATCGCCGGGAAGAAAGGGTCCTCGGGAAAGTGCGTCTCGCCGCGGACGATGAGCGACTCGATGGACTCGGCGTTATAATCGTCAATCAGTTCTTCAAGGAGCATCATCTCAAGGAAGGTGCGTTGAAAATCTAGATGGTGTAAATCGATGGTGTGTTTCATGAGGGTCCCTCCCAAGTTCATGAGTGTGGCTTCATTATACCGAGCAATTGGACGGACGAGTAGATTAATTTCAAAAAATGGGAAAAGAAAAGGGAAGGATTTCCGTGGAAAGGGAGGAATGGAGATGGTCACGTTCACAGGGTATATCGTCGAGCTCGAGCCAACGCGGATTCGAGTCGCGCCGAACTTGGATGCCGAGCCGTTCGATGGGATCGTATTTCACTGGGAGGAGCCGTTGCGAGAGGACGAGACACCGCTCGCCGTAGGTCAACAGGTGCGCGTCGAGCATGATGAGAAGATGACCCGCTCGCTGCCGCCACAGGCGACGGCGCATCGAATCGATGTGCTATGATGGTGTCGAGGTGAATTGAATGGGACAGTCGAATTTCTTATGGATGGGCGTCGTCATCGCCATCAGTGCGCTGATCGTCTGGTTGTTGCAGGACGTGATGCCGTTTTGGATGTTGTCGATCATCCTGCTCTTGTTCGGGGCCGCGGTCGGCAACGTGCAGCGGCGCTCTCGAAAAGACACATGAAAAAGCACGTCATCATTCAGATGGCGTGCTTTCTTCGTCTTCTGCCGGCTCGTCCGGGACATCCTCGGTCGCGTCAGTTGCGTCCGGTTTCTCCTCGGTGACGGGCGGTGACGTCGGTTTATCGGTCTTGTCTTGTTTCGGCTTTGTGTCGGGCTGATCTGTCTTTGGTTTTGTGTTCGGTTTGTCTTGCTTTTTGACCGGTGCCGGTGCTTCCGCTTCTTTCTCCTGAGCGGCTGGCTTCTCTGGCTCGACCGGTTCCGCCGGTTCGGTCACAGGGACGTCAGGATCGGTCGGTTGCTCCGTTACGGGAGGCGTCTCGGGTTCTTCGGCCGGTTGTTCCGGCTCGGCTGGTGCTTCCTCTTCGACCGGAGCCGGTTCTTCTGCTGGCTCCTCGGTTTCAGTTGGAGCTTCGGGAGCAGCTTCTGGTTCCGGTGTCGGTTCCGGTTCTGGAGCCGGAGCGGGTTCTGCCGGATCTTCTCGTTTCGGGACCGGTGTGATCGGTGCGACCGGTGCGAGTTCAGCGGCCGGCGTACTGCGTTTTTTCGTCGGTGGCGGGGCCGGCGTGTCCGACTCGAGAAACGACAACACGTCTTGTTCGAACAAGGCGACCGGGAGCGTCTTCGTCACCAAATGGAGGCCGAGCACCCGGCCATTGGCCGTGACGATTGGGCTGCCGACGGCGCGGTTCGGTAAATCGAATTCCCGCTTATAGCTGTCTTCTTCGAACGTGAGCGTTCCTTCGATCTGCTCATCCGGCGCGAGCGTTAACACCGGCTCGTCCTGTCCGACAATCGCGTGGCTGAACGAGAACGGTGTCGCCTTCACTTTCTCGATGCGGATGACGGCGATGGCGTCGGTCCGACCGACGACGGTACCGTTCACGGTCTCGTCACCTTGTTTCAATGTGACGCGAGTGATGCCGGCGACGTTATGGGCCGCCGTCAATACGTCTTGCGGGCTAATCAAAAAGCCGGAGCCCGTTCCAATCGTATATAAGCTATCTTGCAACGTCTCGAGGTCGACGGTGGTGGCCCCGTCGGCCGAGACCGTATCTTCGGTGATGTTCAAATCGACTTTGTCGGCGAGCGATTCACTCGAGCGCGGAGTGTCGGTGAGATAGGCGTTCGTTAAAAACGAGACGAACGCGATGAGTGCGATGACGATGGGGACAGCAATCCATTTCAAGCGACGTGGGCGATGGCCACACGTCGGACAAACAGTGGTTTTCGAGCGGGTCTTCGCTCCGCAGCGTGGACAAGTCACGGGATGACACCTTCCTTTATAAACATAGATGATATGCCTATTCCTCATATGAAGCGGGGGTAAACAAATATTTGTCGGGGGCACATACAAAACAGGTAGGTGGACTGAACTTGTTCAAAACGGGAAAGAACTAATGTAACGTTTGAGAAAGGGGAAACCGACATGCAGCCCTTTTGGACGACCCGTGCATTTCGTAATGGGATTTGGGTGTTGCTCATCTTGACGATTCTGTTCATGGCCAAACAAGTCGAATTCTTGTTTTATCCGATTGGAATCTTTTTCGCCACTGTCCTGACCCCGTTTTTATTCGCCGGCATCTTATTCTATTTGACGGTCGGTCTCGTCGATTGGTTGGAACTGAAGTTCAAGCGCCGGTCGCTCGCGATTTTGGCGATTCTGTTGCTGTTGCTCTTATTGACCGTCGTATTCGTCCTGACGCTCGGGCCGCTCATCACGCGGCAACTGCTCGCCTTGCTCGATACGTTCCCGCGCTTCGCCGAAGAGAGTTATCGTCAATTCCTGTTATTGTACGCTCGCCTCGAAGAGTACAGTTGGTTCCGTGAGTACGCCGAACAGAACGCGACGTCCGTCGAGACGTGGGTCCGCCAATTGGCCGATGCGCTCGGTGTCGTCATCGGCTCGGTCGCCGGGTCGCTCGGCCGTCTGCTTACCCTCGTCATTTCAGGGCTGTTCACGTTGTTCATCGCCTTGTTCTTATACGTCTTCATGCTGATTGACGGCGGCAAGCTCGCGAGTGCGATCGTCCGCTGGATTCCGCCGACGTATGAACAGGACGCCCGTCACATCCTGCACGATATGCACGAGACGATTAAGCGCTACGTCCGCGCCCAGCTCATCGTCTGTACGTTCGTCGGTTTCTTCGCCACGCTCGCCCTGTGGTTGCTCGACGTCCCATTCTTCCTGCCGCTCGGTCTGTTCATCTTCGCAACGAATATCATCCCGTATTTCGGCCCGTTCCTCGGGGCCGCACCCGCCGTCTTGATCGCGTTCATCGATGAACCGGTCAAAGCCATCTACGTCATCATCGCCATCACCATCGTCCAACAACTTGACGCCAACGTCATCTCACCGCTCGTCCAAGGCAAGTCACTTCGTGTCCATCCCATCACCATCACGCTCGTCCTGCTCGTGGCGGGGCGTCTCGCCGGTATCGTCGGTATGTTGCTCGCCGTCCCGCTCTACGCTGTCCTCAAAGTCACGTTCCTCAACATTCAAAAACTATATGCGCTCCGCAAACAGTCGAAGTTCTCCGGTGATTCAACTCGTTGATGTAGGACTCAATCCTGAAAGGGGATTCCGGCATGAACTCCTTACTCGCCTTCACGATCGTCATGCTGATTTGGACGATTAGCGACTATGTCTCAAAGAAGACGAAAGCGCTCCTGTCGTCTCTGTTCGTCGCCTCGGTCATCTTTCTCATCGGGTTCAAATCGGGATTATTCCCGGAAGATTTGTTGCCTTCCTCTTCGTTACTGACGCTCGGTCAGACGGTCGTCGGTCTCGTGATTGTCCATCTTGGGACGCTCATCAGCCTCGATGAGTTCAAACGACAATGGAAGACGTTCGTCATCGGGGTGTCCGCTGTCCTCGGGATTGCTGCTTTCCTATATGGCATCGGTCAGTTTTTCCTCGACACGAACTACGTGCTCAGTGCGATCGCAGCCATCAGCGGCGGAACGATCTCCATCATCCTCGTCCAAGACGCGGCCGTCAATGCCGGGCTCGTCTCGGTCGCCGTCTTCCCAGTGTTGATTGCGGCGACGCAAGGGTTGATCGGGTTCCCGCTCACATCGATCATCCTACGGAAAGAAGCACGTCGCATCCGGACGGCGCATCGCGACGGCACGCTCGTCACACCGGAAGAGCACGCGGTCGTCCATGACGAGACAGACGATTCGATTTTACCGGCCGCGTTTCATACGACGGCGGGGACGCTGTTCGTCATGGGGGTTGTCGTCCTCCTCTCGACCGTCTTGAGTGGCTGGACGAACGGCTACTTGAACACGTTCGTCATCGCCTTGATTCTCGGGATTGTGTTGCGCCGCTTCAAGATTTTGAAAGCGAACGCGTTGAACGGGATTGATGCCTATGGTCTCATCATGATTGCGATTCTTCTCATCATCTTCGGTCCGCTCGCGACGCTGTCACCGAGTGCTTTGTTCGAGTTGATTGTCCCGATTACCATCTCGTTCGTCCTCGGGGTATCTGGATTGCTGTTGTTCGCACTCATCGTCGGACGCTTCCTTGGCTATTCGAAAGAGATGTCGATGGCAATCGGGTTGACGGCGCTGTACGGATTCCCGGGCACGCTCATCTTGAGTGAAGAGGCCGCGAAGAGTATCGGGGAGACGGAAGAGGAGGTGCATATCATCGAGGATGAGATTTTACCGAAAATGATTGTCGCCGGGTTCTCGACGGTGACCATCACATCCGTGTTCATCACGGGGATACTTGCTGCTTTCATTTATTAAGAAGGAGGAGACAACATGGCATTATCAACTGAACTAGGCAAAATCAAGCAACTTCACAATGCAGAGGCGGGGGTGCTCAGTCTGTACTTGAGCACGAAACCGAGTGAGCGTGGCAAATGGGAGATCAACTTGAAAAACGAGTTGCGCCGGCTCGAGCAAGAAGTCGAGGCGAGCGGAGATGAGGCGAAACGGAAGGCGTTCAAACAGCTTCGCGAACGGGCCGAGCGAGAAATTTTAGGGAACGAACATAAGCTGTTGCGCAGCATCGTCTTATTCGCGGAAGGGAATGACGGCTTGTTCGAACTGCACTTCCTACAGCTCGATGTCGATAACGAGTTTCATTACGGGGACAAACCGAACTTGGATCAAATCGAGAAGCTCGACGCCGAGTTCCCAAACACGGGTATCTTGCTCGCCCAGCTTGACAGCATTACGGCATATGACACCAGACTCGGTGAAGTCGAGGACGTCGTCGTGTTCGATCTTGATTTAGACACTGACCAATGGAGACGCTATCAAGGGCGCGGTGCGGGCGGTAAGGCTTCATCGAGCAGCCAAGTGGATCAATTCGATAGCCGGAAAGAGAACCAAATCCATCAATTCTATCGGGACATCGCCGAAGAGATTCGTAAACTGCATAAGCATTACAAGTGGAGTGAGGTCGTCATCATCGGCCAAGATCGGAGCGCGAACTTGTTGAAAGATGAACTCGGACTCGACGTCGAGCGGGTTGTGAACCGGAACTTAGGACATGCCGAGGAAGAGGAGGTATTGCGGAGGGCGTTTGAAGCGTGAAGAAAGTGAGCGACAGGACATTGGTACTTCTGAAGTAGGCGCCCATCGTGTCACCAAAAAAACGCCTGACCTCATAGGAGGACAGGCGTTTTTGAATTAAAGTGATTTGTAGCCGAGGAAATGAGGGCGCCACTGCGGATCATGAATCGAGTTGATTTGGAGCATCTCGCCACCGGCGTGAATGAACGTCTCTTTGTCGAGCATGATGCCGATATGAGATGGTCCGTTGCGATACGTCCCGTGGAAGAAGATGATGTCGCCTCGTTTTCCGCTCGAAATATTCGTCCGGCGGTTCTTGAAATGGTTGCTTTGCCAATAACCGCTCACATTCGTCCGTCCGCCGACTTTACCGGCTTGGTTGGTCGCGTAATGAATGAGTCCGGAACAGTCAAACCCGCCATTGAGCGGAGATTGTGAGCCCCATGTGTACGGCGTCCCGAGATGTTTCGCAGCGGCCGCAATCATGCGCTCGGCTTGTGTGTTGCCACGTGACGCGAGTAACGGGTCCGATTTCATGCGAATGTCCTGCTTCTTCACGTAAACCGGTCGCCAACTGTCTTGAATCAAATACGAATCGCCGTGAAGGGACCGCGGATAGACCCGTCGGTTCGAGTCGAGGTACCCGATTGGTTTCGTATCGTACGGATTCGCATAGAACGGTGTGCGTTTGAACGTCTGGTAATGCGCTTTGACGTTCACACTTTTCGCCGCGACCGCCTTCGGTTTCGTCTTGGCAATATACGGGTTCAAGACATATACTTTTTTACCGGATGCGAGCCGGACTTGCCAAAAGTCGTCATCGATCGAGCGAAGCCCGACGAGCTTGGCGCCGCGTGCTAACTGTCCGGCTGGACGAGTATAGGCGATATCATTCGAGAAGTACGGTGTCCCGCTGAGTTGGGTGTAGAAGACGGTCCCAACTTTCGGTTTCGGAAGCGGCTTGTTTAGACTCAAGTACGCAGTGGCGACGAAACGATAGCTCGTCCCAATTTTGACGCGTGTGTAATGTCCGCTCGTACCGTATGTCTCAATCAACCGTCCGCGATTGAACTCGGTCACTTGTTTAGAAGACGTGGACGCGGCCTGATATACCTCGACCTCATCGAACTTGACGTAACGTTTACCTGTCGCGTCATAGAGTGGTGGCTTCTTCGTGCTCGTTAGGCTGGTTGCGACAAAGCGATACTGTCCGCCCGTGAAGACGCGCGTGTACTTCCCGTATGTCCCATAAATGTTCACGAGTGCTCCGCGCTTCAACGTCCCGATTTGTTTGAATGACTCGCTGTAAAGAGTGGCGTTTTTTGTGATGTAGCGTTGACCGGTCTTCAATGGGGCAGGCTTGGTCGTGCTCGTATGACTCGTTTGAACGAAGCGATACTGTCCGCCCGTGAAGACGCGTGACCGACTCCCGACTTGTCCGTAAATACTGATGCGTTGACCTCGCTTGACCGTCCCGACACGAGTGGATTGGGTCGCATCGGCGTACAAGGACGTATCTTTTGAGATGTACCGTTCCGTCGTTTTGACGGGGCGACTTGAAAGGGCACGCGCCGGTACATAGCGATAGCGGTCACCCGATTGGATGCGGAAATATCCGTTCGTTTGTCCGAACACGGTGATGGTTTGTCCGAGTGGCAATTGCCCTACGACGGGACCCGTGCGCGGCGAGGCATACAAGTCAGTCTTCGATTTCACATAACGTGTCTCCCCAAGAAGTGGAGGCGCCGTATCGGCAAGCGCAGCACGTTGGACGAATCGAGCCGTCTCGCCGACGACGCGCAGGAGTGTGGTCTCGTCCTCTAAATCGTAGACGCTCACGGTCGCACCGTATGATAAAGACTCGACCGCATTCCCGGCTTCATCCAGCAGGTTCGTTTCAGCGATGACGGTTTTCGTGACCGGTTCGGCGAGGACTTCGTTCGGGACGTACCCGGTTTGTTCACCTACTGATACGAGGGCGTGGGTATCGGACCGATCGAGAACGGTGACGGCCGTGCCTTTCGGTAACACGGTCAAGCTATCACTGTCTTCCATCGATACGAGGAGTGGTGTGTCGACCTTGATTAATAGGACGGTCGCTTCTGCGGAGACGGAAGCCACCAAGAAAAAGCTGAATAAGACAAGCAAACTGAATACGCGTTTGTACATTATGTAGCCACCTCAAGTCTATAGTTTCATCTGTTATTATATCGACTTAGAAAAGGAAAATGTTAGAAAATGAGGTGGGATATTGTATCTTGTCTCCGATATGGCATGCTAGAATAACAAAAAGCATCCGGAAAGTAGGGAAAACCATGAAATTTGTAGTCTTATTTGGTCCGCAAGCCGTCGGCAAGATGACGGTCGGACAAGAGCTCGCACGAATCACCGACTTGAAGCTGTTCCATAACCATATGACAATCGACCTCGTCAATCCGTTCTTCAGTTACGGGACACTGGAAGGGCGTCGCCTCGTCCAACTGTTCCGCCATGAGCTGTTCGACGCGGTCGCGAAAAGTGATTTGGACGGGATGATCTTCACGTTCGTCTGGGCGTTCGACTTGGAAGAGGACTGGGCGTATATCAAACAAGTGACCGACCTGTTCGAGTCGAACGGGGCCGACATCTATTACGTCGAGCTCGAGGCGGACATCGAGGAACGGCTCGTCCGGAACACGACGGAGAACCGGTTGACGCATAAACCGACGAAGCGGGACATCGCCTGGTCGGAAGGCGAGTTGAAGCAGACGGCGACGCTATACCGATTGAACTCACGGGACGGGGAACTCGATGTCGACAACTACTTGCGCATCAACAACACACATCTCGATGCGACGACGGTCGCCGAACAAATCAAACAACATTTCCAGCTATGACGAAAACGAGCCCCGCGAAGGAGCTCGTTTTTGTTATGCCCACCACTCGGGGCGTTGATAAGATTTGAGCAGTTCTTTCTCGACGAGACGTTCTGCCAGATACGAGGTGACACCTCGTAACGTGTCGTCCATGTCGGCGGGATGGACCATCACCTCGATTGAACCGCCTGGTTGAAGCGCGTCGAGCGTCTCTCGTGTGACGCCATCACCGTAGAATTGGTCGCTGAACCGTTCGGTCACCCACAAATCCCGGCGTGCGTCGAGTGTCGTTAAGGCCCGAAACGTCGTGCCATATTCTTCGGCGAGACGGACGATGACGTCTTGAATCGCCGGCCAGCCATGGACGTGGTGATGACTGTCGAGATGATGGAGCGGGAGACCCGTCGCGCGAAACGCCTCGATTTGGGCTTTCCACTCGAGATAGACGAGCTCCGGGTCTGGCGCCGTCTCGGTCAGAAAACGGTTCGTGTAGCGGAACGTCCCGTCTTCTTTCGTGAGCGGTGTGCTCGTCTCGGCGACGAAACAACTCGCAGACGTGTTCACCGTCGACGAACAGGCGCCGATTCAAAAAATTGAGCGGATCCGTCATGCCGACGGGGAGCCGACGCAGTACGAGGTATCGTTCATCCCGTGGCAGATCGCACCGGGCATCACGAAAGACCAGGCCGAGCATTCGCTCTTCCAGACGCTGTCGCAAGTCCATGACGTCCATGTCGCCAAAACGACGGAGTCGCTCGAAATCGCGCTAGCCGATGAGAAAGTGAGTGGGTTGCTCGACTGTCCGCTCGGCACACCGTGTTTCTATATCGAGACGGTGACCGAGGATGCCTCGGGACGCACGATCGAATATTCACGGTCCTACTTCAGAGGGGATAAGACGAGCTTCGTCATCGAGCGGAGCTATTCATGAAAAACACGCCGAGATTGGCGTGTTTTTTTGTCTGTTTCATCAAACATTTACAAAAAGAGCCTTACATACATTCGACGTTAGAATGAGTATAAGACTCTTCACATGGGCGGTGAGACAGATGAGATATGAAGTTTTTTTCTCACGTTGCTTTAGAAGACACGAGTCGTTTTATAATCATAATCTCGTAAACCTAGTCACTTTTCGCATGAATGACTATGTTTACAAGATTGAACTAGGTCAAAATTGAATAAACCTATTTATTTTTGCCTTAAATGAATAGGTTTAGCAGATAGATGATTTACGATTTACATTACTTTAATGTAAACAAGATAAATTCTGCCTTCGAACAAAGTTACTCACAAACCTGCATGAGGTTAAATCAGTTTTCAAAGAGTTCAGCTTTCTCTTCTTTTGTAAGACCGCTGAAAAACTTCTTATGAACTTTCAATCTTTTTTCTTTTATCGGGAACAGCTTTTCGAACCACGTGACGGCCATTGGGGTATGTTCTGGTTGAGCATTTATTGTCGTCAAAAATCGTTCATACTCCTCGATGATTTCTTCCGTGATAGAGGAGACGTCTTTGTTTCGGCTTACGTAGTCAGCTTCGGCAAGATCTCTTGCGGTGATGCTTGGTGAAATTGTTTTGACGACCCCATACTCGGACGGCATTCTTTTTTCATCAAGAGAGATAAAATAGTAAATGTAGTTTGGTAGGCGGAACAATCCCTTTTTTGTATCTTTCGGTTGCGCGACATAAAGCCAAGCCCCTTTATCGGCATGGCAGTTCCAATCAGGTTCATAGATGGCGACGAGCATTTTGTCATATGTTTTCACGATGCACCTCTAAGAAGGTATTTGTTTTATCATTTCGATTATAAAAGATATGATGAGAAGTAACTAGGGAAAGGCGGGATACAATGCTATTCAAAAAGAAAACAGCAGAAGAAGCGGCGGGAACGAAACGGTTTCACGTCAAGTTGACGGAACAACTGCCGGAACTCGGTCAAATCACCATTCTCGTCGATACGGCCACCGGCGTGAACTATATCCAGACGTGGGTCGGGACCGGTAGTGGCATCACCCCGCTACTCGACGCGAATGGTGATGTTGTGGTCGAGGAAGGGTATAGACTGTGAGTTCAGAAAACTTATACATGTATTTTTGAGACAGACAGCATGACATGATGGGAGGCGACGCCGATGCATATTATCGAATTCAAAAACGTGAGTCATGGAGACATTTTACATAACGTGACGGGATATTTCCGGCAAGGACGGATCACGACGTTCGTCGGTCCGAGCGGTGCCGGTAAGACGACGTGCCTGAAGCACATCAACGGCCTGTTATCGCCGGACGCCGGCGCGATTTATTTTAAAGGGGAGAACATCGATTCGATTGACGTCATCGAGTTGCGCCAACGTGTCGGTATGGCGTTCCAAAGTGCGCCGATGATTGATGGCACGGTGTACGACAACATGAACCTGCCGAAAGCCATCTTCGGCGAGACGCTCGAACGCGAGCGGGCGGCGGACCTGCTACAGAAAGTCGACTTGGGCGGCATCTCGCTCGACCAACCGATCAAGACGTTGTCGGGCGGGGAACGGAGTCGGGTCGCCATCGCCCGGACGCTCGTCAACAAACCGGACGTGCTGTTATTGGACGAGATCACGGCGAGCCTCGACTATCGGACCGTGAAAGAAATCGAGCGGTTGATCGTCAGGCTGCAAAAAGACTTCGGGGTCACCGTCGTCTGGATTACGCACGACCTTGATCAAGCCCGCCGTGTCAGTGATGACATGTGGTTTTTGCGAAACGGGGAACTGATTGAGTTCGGCGATGCGACGTTCATCGACGAGTCGGACAACCCGATGATCGGTCGTTTCGTGAGGGGGGAAGAGCTATGACGTTCATCGAACTGATGACCTCGTTGATTTTCGTCGCCATCCCGCTCGGTTTGGCGCTGTTCTTAAAACTCGGGCTCGAACGCGACATCTTGATCGCGACGGTGCGGTCGATTGTTCAGTTGCTCATCATCGGCTATATTTTGACGTTCGTCTTCGAGAGCGACAGCCCGGTGTTCATGTTGCTCATGATCCTGCTCATGATTGGGGCGGCCACACAGAACATCATCAAGAAAGGGGACGGCATCCCCGGCATCACATGGATGATTCTGCTCACGCTCGTCACGGTCGAGACGTTGACGATGGGTCTCATGCTCGGGCTCGGCATCATCCCGTTCGAGCCGGAGAAAGTCATCCCAATCAGCGGCATGGTCATCGGGAATTGTATGGTGTTGTCGCTCTTGTTCTTGAACAAGTTCAAAGACGAGGTCGAGCGGAGCGATGAAGTGATTGAGCTCATCTTGTCGTTCGGTGGCACACCGAAGGCAGCGATTGAGCGCAGTTTGAAGAGCGCCATCCGCACGAGCATGATTCCGACCGTCGAGGCGCAGAAGACGATGGGGCTCGTCCAACTACCGGGTATGATGAGCGGTCTCATCATCGGTGGGGCCGACCCGATGGAGGCGGTGCTCTATCAATTACTCATCTTGTTCCTCATCTTGACGACCGCATCCATCTCGGCGGTCATGGTCGGTTATCTCGCGTATCCGCGCCTGTTCAACCAAAAACTTCAGTTCGTCGGGTTGACGTATCGAAAGGGGAAAACGACATGATTCAAGGCATCCATCACGTGCAAATCACGATCCCGAAAGGTGAGGAAGCCCGTGCCCGTGCGTTTTATTGTGGCGTGCTCGGTCTTCCAGAAATCGAGAAACCGGCGTCGCTTCAAGGACGGGGCGGTTTTTGGCTCGAGGTCGGCGACCAGAGCGTCCACGTCGGCACCGAGGACGGGTTTGACCGGCTGTTGACAAAAGGACATGTCGCCTATGCCGTGACCGATTTAGCGGAATGGGGACAGAAACTTGAGGCGGAAGGTATCGAGCGGCTCACGGGCATCCCGATTCCCGGATTCGACCGGTTCGAGTTCCGCGACCCGTTCGGCAATCGAGTCGAGATGATTCAAGCTATCTAAATGGAGAGTGCCCACAGTGGGTGCTCTTTTTTCGTTCAAGAGATGCCGAACAGTTCGATGACAGCTTTCCAATTGGAGGGATAGGCGTTGCTGCCACTATGCTGGTGCAACAGTTTGCCGTGACGGTTCACGGTGAAGTTCCATTGCGTTCCGTCCATCGTGAAGCATCCTTTTTCTTCGAACACTTCAGGCCAGCGATGGGAGACGAGCGACACGAATCGCTCATGGACGCGGAAGGCATCTGTTTCGTTGTACCAACCGGATCTGGGGATCGCCGTGCTTAAGTCGAACTCTTCACGCCAGATGACTTCTCGTTTGACAGCGCCATCTTCAAAAAATGTGATGGTGGACTCGTTATGGATGCCGAAGCCGCCGACCGTGAACGTGACGGTGATGGTCGGTCGTTTTTTACGGATGGCATCGAGCGGGATGGTCGGCTCGAACGTCAATTTCGCTTCACGCGACGCTTTGAGGGCCAGCTGTTCTTCTACGGAACGCCTCGGACGAACGGATTGAAACCATTGCGGTTGTTTGTGTTGACTCATGTTCATCTTCCTTTCACCTCATCGGATGGCTTGATTATAAGCAAAATGAACATGATGGGTATGTACAAAAATGAACCAGGTATGATGAAAGGGAGTGTCGATTGGGACACTCCCTTTTGAGGTGACGTATTTAGTGTCAAGAAGGCGGAACGATTGTCCCTTGATGGAAACGCATCTTCCACTGGCCATCAACGTTCACCCAAATCGAACTGCGCAAGGCGATGCGTCCAGTGGAGTGGTCTTCGGTCCGATACGTGGCCAGGACGACGTCGTCTTGAACGCTATCCAGTGAGAAGTCGGATAAGGTGATGTGAATCTCGCCGAGGTCCATCGTGGCGGCAGATGCCGTCCGATATAACATGCGCCCCGAACTGCCGATTTCAAAGAAATCATCCGTGAGTAGACGGTGCAAGTGCTCAGGCGATGTGCGCACTTCGGTCGTCAGTAACGCCCGTTCCTGTTGTTCGATCAAGTCAGCCAGCATGTGGTTGCTCCTCCCGTTTTCCAAAATTCATGACGATGACGCCGAGCACGATGACGATCAGGCCGATGCTGTTCAAGGTCGACAGCACTTCCCCATACACGAACACCCCGATCAGCCCGGTCGCGACCGTACCGAGTCCGGCCCAGACGCTATAGGCAATGCTGAGGGGGATGGTCTTCAAGACGATGCCCATCAATGTGAACGAAATCGCGAAGCTGAGTAAGAGAACCAGACTCGGGAACAGATTGGTGAATCCGTCCGACAGCTTCAGCATCGACGTCCCGAGCACTTCGAACGCAATCGATAACAGTAAGATTCCATAGGATTTCATGATTTCCCTCCTCATAGTTTCATCAAGACGAGTCCGACGATGACAAGCCCGATGCCGACAACGGTCTGAATCCGGACTTGTTCCTTGAAGACGAGGAAGCCGATCAGCGCCGTCGCCGCCGTGCCGACCCCGCTCCAGAACGCATAGGCGAAACTGAGCGGGATTGAGAGGAGGGCGAGCGACAACAAGTAAAACGCCGTCACGTAACCGAAGGCGACACCGAGGACGGGCAGGCGGCTCGTTGTCGTCGCGTTCAGCTTCAGCATGCTCGAACCGAACAGTTCAGAGACGATGGCACCGACGAGATAGACGAAGCCCATATCAACGCATTCCTTTCATTGGAGCGTCGCCTAGATTGCGAATCATACGGATGGTGGTCCGGAATAAGGAATTAATTTTTAGCATGTGCTTCCTCCTCGTTCTATTGAAAATCAATAAAGTCATTGTAGTCGAGATTTGAACGTGAACACAAACAACGCGCCCCCCTTCGTAGAGGAGCGCGCGCATGTCAGTCGGTTTGCGTTGCAGGTTGTTTTAATTGTTGGAGCAAAGCCATCAAATCTTCACGAACGAATGGGGCAAGCGTCTCATTGAACGACTTGGTCATATGGTTACTGTCGACATAACCGACGACGTTACCGACGACCGGGCGGCATACGTCTTCTTCACAGATGTAATCCGAGTAGTCGTAATAGTAGACGTTGGACGGCTTGTCGGCCAGCTGATCCCAGTCACTGACAGCCGGTAACGTCTTCTCGCGGTCAACGCTACATTCATCGGCGTTACGGCCGAACTCGGCGAGACAGGCCGGGACTCGATTGTCGAAAAACGGCGTGTCCCGAATCGCAAAGATTGGAATATCGAGCGCTTCGAGTTGTTTGAATCGTTCGACGTAACCTTCCGGCACACCGATGTTCTCCTGATGTCCGATATCGGCCATCGTGATGACAAGGTCGACGTCCGCCTCGACGATAGCATCAACGATTTTCGTGTTCCATTCGTTACATTCCGGGTAGTTACCGATGATGCCCGTGCTGAAGCGGCAAGCGCTCTTCGTCATATTGACGAGGTGAATCCGTTCGTCTTTGATGAACGTATTGAGCGCCGGATGCCAGTGGCTCGAGTGCGAACCGCCGACGAGGGCGACTTTATAGAGTGGGTCTTCCGTCTCACCGTAATCGCACGTCAACACGTTTGTCTCCGGTACGGGAGCGTGACAGCCGTCCCAGAACGGTTCTGAGCGATCGTTGACAATGTCCGCATCAAATGGGATGTACGGGAGTTCTGGTGTGTTTGCGAACGTATCCGTGAAGACGAGGCCACCCGGATAGTCCGGTGACGTGGCGAGCGAGAGCTGTTCACTCTGTTCGGCCTCGATTTTGGCCTGCCAAGCGACGTTCATCACGAGGACGGGCAACATGAACGCGATGAGCGTCCCGACGACTTTCGGATGATAGTTCGTCTTCGTGTTGAGCGTCCGGACCGGGCGCTCGATGATGGACGTCGTCACGTAGGACAACGCAAGCGAAATCAATATGATACCGACCCCGTCCGCAAGCGAGACGTCGGTCGCCCCTTTCCAGACGTAATAGAACGTCAGGAGCGGCCAATGCCATAAATAGAAGCCGTACGACAGGCTGCCGAGCTTCGCGAGCGGTTTCGAGCCGAGCAAGCGCTCGACACCGTACGTACTCCCGTTTTCACCTGCGACTAAAATCATGACCGCGGCGAACGTCGGCAAGAGGGCGACGTAACCCGGGAAGACGCCACCGACGTCCAAGAGGAGACCCGTCGAAACGAGCGTGGCCAGCCCGAGCCAACCGACAATCGTCGAGGCGAGCGGAGCGAGTCGGATTTTCGAGATGACCAAGAACAGGATACCGCCGAGCGAGAACTCCCAGACGCGAGCGAACGTGTCAAAGTAGGCCCATGGTTGATTATGACCGGTCATCCAAACCGAATACGCGAACGATGGGATGAACACGGTGATGAAGATGGCTAGTAGCTTGGGTCGAATGTCTTCTGTTTTGCTACGCTTCACCCAAAAGATGGCGAGGGTGATCAAGAAGAACCAGATCACGTAAAACTGGGCTTGAATCGACATCGCCCAAAAGTGTTGGACCGGACTCTTGTCATTTCCTGCATCCAAGTAGTCAACGGCACTGAAGGCGAGCTCCCAGTTTTGAAAATAGAGGGCCGAGGCGAACAGTTCTTGAATCGTCTGTCCCCAACGCACGCTCGGTAAGAAAAAGTAACTAGCGATGGTGACGGCGGCCAAGACGAAGAACGCCGCCGGAAACAGCCGTTTGAACAAACCAAATAAGTAATCAAAGAAGTTGACGCTCCCAAGACGACGATAACGTGACAAGAGGGAGGCCGTGATGAGGAAGCCGGAGACGACAAAGAAGACGTCGACCCCACCAGACACTCGTCCGAGCCAAATGTGATAAATCGCGACGAGAAGCGCCGCGACAGCACGAAGCCCCTCGATTTCAGGCCGAAACTTCTTCGGGCCTTTGCCCGCAGTGTCAGCGACAGGTGTAGTGGTATGTGACATTGAAAAACTCCTTATCCCTATATCAAAATACGACGTGGTTATTTTGCACTATTTTCCATAGTACCATAATGGATAGAAGTGGCAACTGATTTTTAGAGCCGAATCGGTTTTGGATGATTGATTGAAAAAAGAGGGAGGGGCACGAATGGGTTCTCATCTGATGCATCTCGTCATTGCGAACGAAGTATGTCCATATTTAGAGGGTATTGATCAAACGACATTTCTGTTAGGGAATCTTGCACCCGATGCGTCAACGGTGAAGGAAATCACACATTATTATGCGGGGCGACATGAGGATTTGACACGTCGGCTCGACATCGAACAGTACTGGGTGGACAGTGCGAACGAGAATCCATCGTTCCGGCTCGGTTATTATTGCCACCTCGTCGCGGACGAGATTTGGCTACAAGGTTTCTACAAGGGATGGCTCAAGCAAGTCATCACGAATGACCTGGAAAAGCAGGCGATGTATTATGCCGATTTTGATGCGTATAATGCACGCCTAGCTCAACGACTAGGTGTCTTCGATTTCACTTCGTTGAAAAACCATGCGACGAATGAACTACGTGAACTCGTAGTGAAAGTCGAGCGAGATTCGGAGGTGACAGAGGAAGGGACGTATACGATGTTTTTGCCACACCAGCTCGATGGTTACGTCGAGACGTGCATCCTTCGTTGCCGACAGATGGTTCAACAGAAAAGTGAGGTGACCACATGACACAACGCCGCTATGCGCCGCTCTACGTAACGTTTGGACTTTCGATTCTGACAATCGTGGCGCTGTTCACCTTGAACGCTCGTTTTTTTCCGAATTTGGACTTGATGACGGCCATCTGGGTGTATATCGCTTTAGATATCGCCTTGATCGCCACATTGATTTGGGGCCTATTCTCGAAAGAGAAGACGGTACGTGTGTTCAGCCTCGTTGGGAATCTTGGGTTGATCGTGCCGCTATCGATTTGGATTTTTCTGTTGTTGCTTGCTAATGGGATTTCGGAGGCGTAATCGGACAAATGAGAATGAATCAATGAACCCTATTTACCCAGAAAGTGGACGGACGGTCCGCTTTCTTTTTTTGTTTGCATTAGATAGAAAGAATAATATTTCCATTTCCAATTTGAAAATTTGGCATTGCACAACCTTTTTTTGTTTGTTATGCTTCTCAATGAAAACGACAATGATAATCATTATCAGTGAGAAAGCGTCAGTATCCATACATAGAGCAGAATCGTGAAACGGTTGCGGACTCACTGAGAAGGTCGTCATTCAAAAACAGATACACAGGGAGATGGAAAGAATGGGGAAATGGAAAGCAGCAGTCATGCTCACATCACTCGTCTTCACGCTAGCCGCATGCGGTAGCACGGACGAGACGAAAGACGCAGGAAGCGCGGAAGCGGAGACAGCACCGAAAACAGTTGAAATCACGGACGCACATGGAACAATCGATGTGCCTGTCAACCCGGAGAAGGTCGTCGCGCTCGACAACCGAACGTTCGAGACGCTCTCAGATTGGGAAATCGACTTGGTCGCCGCCCCAATCGGATTGATTCCAGCGGACTTGCCTTATAAAAATGATAAAGACATCGTGGACGTCGGGATGCACAATGAACCGAACTTAGAAGCGATCGCCGGTGTGGATCCGGATGTTGTCATCGTCGGCCAACGATTCGCCGACTACTACGACGACATTAAAAAGTTGGTACCGGAAGCAGCCGTCATCGATTTGAACATCGAGCTCCCGGAAGATGCGGGCACGCCAGGTGAAATCTTGGTCGAAGGCTTTGAGACAACGACGCGCTCACTCGGACAAATCTTTGAAAAAGAAACGGAAGCAGATGAGCTCATCGCGAGCTTCGAAGCATCGATTGACAGTGTGAAAGAGGCATACGACAGTGAAGACACGGTGATGTCAGTCATCGTCTCGGGCGGAAATATCGGCTTCTCGGCACCGAACACAGGACGTGTCTTCGGACCGATGTATGACATCTTTGACTGGACACCAGCCCTCGAAGTAGCGAAAACGACAGGGGACCATCAAGGGGATGAGGTCTCGGTCGAAGCGATTGCCGAGAGTGACCCGGACTGGTTGTTCGTCCTCGACCGTGATGCGGCCATTTCAAGCATGGAAGACGCAGTGCCTGCAGCGGACGTGATTGATAACGCACCGGCGCTCCAAAAAACGAAAGCCGTGACAGACGAAAAAATCGTGTATGCGCCGAACGATACGTACATCAACGAGTCGATTCAAACTTATTCTGAACTATTCAACGATATCGCAGCCGCGCTTTCGAAATAAGGGAGTCACGTTGTGCAAAAACCAATGACAGCAAGGGTTGAGACATTGTCTCAGCCCTCCTTTTCTAACATTTGGACGAAGTCCTTTATCGTAGCAATGCTCGTGGTGTTCATATTGGCGGGCCTTTCGCTCGTGACCGGCGTCTATGACATTCGTCAAGAAGGCGGGTCGGACATGTTTTGGATCACCCGCGTTCCGCGCACGGTCGCCATCATGTTGACCGGTGCCGCCATGGCGATGTCGGGGCTCGTCATGCAACTGATCACACAGAACCGTCTCGTCGAACCGACGACGACAGGTACACTCGAATGGGCGGGGCTCGGCCTGCTCGCTGTGTATCTGCTCGTCCCGGCTCCGACGCTCATGATGCGGATGACGGGGGCAATCGTCTTTTCATTCATCGGAACGATGGTCTTCTTCTGGTTTCTGCGTTCGGTCAAACTCCGCTCGTCGTTGATTGTCCCGATTATCGGACTCATGCTCGGGGCGGTCGTCTCGGCCGTGTCGACGTTTCTCGGTCTATTCTTTCAAGCCAGCCAGACAATCGAAGGTTGGTTCGTCGGGTCGTTCGCATCAGTTCAGGTCGGACGGTATGAATACTTGTGGCTCATCATCCTCGTCACGTTCTTCATCTTCATCCTCGCGAATCGGTTGACGCTCGCTGGTCTCGGCGAGGACATCGCGACGAGCTTAGGCGTCAATTACAATCGTCTCATCTTGATTGCGACGGGATTGATCGCGCTCGCGGTCGGGGTCGTGGCGACGGTCATCGGTAATCTGCCGTTTCTCGGGCTGATCGTCCCGAACATCGTCTCGATGTTTCGCGGGGACGACCTCCGCAGCAACTTGCCGTGGGTATGCGTCATCGGGATGGGAACGGTCCTCGTCAGCGATTTGATTTCGCGGACGATCATCATGCCGTTCGAATTGCCGGTATCGCTCATTCTCGGTACGGTCGGGTCAATCGTATTTATCGTAATTCTCTTGAGACAACGGAAGACGGGAGGGGTACGATGAGCACACTTATTGAAAATAAGACGAAGCATCGGGAAGCATACGATGTTGATGGTCGGTCCGTGCATACAGACGATCGGTGTGCGACGGCGTTCCGTTCGAAACGAGAACAGCGCCGCTATTGGTTGTTCCTGGCCTTCTTTATCGTCGGGGGACTGCTCTGTGCGTTCGGGTTACTCGTCTACAACAATCCGGTCCCGTTCGACTCACCGTCGTTCGTCCCGGTCGTCGAGCGTCGGGTCGTCGCCGTCATCACGATGGCGATCGCCGCGCTCTGTCAAAGCTTGGCGACGGTCGCGTTTCATTCGGTGACGAACAACCGCATCATCACGCCATCGTTACTCGGGTTCGACGCGCTCTACTCGACGATTCAGACGAGTATGATCTTCTTCTTCGGTGCAGGGGCATTAATCGGTTTTTCGGGAACCGGTGCCTTTTTGACCCAAGTTGGCCTCATGGTGCTCATGAGTCTGCTCTTGTACGGCTGGCTCTTGTCCGGGAAATACGGCAACCTGCAACTGATGCTTCTCGTCGGGATTATCATCGGGACGGGATTGAATTCGGTGTCCTCGTTCATGCGACGCATGCTCGCCCCATCCGAGTTCGACGTCCTGCAGGCCCGTCTGTTCGGATCGGTCATGCATGCCGATGCCGCCTACTTCCCGATCGTCATTCCGATTGTGATTGTCGTCGGGACGTTGTTGTATAGTTTCTCGAATCGCTTGAATGTCGTCGCACTCGGGAAAGACGTGGCGACATCGTTCGGGGTGAACCATCGCCGGAGCGTCATCTTTACGCTCGTCTTGATCTCGCTTCTCATGTCGGTATCGACGGCGCTGATTGGACCGTTGACGTTCTTTGGATTCTTGGTGGCGACGCTCAGCTATCAAGTGGCAGCGACGTACGATCATAAATACGTGTTTCCGATGGCGTTCGCGCTTGGATTCTTCGTGTTGACGAGCGCGTATTTCTTTATGTATCACATTCTCAATACACCGAGTGTCGTGTCCGTCATCATCGAACTGTTCGGCGGCATCATTTTCTTGGCAGTCATTTTAAGGAGAAAATCGCTATGATTCAATTGGAACAAGTACAAAAATCGTATTCGGATGATGTCCAAATCGGACCAATCAATCTTGACATCCCGAAGGCCGGCTTCACATCGTTGATCGGACCGAACGGGGCCGGGAAATCGACGACGCTCATGATGATCGGCCGTTTGCTCGATTTAGACGCGGGTCAAATCCAAGTCGCCGGGATGGACGTGTCGAGCACGAAATCGAAAGACTTGGCGAAAATCGTCACGATTTTACGGCAAGAGAATCATTTCGTGACGCGTCTCACCGTCCGTCAGCTCGCGGGCTTTGGACGCTTCCCATACTCGAAGGGGCGGTTGACGCAAGAGGACGAACGGATCATCTCGAAATATATCGACTTCCTCGATCTGACGTCGCTCGAGCATCGCTATCTCGATGAATTGTCGGGCGGACAGCGCCAACGGGCGTACGTCGCGATGGTGCTCTGTCAGGAGACGGAATACGTGCTCCTCGACGAGCCGCTCAACAACCTCGATATCGCTCGCTCGGTCCAGATGATGGAATACTTGCGGCACGTCGCCGACGAGTTTGGACGGACGATCGTCACGGTGCTCCATGACATCAACTTCGCGGCGAAATATTCGGACCGCATCTGTGCGATGAAAGACGGGAACATCGCCGCCTTTGGTACGGTCGAAGAGATTATGGACGCCGACATCCTATCTGACATTTTTGAGACGAAACTGGAGATCATTCAAGGACCGTATGGACCGATCGCGGTCTATTAATAGAAGGAGGGGATCAGCATGCAGATTTATTGGACACCAATTCAACAAGTCGTGCAGGAAGCGCGAGATACATACACGTTCAAACTGGAACTGCCCGAGGGCTTCACGTGGGAAGAAGGCGCGCACACGCACTTCGCGCTCGAAGGCTTCAATCAAGAAGACAAACCGAACCGGACGTTGATTCGGCACATGTCGATCTCGACGTTGCCGCATGAAGGCGCGATTGGGATCACGACGCGGGTCAAACCGGAATGTTCGACGTTCAAATCAATCTTGCGTGACATGAACATCGGGGACAAGGTCGCCATCTTCAAGACGCATTCGAACGTGCCATTGAAGCGGGAAGGGAAGAACGTCTATCTGTTATCGTGCGGGGTCGGCATTGCGACGTTCCGCCCGCTCGTACTCGCGTATTTGGCGAACGGGGAAGGTGTGCCGCACCTCCACTCGTTGAACGTCGACTCGTCGAAAGAATATTTGTTTAACGATGTGTTCGCGTCAACGAATGGATTCACGGCCGAGTTCGTCGACAATCGTCCGGACTATTACCAGCTGGTCGAGACGCTCGCCGCAGACAAAGACGGACTGTTTTACCTTGTCGGCAGCGATGACTTCTTGCATGAGACGATTGCCAAATTGCGTCAAAATGGCGTGACGCCGGACCAAATCATGCTCGACAAACATGACTTCCAAATGGAAGATTTCTTGAAGGCCTGACGCTCAGACCGAGGACGCGTTCCTCGGTCTTTTTGCATGGCACAAGTCGACGAAGCGCTTGAACACGTCACGTCCGTTTGGCGTTCCAGTCGATTCGGGATGGAACTGGACACCATATGTCGGGTGCTCGGGATGTTCGAGCGCCATGATGACCTCGTCATGCGTGCGAGCGGTCACGACGAGGTCCGTCTCCAAGACGACGAGCGAATGGTAGCGCATGACCTCACTCGGACTCCCGTCGAACAAGACGCCCGGGGTCGTCTCGATCACGGACGTCTTCCCATGCATGACCTGTTCGGCCCGACCGACCGTGCCACCGAACGCCTCGGCGATGACTTGATGTCCGAGACAGACGCCAAGGATGGGGATGGTGCCGGACAAGGTGCGGACGACATCGAGCGAGACACCGGCATCCAGGGGGCCACCTGGACCCGGAGAGATGATAATTCCAGCCGGATTGAGGTCGCGAATCGCGTCGATTGTCAGTTCGTCATTGCGGACGACCAAGACGTCGCTGAACCGGGCGACATCTTGATACACGTTATACGTGAACGAGTCGTAGTTATCGATGAGTAGAATCATGCGAACACCTCCAGTAGGGATTTGGCTTTATGCAACGTCTCTTCATATTCTGACACCGGGTCCGAGTCGTAGACGATGCCGGCACCGGCTTGGACATAGGCCGTGTCACCTTGAACGACCATCGTCCGAATGGCGAGGGCGAAATCATAGCCGCCCCGGACGTCGAGATAGCCGACGGCCCCGGCATATACTTCGCGCTTCACCGTTTCCAATTCGTCAATCAGCTGCATCGCTCGAATCTTTGGGGCGCCCGAGACGGTACCGGCCGGGAGACAGGCCCGCAGCGCGTCAATCGGATTCAAGTCGTCGCGCAGTTCACCTTCGACCTCGGAGACGAGATGCATGACGTTTTTGAAGCGCTCGACTTCCATCTGTTTCGGTATCGTGACCGAGCCGACTTTGGCGACCCGGCCGATGTCGTTGCGACCGAGGTCGAGGAGCATCCGGTGCTCGGCGAGTTCTTTCTCGTCTTGAATGAGATCAGCAGCGTGACGCACGTCTTCTTCGATTGTCTTGCCGCGGGGGCGGGTGCCGGCGATCGGGTTCGTCGAGACGCGATTTCCCTCGACGCGAACGAGACTCTCTGGTGATGCCCCGAGGACGATCACCTCGCCGAGATCGATATAGAACAAATACGGGCTCGGGTTTTGTTTCCGAAGCGTCCGGTAAAAGTGGAACGGATCGCCGGTGAACGTCGCGTCGATGCGTTGGGACAAGACAAGTTGGAACACCTCTCCGGCGAGGATGGCTTCTTTCGCCTGCAAGACGCGTTCGACGAACTCCTCTTTGCCGGTCAACACGCGTTCACTCGTGCGGACGACGGGGGCAAGTTCGTGTGTCTTCGCTGTCTCGAGGGCTCGTTTGACGTGGTCTAGCCGATTTGTAGCATCATCATTTCCAGTGTCGATCACGATGACCTGCTCTTCGACATGATCATAGAGAACGACCGTCTCATATCGTTGGAACAAGGCGTCCGGCAAACCACGCGTCTCGCTCGGGGTATTCGGGATCGGTTCATAGACGCGCTGCATGTCATAGCCGATATAGCCGACGGCACCGCCGATGAACGGATAGGGGGCGTCCGGTGTGTCCCGCGCAACCAGTTCCGACAACAAGGCGAGCGGATCTTCCGTGTGCATCGTGCCGGATGCGTCGGTCACTTCGTTGCCGTTGGCGCGAATCGTCTCGACTGGGTTCGAAGCGATGATCGAGTAGCGGCCGTGCTTGCCTTCGGCGCGACTCTCGAGCAACACTTTTCGTTTACCTTCTAAGCGGTGGAAGATTGCCACCGGTGTCAGTTCGTCGCCGTTGATGATGAGTTGTTTCATATCGATAACCTCCTTATAATTTGAGAGAAAAGGGGAAACTATGATGCACATCTTAAAACCGAATCAATTCTCAGGAGATGCGCTCACTGAGCACATCGAGCTAGAAGAAGAATTAAGTCCGTTTCTCGATCAATCGGATGAGTTGAATCAAGCGTATTTCGATGCCGTGATACGAAAAGCGAAGGGGTTGTTCGACACCTTGTTTCCGAACGGTGAGGGCTTCACGCTCGTGTATCATGTTTATGGTGATCACCCGGGCAACACCGGTATGTTTCGATTGATTCGCGACAAATCGCTCCGCTTTCAGACGGCGTTGATTCGTTCCGAAGAAGAGGAGGAGACGCTCTGGACGTATATCGTGCCGATTGCTGATCGAGACCAGATCCGGATGTCTCGTTTGTTGGAGGCGATTTGTCACCAAGACTTTCAACCATTGAGACCACGACTGCGTGGCTGGGCCATGTCGTATCCTGCCGTTCAGTTCATTCATCAGGAAGCAGGACATGTACTATTTGTTTATGATGACCGTGGTGCCTATATCCGCGGGACATCACCCGAACACCTCCAAGCAATCAAACAAAAAATCTCCCCGCCCCTCATGCCCGATCGGACATGAAGGACGAGGAGATTTCCCCGTGTTGCCACCTTCGTTGAGAGACTTCGCGCCTCCCCACTCATCGCGAACCATCATTCGCTGTCCTCGGTAACGGGAGGACCCGTCAGAGCCTACGTATCGGTCTGAACGCTCAAAAGCCCATTCACGTGCAACACGTCACCGGTTCACATCGACCACCGGCTTTCTGGAGACGTATCTTCACGCTACTCTTCTTTCTCATCGCGAGTTCGTATGAATGTTATCGTTACTTTAACGGGCTGAAGTCAGAATGTCAATATCGAAACTGTCAGAATGATTAGGGCTCAGGAATGTTTTTCTATCTGGCGCTCGGTCTTCCGTTTACTGAGAAACGTATAGGCGATGAGAAACGAGGGAATCGGGAAAAGCCAATTCCAAGACGATGGAGAAGTGAGCGTCCCGTAGTACACGAGGCCCATCGTCATTTCAATTGCGAGATTGAGCACCAACGTGATGAGCGGGGCGATATAAGCCTTTTCGAATCGTAACGCGATGAGGACACCGGTCCCGATGGTGAGGATAGGGACGATGACGAGTTGCCAGATGAACGGGTCGATCAAATCCATAAGCATCGTCCTTTCTAAATGGGATAAATTGTATATTGCTAAGTATACAGGGAATAGGGGATAAGAAAAAGAATAGTACCGATGTGGTTACGTACAATCGAATAATTGAGACGGCCATTACGAGTGGGACGACTCGAGCATACGAGTATGTTATGATGGACGCGAAAGGTAGGTACATCAATGGAAACAATCAACTTAAAACAACTTTCTGACGAACGGGCCGCGCTTCAAGTCAAGGGCGACCTGGACGCGATGCGCGGCATCATGCACGACGAGTTTCGTTACGTCGACTCGAGCGGACGTCAGTTCGATAAAGAAACATTTTTAGATCAGTTCGTCGACCCGGCGTCGGTCCAGTGGATCACGCAGGAGACCGTCACGTTCGACGAGACGGTAGCAGGCGAGATCGCCCTCGTGCAACTATTGCTTGAAGAGCGTTTCATCCTCGGAACGAACGCCTACGAAGGCCGGTTCTGGGTGCTGCATGTCTATGTGAAAGAGAACGACACGTGGCTTTGGCAAGGCGGCCAGGCGACGATGATTCATGAAGTATGATAGGGAGGACTGCTTTGGTACATCCAAAGCAGTTTTTTTTATGAAATCATTCACCTGATGTTTAAAAAAACGAACTTTTTCTTAGAGATGTTATTACAATAAAATAGGGAAACCAACCAAAATAATGATAAACCTAGATAATGGAGGAAAATCATGAATCATTCATCGTATTTAAAGTTGTTCTTAGCCGGTTCGCTCATCGTCTCGCCACTTTTGCCGCTTCAAGCACAAGCAGAAGGCTCGACGACAGAAGAGCCACCGGTCGTCGAGACGGTCGACGTCACGGCGCCACTCGCACCGGTCGTCTCGACACCGCTCCACACGTCGAAATCAATCGTCATCGAAGGCGAGGCCGGTACGACAGCTTTGATTGGCATCAACAGCAAAGTGTATACGCGCGTCGTCACAGAGGCAGGAACGGCTCAATTCAACATGAGCCCGCAGTCGGTCGGAAAAGTCATCTCGGTCAGTTTGCGTGACGCTGCCGGAAACGTCAGCGAGACGACACAAGTCGTCGTCGCGGTCGATCCGGCCGCACGTCCGGCGACGCCGAAAATCGGCACAGTCAACAGCACGGCCCGTCACATCGTCGTGACCGGCACACCGGGTGCAAAATTGACGCTTCAAGTCGGGAACGCGACGTACACGGCACGTTATGACGCGAAAGGCGTCTATCGCCGCACGACAGCAGTCCTTCCAATCGGCACGGTCATCCGTGCAACGACAGTCGACGCGAAGGGGGCGACGAGCCTCACGCGCTCGACGAAAGTCATCAAAGACGGTCGTGCCCCGATGCGTCCACGCGTTACGCAGAGCGTGACGACGACCGCAACGGCAATCACTGGTACGGCCGAAGCGTATGCAACTGTCTATGCGAAGATCGGGACGAAGACGTATAAAGCCCCAGTCATGTCGACCGGGAAGTTTGCCATCAAGATCCCGAAACAAAAGCTCGGACAACCGATTGAGTTGTATGTAGTCGACGGAGCCGGCAATAAAGGCGGCGCCCTCAAGCTCGGCGTGCAACATGCGCTATACAACAAGTTCTATCGTTTGCCTGGCCAAATCACGCTTCATAAAGAAGTATTCGATAGCGAAGGGGACGTCCGCTACGCTGAGACGTTTGCGCCTGTCTTCTTCGGGAAGCCATCAAAAGCGAATATGGCGTTTCTCGTCGACATCGAATCAGACGAAGGTTACCTCGATATGGAGACGCTCCGCATCCAAGTCGGCAGCAAGTCATACAAAGTGAACATCGACCCGGAAGAGGTCGAGTACATGGAGTATGAGGATGGTTCGGTTGGGGAGTGGTACATCTTTGAGCCGGATGCAAAACTCATTCAGTTCATCAAAACGAACGTCCGTCCACAGAACCGGATCATCGTCACGGTGGAAGGCAGCGAAGGTGTCGTCAAATGGCCGCTCTACGCTGGCGAGAAACGCGCCTTCATCGAATCACTCAGCTACGCTGGATATTAAAAAGCAATACTTCAGATCGCCCTTCTCAGGAAGGGCGATTTTTGTGTGTGATCATTTGGCAAAATGACAATACAAGAACCATACTCCGATTTCTCGATAACCATTTACTGGATATTTTCTGTCGTATTGAAGAAAAAACGTCTCACCGGCTATGAATCGTCCATATTCATCTGACCCAAAAGTCCTATTCGAAAAGCGTAATTCGTGTCGGACGAATCAGTAGAAGTTCTTAATTGGTAATGAATTGGTTTATTAAAAAACATTACTCACATAATTTAATGGTAATTAAAGGTAATATAGGTTTATTAAATGTAAAATCCAAAACGATAACTGGAAATTATATTTTAATCATTCATTTCATAAAAATCGAATCCGATGACAGAAGTCTGATCTTGACTAAAAACATTGATAGCGCTTACTTTGTTGATTTTATGCGATTATAATCACACTGGTAATTCTAGATTGGCGTCTTGAATATTCTAAATAAAAATACAAAAATGCATTATCATTTCCCTTTTTCGACAAAAAGTCGCTTGTTTCAATTGGAAACGTTATGTATATTATGGATGTAAGCAATCTGGGACGATGCATAGGCTAAAAGTCAATGTATGGTTTTAGATACCTGTTTTTGTATGACCCAAGTCCTATCGATGCTATACATAACTCATGGCAGTAAGGGTGCCTTGAGGCGTGATCGAGAGGACGAGGGGGAGTCGAAGACGCAGAAATCGCATTTTACCAAAGGGAGGATTTAAACAAGATGGCAAACAAAAAACAATTTGTCACGGCAGCGGCAGCGTTTGCAGTGACAGCGGCAGCGGTCGCACCAGCAATGTCGGCTTCAGCGGCAATGCCTGTCGTCAAGCTCAGCTCGGACTATGTACGTCAAGGGAACTTGGATGCAGCGCTTGACAAGACGTATCACGGATCAGAGATCCACTGGTACAAGTCTTCAGTCAACATGAACAAGCTCGGTGTCTTCCAAACGGCGGTAGGTTTCGTCAAAGGGAAGGGCATCAAAGTTGAGAAGCGCGTTCGCGTTTTGAACTACGCTCAAGAAGTGATCGGACCGAAAGAAATGCTCGTCTTCGAAAAAGGACAAGCCGTCTCAGGTATCCGCTCGCAGCCGGTCAAATTCGCAGACCGCGTCTACATGAAGCCGGGTTCATGGTCTGGTATCGACACGTCGCAAGTCGGCGAGTTCACTGCGACGTTCACTTACTCGAACAAAGCGTATGGAACGGTTTCGAAATCGTTCAAGTATAAAGTCGTCGAGTCAGCACCGATGGTATCAAGCGTCGAGTTGCTCAACGCCAAAGAGCTTCAAATCAACTTCTCTAAACCGGTTGACGCGAGCACGCTCCTCGATAACGGCATGCTCAAAGATGGAACGGTCGAAATCGATCACATTCCAGATGCACAACGCCTCAAAGGACTTCGCGGCACACTCTCGAAAGACGGCAAAACGCTCGTCGTTCGCGCCGAGAAGACATTCGACGGCCGTTACGCCGTGCTTGCCAGCTCGAAGATCAAAGGTCTTGACGGCAAAGATCTCGTACCGTTCAAAGGAATCTACACGCTCACAGATAACGTGCGCCCAGTCCTTAACGATCCTGAGTATCTTGAAAACAACCGCGTGAAGTTCACGTTCTCTGAGCCGGTCAACGTTGACTCAGAAGAAGCGCTTGAGAAGAAACTTGAGTTGACAGACGCTTCTGGCGCTGGCTACAAAGTTGATGTCGACAAGCTCTCGTGGGACGGTAAGTCGTTCATCCTTGACTTGTCAGACGCTCAGTTCGTCGCAGGCAAAGACTACAAGTTGACACTCGTCGGTCTCCGTGACTTCGCTGGCAATTTCATCACACCAAATCCAGTGACGAAGGTCGTTCAGAAGAAAGTCGTTGACGGTGTAGCACCTGCAGTCGTCGGCATGTCGTCTTCGAAACCGGGCTACCTCACAGTGACATTCTCTGAGGCTGTCTATGTGGATCGTTACAACCATGTTGCGAAAATCACGCTTACAAACGGTGACATCGAAGCTGACCTTGACGACAACGCATGGCTCGACGAGTCAGGCAAAGTCCTCACTGTCCGTGACAGCACGTTCATCGGTCAAATCGACGTGAAAGTTTCTGAGTTCCGCGACCTCGCTGGCAACTACGGCGCAGCGTCAACGAAACTCGTCAACTTCACAAACGATGCGACTGCACCGACTGTGACTGGAGCAGAAGTGAAAGTCATCGACGGCAAGAACCACCTCGTCCTCACGTTCTCTGAAGAAGTGAACGCGCTCTACGATGGTGAGATGGTCGGTTCGTACATCACGCCGAACGGTGTCGAGAAGAAAGTCAAAGCATGGACAGACGCTTCGTACTACTCGAAGAACCAAATCAAGACGCCGATCTCGGATCTTGAACTTGGAAACTACTCGGTCACGCTTCCGAAGAACCTCGTAGAGGATGTCGTCGGCAACGCGAGCGCGGCTCAATCAATCAAGTTCTCAATCACATCGAGCCCAATCGAGAAAGAGAAGCCGACGTTCGATGGCTACTACTTCCAAGAGAAGGACAACAGCACACTTTACCTCAAGTTCAGCGAGAAACTTGACCCATCATCACTCTACTTGGGCAACTTCTTGATCGAAGGCAAAGCGATCGCTGAGAAAGCCGTCTTCACGAACGAGAAACGTGACGTCATCAAGTTGACGCTCAAAGAAGGCGCGATCCAGACATCTGGTAAATACGCGTTCACAATCCAAAACGTTAAAGACGTGGCGGGCAACGTCATGGATACACTCGCCTTGAACGAGAAGTTCGCTGAAAACGACCTTCCAGGTCTCACTTCGGCAGTTCTCACGTCGAACAACGTGTCAGGCGACTACGCGATCATCACGCTCACGTTCGATGAGTCGATCGCAGACTACTCAATCGAGGACGGCTATGAAGACTTCAAACTCTTCGTCGGCGACCAAGACCTCGCGAAATCTGCGAAAGTCTCAGAAGTCATGGGATCGCAGTCGAACCAAGTCAAAATCACGGTTGACCGTGTGTTGACTCCGGCTGAGACGGCTCAAACGCTCACGCTCAAACCAGGTGCTGCGTTCGAAGTCCTCGACCTCGCGAACAACAAACACCCATTGTTCACTTCGGTGAACATCGCTAAGTAATTAGCGCTGACATTCATTGACCCTCCCTTAGGGTTAAATAGAGCAAAGCCTTCGGGCGGAGCCATCTTGAAACCGGTAGCGTCTGACGCTGCCGGTTTTACTATGTAGTAAACTGAAAAAAATACATATTAATCCCAATAAATTATGGAAATTTAAAACAAATAAGGTATTATTATATTGGTTCTATTTTCTTTAGGGATAATATATAATTTGGAGGGGTATTATGAGTCGTGCACAACGGAAACAGAGACGAAAGTTCCAATTTCTCGTCAGGACGTTCGTCTTGGTCTGTCTGATTTTATCTGGCGTCATCTATCAACAAAACCAAGAAGCCGAGGCGAAAGTGAAGCTTCATGCGTCTACCTTGGGAAACGATTTGCGATTTAGCGGGATGGCGCTACGGTTAGATGCGAAAGGCCTATACATACACTCGAACAGCAGTCATAAACCGATGGGCTTCACAGGGGCCGAAATCGACCCGAAACGTGGGACGATCATCGTCCGTCGTGATCGCGGCGATTCGGTCGTCTCTATCATTGCCGAACCGGACGAGACGCTCACGAAACGAGGCATCACGATCGGGGCTTCTGGTGGCGGGAGAGTGACCCACTTGTATTTATATCAAAACGGTGTTCAGCTCAATTTGGCTAAACCGGCTGACTATGCAAAAGCAGCGGGTTCTACCTCTAATATTTGGATGACCATCATCAGTCAATCTCGATGAGTTACCGGCACGTCCGGTGCTCATCTTTTTTCGAGTCGAGGCAAGAATTTACTATAGAATGAGGGAAAACGATGCAAGCTTATCAACGTGGATTTTTAATGACGCCGACACAGACCACACGTGACGGGTGGGATATGGTCACTTTGCCGAACGGTGACTTCTTTTACTATGACCCAATCACTCAGGTCGACTTGATTCAAAATGGAAATCGGTGGATGCTCGCTATGGGGGATGTCATTGACATCCGAGCGATGAAGCGTGACCGGATGAACTTGCTTGCGCGACTGAGCGCAGAAACGACGGAAGCGTTCCACGAATCACTCGACTTCATGGGCGGTCGTTATGTGCTCATTCGTGGCGACGAGGCATCCGTCCGGCTCTACCACGATGCGACAGGGATGCGCGGCGTCTACTTCACGACAGAAGCGCCGCTCCGGGCCGCCAGTCATTTAGAGCTGTTGCAAGAAGACGTCCAGTCCGCACCGCACCCGCTCTGTTCAAGCGAGTTGCGTCAACACAACCATTACCACTTGCCGGGTCACTTCACGATCTATGAGACGATCCGGATTCTCGTTCCGAACCATTTCGTCGATGGGTCATGTGTGATGACCCGTTATTATCCACGGCGTCCGCTTGAATCGCTACCAGTCGAGGCGGCGATCGAACCGCTCCGGACCTGGTTCGACAACCAGTTGCATCAGCTGTTCGAGACAGACGAACGCATCATCTTCTCCCTCACGGCCGGGATCGACAGCCGTCTGTCGCTCGCGCTCCTGAAACCGTTCCTCGCTGAGATTGAGGCGTTCACGTACCAAAACGTGGCGCACGTCGAGTCGCTCGATATCGATGCGGAAGTCGCCACGATGATGGCGCGCGACCTCGGATTCGCCCATCGTATCATCCCGGTCGACGGCCGAGCGTTCGAACAAGCGGACGAGGCAAAACCGTTTCGCGATATGATGCGCCAAAGTGTGACGTCAAATCACGGTCATGCCCACGCCTATGAATATATGAAGCTGTACAACGACCGGCCGACGCGACATCTACGGTCGAACATCCTCGAGATCGGTCGTGCCTTTTACCGGAAAAACCGTACCCTCCCGGCCGAGTTCACCGTCGAAGGCGCGATTCGTTGCTATTCATGGAAGTCGCGGGAAGATGACCGTGTCGTCGCGTTATGGACGTCTTACGTTGAAGCGGTCGGGTTGACCGAGGCGACGCTCCACGGGTATGACCCGTACGACTTGTTATATTGGGAGTACCGGATGGGCATGTGGCACCAGCAAGTGCTCGCCGAGAGCGACGTCGCTTTCGAGACGTACATTCCGTTCAACGCCCGGGCCATCCTCGAGTTGTTCCTCGCGCCTGAATATGGGGACCGTCTATACGCAAAGCTGTTCTATGAAGTGATCGGTCATGAGTGGCCGGTGCTCGCGTTCTGGGGCGTGAACAAACGCGACACGATGCGCGATTATCTGCATCCGACGCTCGACCAAGACTGGATGCCGTTGAACGGGGTGATCACGAGCGGACGGTTGGACGAGTCGACGATCCCGTTGAACGTACGTCGCTTGACGACGAACGTGTCGTATCATCTTGAAGCGAACGCGATGAAAAAAGGGGACTACATGGTCTACTCGCAAATCTTGACGACGAAACCTGGTCAGACATATCGTTTGAACTTGAACGTGCTCAACCCGTTCGAAAAGCGGTCGTCCCTTGGCCTAGGACGGATGCGCTACGAGATTTGGGTCGACGGGGTCTTGTACTTGTCCGAGGATATCGCGGCCTGGGGCGGCCCGAACCAAGTATGGGTCGAGTTCGATGCGACGGCTGAGACGACCGAGTTCATGGTCCGGACGGTCGCCCTCCGTGACTGTGGACCGAACAAATGGGGCGCGGCCTCAAAGATGCAACTTGAGGCGCTGCGTCTTCAAGAAATCGAGCACGGTCATTTGAAGGCTGGGGCATCGAGTCCGTTCACACAAGTTCATGAGTTGATTGAAGCGGAGTAAGGCTTTTTGCCTAACGTGTTTCAATTTCCAAGGAATCCCTCGATGTTGCAGTCGGGGGATTTTTTGGAAAAGATACACGGAATTAACGAAAAATTAATTGTATTTACTAGTGGAATTGGATATGTTTAGAGAGGAGAGTGGTCTCTGAAACGATAGGTCTGAAGACGGAATAGGGAGCAAGGCCAATTGTACTCCGTCAGACATTGTAAGCGCTATCATTCGTTTTAGTTCTGCTTCACCACATTTGAAAGGGGAAAATCAAATGCTCACACGTAAAACGAACAAGTTGTACGCTTCACTCGCTGTGGCGGCCATCACCGCTTCATCGATCGTTCCGGCAGCGACAGCTGACGCGGCACCGAAAGCGAAGACGGTCAAACTGAAAACGGACTTCGTCCGCGGAGGGGACCTCGACGCGTCACTCGACAAGACATACAAAGGGGCCAAGATTCACTGGTACAAGTCTTCGGTCAAGATGAACACACTCGGTACATATCAAACGGCGAAAGGAATCGTTCTCGGCAAGGGGTTGAAAGTCGAGAAGCGCGTCCGCGTTTTGAACTATCCGGTCGCCATCGAGCCGGCTGAAGCACTCTCGTTCAAACAAGGGGAAAACGTGCCGAGCGCACTTCGTCTCGATGTTCGCTTTGCGAACGGTACAGTCGAGCGTCTCGTCCGCGTCCATGGCATCGATACGTCAAAAATCGGATCGTTCACGGCACATGCGAAGTTCACGAGCAACGGCCGCACAATCGAAGCTGAGCTTCCATATTCGGTCGGTGGGAATACAGTATCATTCATGCACACGAACGACACGCACGCTTCACTCGACTTGGCGCCGAAACGCGCGACAGCCGTTAAGCAAGTTCGTGCCGAGAAGCCGAACGCTCTCTTGATCGATGCGGGGGACGTATTCTCAGGTTCGCTCTACTTCAACAAGTTTGAAGGTATGGCTGACTTGAAACTCATGAACTACATGAAATACGATTTGATGACGCTCGGAAACCACGAGTTCGACCTCGGCGGCGACGAAGACGGCAACGCAGAGCTTGCCAAGTTCATCCGCTATGCGAACTTCCCGTTCGTCAGTTCGAACCTCGACTTCTCAGCTGATGCGAACTTGAAATCGCTCTACCGCGATGCGGTGACGGACAAGCCATACAACGGTCGTCTCTATGAAGGTGTCATCAAAGAAGTGGACGGCGTCAAAGTCGGATTCTTCGGTCTCACAACAGAAGAGACGGCTGACATCGCCAGCCCAGGCGACACGCAATTCCAAGACTACATCGCGGAAGCAAAAGCAGCCGTGGCAGCGTTCGAGGCAGCTGGCGTCAACAACATCGTCGCGGTCACGCACTTAGGCTATGATGACAACCCAGCGGTCGACAACGATCAAATCCTTGCAGAAGAAGTTGAAGGGATCGACGTCATCATCGGCGGACACTCGCACTCGTTGCTTACGAAACCGGTCGTGAAGAACGCGGATTCGGATAACCCGACCATCATCGTCCAAGCGTACCAGTACAGCCAATACCTCGGCACACTCGACGTCACGTTCGACCATGACGGTAAAGTCGTCGCACATGAAGGTTCGGTCATCGACGTGTCGAAACTTGAAGCAGACGCGAAAGCGACGCAACTCCTCGCGCCGTTCAAAGAAGATGTCGACGCCTTGAAAAACCAACCGACCGGCGCTACAGCGACGGCAGCGCTCACGAACCCGCGTACGAGCGACATCGGTAACACGACAGGTGAGAGCGTCCGTAAAAACGAGACGGCGCTTGGTAACTTGATCACAGACGGTATGCTCGCGAAAGCGAAGACGTTCAACGCGGACGTCATCGGCGCGATGCAAAACGGCGGCGGCATCCGTGCAGCCATCGATGAAGGGGAAATCACGATCGGCGAAGTGCTCACGACGCTTCCGTTCGGCAACACGCTCGCCATCGCTGACCTCACTGGGACAGAGATTTACCAAACGTTCGAGCGCAGCGTCGGACCGCTTCCGAGCGAAAACGGTGGTTTCCTTCACGTGGCTGGCTTGAAAGTGACGTACGATAGCTCGAAACCGTCAGGCGAACGCGTGACAAAAATCGAGTACTTGAAAGACGACGCATACGTCCTCGTTGCGAACGACACGACGACATATAAAGTCGCGACGAACGCCTTCACGGCCAAAGGCGGCGACGGCTTCGAAGAACTAGGCAAAGCTTATACAGAAGGACGCGTTCAAGACCTCGGTCTCTCGGACTGGGAAAACTTGCGTGACCATGTGGCCGGTCTCAAAACCGTTGAGCCGAAAGTGGAAGGTCGCATCGTCGACACAGCAGCAAACTAAGCAGTTTCACTCTCCTGATTTTTTCAGGGGAGTGTTTTTTTGTTAATGGTCGTGAAAGTCGGGTATACGACAAGAGGGACGGGTCAATGGATTGTCATCTGACTGAAATTGCTTGCCTATCTGATATTTGATACTATGACAGAGGGTGTAGGTGTGAAGCCTACGATACGACATGATGAAAGAATGAGGCGAATTTAATGGATGTAAGACGATTATTGTCCGACGTTCAAGCGCACACGAAATGGGTACGTGCCGAACGGGAACGGATTTCACAAAAAGAACCACTAGATGAAGGCGATGTCGTTCTCATCAACGACTTGCCGTCTTTGACGAAGAAAGCCCAGCTCCCGTATTGGGACGACGCCAAACTCGAAGCCTACCACACGGCTCTCGAACAAGAATGGGACACGGCGTCCGAGCGATTCCCGAGCGACGTGGCTTCATTCCCGTCGTCGAACGGAACCGCGTATTACTATAAGAAGAAACTCATCGACGTGGCGTTCGTCGGACCGGTCGAACGGGCCGAGACGTGGCGTAACGTCTGCAACATCCATACGTTCAGTACGGTCACCGAGTTTTTAGAACTCATCAATGCCGGTGTGAACATCGAGTTCCTGATGATCAGCCCGATTCTTCCAGGAGAAGCGGCGACAAGTTTTGAGCATATGGGGACACCACGTTCACATTCGCGCGAATGGCTCGAAAAACTGATCAAACAAGCGAACTATCGGGACATCCCGACCGTGTTCCACACCGAGGCCGATACGAACCATTACGCTCGTTTCGCATCACTCGCGGCAAAATGTGATGTCGTCTTTACGGCCAACGAAGAACGGGTTCAAGATTACACGGAACTGTGCAACCATGACCGTGTCTTCGTCATCAAGCCGTTCGTCAACCAACTGCTCCACAATCCGATCGGGATGACGCGCCCGCGTCTGAACGATGTGCTCGTCACGAACGACTTCCCGATGCGCAACGTGTTCATGGACGACGTCAACAAATTGATGGACGGTGTGCTAGAGACGGACCATCAACTCTTTGTGACGAAGTCGAACCGTGATCAATATACAGAAGTCGCTGAGGCGTATCGTCCATATCTCGTCGCCAGCGAGACGAACATGGGTGACTTGAAAAAATCGGTCGACTGGATTCTTCATGTCAACGAAGTGAAGAACAGTCCGACTTACTGCGCCCAAGAGATCTATGATGCACAGGCGCGCGGCAACCTTGTCTTGACGAACTATAATATCGCCGTCAACAACGATTTCCCAAACGTGTTCATCGCGACGGGGCGGTTGGACGCAAAACAAATCTTGAGCATGTTCAAGACAGAAGACGAGATGGTCCGCCAGCAACTGTCTGGTGTTCGCACGGTTATGGGCGGCCATACGCTACACGACCGGTTTGAAGAGATGTTGTTCGCGCTCGGACTCGAGACGGAGGCACTCGGGGCCCGCCCTGTCCTCGTCGTCGGCTCGGGTGACGAGTCGCGTCTCCAAGCGATGATCGACGCACAGACGTATGCAAGCATCCGTTTCCGCATGGCGGACGCCGTGACCGAGACCGATTTACAAGAAGCGGCGTTCGTCGCATTCTTTGACTCGGCCTATACGTATGAGGCGTACTACTTGGAAGACATGATTAACGCCTTCAAATACACGGACGTCTCGTTCGTGACGAAAGCGGCCTACTTCGACGGCGAAACGTTCGTCACGGGCCCGGAACATGACTATGTGACGGACGTGACCGACGTCCACCGTTCGGTGTTCGTCGCCGAACAGTTGTCGCTAAAAGAAGTCGCGACGCGTACGCTCAAAACACGCACGTTACCAGGTTATGCGATTGACCGATACGAGCTCGTCAAAGGCGAGGTCGTCGTTTCGCCGAACGCACCACGTGACTATAAACTGTCTGTCGTCGTGCCGGTATATAACAACGGCCGTTACTTGTATAACAAATGCTTCTTCAGTTTGAAGCGGAGCTCGATGTTTGACGACATGGAAATCTGGCTCGTCGACGATGGTTCGACCGACAACGAAACGGCTCGTTACGTCGAGCGCTTGGCACGTGAGCACGCGAACGTCTACACGTACTCGTTCGCGGATGGCGGCAGCGGCAGCGCCTCACGCCCCCGTAATAAGGGCGTCGAGCTCGCGACGACTCCGTATATCGCGTTCCTTGATCCGGATAACGAGGCGGTCAACGACGGCTATCATGAGCTGTATCAGTTGATGACACGCGAACCGGGACTCGACCTCGCCGTCGGCAGTATGTTGAAGCTGTCGAACCGTGAGGCGATGATTGAACTCGAAGGGCTTGAAAAAGATGGCATTCGCATGATCGAAGATCCGCGCGCCTACTTGCTCGAGCACAACTTCAAAGTCCAAAGCATCCAGGCGATGGTCATCCGCCGCGACTTCATCGTCGAGAACGGATTGAAGCAAGTCATCGGTGCGGTCGGTCAAGACTCACTCTTCTTCCAAGAGATGTTCTTGTCGGCAGAACGGGTCGCACTCGTCGATTTGACGATCCACGATTATTACGCGGCCGTGGCCGGGTCGACCGTCAACACGATCACACGCCGTTACTTCGAGAAGTGTCTCTTACGTGAGACGGCCCGAGCGAAAGCGTTCGAACGTGAAGGTGTGCTCGACGTCTACCGCGAGACGCGCTTTGAACGGTTTTTCGAGCTATGGTATCTCCAGTTCATTCGCCGGTCGCGGGAAGAGGACTTCCTCGGCAATGCGGACCTGCTATATGCCATCTATGAGCAGTTCAAGCCGCTCGAACCGAGAAGCCCGCGCTTCAAACAGTTCATCGATCTGTACGAGAGCGGTCAAAAAAATGAATTGAAACGTCTATATTTCGACGTATTCCGTTGAGGTGACAACCATGAGTGAACAATTGAAACAAGAAAAGAACCTTCTCGAGATGCAGCTCGCTGAACAAATCGAGGAGAATAAACGACTTCAACGTGAATACCGGATCAGGGGTCAACAATACCAACGTCTCTTGCATCGTTACGCCGAACTGCTCTATACGGTAGAGTGGATCTCGAAAGAAGTCGAGAAGGCTGATAAACGCTATCACCAAATGAGTCGGAAATTTACTCAAATCAATCGTAAATATCAAAGTTTGACACAGTCTAAAGTCGGCAAAGTACTCCTTAAAGTGCGGGCCATCCGAAGCCGCGTCGGCAAAATCGTCAAACGAAAATGACCAACCGGGAGCGACATGTGATGTGTCGCTTCCTTATTAGTGAAATCGAGGGGAACATCCCCGCAGTTTGGAGGAAAGACATATGGGTTGGCAAACGAAAGCACGTCGTGCGGCACATCTTGGTTTACAGCGCTCACGTCGCGTCGGGAAACGAATCATCAATAAGACGCGCAATCGCGTGATTTCCCGTAAAGGGGGACCGATCGTCCCGAATTGGTATACCGCATCGAATGCGGTGCACTTAGAAGGAGCGGACGTCATCGTCTCACGGCCGGAAGCGGTCGCACTCGCGTACCGAGCGGATGGGAAAGAAGAGGCGCTTGACCTCAAGCAAATGTTCTCAAAATCAACTCGTCATCTGCACGTCCAGTTTCGGGCGAAGGCGACAGGAGACGTCAATCCCGTCGTGAAAGTGTCGCTCTACCAACGGAACAAGCACTCACGTGACGTGTTCGTCTACAATCAGGCACCGACCGACATCGCCTTGCTCGCGAACGAGACGCGAGTCCGCTTCGCCATCGAGACGGAAGGGAAAGGCTCTTATAGCGTCATCGAGTTGAACGTCAACGGTGTCTCGCTTTGGGATGTCGAAGGTATGGCTTACCATATGCAAGACGCTGATTTCGACTATCGCATCGATTTGACACCAAAACAGCTCGAGTTGATCTCGGCGATCAACCGCGTCGTCGACTTCGAGGACGATAAACTGTTGCTTCACGGCGTTGGCAGCCAGTACGTCCATTTCGGCGTCGGCGAGTCGGCGCTCCCGCACGTGAACACGAAACGTGCCATTGATTTCCCGCTCGGGGACATGGACGATGACGTCTATCGTTTCTATTTAAAAGGAGCGGTGACCGGCACGGCGAACGCTTCCCTGTTCGTCGTCACGTACACGGCGGACGGCCAAGACCAGATGATCGAGGTCCCGCTCGGGCTGAGCGGCATTATCCGCCTGACACCGAGCCATACAACGGTCCGCTATTTCGTCCGTTTCTCAGGTCATGGTGAGCTCCATGGATTGAAGCTCGGTATGGTCCGCGAGAAGAGCGTCCGTCGCGAAGAAATTTTGTCGCTCAAACCGTCGATGTGGACGGTGCCGACGCCGGATACGATCAAACTGAAACATAAGCACGACCAGCTCGTCGTCAAATTGAAGACCGGGGAAGGCAATCGCCGTTACATCTCGTATGCCGAGACGAACAACAGCTTCAAACTGTTGCCGGTCGATTTCTTGTTCGACGTCAAATCGAACAGTCGTTACCGGGTCACGGTCGATGGGGAGATGGGCGAAGGGACGAACGTCGTCCTCTATATCATCACGTATTCGACGGAAGGCCGCTTGAATATGCAGCAAGTCCAACTCGGTTCAGAGAAAATCTTTGAGTTCGAGAAAGAGGCGCGTCGCCTCCGTTTCGCGCTTCGTGTCGACGGGGACGGGGAAGCGGTCATCGACCGGATTCGTGTCACCGAGGAAATCATCAGCGACCGGACGCGCAGCCCGGAATGGCTCGACGTGCGTGAAGCCCGTCTTTTCCGTGCCGTGCCGCGTGAGCTGCACGAACTGAAAGTCGCGGCCATCTTCGATGAGTTCACGACCGCATCGTACCGTCCGGAATGTGATTTGATCACGTTCACACCGGACAACTGGACGGCCGTCCTTGCCGATGAACAACCTGACTTCTTGATGGTCGAGTCGGCGTGGAAAGGGAACGCCGGGGCGTGGGAGAAGAAAATCGTCAAATACGGCACGAACACGTGGGAAGAACTCGACGGCCTGCTCGAATGGTGCCGTCATAACAACATCCCGACCGTGTTCTGGAACAAGGAAGACCCGATCCACTACGATCGCTTCATCGAGACAGCCAAACGGTTTGACTACGTCTACACGACTGACGAGAACCGGGTCGAGGATTATATCCGCGACTGCGGTCACGACCGCGTCGGCGCGCTCCCGTTCGCCGCGCAACCGAAAGAGCACAATCCGATTCGCTTGCCGGGTACGCGTGAACCGTACGCGTCGTTCGCGGGCTCGTATTACGCGAACCGTCACGAGTCGCGTCGGCAAGATATGGACCGTCTGTTCGCCGCAGCGAACCGTTACGGCCTCGTCATCTATGACCGCAACTATGAGATGAACCAACGCGGCGAGACGGACCAGCTCCAATTCCCGGAGCAGTTCCGTGACTCGATTCGCGGCAGTTTGAAATATAACCAGATCGCGAAAGCATACAAAGGCTTCAAAGTCATGCTGAACGTCAACTCGGTCAACGATTCGCCGACGATGTTCTCGCGTCGTGTGTTCGAAGGACTCGCCTGTGCGACACCGGTCGTCAGCACGCGTTCGATTGGCGTCAAGCAGATGCTCGGCGATTACGTCTTCCTCGATGAGGGCGATGCCATGCTCGACGAGACGTTCAAGAAGCTGTTGACGGATGACGCCTTCTATGAGGACGTCGCCATGCGCGGGATGCGTCACGTGTTGACGTATCACACGTACACGCAACGACTCGCCCAAGTCGTCGGTGCGATTGGCATCCCGTATCGGGTCGATCACGCCAAAGTCGCCATGGTCGCCATCGTCCGCTCGAAAGAAGAGATGGAGCGGGTCGTGTCGATCTATCAAGCGCAAGACTATGCCCATACGCATCTCGTCGTGTTCCTCGACAAGTTCGACGGCTACATCGACGTCTATAACGAGTACAACACCGAGGAGATCTCGACGTTCATGCTCAGCTATTTGACGCAGTACAACGCCTTGTCCGAGATTTTGGACGGCTTCGAATGGATGGCGTACGTCAACCGGGAAGACTACTACGGCCCGTCGTACGTGTCCGACTATATCTTGGCGGCGCGTTATGCCGACGCCAACATCTTGACGAAAGGCGACCATTACACGTTTGACGGGACGCTCGAGAAACAAGACACAGATGCGAGCTATCGCTACGTGTTCGACGCTGTGCCGACACGTTCGCTCGTCAAACCGGCGGCACTCCGCTTCTATAGCGTGAAAGAGGCACTCGACGTGTTGACGAAAGATGCGTCACTCCAAGAACTGGCCCAGTCCGGGGAGCGCATCTTCAGCATCGACCCGTATCAATACGTCAAAGGCGGAGCTAATCTCTCCGACGCAATGGTCCAGGAGGTAACGTTATGACGAAAGCACCGCTCCGCGTCCTCGTCTATGGGGACGTGAACTTGAACTTGATCGACGGGTCGGCCATTTGGCTGACATCCGTCGTTCACATGTTGAAACAAGACCCGTCGATTCACGTCGATATCTTATTGAAACGCTCGATCGTGAAGCCGGAAGTGACGGCGTCGATTCGTGAGTTGCCGAACGTCCGTTTCCTCGACGTGTTCAGCGAGACGTCACCGAAGAAGGACGAACCTTATTACGAGAAGAAAGTGCTCGAGCCGTCTGAGGCGGCCCAGCTCATCCATGAGCTCATGATGAGCGGGTCGTACGACTTGGCGTTCATCCGCGGCTTCCAGCTCGCCTACAACTTGTCAGCATATGAAGACACGATGGCGAAGACGTGGACGTATATCACGGATTTCACGCACGACCATACGCAGGCGTCGGACGAAGAATTGGCCCGCTTGAAACAAATCGCCTCGCGCTCGGCCCGCATGCTCTGCCAGACGTCGGCGATGAAAGATTATTTTGAGACGTTCCTTCCGACAGAGCGTCCGTTCCTCATCTTGAATCCGATGATTCCGAACGTGAAAGAGGCGACGCCGTCGTTCACGAAACCGAACGACCGCCTCGTCTATACCGGCAAATTCGCCCCGCTCTGGTATTCGAGCGAGATTTTGACGGCGTTCGCGAAACTGCGTGGCACACATCCGGCGGCCGAGCTTCACGTCGCCGGGGACAAGTTCAATCAAGACCCGAACAACCCGAACTTCCGCAAAGACGTGACACATCGGCTCGGTCACGACCCGGGTGTGACGTGGTTGAAAGGCATCCCGCGCCGCGACGTCGAGACGTTAATCGAGTCGAGTGCGGTCGGCGTATCTTGGCGCCATCCGGAACTCGACGCCTCGCTCGAGCTGTCGACGAAGCTGCTCGAATACGGGGCGCTCGGAAAACCGGTACTGCTCAATCGTAACCCGATGCACGAGCTCATTCTCGGTGCCGACTATCCGCTCTTCGTCAACTCGGAGACGGAATTCATCGACAAGGCACGCCTCGCACTCACGGACGCAGGCATCTACCGTGAGGCCGCCAAGCGTCTATACGACATGGCCCAGTACTACACGTTCACGAACACGTACGCGCGTCTGCGCGACGAGTTGTGGGCGATGAAGAAGTTGACGATCGTCTTCGCCGGTCATGACTTGAAGTTCTTGAAGCTGTTCATGAAGCAGTTCTCGGAGAACCCGCGCTTCAACGTGCTCGTCGACCAATGGGATGGCCATAAGATTCACAACGTCAACCATAGTAAGGCATGTCTTGAGCAGGCCGACATCATCTTCTGTGAGTGGGGACTCGGCAACGCCGTCTGGTACTCGGAGCATAAGCTGCCGCACCAGAAGCTGATTGTCCGGATTCACCGTCAAGAGAAAGAGACACCGTTCCCGCGCCAATACAATTTGCACAATATCGACAAAATCATCCTCGTCTCGCCGTATATGCTCGAAGAGATGTACCGTCTGTTCCGCATTCCGCGCCATAAGATGACGATGATTTATAACGCCGTCGACGGCAAGCGTTTGGCGCAGCCGAAAGTGAAACAAGATTTGACGTTCCACCTCGGTATGATCGGCGTCAACCCGAAACTGAAACGGCTCGATTTGGCGCTCGATTTGCTCGAGCAGCTGTTACAACAAGACAGCCGCTATAAACTCTTCATTAAAGGACATCACCCGAACGAGATCTACTGGATCAACAAGCGGGAAGAGGAGCGGGCGTATTACGACAAGTTGCTCGCCCGTCTCGAAGAGCCGCAATTCCAATCGAGCGTCCAGTTCGACGGCCACGGCGACGACGTGCCGGAATGGTTGCAAAAGATCGGTTTCGTCCTCTCGATGAGCGATCTCGAGAGCTTCCATTTGGCTCCGGCCGAAGCGATGACGTCGGGGACGTATCCGCTCATCCGTCACTGGACGGGAAGCGAGACGATTTATCCGGACGCCTTATTGCTCGAAAATGTGTCCGACGCCGTCGACATCATTCGCTCGTACGCCGACGATTCAGACCGTTTGCTCGAAGCTGCAAAACCGCTTCAAGCCTATGCGTTTGAGCACTTCGCGGTCGAAACACTTGCTAAAAAGCTGGAACAGCTTATACTAGAGGCGTTGTCCGAAACGGAAAAACATTGATTTGTCATTAAAATGTAATTGCTCGGCTGATTTGTTCAAGAGTATAATGAGTATTGTTTTATTGTCGAAACTGAAATAAAATGATGGACATGCTCGCACTGAGAAATCGCAGGGCACACACACACTTGGAGGTTACTACAAATGAAAGTATGTACAGTAGGTCTTGGGTATATTGGTTTGCCGACATCGGCAGTCTTCGCTAAATACGGCGTCGACGTCGTTGGGGTAGATATCTCTCAAAACGTCGTAGATAAATTGAACCGTGGCGAAATCCACATCGAAGAGCCAGGTCTTGGCGAAGTCGTAGCCGACGTCGTCGCAAAAGGTAAATTCCGTGCGTCACTCTCACCGGAGAAAGCGGACGCCTTCATCATCGCCGTACCGACACCAAACAATGATGACGAGCACAAGTCGTGCGACCTCACTTACGTTTTGGACGCGACACGTAAAGTCCTTCCATTCGTCGAGAAAGGCAACGTCATCATCGTCGAGTCGACAATCGCGCCACGTACGATGGACGATTTCGTCAAGCCGATCGTTGAAGAAGCTGGATTCGTCGTCGGCGAAGACATCTTCCTCGTTCACTGCCCAGAGCGTGTCCTTCCAGGACAAATCTTGCATGAGCTCGTGCACAACAACCGTATCGTCGGCGGCATCACGCCTGCCTGTGCGGAAGCTGGCGCACGCGTCTACGGCACATTCGTCGAAGGCGAGATCGTCAAGACGGATGCGAAGACGGCTGAAATGTCGAAACTCATGGAGAACACGTTCCGCGACGTCAACATCGCCCTCGCGAACGAACTCGCTAAAGTGTGTAACGACCTCGACATCAACGTCCTCGACGTCATCGAGATGGCGAACAAACACCCGCGCGTCAACTTGCATAGCCCAGGTCCTGGCGTCGGTGGTCACTGCCTCGCGGTCGACCCGTACTTCATCGTCGCGAAGTCACCTGACCTCGCTCAAATCATCAACTTGTCGCGTGAGACGAACGTCTCGATGCCAGCTTACGTGGCCGACAACGTCGAGAAGCTCGTTGCGGGCATCGAAGACGCGAAAGTTGCTGTCTTCGGCGTGACGTACAAAGGAAACGTCGACGACATGCGTGAAAGCCCAGCCGTCGACATCTGTGAGCTCTTGCTCGACCGCGGCGTGAACATCTCGGTTCATGACGGTCACGTCGAGAAGTCGACATCGAGCCGCTTCGACCTCGTATCGAAAGAAGAAGCGATTCAAGATGCGGACCTCGTCCTCGTCCTCGTCGACCACAACGAGTTCAAGACACTCGATTTCGCTGAACTTAGCGGAGCGATGCGTCGTCCGATGATCTTTGACACGCGCAACATCGTGAAGCCGGCTGGCGACGATGTGGCTGTCGTAAACTACGGCAACTTGTACAAATTTACAAAGGAAACGAATCTCGTACGTTGATTCAAGGTGAATTCACATGTTTAAATCCGCGAAAGCTATTCTTTCAGAACTGCAATCGAGTAAGTATCTGATCATGCGTCTCGCGACGTATGAGACGAAGAGCAACTATTCAATGCAGTACCTCGGATTTTTATGGGAATTCGTCACGCCATTGCTGCAAATCGCAGTCTATTGGTTTGTATTTGGATTTGGTATTCGAAGCGGCAGGCCGATTGATGGCGTGCCGTTTCTGCCATGGCTCGTTGCGGGGATTGTCGTCTGGTTCTTTATTGCCGCGGCAATCACTTCCACGGCTCGGTCTGTCTATTCGAAGATTGGGTTAGTTTCTAAGATGAGCTTTCCAATCTCAACGATTCCTGCGTACGTCCTGTTATCGTTGTTTTATCGCCATGCCATTTTAGTGGCGGTATCCTACGTGTTAATGTGGGCGTTCGGCTATCCGATGGGGCTGCATTCGCTTTGGTTCATTTACTTGGCGATCAGTGCTCTTGCCTTACTTTACTCGCTAGCGTTAATCACGTCCGCACTGACGACCATCGTGCGCGACTTACAAAACTTATTGCAATCGCTCATGCGAATGCTCATGTACTTGACGCCGATTTTTTGGGTTCCGACCGGCCGTCTCGCAGATATTCTTCAAGTCAACCCATTGTATTACTTGATTGAAGGCTATCGTTCGATGTTCCTCGGTACCGATTGGCTCGCGAACAACTGGGCGTATGGTCTCTACTACTGGGCGATCGTGCTCGTCCTCTTCTTTGTTGGTTCGATGATCCATATGCGCTTCCGTCGATATTTCATCGATTACATTTGAGGAGGCTATCATGTATCAAGTTAAATTTGAGAACGTGTCAAAACGTTATACGTTATACAACAAGCCGACCGACAAATTGAAGGAGATTTTCCTCAATAAAACGAACGGGAAGCAATTCTATGCGCTCCGGAACGTCACGTTTGAAGTGCCGCCGGGCGAAGTCGTCGGCATCATCGGCATCAACGGGTCAGGAAAATCGACGATGTCGAACCTGCTCGCGGATGTCATGCCGCCCACCCACGGTCAAATCCAGTTAAAAGGCAAGACGGCGCTCATCGCGATCTCGTCTGGCTTGAACGGGAACTTGAGCGGGATGGAGAATATCGAATTGAAAGGGCTCATGCTCGGGATGACGAAACAACAAATCGCCGAGCTGACGCCACAGATTGTCGAGTTCGCCGATATCGGTGACTTCATCTATCAACCCGTCAAGACATACTCGAGCGGGATGAAGTCGCGTCTCGGATTTGCGATTTCGATTAATATCGACCCTGATATCCTCGTCATCGATGAGGCGCTCTCGGTCGGTGACCAAACGTTCACCGACAAGTGTCTCACGAAGATGAACGAGTTCAAGGATCAAGGCAAGACGATTTTCTTCATCAGCCACTCCGTGTCACAAGTCCGGCAGTTCTGTACGCTCGGACTTTGGCTCGAGTTCGGCGAGGTCCGCGAATACGGACCGGTCGAAGAAGTCGCACGTGAATACAACAAGTTTTTAAGATGGTTCCGTAACTTATCGAAAGACCAACAAGACGCGTTTAAAGCGGATAAGTTGAAACGCCGGACAACCGTTGTCGAATCTACAGAGCTCGGCGAGACGTATATCTTGCCGCCGCTCACAGAAGAGGAGTTAGCGAATCGATGAAAAAAGTAATGACTGTCTTCGGGACACGCCCGGAAGCGATTAAAATGGCACCACTCGTCCTCGAGTTGAAGAAACGTGAAGGGGTCGAACCGATCGTCGTCGTCACGGCGCAACACCGTCAAATGCTCGACCAAGTGCTCGAGTTGTTTGAAATCAAGCCAGACTACGACTTGGATATCATGAAAGACAAACAAACGTTGTATGACGTGACGTCACGCGTGCTCAAAGGCATGGGTGAAGTCATCGCTGAAACGAAACCGGATATCGTCCTCGTCCATGGTGACACGACGACGACGTTCGCGGCATCGCTCGCGGCGTTCTATAACCAAGTCGCGGTCGGACACGTCGAAGCGGGTCTTCGCACGTACAACAAGTACTCACCGTTCCCGGAAGAGATGAACCGTCAGCTCACAGGCGTGATGGCCGACCTTCATTTCGCACCGACGGAAACGTCGAAAGAGAACTTGCTTCGTGAAAACAAACCGGAAGACAAGATTTTCGTCACGGGCAACACGGCCATCGACGCACTCAAAACGACGGTCCGTGAAGACTACACGAACGAGTTGCTCGACTCAATCCGTGAATCAGGCCGCCGTCTCGTCTTGCTCACGGCCCACCGTCGCGAGAACCTCGGCGAGCCGATGCGCAACATGTTCCGTGCCGTCCGTCGTTTGATCGAGAAGTATGATGATATCGAAGTCGTCTACCCGGTCCATATGAACCCGGTCGTCCGTGAACTCGCTAACGAGATTTTGCACGACATCGACCGTGTTCACTTGATCGAGCCGCTCGACGTCTTCGATTTCCACAACTATGCGTCAATCTCGCACTTGATCCTCACGGATTCAGGCGGCGTGCAAGAAGAAGCACCGTCACTCGGTGTTCCGGTCCTCGTCCTTCGTGATACGACGGAACGTCCGGAAGGCGTGGCCGCTGGTACGTTGAAACTCGCTGGTGTCGAGGAAGAAGTCATCTTCGGTCTCGCTGATGAGCTTCTTTCGGATGCAACGGCTTACGAGAAGATGTCGAAAGCCTCGAACCCTTACGGTGACGGGGAAGCGTCACGACGCATCGTCGACGCCATTTTGGCAACGGATTTCTAATAACTTAATGTAAAAGAATAAGAGTTGTCTCGTACATGCGTACGGCGACTCTTTTCTTATAAACGGAGGAAACGATATGGCAGTCAAACGAATTCGCCCTGCGATTTATCATTATTATCCGCGCGGCTTTCAAAAAGACCATTTACGGATGCGTGAAGAAGGGTATAAGACAGAAGTTACGTTCATGCCGGAGAGTGAGTCCGACTCGATTTATGTGCAACTGTTCGATTTGAAATTTGAAATCCCGCCGTCACAAATGTTTTTACCCGACGCCAAGATGGACCCTTGTAAGACAATTGGCCTCGATACACAGATTCACGTGCTCAGCGATGCGACCGTGAAGCTCGAGATGTATTTCATGCAATATAAAGATAAGGAACGTGTCTCGAACAAACGCTTCAAGTTGACGCTCAACCCGGGCGTCAACCAGATCGAGGAGTCGATTCCTCAAGTCGAAGGTGCGGAGTATTTCAAACTCTCTTACAAGTATGTGATTGAGACGACGGAGCCCCGGACCATTCGACTCGACGATTTATATCTCTCGTTTGAGGAGTAATCTTGTAGGAAGGGACTAACTCAGATGCTATTTAGTTCAACCGTCTTTTTATTCTATTTCTTGCCGATCGTCATCGGTTTGTACTTCATCTCGCCGCGTCCCGTCAAAAATATGATTTTGCTTGCCGCGAGTCTGTTTTTCTATGCATGGGGCGAACCGCGATTCGTCTTGATCATGCTCGCGTCGATTGTGATGAACTACGTCTTCGGACGGCTCGTCGATCGTGACCGACAACATGAAAAGAAAATCAAGTTATGGATGACGCTCATGGTGCTCGGGAACTTAGGGATGCTCGGGGTGTTCAAATATGCGAGCTTCTTCGTCGAGAACGTCAACAGCGTCCTCGGCTTCTCGCTGAACGACCCGGAAATCCCGCTCCCGCTCGGCATCTCGTTCTTCACGTTCCAAGCGATGAGTTATGTCATCGACGTGTACCGCAAAGACGGTCAAGTCCAGCGCAACATTTTCGACTTGGCACTTTACGTCTCGTTCTTCCCGCAATTGATTGCCGGACCGATCGTCCGCTATCAGACGGTCGCCGATGAAATTGTCGACCGGCGCGAGACGATTGATGACTTCGTGTCTGGGATTCAGCGCTTCGTCATCGGTCTCGGAAAGAAGATGATTTTAGCGAACAGTGCCGGCTACGTCGCCGACCAGATTTTCGGCATGCCGGCCGGCGAGATGTCGACGACACTCGCCTGGATCGGGGTCATCGCCTATTCGCTCCAAATTTACTTCGATTTCTCAGGTTATTCGGATATGGCCATCGGGCTAGGGCGCATGTTTGGGTTCCACTTCTTAGAGAACTTTAACTACCCGTATATCTCACGTTCCGTTTCGGAGTTTTGGCGCAGATGGCACATGTCTCTCGGAAGCTGGTTCCGAGACTACGTCTACATCCCGCTCGGCGGAAATCGCCAAGGCGAGTGGAAGACGTATCGTAACTTGGCCATCGTCTGGCTCTTGACCGGTGTATGGCACGGGGCGAGCTGGACGTTCATCGCCTGGGGTGTATACTATGGGGTATTCATCATGCTCGAACGTGCATTTCTTGGGAAATGGTTGAAAGCGATGCCGTCTTGGCTATCGCTATCGTTCACGCTGTTCGTCGTCATCATCGGTTGGGTGTTCTTCCGAGCCGACGATTTCCCATATGCGATCAGTTATTTACAGGCGATGTTCGGTCTTCACGGCGGTCCGCTATTCGACCAACAAGCGCTCTACTACTTGGTTCAATACGGTGTCGTCCTCACGATCGCCATCATAGGGGCAACGCCAATCCCGCGCATCGTCGTCGGGAAACTATTGAGCCAAGAACTCGATGAGACGAAATCGATGACGACTCGTCGCATCGTCGGACTCGTCCGTGTGACGGGCGTGACCGTGCTCTTCTTCTTATCGATTTCGTATATCGTGTCGAGCACGTTCAATCCATTTATCTACTTCCGCTTCTAAAGAGAAAGGAGCAATACGATGCAGAAGCCGTTAGATTCTCGAAAGCCTGGTCCACGCCCGATCAAAGAAAAACCGAAAGGGCTCGAAAAGTCCTGGTTCGCTGACTTTCTATTGCTCGGTGTGTTTCTAGGCGTACTTTTTCTCGGTCTGGCCACGTATTGGTTCGGTCAAGATCGGGAAGTGTCCGTGTTAGAAGGGCGTGAACTCGCACAACAACCGGAAGCATCGGTCAAGGCCGTGCGCGATGGCTCCTATATGGAAGCGTTTGAAACCTATTCGAGTGACCAAGTGTTCCAACGTGACCGTTGGATGGGGCTCCAGGCCGGTTTCCAAAAGAACGTTTTCCGACAACAAGTCAATAACGGGGTGCTCGCCCTCGATAATGATGTGCTCATCAGTCCGGACGAGCCGGTGCGCGGGTTTGACAACATGAAGCGCCTGTTCCCGGAATTCGGGGAGGCGATGCAAGAACAGGACGTCCCGGTCTACTTCGCCTCAGCTCCAAGTAAACCGGCTTTCGCCTCTAAAAATGAGTTGATTCCGGATTACGTCATGAGCGGGGACTTGGAGAGCCGCGGCAATCTACATGACGCGGTCGAAGGGGCCGAGTTCGAACTCATCGACCTCGGCGAGACAATCTTCAATCAACCGATGGAAGACATCTATTTCTACAATGACCACCATTGGAACGTCCACGGGGCTTTCCTTGGGTATCAACAAATCATCGAGCGGCTCCAAGAAGACTATAAGGATGTACCGAAACTTGAGGCGTCCGATATGGAGACGTACAAGATCGACCAACCGTACTTCGGCTCGCACGCCCGTGAAATCTCACTCCCGTACGTCGAGAGACTCGACTACTTGGAATGGTTGGAACCGAAAGATGGCTTCACGACCGAGGTCTGCCGGAACGGTGATGACTGCGGCCACTCTGTCATCGCCCGCGAAGAAGCCGAAGAGACGGCGCGGTTCTCTGACTTCTATAAAGTGTTCATGAAGGACAACTATGGACAGCTGCGCATCGAGCAGAAAGATCCAGTCAACGACTTGCACGTGCTCGTCTTGAAGGATTCGTACGCCAACCCGGTGCTCGGCTTCCTCGGTGAATCGTTCGGGACGGTGTCGGCTATTGACGTCCGCTACGCGGAAGGCAAAGTCGATATCACGGACTACGTCGAAGAGAACGATGTCGACCTCGTCTTGTTCATGCATAACGACCGCATCTCCGGGATGTCTGGGGATTACGAAGATTCGTTCTAAGCTGTATATCACACGAAATTGAGAAGGGATCAATCAAATGAGGATTCTGTTACCTGTATTTTTCCACTCGGCGATGGGTGGGCTGCACCTTCACATTTTAGCGTCGGTCCGCCATTTACGTAAACATGGACACGATATCACGGTCGTCTCGAAACCAGGTCCGTTTGCGGATGAGATTCGCTCGCTCGGCGGGACCGTCATCGAGACGGACTATACGAACGAGAATGTCAAAGACGTGATCGAGCAGTTGATTGAATTGCCGTTCGACGTCGTCTATGCCCACCCGTTCAACTCGCGCCAACTCGGTGTAGCGGTGGCGGAGGCAAAGAATATTCCGTTCGTGCTCGTCATTCATGGGATGTATCACGATGACATCGATCAGTACCATACGAGTATCTCAAAAGTCATTGCCGTGTCTGATAAGATCGCGGAGTATTTGGTGGAGCATTGTCCACAGATTGCCCCGAAAGTAGAAGTCATCTTGAACGGGGTATCGGATTTGTTCCAACCGAAAAAACCAGCGCGTAAGAAAGAACGTCTCGTCGGAATGTTCTCATCCCGCATTGACCCAGATAAGCTGTTTATTTTAGACGTCTTTTTAGACGGTTTGAAAGATGAGCGCGTCCAACAAATGCCGATTGATTGGTATGTGATTGGAGACGGGACTCAGCGCGAGAAGTACGAGGCTCGGTATAAAGAGACCGTTGAAGGGACGAACCAAAAAATCGAATGGCTCGGCTGGCTCAGTCAGGAAGAGCTTCCAGAGACGATGAGCGAAGCCGACTTTATTATCGCTCCAGGTCGAGCGGCACTAGAAGCCATGGCTGTCGGAAAGCCAACGATTGCCGTCGGCAGTAAAGGCTACCACGGCTTGATCACTCCAGAGTCATGGCGTGACGCTGCTAAAATTAACTTTGGCGGTATCGGGAAAAAGTATGACGGCTATAAGAGCGGCTCGATTGGTGATGAAATCAAGCGCCTACAGGACGAGTCGTACCGGGCTGAACTCTCGACATTCTCAGCCGAGTTGGTCGACCAAGAATTCCGAGACGTGGTCCCCCAAACTCGTCTGGAGCAATTGCTTCAAGAAGTGATCGCCGATGGCGGGCCTGCTGTCGAAGTGGAGGCGGTGTATCCGTACAGCCGTTACGAACAGCTCAACTATTACCGGGCGGCCCAGTTGTTAGAAGGGAAGCTCGATAAGAAAGAAGCGCTCCGTAAGCAAACGAAAGAAGAACGAGATCAAGCCCGTAAGAACACGAACCAAGTGAAACGTGACTTAATTGCGGCGAACCGTTCGAATCGTGACAAGGACAAGCAAGTGTCCACCCTTGAAACGACGGTGAAGCAACTTGAATCTGAGAAAGAAGGTTTGGCTAAAGAAATCGAGACGTTGAAGCAACAACTCGACAAAGCGAAATCACATCCGATTGGTAAGTTCTTTATGTGACTTGGCGGCTATAACGAAGGACCGGTGGAAATTCCATCGGTCCTTCGTTGTCCCTCGATTTTAAAAAGATTGCTATAATCATCCCGAGGCAGGTGAGAGAGATGGCACAAAGAAACGCTGACGGCACGTATCGCTACGTCCTCGTCCTCGGTGCAAAAGTGAACGGGATTCAACCGTCCCAGGCCTTGATGCACCGGATTGAAGCGGCGGCCGCATATGCGAACCTATATCCACACGTCGAGCTGATCGCCTCTGGCGGGCAAGGACCCGATGAAGGGATGGCGGAAGCGCGCGTCATTGCCCGGGAGTTGATGGCACGTGGCATTGATGCGGCGCGAATCCATATCGAGGCGGAGTCGACGTCGACGTATGAGAACTTTCTGTTCAGCCGTTCGATTTGGAGTGGAGAGTCTGGTCTGACCGTCGTCACGAACGACTTTCATGTGAGGCGGGCCCGGCTCGTCGGACGCCTGTACTTTGGGCTCTCGATCGACGCACTGTATGCGAGAACGCCGACGGCAACGAAATTGAAGTACGTCGTCCGTGAACAGTTGGCGTACGTGAAGCTGTTCATCAACTATATGCGCTGGAAATGGCGGCCATGACAAAAGGGACTTCGCGAAGAAGTCCCTTTTTCGTGTTATAACGTACCAATCATCATCCCACCGATGACGCCGACGATGACGAGCGCCCAAGGCGGCATCTTCCAATACGCGATCATGGCGAACAAGAAAGCAGCGAAGACGAAGTCGACCGCACCGTTCACCGTGCTCGTGAAGATCGGCTGATAGAAGGCGGCGATCAAAATCCCGACGACGGCAGCGTTGACACCGATGAGCGCACCGGCGACTTTCGGGTTGCGACGGAGTGCATCCCAAAACGGCAAGGCGCCGAGGATCAACAGGAACGCCGGCAAGAAGATGGCAAGCGTGGCGAGCAGACCTCCCGGCACGCCATTGATGACCGTCCCGAGATAAGACGCGAATGTGAAGAGCGGTCCCGGTACGGCTTGGGCGGCCCCGTAACCGGCGAGGAACGCCTCTTCACTTAAGAAACCGGCCGGTACGAGTTCACGCTCGAGCAGCGGCAAGACGACGTGGCCGCCGCCGAAGACGAGGGCCCCCGCGCGGTAAAAGCTATCGAACATGGCGACCGATTGACTCTCGATCGTCTCCCGTAAGATCGGCAAGATGACGAGGAGCGCCCCGAACAGGCCGAGGAGCGTCGCCCCGAGTCGTTTCGAGAGCGGGAACGAAGCCGACTTGACGTCGAGGTTTTGCGGTTTGAACAGCAAGAACCCGGCAAGTCCGGCGAGCAAGATGACGAGCACTTGGCTATAGGTCGTCTGCCATAACAGGACTCCGGCGAGTGCGAAGAACGCGATTGTCCGCGTCTTCGCGTCCGGCGTCAATTTACCGGCCATTCCGAGAATGGCGTGGGCGACGATGGCGACGGCGACGACTTTCAATCCATAAAGCCAGCCCGCGTCTGAGACGTCGAGTCCCGATACCAATAGGGCGAATAAGATGAGGGCAATGACGGACGGGGCCGTGAACCCGATGAACGACGTGATCCCGCCGAGGATGCCGCCACGGACGATACCGATGCCGATACCGACCTGGCTGCTCGCCGGACCCGGCAAGAACTGACAGAGGGCGACGAGGTCGGCATAGGCGCGTTCGTCCATCCATTTGCGACGGCGGACGTACTCCTCATGGAAATAGCCGAGGTGGGCGACCGGTCCGCCGAACGAGGTCAGGCCGAGCCGGGTTGATACGAATAAAATCTCAAGTAACGTTTTGAACGTTACGCGTTGGTTGGACATGTGCTTCACTCCTTAATTTCTTTGAATAGTTCATACGCTTTTTGACGGGCTTCCGCCAAGACGACGAGGCCTTTTTCGGTCGTCGTGTAATTCTTCCGGATATGACCCTCGACGAGCTCGTTCGTCCGGACGAGCAGACCGTCTTGTTCCATCGAGTGCAAAATCGGATAGAGCGTGCCGGCGCTGATCGAGTAGCCGTGCTCGCGGAGCTCCTCGACCATCCATGCTCCGTACACCGGGTGTTCAGAGGCGTGGTGCAAGATATGGATATGGATAAAACCGAGAAACAGTTTTCGAAGAACGCGGTCTTCCACGTGCATCATCTCCTTAAAATCGGTTTTCGATATCGGTTTTCGTAATCATACTAACAATCGAGATGGGGAGGTGCAAGCCGAGAGGTGTCATTTACAAAAACTTAATGTGCGCATATTGGTGAGAATCGATTCGGAAAATATAGGGAATTTGTAAGAAATGAGGTAAACTGAAAAGTAGAATTGAACGGAGGAGGGACCGACGTGGCAGACTTAGACCAGACCAAATTTCAATCCTTGTTGCGCCATATGCCCCAAGGCTACGTCGAGTTTAAAGTGCTCTACGATGAGGCGGGGGAGCCCGTCGATTACGAGTTTCATGAAGTGAACGAAGCGTTCGAGCGCATCATGAAAGCAAAGCGCGAACAGTTTCTCGGTGGACGGATCACCGACAAGTTGAAAGATTTTGAATACAGCGAACGGGAATGGATCGTCCAAGTCGCGCGGGCCGTCGGCAGTGGCGAAGCCATCACGTTCGAACATTTCTCACGTCGCAACAAGGCCTGGTATGAACTGTCTGTCTTTAGCGAGCGTCCGGGTCATGTGTCGACGCTGTTCCACGACATCACACCGCACGTCCAAGAGAACAATGCGCTGAAACAACTCGTCAACGTGTCGCACCGCTTCGTGACGACCGGACGAGAATTGTTGATGAACCAACATTTCCTCGACCAGATTCGAGGGTTCACCGGTGCCAAGGCCGTGACGCTCAATTTAGTCGACGATGATGGACAGACGTACTCGACCGTGGCGCTCTCGGGCATTGATGAACTGCTCGAGCGCAGTCTCGATGTGCTAGGCTTCCATCCGGTCGGCCGCAAATGGCCGATGAGCTCGAAACGATCCAAGTTACTCGAGGCACCGAGCCCAATCGTGTTCGACGACATTTTACCGCTCGTCGACGGGGTGTTGCCGAAACGACTGATCAAAAATATTTTACGGATTTTTGACCTTGGCCAAGTCGTCTTGTTTAAAATCGAGAAGGACGGTGTCTTTTACGGGGATTTGACGATTGTCATGCAAGGAAATAAAGAGGCGAGCCGCCTTGGGCTCGTCGAATTGTATATCGTGCACATCCTCGAACAGATGACGAAAGCGGACCGGCAAATCGGGGATGCAAAAGAGTCGATGTTCGAAGGGTTCGCGACCGTCGACTTGGAGTGCATCATGTCCCTGACCAATCATGAGATTTTCCATTTGAACGTGGCGTGGGAGCGTGTACTCGGGTTTCCGCTCGAAGAACTCGAGAACATGGACTTCACGAGCCTGATTCATCCCGATGACGTCGAGAAGACGAATGAAGCGTTCGCCTTGCTCGAAGAAGGGAAGGACATCTTCCGTTTCGTCAACCGATACCGGACGATCGATGGAGACTATCGATCAATCGAGTGGCATTCAAAAGTCCAAGGCAACTATATTTACGCCGTCGCCAAAGACGTGACGGAACGCGTCCAACTCGAGGAAGAACTCGCCGAGCGGGACCGATTGCTCACGAAGCTGTCCGATCAAGTGCCCGGTGCCATCTATCAGTTCGAGCGGCGCCCGGACGGCAGCTTCCACTTCCCATTCTTTAGCCGAGGATTCGAGGTGCTGACTGGTATTACGTTCGAGGAGATGAAACAAGACCCGGGTCTCGTGTTCTCAAAAATCCATCCCGAAGATTATCCGAACGTGATGGCGAGCATTGAGACGTCGTACGAGAACTTGACGATTTGGGATGCGGAGTTTCGTGTCCTGACGCCCGACGGCCGGACGACGTGGATTTTAGGATCGTCGCGTCCAGAGAAGCTTGATGAAGGGCACGTCCTTTGGCACGGCTATATCGGTGACGTGACCGAGAAGAAGAAATATGAGATGGAAATCGAGTATTTGAGTTATCACGACCAGTTGACCGGGGTGAAGAATCGCCGTTACTTCGATGAGGCGCTCATCACGTACGACGAGCCGGACTATTATCCGCTCGCCTTGATCGTCGTCGATGTCAATGGGTTGAAGCTGACGAACGACGCGTTCGGTCATCTCGTCGGGGATCGTTTGTTGATCGAGGCGACGATGACGCTCAAACGTGAAATTCGAGGGAAGGATACGGTCGCTCGAATCGGTGGGGATGAGTTTGTCATCATCATGCCGAATACGTCACTTGAAGAGGCGAACCGCTTGTCCGATCGCCTGAGCCAACTGTTCCTCGCCAAATCGATCGAAGGGCTGCCGATTTCGGCATCGTTCGGGGAAGCGGTAAAGGAAGATGACGCGCTCTCCATCGCGGAAGTGTTCAATTTGGCCGAGGACCGGATGTATCACCATAAAGTGTCTGAAAAACAAAGTCGGAGGCATTACTCGATTCAGCTCATCATGCGAACGCTTTATGAGAAAATCCCGCGAGAGGAAGCACATTCGCAACGCGTCGCCGAGCTGTCGCGGCAACTCGGACAGGCGATGGGCTTCACGAGTGCCGATGTGAACGAACTCGTCACGGCGGCGACACTGCATGATATCGGCAAGGTCGCGATCAGCAATGAGATTTTAGACAAGCCGGGCACGTTGACCGAGGCCGAATGGCGTGAAATCAAACGTCATCCCGAAGTGAGCTACAACATCTTGAGTACGGTGCCGGAGTATGGTCCACTGTCGGAAATCGTGCTCGCCCACCATGAACGATGGGACGGGAACGGTTATCCGAAAGGCATCAGCGGAAAGCAGATTCCGCTCGCGTCACGCATCATCTCGATTGCGGACACGTTCGACGTCATGATGACGGGACGCCCATACCGGAAAGCGAAGACGCTCGACGAAGCGCTCGCGGTCATCGCAGAAGAAGCAGGCCGACAGTTCGACCCCGAACTCGTCGAGGTGTTCTTCAAGAAAGTCGTGCCGACGTTGCAGAGGTGATTGAAGCATTATAAAAAGGAGAGCCGTCGCGGCTCTCCTTTTTCATGTGAGCGGCCGTTTCTTCAACGTCCAGGCGCTGAGGAGAAAGACAGCGAGCGCCATCCCGAGCATGATGAGGACGGATTGAAGTGGGAAATGGTCCTCGTACATTTGGGCGACCCCGTAATTGAACCAGTACGTCGGCAAGAAGCGTCCGACGACCTGGAGCGTATCAGGTAGCCATGTCAGACTGATGAAGGCGCCGCCGGTGATGGCAGCGGCCATCGTGACGGACGTCTGCCAAATGTTCGCTTTCTCCCGGTTCGTCGCCAGGATGGCGATGAGCGAACCGATGGCGAGACAGACGAATAAATAGACGATAAACAACAGCGTGAGGACAGGTAGGTGCGCGAGTATGTCCTGTCGATAGAGGACAGCGCTGAAGGCGAGCAACATGAGCACGTAGAGCAGCCCGACCGCGCAAAACGACACGAACAGCGAACCGATGTAACGCCGGGGCGTGACCGGGGCCGCAAATAAGCGCGAATAAATCTTCTCGTCCCGGTCGTCGGCGACGAACAACGGAATGAACTGAAGGAACGCCGACATCATGACGAACGACAAGAGGCCGAGGAACGCCTGCGTCCGCGCCGTCGTCGCCACGCTCTGTTGGAACGGCTCGCTCGAGAGGGTATAGCCGTTTTCCGTCTCACGTTCGGCGAGCTCGGTGAACCGTTCCTCGTCAAACTCACTTGCGATCAATAGTTGTCGCTCACGGGACAAGTGTGAATTGAGCGCTTGTTCAATCAACGCGGCATCACTCCCTTCGGTCGCACTGAACGACAATCGCGGCGTCTCGCCATCCAAGAGCGCCTCGGAGAATCCGTCCGGAATCACTAAGACGATATCTTGTCCTTGTAGCAACGCCTCGTCGGTCTCATCGGTCTCAAGCGGTGTCACCTCTCCGAACCGTCCCGCTTCTTCAATCACGCGACCGGCGAGTGTTCCGCCGTCGCGGTCGAGAATGCCAATCGAGGCGTTCAAGGCGGACGTCGAACTGAGGAACGACAGGATGAGGGCGAACCCGAACACGGAGACGAACGTGAACACCCATAGCCCTTTTTTCCGAAGCATACGCTTGGCGACATGTCTAAATAGCACCACGGCGGTTCACCCCTTTCCATAGCAGCAGGCTGATCCCGGCAAAGACGAACAGATGGATGGCGAGCCAACCGAGACTTTGCCAAAACACGGACGTGTCTCCGCCGCGCAAGAGCACCTGAAGCATCCCTTCCCGCATGAAAATCGGCATGAAGACGTACTTAGCCCACGGCACGACGCTCAGCGTCACTTGGTCGAAACCAGGGACATAGCCGCCAGAGAGAATCATGATGATGGCCACGAACCCGTTGACAATCGCGTCTTTCGTCGCGCGCGAGATACGGGGTAAGCTTGAGATGAAGAAACCAAACGCCGTACCGTATAAAGCGAGGGCGAGCCAAGATAGGAACAATAGACTGAAGTGAACGTAGTCGAGCGAGAAGCTGCGATACACGAAGTGACTGAACCAAAACACGAGCACAAGTTGCAGGAAGATGAGCGTGTATCGGCTCAAGCTGCGGGCCAGGCGATATTCGATTCGTTTGACGGGAGCGGCTTGGATCCGAAGATAGCTCCCCGTCATCGGTTGCTCCTCACTGAGCATGCCCGTGATGTAGAACGCACCGAACAGCGCTGTCATGATGGAAATCGTGACGGTGAAATATTCGAGTGACGTCGGGGTCCGACCCGACAAGTCGACGCTCTCACTGTCGATGAACGACTCAGGCGTAAACGGGGCGGAGACACCCGTCTCAGCGAGTGTGATTTGCTGATTGGCGACGTCCGTATATTGCCGGAGCACGGCCTCGAGCACATCGAACTCGATCGTCGACGGTTCCTCGTACAGTAAGCGCACGTCAGGACCGTCCAAGTGGAGAATGACGTCGGCATCACCGTCATTCACGCCGGTCTCGGCCGCGGCCAGACTGTCATACGGGACGAGACGGATAAACTCTTTTATGTCATCGTCGGCGAGGAACGTCTCGAGCGGTACTCGATAGTCGTCGGTCGACTGTTCGACGTAGGCGACGTCCGTGACCGGGAGCGAGAAGTTGCTGTTGAAGATGGCCGACAACATCGTGCCGAGTCCGAAGATGAGAATGATTGGGAAGATGAGCATCCAAAAGATGGTCGAGCGATCACGCAGTTGCTGTTTGACATCGTATTTGATGAACGTCCATAGTTTCATCGGACTCACTCCCTAAGTGTCTTGCCGGTCAGAGCCAGAAAGACGGTATTCAAGGACGGACGGTCGACGGTGATTGAGGTGAAACGGACCCGTTCGTCATGGAGCACGTCAAGGAGCGGGGCGAGCGGGGTGTCTTTCTCGAGCGACACTTCGAGGAACGGTTCCTCGTAATCGACTTTCTTCACTCGCTCGAGCGATTCGAGACGTTCGAGGAGGCCTGGGGTGAGAGCGTCGACTTTGATGCGGGCCGTCTCGAGCGTCATGACTTGGTCTTTCAGTTCGTCTTGCGTCCCTTCGGCGATAATCCGCCCTTCATCGACGATGGCCACGCGGTCGCAGAGCATTTCGACTTCTTCCATGTAGTGGGACGTGTAGATGATCGTCGCCCCGCGTCGATTCAACTCGCGGATGTTCTCGAGGATGGTGTTGCGCGACTGTGGATCGATGGCGACGGTCGGTTCATCCATGAAGATGAGTTCGGGCTCGTGCACGATGCCGCAGGCGATGTTGAGACGACGAAGGAGCCCCCCGGACAGTTCCGGCGGACGTTTCTTTTGATGCGCGGTGAGTTCGACGAAGTCGAGGGCAGCCTCGGTCTTTTGTTTCGCTTCAGACGGCTTGAAGCCATATAGCTCAGCGAAAAATTGGATGTTTTCAAAGACGGTCAGCTGATCGTACACGGAGACGTGCTGCGGGACGATGCCGACGCGCCGTTTGATCGTCAGTTCGTCCTTCGGCATCGCGTGGTCGAAGATTTTGATTGAACCGCTGTCGGCCGGATATAGGTTGAGCATGACCGAGATGGCGGTCGTCTTGCCGGCCCCGTTCGGTCCGAGCAGGCCGAACAGTTCGCCGGCCTCGACGTGAAGTGAAAAATCATTCAAGGCAATCGTCTCACCGAACCGTTTTGTGACGTGATCGAGGGCGATGATGGACACGTGGACGCAACTCCTTTCAACTCCAGAACGTGAAATAGCGTACAAGGTTTTGTTCCCGTTTGCAGGAACTTCCGAACCCGTTGCCGAATGAAATATAATAGTCTAATTATTCAGACAATTAATGGAAGTCGAAGTGGGGGATCGCGATGAAAAAGTGGCAGTTCAATAAAGAAGAGTCGAGTGAGAAGTTTCCGGACGAGATGGCGTGGGCGTTGTTTTGTACGGTCGAGCCGAAACGGATGGACACGACACTCCCGTTTTATTACGACGAGTCGGTGTTCCGTTTCTCGAACGGGGCAGAGTCGTTCTACTTCAAAATCTCACCAAGTTATCACGAGTTCGAGGTGAACGTGAAAGACGCGACGGGGGAGTTGCTCTATTATCAGCTCCTCCGCACGGTCGGGAAAGTCGAGGTGCTTGAGGATCGGCGCGACCACGGCGAGCTGTTGATCGTCATGAACGAGGATCGGAACCGCACGGTGACGACGATCGAGCTGACCGTTCGACCGCGTTTCCGGGTGCTCGTCAAAGAGCATTATGTTTGAGTTTTTCTCACAGTGGTACATGAATTAGACATGATATCACGAGGAGGAGATTCACATGAAAGACGGACTTAACAAAAAAGTCGATGGCTTAATCGATAAGGCGGCAGGCAAAGCGAAAGAAGCGGTCGGCAAAGCGTCGGACAATCAATCGCTCAAACGTGAAGGACAAAAAGACCAGGTGAAAGGGACGGCCAAAGAGAAGACGGGCCAGGCCCAACAAAACCTTGAAAGCCTGAAAGACGAACGCCGCTAAAAAAACCGGGAAATCGCGATCAATGCGACTTCCCGGTTTTTCATTTCGTCAAAAAGACTTGGACGTGAATCGTCGACCCTTGTGCGTTCTTGGCGGCGCCGACACCGAGGTGGGTGAAGTTTCCGTTCAAGATGTTGGCGCGATGACCTGTCGAGTTCATCCAGGCACTGACGGCTTGCGTGGGGTCGCTCGATCCCATGTAGATGTTCTCACCCCAACTGCGATAGCTGACGTTGTAGGCGTCGAGCGTATTCCCTGGGCTTCCGTTCTCACGGAGCTGGTGCGAGAACTGTCCCGTCCGTGCCATCTCGTCGGCCCGGACTTGGGCGACGCGGTTCGCCTCGCTCGACGCGGAGAGCGCTGACAAACCGGCCGCCTGGCGCTCTTCATTCGTCTCGGCCAAGACCCCGCTCGCCGGTGCTCTAAACGTGATGTGCTTCGCTAAGATATAACCCGTCTTCGTCCCGACGCGTACTTTATACCAGCGCGTCGTGCCCGTGTACCGATACGAGATCGTCTCGAGCTTCATCCCTTGGCGGAGGAACACGACGTTCGGCGAGGTCGTGAGCGGACGCGACTTCAAGTAGACGCTCGACGGGGCGACGTACGTTGTCTTCGTGAACGCGACTTCGGCTGTCGATAGCTTGACGTATGCGGCCGGAACGTATGCGTAACCTGTGCCCCATTGGATTTTGTACCATCGGGCCCCGTTCGTCGTGAACGACGTCCGGACCATCATCGTGCCGTTCCGATCAAGTTTACCTAAACTTGTCGCTGAGCTTGATGGTGTTTTCCGGACGTTGATTTGACTGATTCCCGTGACGGAACCTTTCGTATTGACGGCCGTCTCACGATAAGACGCCTCGACCGTCGTCGGATTGACGGTGAGCGGTATCGGCGGGGTAAATGTGAACGCAGTCGCCAAGGCGGCAGCGAGCAAGACTGAGGCAGGTTTTTTCAAAATGGGAAGCTCCTTTTTCGATAATATAACCATATAATATATTGAATAGGGCGATGATGGGTATTACCATTTGATTACAAAAAGAGGCAGACTCCGTTGAGCCTGCCTAGTTGTCATTTGTACAGCAAATACTCTTTCCGAATCGGCAAGAACGCATCGCGCTCGGCGTCGACTTTGTCCATGATCGCCTCGAGCGACTCACCGGCGAGGATCATGTCTTTCACGTAGGCGTTCCCAGTCAGTTTCGTGATGAAGTCGTTGGCGAGGAACTCGAAGTCGTCCGGATACAGGTCGTGCGCCGTCTTGACCATGGCGATGCCGGTCTTGACCGCTTCAAACTTCGATGGCTCGGTGACATACACTTCGACGCCGTGCGACAGTTTGCCCGCGTTCTTCGAGAACGTCGGCGTGAACGAGGCAGCGCGGAACGTAACGCCCGGAAGCTCGAGTTCGTTCAACGTCTTGGCGTAGTCATGCGCCTTCACGTAAGGGGCACCAATCAACTGGAACGGCTTCGTCGTGCCGCGTCCTTCCGAAAAGTTCGTCCCTTCGAACAAACCGGTCGCCGGATAGACGTTGACCGTATCCGTCGTCGGCATATTCGGGGACGGCATGACGAACGGAAGTCCCGTATCTTCATATAGCATCGAGCGCTTCCAGCCCTTCATCTTGACGACTTCGAGGTCGGCCTGAAGCTGATATTCTTTGTTGAACAAGCGTGCCAGCTCACCGACGGTCATGCCGTGCTTGAGTGGAATCGGATAGAGGCCGATGAAGCTCGAATAGGCCGGGTCGAGCACCGGTCCTTCGACGCGGAGCCCGCCTTGCGGGTTCGGCCGGTCAAGGACGACGAACGGGATGTCATTCTCGGCCGCGGCTTCCATCGCATACGCCATCGTGTAGATGTACGTGTAGAAGCGGGTGCCGACGTCTTGAATGTCAAAGACGAGCACATCGACGTCTTTGAGCATCTCGGCCGTCGGTTTCTTCGTCGCGCCGTACAGGCTATACACCGGAAGCCCCGTCACTTCATCGATGTATGAGCTGATCGTCGATCCGGCTTGTGCATCACCGCGGACGCCGTGCTCCGGTCCGTACAGTGCCGTCAGTTCGAAATCATCGGAGTTGTGGAACAAGTCGACGATGCTCGTCATGTTGGCATCGACCCCGGTCGGATTCGTGATCAGTCCGACTCGTTTACCCGCCAAGATTTCAGGATTGTCCATCAACCGGTCGACCCCGAGCTCGACTTTCGGCTTTTTCGGGACAGACTTGGCATCGGCATCGAGCAATACGACTGATGACGTGACGAGCGTGAGGGCGGCGAGACCGCCAATCCATTTCTTCATAACAGTTCCTCCTCTAAAATGTAAGCGCTTCACTACTTACTCGAAAGTGTACCATTTTGTATTTTTAATTCAATGATATGTAACATAAATAGGAAATTATATTTCTTAATTTGATTCATTGTACCTAAAAAGCCATCGGAATTTTCCGATGGCTTTCACATGATGCTTGCAACTCAAGATGAACGGCTGATGAATAAGAGCCGTCTCGAGGCGATGAACAACGTGGCGGCGATTAATAAGATGCCGCTGACAATCGGCCAAACGAGTAAGCTCTCGCCCATGAGCACTTCGGCCGATAACGAGCCGAGCCGCCATGGCATCCAATCCCATTCGAGCCAGCCGAGGAGGAGCGACATGATGAAGTGGAGACCGAGCGTGATGACGAGGGCGACGAGTCCGCTCTCGAGCAACGCCGCAAGCATGAAGAAAATCGACAGCTGGACGACGAAATGGAGCATGAGCAGTCCGGTCGCGAGCAAGAAGTCGGTGACATCGAACGAATCGAACAAGACGATCGTGTAGTAGGCGGCACTCAGTTGGGCAAGTCCGATCGCGACGACGGCGAGTAGCGAGTAATGTCCCCATTTGCTGAGGACGATTCGCGTGGCTGGGATTTTCAGTGATTTGAGCCAGGCGAGCGTTCCGAGCGACCGTTCGTGGCTGAACGTATGCATGGCGGACAAGAGGACGACGAGCAGTCCGATTTGCCGCAACTGTTCGCTCGCCGACATGAGCACTTCTTCCGGTGACGGGGTCGGGATCTCGATGACCGCACCGTCCGGCAAGTTGCCGCCCGAGGCCAAGATGTCCGGGAGGAAATAGAGCGTGAGCGGTTGCATCGCCGCAAGCAACATCAAGGCGATCGGTACCCAAATCATCCGTTTATTGCGCCATGACTCTTTCCACTCTTGTTTGAAGATGGCCAGTTTCATCAGGCGTTCACCTCCAAAAAGAGTGACTCGAGCGATGGATGCCCGACATGGAGCGATTGGAGTCTTAGACCGCGCTCCAGCAGCAGCTGCAGCATCGCTCGTTCCGTCACGTCTTTCGCGTCCGTCTCCAGTTCCCATGTCGTCCCGGAGCGGGTGACGTGACTGACACCGGGGAGCGTCCGCCATTCCTCTTCCGTCAAGACGTCGTTGAACAGACGGACTTGGATCGAGGACTTCGAACCGAGCAAATCGGTCACCGTCCCTTCCATGAGCAGGCGCCCTTGCCGGAGCAGGAGCACCCAGTCACTCGCTTCCTCGGCGTCAGGGAGCACGTGCGTCGAATAGAGAATCATCCGCTCCCGCTTCAAGTCGCTTAAGAGATCGAGCACTTCCCGGCGGCCGCGCGGGTCGAGCGCCGAGACGGGCTCATCGAGCAGTAACAACTCCGGGTCATGTACGAGTGCCTGAGCGATGCCGAGCCGTTGCCGCATGCCACCGGACAAGTGCGCTGCTGGCCGATCGACGGGCTCGAGTCCGACCCGTTTCAGCAGATTGACCGGATCGACACCCGTTACCCCGGTCAATTCGGCCGCATAACGGATCGTCTCGACCGGGGTGAGCGATGGATAGAGCGCTGGCCGCTGCGGCAAATAACCGATGCGAATGGCGTCGTGGCCGACGATTTGACCCGACGTCGGTGTCGTCACGCGGGCGATCATGTTGAGCAATGTCGTCTTTCCGGCCCCGTTCTCACCGAGGAGCGACGTGCAACCCGGTCGGAGCGAGAAGCTGACGTCGTCGAGCGCGGTGAACGTGCCGAATCGTTTCGTCAGTTTGGTGACGTTCATCGCTTCGTCCGTCCCCATAAGAAGTAGACGATCGGGCCGAGGATGTTGATGAACAGGATGACGAGAAGCCACACCCATTTCGGTCCGTTCGTTTCTTGTCGCTTCAGTAAATCGATCAAGGCGACGACGAGCAAGATGAGTTGTAGGATGAGGAGCGGCAATAAAATGAGCAATAAATTTGAGTCGTTGGCAATATCCAAGTATGTTCCTCCTTCATAAATGAGTTCACTATCCCATTCCACATCTAGTACTTATTTCCTGTATGGAACAGAAAAAAAGCCCTTTCTCCGCAAAGAAAGGGTGACCATCATTTGACGATGATGACCGGGGCGAGAGCGCGTTTGGCAAGCTTATGACTGACGCTGCCAAGCACGAACTCTTGGAACGTGTTCAGTCCGCGTGAACCGACGACGACGTACTCGTACGGCTGATGGTTCGCGTATTTGACGAGCTCGACGTCGGGTTCGCCGCGAAGTTCGATATATTCATATTCGAGCCCGGCTGCAACGATTTGATCGAAGAGCGGTTGTAACATCAATTTTCGCTTCGCTTCGAGATCGAGTTTTCCGGTCGAGTTGAGCGCGGCTTCTTTCGATTCTTTGGCACTGACGACATGGACGATGTCGATCGATGCGTCTGATGCTTTGGCGAGCTGGATCGCTTTCTCAAGCGCCCGCTTCGAGTGGGCAGACCCGTCTGCCGCTAAAAATACCTTTCCCATTGAAACGTCCTCCTCTTTCACACAATCTATTTTTAGTATATGCGATTTTGTAGAGCCATGGATAAAAAAATGGGAGTGAACGCGAATGTCCACTCCCGTAGAGACCAAATCAATGGCCAGCGTTTGCTTCTTGTTGTTTCAAGTGAAGCGCGAGCGTATTGAGCAGTTTCTCTGAATCTTTGTTCAAGTTCAATAGTTCCGGCTCGATCCCGACTTCGCGATACTTGAAGACGACTTTATCGATGGCACCGATGGCCGAGTCGTCCCAAAGATGGGTGTTCGAGAAGTCGATCGTGACGTGTTTGACACCGGCTTCGGCGTCTTCGGTCACATCGAACTGATTGACGAACTCAGATGTCGAAGCGAAGAAGAGCTGACCGTTCACGATGTAACGGGCACGATCGGCGTCTACACTGCGATCGAGTTCGACTTTCGAGATTTTTGCGGCGAAGAGGATCGCTGCCGTCAAAATCCCGGCGAATACACCGAGTGACAAATCGTGGGTGACGACCGTGACGAGCACCGTCACGAGCATGACGACCGTATCCGATTTTTGAGCGGTACGCATCGCCTTAAGCGAGCCCCAGTCAAACGTCGCATACGAGACGAAGAACATGACACCGACGAGAGCGCCGACCGGGATGAGCATCAATACATCGCTCATCGTCATGATCATGATGAATAACGCGAGTCCGGCGACGAACGTCGACAGACGGCCGCGAGCACCAGACGATACGTTGATGACCGATTGGCCGATCATCGCACAACCTGGCATCCCGCCGAAGAAACCAGCGATGATGTTGGCGATCCCTTGACCGCGCGACTCACGATTTTTGTTCGAGTCCGTACCTGTCATGTCATCGACGATTTGTGCCGTCAACAGCGATTCAATCAATCCGACGAATGCGAGGGAGATCGAGTAAGGAAGGATGATCATCAACGTGTCAAACGTCAACGGGACGTTCGGGAATAAAAATTCCGGTAGCGTTGCTGAAATCGTTCCCATATCACCGATGTTTTTCGTATCGAGACCGAGCGTGATAGCGAGCACCGTCATGACGACGATGGCGACGAGCGGGGCCGGGATCATTTTCGTGATACGCGGGAATAAGAAGATGATGGCGAGTGAACCGGCGACGAGCGCCCAGATGATCCAGCTCTCGCCTTCAAAGTTCGACAATTGCGCTTGGAAAATCAAAATCGCGAGCGCATTGACGAAGCCGACCATGACGGCGCGCGGGATGAATTTCATCAATCGGGCGATGCCGAAATAGCCGAGCGCGATTTGGAACACTCCGGCCAACATCCCGGCTGCAAGCAAGTACTCGAGTCCGTGGTCTGCGACGAGCGAGACGATGACGAGGGCCATCGCACCGGTCGCGGCCGAAATCATGGCCGGACGACCGCCCGCGATCGAGATGACCATGGCGATGATGAATGAGGCATACAGTCCGACCATCGGGTTGACTCCCGCGATGAGTGAGAACGCGATCGCCTCAGGGATGAGTGCGAGCGCGACGACGAAGCCAGCTAGGACGTCAGCCCGGACGTTGCCGAGCCAATCTTGTTTAATCGTATTCAATTTTTCCAAAAGAACACACCTCTCTATATATTTTTGACTTTGATCTCCGAGTCTCACGAAGATCAAACGCCGCATTATATGAAAGAAGTCGTTCGACCGACACATGGTTTCACAACGTGTTTCATCATACCGAACTTTTTCTGAAATGACAATTGCCTCGAATGAAAAACTATGGTAATTTCATAACGTAAAGGTTATATAACGGATTTGTTATACAGAGAAGGAGAATGACGATGCATACGGTAGATGATTTAAGTAAAGTGCTCAAAGTGCTCGCCGACCCGACCCGCTTGACGATGCTCAAGCAAATGCAGGCAGGAGAGCAGTGCGCCTGCAGTTTTGTCGACTGTTTCGACATCTCGCAGCCGGCCATCAGCCGTCATTTGAAGATGATGCGCCAAGCGGGGCTATTGTTAGAACGCCGCGACAAGCAGTGGATTCACTATCGGTTGAATGAGACGAGCCCGTTCTATGCGATCGTCGTCGAGTTGCTCGACAACATCGAGACGGTCGATGCGAGTTGTGACTGTGACGCTGAGTGTGCGATTTAAGGAGGAGTCAACGATGAGACTTGAAGTGTTCGAACCAGCCATGTGCTGCCCGACCGGACTGTGTGGTCCGTCAATCGATCCCGAACTGACGCGGATCGCCACCATCCATTACGTATTGAAACAACGCGGCTTTGATGTGGCCCGTTATAACCTCGCCTCCGAGCCGAATCGGTTCGTCGAGAACGCCCACGTCCAAGCTGAAATCGCGAACGGCCTCGAGACGCTTCCGCTCACGGTCGTCGACGGTGAAATCGTCAAACGAGGTGCCTATATGACGAACGAGGAGATCGCCCGATTGACAGAACTCCCGGTCGAGGCGTTCGCCACGCAAGACGGCGAGAAACCGAAAGTGCGCATCACGCTCAAAAAATAAGGAGGCGCGTCATGATGAATCGCTTTGACTTCACGATAATCGAGCCGACCCGTTACGTATTTTTGACCGGGAAAGGCGGTGTCGGCAAAACATCGACGGCGTCGAGCCTCGCCTTGACGCTCGCTGACCGAGGAAAACGTGTCTTGCTCGTCTCGACCGACCCGGCGAGCAACCTTCAAGACGTGTTTGAGATGGGGCTTGACGAGATACCGCGTCGCGTCCCGGAAACCGGTCTGTTCATCGCGAACTTCGACCCGGAAGAGGCAGCGCAACAATACATGGAACGTATGGTCGGCCCTTATCGCGGCGTGTTGCCGGACGTGGCCATCCAGTCGATGGAAGAGCAACTGTCCGGTGCCTGTACGGTCGAGATTGCGGCGTTCGACCAGTTCACCGAGCTGTTGACGTCCGAGTCGGCACGTGAGACGTACGATCACGTCATCTTCGACACGGCACCGACCGGTCACACGTTACGGTTATTGACGTTGCCAAGTGCGTGGGATGAATTTTTAGAGACGAACACGACCGGTGCGTCTTGCCTTGGTCCGCTCGCTGGTTTGGCTGACAAGCAACTGCAGTATAAACGGGCCGTCGAGACGCTCACCAACAGCCAGGAAACGACGCTGTTGCTCGTCGCCCGTCCCGAGACGTCGACGCTCGTCGAGGCGGCGCGAGCCGCGACCGAACTTCACGCGATCGGGATCGAACGGATGCAACTCGTCATCAACGGCATCGTCGCAGTCGAAGAAGGGACGGACCACTATACGAAACGGTTCATCGAGCGTCAACAACAAGCGCTCCGCGAACTTCCAGACGGCGTCGCGAACCTCGAGACGTTCACGCTCCCATATGCCTATGAGAACCTCGTCGGTGTCCCGGCGCTCCGGCGTTTTGTGAACGGAGAGACGGTCGCCGTCCCGGACACACGTTATGACACGAACCGTTACGGATCCATCGATCGTCTCGTCGACGAAATCGAGATGGACGGACCAAACGTCATCATGACGATGGGGAAAGGCGGGGTCGGCAAGACGACGCTCGCCTCGCTCGTCGCCGTCGCGCTCAGTGAGCGGGGGCACGCCGTCCATTTGACGACGACGGACCCGGCCGCGCATGTCGCCTTTACGATCGGGTTGGACGTCCCGGATACGTTCACCGTCGATGCGATCGACCCTAAAATTGAGATTGAGAAGTACCGGATGGATGTGTTCCGGGAAGCGGGGGAAATGAACGACGAGCAGCGCATGATGCTCGAAGAGGACTTGCGCTCGCCGTGCACCGAAGAGATTGCCGTCTTCCGCGCCTTCGCCGATCAAGTGGCGAAAGCGAAAGACCGCTTCGTCGTCATCGATACGGCGCCGACGGGTCACACGCTTCTCCTCTTGGATGCGACCGAGAGCTATCACCGCGAACTCGAACGGTCGACCGGGGTCGTCCCGGAAGCGGTCCGCGAGCTGTTACCAAAACTGCGCGACCCGAAACAGACACACGTCGTCATCACGACGCTTCCTGAAGCGACCCCAGTGTATGAAGCCGAGCGGCTCGTCGCTGACTTAAAACGGGCTGAGATTCAACCGTTCGCCTGGGTCGTCAACCAATCGTTCACACCGCTCGACGTGACGAGCAAGCTGCTGACGGCGAAAGTCGCAAGCGAGGCGCCTTGGCTCGAGCGTGTGAACGCCTATCCGCGCCCGACGTTACTCGCATGGCAAGAACAGCTGCCGGTCGGTTATCCGGCACTGTCACAACTACTCAAGGAGGAAGTTACATGAACGTTACGAATGAAGCGATCGATTTTATGAAAGATGCACTGATTGAAGAGGAAATAAGATCGGTTCGCATCTGTACGGAAGCCGGGTGCTGTGGCCCGACACTCGGTCTCGTCGTCGCGGCTCCGGAAACGACAGATGATGTGAAAGATTTTGACGGACTCACGTTCGCCGTCGCGAAAGATGCCGAAGCGATGGCGGAGAACGTTACGCTCGACGTCGAGTCGACAGAAGACGGCGTCAGCCTCGTGCTTCGCGGCTTACAACAGACGTGCTAAACAAATAGAGAATTATTGGAGGAACTCATTGTGCAGTGGATTGCTAGTTTGATTTTTTTGGTGACGCTCTTCCTCATCATCAAGCAACCGAAAGGCCTCGGCATCGGTTACTCGGCGATGGGGATGGCGGTCATCGCCTTACTCACCGGGGTCGTCAATTTGGACGACGTCGGTACCGTGTGGGGCATCATTTGGAACGCGACGTTCACATTTATCGCCATCATCATCATCTCGCTCATCTTGGACGAGATCGGATTTTTTGAATGGGCTGCCTTACATATGGCCCGCATCGCCAAAGGCGGCGGCGTGAAGCTGTTCGTCTATATCACGTTGCTCGGTGCGCTCGTCGCGGCGTTGTTCGCCAACGACGGAGCGGCTCTCATCTTGACACCAATCGTGCTCGCCATGGTGCGGGCGCTCAAGCTGCCGGACGCGGTCGTGTTGGCATACGTTATGGCGTCCGGGTTCATCGCCGATACAGCGAGTCTGCCGTTCGTCGTCTCGAACCTCGTCAACATCGTCTCGGCCGACTTCTTCGGCATCGGTTTCGCCGAATATGCGGCGCGGATGGTGTTCGTCAACGTATTCGCCGTAGCCGGAAGTTTGCTCGTCTTGTATTTGTATTTCAAAAAGGACATTCCGAAGCAATACGATTTATCGAAACTCGTCGATCCGGCCTCGGTCATCAAAGACCATAAAATGTTCCGTTTGTCGTGGGTCGTGCTCGCACTTCTCGTCATCGGATATTTCACGAGTGACATCATCGGCATCCCGGTCTCGCTCGTCGCAGGCGTCATCTCGTTGTTCTTCCTCATCATGGCGAACCGTTCACCGGCCGTGCCGACCCGGTCCGTCCTACGCGGGGCGCCATGGGCGATCGTCTTCTTCTCGCTCGGGATGTATATCGTCGTCTACGGTCTGCAAAACGCGGGACTGACGCAAGTGCTCGCCAACTTCATCGACTGGTTCGCCGTGAACGCCTTCAGCGCCACGTTCGGGATGGGCTTCTTGGCCGCCATCTTGTCATCGGTCATGAACAATATGCCGACCGTCATGATTGACGCGCTCGCCATCGATTTGACGAATACGACCGGTCAGATTCGGGAAGCGCTCATCTATGCGAACGTCATCGGTTCCGACCTTGGTCCGAAGATTACACCAATCGGGTCACTCGCGACGTTGCTTTGGCTCCATGTGCTCCGTACGAAAGGGCTTAAAATCGGTTGGGGTCAATACTTTAAAGTCGGAATCATCTTGACGATCCCGACGCTCGCCATCACGTTGCTCGGACTATATATCAGCCTACTACTTTAGTGAACTACTCACCACTTGCTTGCTTCGCAACCTGAAGTGGGAGCTTCTTGGGAAGACCGTGCTTCGACCAGCCACGGTTATTTGCCAAGCTCGTCGGGGAGTCCCTGCCCTGAGGTGTTCCGGTCGGCGAGACGCAGCAGGTTGAGGCTCGCGTTGACGTCGCGGTCGTGGTGTGCGCCGCATGCGCTGCATGTCCACTCGCGGATATGCAGGTCCTTCTTGCCGCCGTTCTCGCCGCAGCTCGAACAGACCTGGGTCGAGGCGAACCACGGGTCGGCCTTGATCAGTGTCCGTCCATAGAACCTGCATTTATATTCGAGTTGCCGGACGAACTCGCCCCACCCGGCGTCCCCGATCGACTTTGCCAGGCGGCGGTCCTGCATCATCTCCCTCGTTCGGAGCGTCTCGACCACGACGACTTGGTTCTCGTCGACGATGCGTCGCGACAGCTTGTGGAGGAAGTCGTGCCGGCGGTTCCTGACCTGCTCGTGCTTCTTCGCGAGGATGAGCCTGGCCTTTTCGCGGTTCCTGCTGCCCGGTTTCTTGCGGGCGAGGGCGCGCTGCGCTCGTTTCAGCCGCGCCTCGGCCTTTCTCAGGTTGCGCGGGTTCGCAATCTTCTCCGTGACGAGATCGTCGTTCGTCATGACGGCGAAGTGTTCCAAACCGAGGTCGATTCCGATCGTGTGCTCGGCCGGGACCCATGGCTCGTCAGCCTGCTCGATGAGGAGCGACACGAAGAACTTGCCCGTCTTCGTCATCGATACGGTCGCCGAGCGGATTTCCCCGTCGAAGCCGCGATGCTGTGTGAACCGGATGAACCCGACCTTCGGGAGCCGCACGCGGTCCTCCTCGATGCGGATCGTGCCGTGTTGGTTGTTCGTCGTGTAGGAGGCGCGCGCCTTCCGTCTCGACTTGAACACCGGGAAGCCGGCCGTCCCGGCGAAGAACTTCGCGAACGCCGTGTCGAGGTGCAGCTTCGCGTTCGCGAGCGCGAGGCTGTCCGCCTCGCACAGGAACGGGAACAAGGGCTTGTAGGAGGCCGGCGTCGGCGGCCTCCGCTTCGGCCCGCCGCTCGCCTTCGCCTCCTCGTGGATGGCGATGCGGTCCTCGAGCAGCTTGTTGTAGATGAAGCGGGCGCAGCCGATCGTCCGGATCAGGAACTCGGCCTGTGCCGCCGTCGGGTGGAGCCGGTATTTATAGCCCTTCAGCATGTCCGTCCCTCCTTTGCCCGGTGCCAGGATGAAGCTCGTCCCATTCCGATACCCGCGGAGGGGGCAAGGAAATCTGACGGAATCACGAACTTTTGTTCGTCGTTTCGTCACAGCGGTGGCCGAAGGTGTAAGGGACGGGCGATTCATCTCCCACCTACGCTGGGCTTCGCCCCAGACGCTTAGAGGAGGGAGAATTCTCGCCTAAATCAGTTAAGGAGTGTTTTTTATGAAATTGGTCATCATCGGTTCAGTCGCCGCCGGTACGTCGGTCGCGGCAAAAGCACGTCGTAACAATGAAGACGCACAGATAACGATTTACGATCGCGATTACGATATCTCGTACTCAGGTTGCGGCATCCCGTATTACGTCGGCGGCGAAGTCGAGTCACGCGACGATTTGACGCCTCGTGACGCGGCGTTCTTCAAAAAACGTTATCAACTTGACGTCATGACACGACATAACGTGACGGCAATCGATGCCGACGCACAGACGATCACGGTCGAGAACCTCGAGACAGGAGAATCGTTCACGGACAGCTATGACCGCCTTGTCCTCGCGACAGGCGCCTCGAGCATCATCCCGCCGATCCCGGGTGTCGACTCGGACAACGTGTTCCCGATCCGTAACATCCAGAACGCGGAAGCGACACGCAACTTCGTCGACGCAACGAATCCGAAGCACGCGACGATCATCGGCGCCGGCTTCATCGGCCTCGAGATGGCCGAGCAGCTCAAATTGCGCGGCATCGATGTGACGATCATCGAGCGTTTCCCACAAGTGATGCCGCCGCTCGACAAAGACATGGCGTGCCGGGTCGAAGATCACCTCGAGAAGAACGGCATCGAGCTCATGCTCGGTGAGACGGTGACGGAACTCATCGGTGACGGTCACGTCGAACGCGTCGTCACAGAGAGCGGCAAGACGATCGACACCGACCTCGTCATCTTGTCGGTCGGCGTCCGTCCGAACACAGAACTCGCCAAGGCGATCGGGGTGACGATCGGGGAGACGGGTGCGATCGCCATCAACGAGCGCATGGAGACGAACGTGAAGAACGTCTATGCGGCCGGCGACGTCGCCGAAAGCTTCTCGCTCGTCACGGGTAAACCGATTTGGCGTCCGCTCGGTTCGACGGCGAACAAGATGGGGCGCGCTCTCGGTGACCTCATCACGGGCGGCGACCTCGAACACCGAGGCATCCTCGGGACGGGCATCTTCAAAGTGTTCGGCCAAGCGGTCGCGCAGACCGGTCTATCGGAACGTGAGGCACGCGAACTCGGATACGACATCGAAGTGCTCCATAACACGAAACCGGATAAGCCGGCCTATATGGGCGGGAAAGACATGACGATCAAAGCGATCGGTGACCGGGCGACACGCCAATTGCTCGGCGTTCAAATCGTCGGGTTCGAAGGTGTCGACAAACGCATCGACGTGTTCGTCACGGCGATTACGTTCAAGGCGAAAGTCGATGATTTGTTCCATCTCGATCTCGCGTACGCGCCACCGTTCTCGACGACGAAAGACCCGGTCATGTACACGGGCATGGTGCTCGCGAACAGTATGGACAAAGCGGCCCGCCTCATCACGCCGGCCGAACTGCAAAAGCGGATTGATGCGGGTGAGGACATGCAAATCATCGATACACGCAAAGCCTCGCAGTTCGAGAAGGCGTGCGTTGACTGTGCCGTCAACATCCCGCTCGGTGATTTACGTGCGGCATCGAACGACCTCGATAAGACCAAACCGACCGTCGTCTATTGCAACGGCGGTGTGACGGGGAACGCGGCCCAAAACGTGCTCCGTAACCTCGGGTTCACTGATGTCTATAACTTGTCGGGCGGCAACAAGAACTATCAACTCTTTAAAAAGTACGGGAATTAACACAGACGGCGTCCGAATCACTCGGGCGTCGTTTTTTGTGTGCTGAGAAGTGCGGGGAACAGGATATTATCGGGTGTTGCATGAGAAGGACGAAACGTTCAAGCTGAGCTATCGTTGGTACTTAGAGGCGTTAGAAGAATGGAAGAAACTATAATGAACCCCTGATGCCACGCATCAGGGGTTAGTTCGCTTTCTTTTCATTCCACTTGCCGAGTCGGTTGCGTCCGCTCCGTTTGGCGACATATAAGCCGACGTCGGCTTTTTTGATCAGTTGGCTCGACGTGGCGATTTTGGACTCTGACGTGCTGGCGATGCCGATGGAGACGGTGACGTCAATGAACGATCCGTCTGGCAATAAGAACGGCGTTTCGGCGATTTGCCGCAAATAGCGTTTGCCGATGACGAACCCTTGCGACAACGTGCAGTCGGCCAATAAAACCGAGAATTCTTCGCCGCCGTTGCGGCAGACCATGTCATCGGTCCGGGCGGTTTTCGTCAACCGGTTGCCTAATTCGATCAAGATGGCATCACCGGCATCATGGCCGTACGTATCGTTAATCGATTTGAAATGATCGATGTCGAGGAAGAGCAAGGCGACGTCTTGCGTTCCATTGATCACTTCTTCGTCGACGCGCTTCATTTCTTCCTCGAAGCGGCGGCGATTGCCAAGTCCGGTCAATGCGTCGGTGAAGGCCGCTTCTTTATATTTCGAGATGAGCCGTTCCGAGCGTTGGATTTTATGGATGCCCCCGTAGACGATATGGAGCAGGAATCCGGCCGAGTACCCGATGGTGATGAAGGCGAGGAGCGTCATCACATACGTTTCGATTTGATTATAATTGCTGACGTTTAACAATGAGAACAACGAGATGAATCCGAGGCTGATCGCATTGACGATTCGGATGTCCCGCGCCGGCTTGATTCGTTCGCGGAACCATAGGAAAGCGACAGCGACCGATGCGGCGAGCGTGTAGTCGAGAAACGCAATCAACAAAAGCGTCTCGGTCAAGATGAACGGCAGAACGAGAATGCTCGCGACATATGTGATGCGTACACCCGGCAGGCCGAAGTAGAGCGCCGACATGATGATGGGGACAAACCCGTATTGAAAGTCGGCTTGCGCGTTCCACAACACGCCGTGGAGGGTGATCACAATCGACAGCCCGGCAAGTAAGAAGGAGATGGTGACTTGACGCCGGAGCGGGAGCTTCGTCGTCACGCCCAGCTTCGTGAGGCGCGAGATGATATAGAGGCCGACCAGCAACAGACTGGCGTTGGCGATCAAGTTGTTAATGAGGTTCGTAAGTGACATATATTTAAAATTCCTCCCCTAACTTCTATATACAGTCCAATCGGCCAATAATGCAATCGTTTTTCAAATGGAAAATAGAGGGGGTTTCCCAACCGATGGCGCAAAGTGGAAGGCGTTAGGTGTTTGTCTAGAAAAACATTGAATTCCGAAAAGGAAACGTTTACAATTTTTGTGTAAGCGTTTTCCTAAATTAATGCTACAAGGAGGGACCCACATGGTCAACAAGCGATGGAAACAGGCATGGGCAGTTGTGCTAACGTTTGCACTAGTGTTCTCAATGTTTCCGATGTCATCGTCCGCTCTCGATAAAGGCAAATCGACGCTCGTCGTCGTTCACTATCAGGAGGCCCCGGACAATCAAACGGATTGGAACTTATGGCTTTGGGCGAATAACCCAGATTATTTCCCGAATAAAGCCTTCGCCTTCAACGGCGAGGACGACTTCGGAAAGGTGGCGGCCTACGAATTCCCGGTCGATTCACCAGAAAAGCTCGGTCTCATCGTCCGTACGGACAACTGGGAGAAAGATAAAGGGTCTGAGAACGACCGCTTCATCACGAGCGATATGATCAAAGACGGCGTTGCCGAAGTGTGGATCAAGTCAGGCGACTCGAAGATCTATACGTCGAACCCGGATGGGGAGACGGCAGCAACGGACGTGGATATGAAAGTTCATTACTTCCGTTACGACAATACATATACCGACTGGGGTCTTTGGACATGGCCAGACGGTGGCGACGGGCAAAGCATCAACTTCGATGAGACGGACGCATACGGTGGCGTGGCGAACGTGAAGTTCGCGAACCCGGACGCGAAGAAACTCATCGGGCTCGTCACGAAAAAAGGGGAATGGGCCGAAAAAGATGGGGAAGATCGGTTCGCGCTCAGTACAGCGAAAGAGATTTGGCTCGTCGAAGGCGATTCGACGATCTACTACTCAGAACCAGAGATTGATCGCTCACCGAAAATCGTCTCATTCGAAGCGGACACGTTCCGTCAAGCGGAGCTCACGCTCAACCGCGTCATCGATGAGAAGTTCTTGAGCGAATTGACGGTCGAAGGTGCGACGGTCGAGTCGGTTGAGAAATCAGGCGACAAATCGGTCACGGTCCGTTTCAGTGCCGATATCGACTTGGCGGCGGTCATCACGGCGAAACATCCGACGTTCGGAGAGAAAGTGCTCCAAGCGGGCGACGTCCTCCGTTCACCGGAGTTCGATGCGAAGTACGCCTATGACGGCAAGCTCGGCGTGACGTACAAGCACTCAAAATCACAGTTCGTCCTGTGGGCCCCGACGGCTCAAGACGTCAAGCTCGAACTATGGAACATGCCGAAAACGCGTCCTGCTTCAGATAAAGACTTGAAGAAGACGATTTCGATGAAGCGTGGCGAGCGCGGCACGTGGGTCGCTGAAGTACGCGGCGACTTGGATGGCATTGGCTACACGTACAACGTCAAGCACGCGTCAGGCAGCGTCCGCGCGGTCGACCCGTACGCGACGGCGGTCGGTGTGAACGGGGACCAAGGGGTCGTCGTCGACTTGAACGAGACGAAGCCGAAACGTTGGAACTCGATGAAACCGAAATTGGCGAAACGGACAGATGCCATCATCTATGAGACGCACGTCCGCGACTTGTCGATCTTTGACGTCACGTCAGACAAGTATGACTCAGGCATCACCAACAAAGGCAAATATCTCGGCGTCGTCGAGCCGGGGACACGTCTCCTCGTCAACGGCAAGAAGACAGCGACGAAGACAGGCCTCGACCATATGAAAGACCTCGGCGTCACGCACGTCCAGTTCATTCCGGTATACGACTACAACACGGCCTCGGTCGATGAGACGAAACCGGATGCATCGTATAACTGGGGCTATGACCCGAAAAACTATAACGCGCCGGAAGGCTCATACTCGACGAACCCGTATGACGCCAAAGTCCGGATTCGCGAGATGAAACAAATGATCCAAGGGCTCCATGACAACAACTTGCGCGCCGTCATGGACGTCGTCTATAACCACATGTTCGATGCGCAGGCGTCGAACTTGCACAAGATCGTCCCAGGATACTACTATCGTTACACTGAAGGCGGCGACTTCGCGAACGGAACGGGCGTCGGCAACGACACCGCGTCGGAACGCAAGATGATGCAGAAGCTCATCGTCGACTCGGTCGTCTATTGGGCAAAAGAATACCATTGGGACGGGTTCCGTTTCGACCTCATGGGCATCCATGACGTCAAGACGATGAACCAAGTCCGTTCGGCGTTGAACAAAGTGGATCCATCCATCCTCGTCTTCGGCGAAGGATGGGACCTCAGCACGCCACTCGACCCGGCGAAGAAAGCGAACCAAAAGAACGCGTATAAGATGCCAGGCGTCGCACACTTCAACGACAACATCCGCGACGGCTTGAAAGGCAGTGTCTTCGTCGACACGGACAACGGCTTCATCAATGGTAAAGCCGGCCTTGAGAACCGCATCAAGACGGGAATCGTCGGCGAAATCGACTATAGCGCCGATATCAAAGGCTTCACGAAAGAACCGACGCAAGCGATCACATACGTCGAAGCGCACGACAACCATACGCTCTGGGACAAGCTCGAACTCACGAACCCAGAAACGTCGGAAGCGGACCGCACGAAGATGCATCGTCTCGCGTCGAGCATTCTCTTGACGAGCCAAGGAACGACGTTCATCCATGCCGGTCAAGAGTTCATGCGCACGAAAGAAGGCGACCACAACTCGTACAAATCACCGGATCGCATCAACCAAATGGACTGGAAACGGGCCGCTGACCGCAAGGCGGACGTCCAGTACATGAAAGGCTTGATCGAGATGCGTAAAGACAACCCAGGTCTTCGCATGACGAAAGCGGTGGACGTGAAGAAAAACTTGAAATTCTACAAAGCCGAAGCGAACGTCATCAGCTACTCGATCGATGACAAAGCGCCAGGCCAGAAGAAAGACTTGTTCATCACGCACAACGCCAACGCCAAGACGGTCAAAGTGAAATTGCCGAGCGGGCAATGGAACCTCATCGTCGATGGCAAACAAGCGGGCACGAAGACGATTAAACGCGTCTCGGGCTCAATCGATGTACCGGCTTACGGCTCGGTCGTCGTGAAACAACGCTAAAACGGGAGACCACGGCTCAATCGAGTGCGTGGTCTTTTTTAGCGCTTAAAATAATGACATTAATTTGAAAATATGTACAAAAGAGAGATTGTTCCCCTTATTTTCAAAAACAGAAGCGTATCCGTCTGGCCTCATCTTATATAATCAAGATAATACGATATTCGTGTGACGTTCGTCACACCGGGGAGTGGTGGAAATGGGCTTCTTCCGACAATGGAAGCATGCATTGGAATCAAACGTTGAACAATTGGAACGTGGGGAACGGATCAATATCGACCCGTTGCTGCTCGATCAGTATCCGGACGCCGTCTACGTCCTAGACTGTGACTTGAGACTCGTCGACTCAAATGAAAAACTGTCGCTTCTGTTCAACGGGGAAGAAGAGCGGTTCGTCCATCCGGCTTCTTGGCTGCCGAAGGCCGAAAGTGAACGGGTCCAAGCATTCCATCAGCGGTCGCTCCAAGGTGAGACGGTGCATTACGAATTGCAAGCGCGTAATGCGGACGGACGCTCGATTCATCTGTCGATCACGAACACGCCACTCTATACCGGACGGGTCATCACGGGCCTTTACGGGGTCGTCAAAGATTTGACGACGCAGACGGAGTTGCGGGAACGCTACAATCGGATGAAAGTGAGCCGGGTGCTGTTCGAGCGAATCCCTGGGCTCATTTTGATCGAGCTCGACCTCGACACCGGGACGTTCTATCATTCCCCGCAGACTGGGAACCTGCTCGGTTTGACGAAGCGACAGCTCGCCGACATGAAGCGGGAGGACTTCCGAAACCTGATTCATGAGGACGACCGGGGCGCGTTCGCGGCGGCGATCGAGACGTTGCTTCACGATCACTCGCAATTCGAGTATGAGACACAACTGCGCGCCTTCAACCCGAAGATGAAACAGTATTTGGAGTTGATTGTGAAGGTCGGTGTCTCGAAAGACCGAAAAGCCGTCACCTGGGCGATGTTCGACGTGACGAACTTGGTCACAGCCGAAGAAGAACTGACGAAGGAACGATCGAAAGTGAGGCAGTTGTGTGAAATCGTCGACTCGGTCATTTTTGAGCGCTATTTCGAATCGAAGCAATTCAAGTTTTTGACGCCGGGCTTCTCGCTCATCTTTGGTTATACGGAAGATCAATTCAATGCCCATCCGGACTATTGGCAAAAAGTCGTCGTCCCGGACGACGTCCCGAAAATCAAGCAGGCGCGGGAAGTGACGCTGAGCGGCAAACCGTCGACGTTCTCGTACCGTATTTTCGCCAAAGGGAACGTCAAATGGATTGAAGAGAATCGGGAACCCATTTTTTCTGAAGGCGGCCATGTCGTCGGATTCCGGACGCTCGTCAAAGACATCACGCAGTTGAAAGAGCAGCAAGAAGAGATTTGGCGTCTCGCCTCGCTCGACCCGATCACGAACATGCCGAATCGCGAATCGATCACCGAATCGGTGTATCATTTGACTCGGAAGCGCAATCCGTTCACGTTGTTCTCGCTGTCGTTCAACCGGATCGCGGAGATCAACCATACGTTCGGTTACGAACTTGGCGACGAGTGGCGTGTCGCGACGGTGAACCAATTGATTCGTCTCTTGCCGAAAGACGCGCTCCTTGGACATCTCGATGCGGATAACGTGCTCATCGTGTTGCCACGGCGCTTGGAAGACCCGGAAGTGCTCGCGCTCGGCAAGAAGCTCGGCACACTCTCGACCCACCGTTTCCGCGTCGATGTGTACGACTTGTTCGCTCGTATCTCGATCGGGGTGAGCCGATATCCGGAGGATGGCACACAGGCGAGCGAATTGATTAAGCACGCCTGTATCGCCATGAACCGGGCCGATAAGAAAATCGGGGCCCAACTGGAACTGTACTCGTCACAAATGGACATCGAATCGTTGAAGCGGTATGAACTGTTGCGGGATATGCGCGGTGCCCTTCAAAACAAAGAATTTTATTTGATGTATCAGCCGAAAGTGAACGCATGGACGGGGCAGATCGTCGGGGCCGAGGCGCTCATGCGGTGGACGCATCCGACGTGGGGCTCGATCTCGCCGGCCGAGTTCATCCCGCTCGCCGAGGAGAGCAGCCTGCACCTCGAACTGACGAACTGGTTGATTGAAGAAGTGTGCCGGTATTTGATGACGCTTCCGAAGAAAGTGCCGATCTCGATCAACGTATCGGCCAAATACTTGTACCAAGAACATTTCGAACATGTGCTCGAAGACACGCTCTCCCGTTATCACATCCCGGCAAGCTATCTCGAGGTCGAGATCTCGGAGACGTCGCTATTAGAAGACGCCCAACAGATCACACAAGCGTTCGAACGATTGAACGACCTCGGCATCCCGATCGCCTTCGACGATTTCGGGAAAGGGTACTCGTCGCTTGCCTATTTGCAGGCGTATAGCGCTCAGACGATTAAAATCGACCGGGTGTTCGCCCATAACGTCAACCAAAGCCGAAAGGCCCAAGGCATCATTCGGAGCCTGCTCCTCATCGCCGAGGAGTTTGGGATGAACGTCGTCGTCGAAGGCGTCGAGATGATGGACGACTTGCTCCGCCTCCGCGAGTTCGGCTGCCACGTCATCCAAGGATTCATTTTCAGCCGTCCGCTCAAAGAGCCGGAGTTCGAACAGGCGCTCGAGGCGGGCACGCTGACCCCGATCGAGGAATATGTCGAGACAATTCCGTCCTCGAGCCGCTTGATTCACGCCGGTATCACGATCACACGCCTGCGCGACCAAGACGTCGCGGTCGGCACATCACCGATCGTCATCATGCGGCGCGGCTTCAAGACGATTGCCTTTTACGCGTCAATCCGCCTGCCGGTCGACAGTGACCTGAGCCTCGTCATCTTGTTAGATGACGGGATGGCACCGCTACCGATTCAAGTGACGCGGCTGACCGAGCTCGCCAACGGGCTTTACCAATATGAGGCGTCGTATGAACAGACGGTCGAACTCGAGAAGCGATTGACCGCTTTAGAGAGCGAAAAACCGCGAGGGTTCACGATTCAAAAAGCGAAAGACTTGATCGATCAGACAGACTGAAGGCGAGCCGACACCGGCTCGCTTTCTCTGTACGCTAAAACTAGAAACCCGTAGCGATTTTCTCTAAGATGAGAGGGACAGACTACATAGAGGAGATCGACAACATGGACATGCAGGCAATCCGACACTTTTTCTCACAACTAGAAGGCGATTATACAGATCGGCTCGAGGCGATCGCCGTCGAGCTGGAGCAGACCGGGACGTACACGCTCACGACAGACGAGTTGATGGAAGGTGCGAAACTCGCCTGGCGCAACTCGAACCGATGCATCGGCCGGCTGTTTTGGCAGACGCTCACTGTCCGGGACGCCCGGGGCGTGACGACGTTCGACGAGGTGTTTGAGGCGCTCGTCGGCCATCTGCGCTACGCGACGAACGACGGGAAAATCCGTTCGACGATGACCGTGCTCCCGAACGAGTTCCGTTTGCTGAACGCGCAACTCATCCGCTATGCGGCATATGAGACGGAAGATGGGATCGTTGGTGACCCGCTCTCGCTGTCCATCACGAGGCAAGCCGAACGGCTCGGCTGGGTCGGGGCCGGGACCGCGTTTGACGTCCTGCCGCTTCTCATCACCGACGGACGTGAGGTCCAGCTCTATGAACTGCCGGACGATGCGGTGCTCGAAGTCGAGATTCGACACGAGGCGTACGACTTATTCGACGGACGAACGGTCAAATGGCACGCCGTCCCGGCCATCGCCGATATGGAGCTCGAAATCGGCGGCTTGCGCTTCACGTCGGTCCCGTTCAACGGCTGGTATATGGAAACCGAGATTGGGGCGCGCAACTTGGCCGATACGGACCGCTATAATTTATTGCCCCTCGTCGGCACGTCGCTCGGGCTCGATACATCGAAAGAGCGGACGCTTTGGCGCGACCGGGCCCTCGTCGAGTTGAACGTCGCCGTCCTACAGTCGTTCGAGCGGGCCGGGGTGACGATCGTCGATCACCATACGGCGGCGAAGCAGTTCAAACGGTTCGAGAAGAACGAACAGGACGCAGGTCGTGAGGTGACCGGGCAATGGGGATGGCTCATCCCGCCCATGTCACCGGCCGCGACGCACGTGTTCCATCGCCACTACAATGACGAAATTGTGACGCCGAACTTGTTCGCCCGCTCGGGTTGTCCGTTTTCTGCGTTTCAAGCGAAGTCAAAAGAGGAATCAAAAGGCTAGACCCGAAACGAGAGGATGATGAACGTGGCAGTCCCAATTTGGAAACGCGCCGTTGCCAGTCAAATCGATCAATTCATTTTTCAAACGCCGGCGAAACTCGTCGAGAAGATGATTCGGAAGAAGCTGTTTCCCGGAAAAGATGTGAAACGGTATTACTTGCCGACGCTCGTGACGATCGCCGGAGAAGTGTATTTCTTGCTCAACAAAAATGGGCAGACGATCGGCGACCAAGTCGTCGGCATCAAAGTCGTGAGCCGAGACGGACGCCCGCTCTCGCTCGAGCAAGTCGTGAAGCGAACGCTTTATAAAGACGTTGTCTATCCGGCGACGCTTGGGCTGCCGCTCTTGAAGGCGCTCCAACAGATCAAGGCAGGAAAAGAGACGGAGTTGCCGCATGACGAGTTTGCCCATACGAAGTTGATTTCGACACGATGAGTCGAAGCCGAAGACAGTGCGACGATGAGTCTCGCTGTCTTTTTTCGGCCAAATCAGTCAAAAAGGAACGAATCCGAAAAATGAGGTATAATGAATTAGGAAAAAATTGAACGACCAATGGAGGATTTTTGTTATGACCAAAATCGCATGGATTACCGACAGCATGGCCAATTTCTCGAAGGAAGAGGCGGCCCGGCTCGGTGTCGATATCGTTCCGATTCAATTGATCGTCGACGGTAGCGGCTATAGCGAAGTCGATTTGTCACTCGAGGACTTGCACCGCTATATGATCGACCAAAAGAAAGAGGCGAAGACGTCGCAACCGATTTTTGGCGACTTCATCGCGCGCTATGAGCGCTTGAAAGAGGAGGGGTACGACTGTGCCATCGCCGTCCACTGTTCGAACGGGTTGAGCTCGACGGTGAAAAACTCGAGCGCAGCGGCCGAAGCAGCCGGCTTCAAAGTATACACGGTCGACTCGCACGCGGCGCTCGAAGCGCAGCAAGAGCTCGTCCGACTCGGGCTCGCCGCCGAGGCCGAAGGCAAATCAGCCGAAGAGATCGTTGCCTTGCTCGAAGCGTGGCGCGACAAGAAGAACTTCTTCATGATTATCGGGAACATGGAAACGATGCGCCGCGGCGGTCGCGTCTCGTCTGGTGAGATGTTCCTTGCTAACATCTTGAACATCAAACCGATCATCACGCTCGATGAGACCGGAAAAGTCATCCCGTTCAAAAAAGCACGGTCGCTCAAAAAAGCGTACGCCGAGATGGTAACCGAGCTTGAACGCCGCCACGCCGCGAACGGGATTCACCACAACCGTGTCTTCGTCCAGACGGCACTCGCTCCGGAAATGCAAGACAATCTCGTCGCGCTCATCCAGGCGAAATTGCCAGACATTGAAGTCGTCAAGACGCGCTTCTGCCCATCGATTGCGGTCCACGCCGGCTTTGAGACGGTCGGGGTGCTTTGGCTCGACGCGTAATCAAAAAAGGAGGGAGTTCGATGGAAGCTGTCACCACACTTTCGGCGTTACACGACCGGATCGCGAATACAGACCAATTGCTCGTCTACGTCTCGCATCCGACCTGTAGCGTCTGCCACTCGCTCAAACCGCAAGTCGAGGAGATGTTGACGGAGTTCCCCGATATCGAGGCGGTCGCCATCGATTCGGATCAGGTGCCGGAGATCGCCGGTGCCTACTCGATTTTCACCGTCCCGGTCGTCCTGTTTTTCCTCGACGGCAGAGAGACGCTCCGCCGGGCCCGGTTCGTCCCCATCGGCGAGCTGACCCATCAACTCGAGCGTCTCCAAGAGATGCGCGGTTGAATCCACAGACACTCGTCTGTGGATTTTTTTGGTTGTTTGCGTCGAGGACAGGGAATCAGGAGAGTAGCTGCGTCACTTGTTCGAATGAAGAAATGAGGAAACGCTGATGGAAATCATACGCCACTCCGAATGGGCGGACACGAAGCTCACGCTCCATCTCGTGTCGCAAATTCTAGGCAAAATCAAACTCGGTCTCGCCCCGCAAGAGCCGCAATGGGCCCACGTCACGTTACCGCTCACCGTGAATGGATTTTCGACGGGACCGCTCTGGAGCGGGGGGACGTTGTTCGAGATCGACGTCGACGTCGCGGCCTCGGTCATCACGGTGCAGGTCGAAACCGCTACGACCGTGATTCCGCTGACGGACGGGAAGCCAATCAAGTCCTATTATGAGGCGATGGTCGACGCACTCCATGCATCCGGCATCACCGTCACCATTAACCCGAAATCGCAAGAGATGCACGACATCAGGTGGCTCGACCGCGATGAGACCCCGCTCGCCTATGACACATCGACGGCCCTGAAAGGGGTGCGCCTGTTCCAGTACGCGGCGCGGGAACAAGCGGCGTTTCTCGCCCCGCTCCGATGCCGGAAAGTGAAGCCGGCCTTGTTTTGGGGCACGTTCGACGTGTCATCGCTCATCGTCTACGGAAAATTCGAGCCGTTCCCCGAGGACAAGGTAATCGAGAAGGCGGCGTTCGACGAGCACATGATCGAGTTCGGCTTTTGGCTCGGCGACGAGTCCGTCGACGTGCCGACGTTCTTCATCTTGCCGTATCCGTTTCAATACACCGACCTCGGCTCGGAGCGGCTTCAACCTGTGGACGCCTACTACGACGCCAAGATGAGCGAATGTTTTTTGTCGATTGAGCACGTGAGTCGGGCAGATGACATCCAAGCCTTCTTCCGGACGTCGTTCGACCTGTTGAGTGATCAACTCGGGTGGGAAGGGCGCGCACATTATTTCTTGCCGCTCGACATGCCGGCGCAACCAAAACAAGAGCCCACAGACGAAAGTCTGTGAGCTCTTGTTTAGTTTAACGTACGGTAGCGCGTCGTTCGACCGTTTCCGACACGGGTCACTTTTCGTTCAGCTATCAACTGTTCGATCAGTTTTCGGACAGTCCCTTTGCTTTTATTCAAATAGGCTTCGAGTTCTCTTGTCGTAAATTCGGACTGTTGACTAAGCCATTGTTCAAGTTCGTTTTCGTCAGAGTCTGGTGTCGTTAGCTGTTGTTTAGGCAACGTCACGACAAAGGCGTTCGGACTCGTAGTCCAGAATGGTCGTTCGAGACTTTCTTTGTAGCTTTCTTTGATTCGTTGTAACCCGGTACCATAACTTTCAATCCATTTCAGACGATACAATACATTGGCTAGTTTTGGATTACGGCTCTGAGAAATACCTAAATTGATATCCTCGATCGTTAAGCCCTTCACGAGTCCGCCCACCGAGACGATTTCGATTCGGTTTTGGAATAAATGAATCAAGATGCTACCGCTAAAACTATAATCGCGATGTGTAACGGCATTTACAAGAGCTTCTCGCAAAGCAGGACTAGGATAACTTTCGGTCTCGAGCCGTTTTAGACCGACGAAGCGTGCTGACGTGGCATTGTTCAGACTAAGGTATTCATAGACGGATTCGACTTGTGCGAGAATGGAGCCACTAAATTCTTTACGATCTTGAAATTCAAGCTTGTCGTTCCCTAAATAGCGGGCGCATTTGATTGAGTGTTCGCATTGGTCAGAAAGAAGGAGCCCTAAATTTGTGTAATAGCCATCATCTGTCATCAGGCCAAGTGTACGTTGTTGCTCGACACCAAATTTGATGTTCGTTTGAGCAAAAAAGTTAGAAGCTTCCTCGAAAGTCAGTTCCTGTTTCAAACTACGCATCGTTTCAAAGTTCGTCCCATCTGATTCGATAATCATTTGGCGGATGTTTTCTTCAGAGGCATTTGTGACAGACGTACCGTACCGAATGAAAACACCCGACGATTTCATGCCTTTTCTCTTCAAATGATAAGGGCGTCTCGTTCCGCGGGCCACAGCTATCTTTATGACCTCTTTTTTGTCGAGCTCAACCACTTCTAAATATAAATGGACTAGAATAGCTGGTTGGATGTTGTCATGTAGCTTGTTTGATACTGCTTCGAGTTGTTGATGTGCGTTAGGGACACCGAGGACGGTACCATCATCTTCTATACCGATATAAAGAACACCACCTTGCGTGTTGGCGAACGCAATCACTTCGTGAACGACAGCGTCTGTAAGTTCTCGCTTGAACTCAACCGTAGGCGACTCTTTCATATGATTCACCTCTAATCTATTATTTGTATAGATTAATTATAATCGATTATAATCGATTAATCAAAAAAGATCGATTTGGACGGGAGTCCGAATCGATCACCATGTTCAACCTTCAGTTGTCTGCGGCACGAGGTAAATCAAGCCGAACGGGTTATGGAGCAAGTTGTCGATTGACGTCCGCTCGTCTTCACCCATCTCGACCGTGAACGTCTTGCCGTCTTCGAACGTGAAGCTGTCCCCGTCCCCGAACATCGATCCACCCGAGATGAGGTGGAAGTTGAACGAATGGACGACGTGAATCGCGTCTTCAATTTCGAGCGTGGCCGGTACGGCGACGTCGGCGTGACCGAACGCTTTCATGCCCCACGAGACGTAGGCGTCTTCTTCTTCCGTGATGGCTGTGAGAAGCGAGTAGTCGAGGGCGAGGTCTTCTTCTTTCGACTCTTGCCATTCGTCTTTCGAGTAGGCGACACCAGCCGTCTCGACCATGACGCCGAGTCCGCCGGCGTTCAAGATCGCATTGGCCGCACGGCGGGCCGCCGCGATGTCCGTCACGTCATTGACGTCGACGATCAAATAGACGATGTGCGTGTGGCGGGTAAGCCCTTTCGCGATTTTCGGCGTGAAACCGCCCGAGCTGGCATGAATCATCGCTTCGGCGAGAGCCGGGTCGCGCTCGACGACTTCGACCGTGAACGCTTTTCCGGTCTCATCTTCTAACAGCAGTAGGCCAGCCATCGTGTAGCCTTCGCTATGTAAACTGATTTGTTCGCTGACTGCCTCGGCCGATGACCAGTTTCCTGGGATGGCGAGCAATACTTGTGTACGGTTCATAAGAATCATCCTCTTCTTCAAATAGTCAGGCCCCTCACAGGGAGAGGCCTGGTCTCTTCTCTTATTATGCCCTATTTGGCGAAAAATTATTCTTGATACGTCTTCAATACTTCTTGGAGCGGAATCTGATCGATCTTGCGACGGCTGATGAACGTGCTTGCGAAGAAGAGGAGCGTCACCGCACCGAGTGTGTAAAGCAGATAAATCCACTCGAACTCGAGCGGCAAGACGAGTCCATAATCTTCCGCGAACACGACGATGATGACCCGCAAGATGACGAGGGCGATCGGGATGCTGAGCAGGGCCGAGATGAGCGCGTAGATGAAGTAGCTATTGAGAATCATCGAGCGGACCTCGCGCCGGTCGTAGCCCATCACTTTCAAGAGCGAGATGACGTAATAATTTTTCTCGACCGTGAGTGCGGTCAAGACGAACAGGATGCTGAAGGCGATCAAGGCCGATCCGCCAATCATGACGTTCATCATCAAGTTCATGTACTCATTGATCGATTGGGACTGCTCAATCAGACCGCTTCGTGAGATGACCGTCGGATAGTCCGTCTCGTCCGGCCGTTCGGTCGCATAAATCCCGTTGAACAAATCACGTGTCGTCCCGCCCGATAATTGTTCGCTGAGCGTTACCCGAGGCAGGTAGACGACATCGCCCGCATATTCGTCGGCGATACCTCCGATCGGGTACGACAACGTCTCGTTGTCGAGTTCGATGTCAAGCGTGTCCCCGGTCTCGAGGCCGAGCTTCAAGGCGAGTGAGGCGTTGACGATGATCTCATCCGCTTTCGGTACCAGTTCGTTCCCGTCTTCGTCTTCGAGAGGATAGAGTGTGTTCGTCGCATCGAGCCCTTTCAACGTGACAAGGTTGTCTTGAGCGAAGGCAAACGGGTAGGTGAGGAACGGCTCTTGTCCATCTTCGAGCACGGGTTGCGTCGTCGTGTACGCCTCATATTCATAGTCGGCCTCGTTCAACTCGCCGACCGTCATCCGGTCGACGGCCCCGTTCATCATGAGGGCGAAGACGATGAGGAGCGTCGAGAACAGGATACCGAAAAAGAAGATGATGAAACTGCCCGTGCTTTTGACGGCGTATAAATATTTGAATTTCGTCTTGCCGCGGGCGTTCCGGAGCAGACGGCTGACGATGCGGCTCAGTCGATTGAGTGAGGCGTTGTCTCGAGGCGACAGCAAAGCGAGAGCGCTCTCGCCCATGATTTTATAGATGACGGCCCCCGCCACGAGCGCGAAGAACAGGAGCGGGGCGAAGACGGCCGTGAGAAACACGAGCGGACTTTGGGCGATGGTGATGGACGGCAACAGATAAAAGTCGAGATATAGATTTTTGAGCGGCTCGGCGAAGTAGAGCCCGAGGAAATAGCCGATGACGAGCATGAGCGTCGCGAACAATAAGATAAAGACTAGGTACGGGACCGCGATTTGGCGGCGGTTGTAACCAATCGCTTTCAAGAGTCCGATTTGTCCGCGCTCGGCCTCGAGCATGTTCGAAATCAGGATGGCGACGATGATGACGGCAATCGAGACGATGAACAGGCTCAAGCCGAGCGCCATCGCTTTACCAGATGAGATCTCGCTATAGATGGCGCCGCTGCGCATGATGTTTTCCGTTTCCATGACCGAGATGACGAACGGGAGCTCGACGTCGGTCACGACCGTCCCGTCAGTGACACCGGCAAGGCGGAACGATTCGGTTCCAATCACCTCGTCGTAGGCCGCGTCCGTCATCAAAAGGAGTGTCTGCGTGCCGGGATCCAAATTGAAGAAGTTCTCATCAAACAGCGGGAGCGTGTAGTCAGGGAACAAGACGAATCCGCTCACCGTGAAAGGGGTACCGAGGTCGAGCGAATCACCGATTTCAATCCCGTTCTTCTCGGCGTATTTCGCATTGATGGCGACCTCATCGTTTTGCTCAGGCCGCTTGCCAGCCTCGAGATAAGACACGTTGATCGTGTCCGCTTCTTTCAAGACGAGTCCGCGGTGTTCGCTCGAGCCGAACGGGTAGGTCAAAAGCTTCGAGGCGCGGAGCTCAAGCGTCGCGCCGTCCATCTCGCCCTCGACGGCGTCGATGCGTGCCGCGATCAAGTCATCGAACGCCGCCTCGTCGACACGTTGCAAGTCCGAGAGCGTGTAGCGGCCGGAGGCGATGAAGTCCGCCAACTCAGGCAAGGCCGCCTCTTCTTCCGTGACCCGGTTCAGCATCTCGACGGCAAAATCCTCTTGATTCGATGAGGCGAGATACTCCTCGGTCGGCACTTCGATGCCGCTGATGCCATAAAACATCATCGTATACGTGAGCGAGCTCATGACGATGATGACGGCGATGGCAAGGAGCTGCATCCATTTGCCGGCGAGCGTCTTCCATACGTTTTTATACAGCATCTGTCTCACCCCCAGTGGATGTCGCGAGCGGCTTTTCGGACCGGGTTGTGCGTGTACTCCACGATCCGTCCCGAGTTCATTTTGATGACGTCATCGGCCATCTCACTGATGCCCGTGTTGTGCGTGATGACGACGACCGTCTTGTTGTACGTCTCGTTCAAGCGCTCGAGCAGTTCGAGCACCCGTTTTGAATTGTTTTCATCGAGCGAGCCCGTCGGTTCGTCGCAGAAGATGATGGACGGATTTTTGGCGAGACTCCGGGCGACCGAGACGCGTTGTTGCTCGCCGCCCGATAATTGGTACGGGTATTTGTCACGGGCAGCCGCTAACCCGACTTGATCCAACAACTCTTCGATTGGGAGCGGGTCGGTCGATAAATCGGCCCCGATTTGAACGTTCTCGTAGACGGTCAAGTTTTGGAGTAGATTATATTGTTGAAAGATGAAGCCGAGATGGTCGCGTCGAAACGCTGTCATCTGCTCGGACGATAAGTCCGTCAAGACGGTGTCACCGAACGTGATCGTCCCGGACGTCACCGTGTCGAGGCCACTGATGACGTTCAACAGCGTACTCTTGCCGCTCCCGCTCGGGCCGAGGATGACGACGAAGGCCCCGTCATTGATCGTCAAATCGATGTCTTTCAACGCCGCGGTCTCGACATCCCCGGTCTTATAGATTTTATTGACGTGCTGAATGTGAATCATACCGATTCCTCCTTTGTCCGATGTTATCTTTTACCCGTTTCGAGCACATCGCGGACGGGAATATGTGAAACTTCATAGGATTTCAATTTTGAAAAAATAGTGAAACCGCTTCACCTGTGATAAAATAATATTACCAGGTACTAATTCAGATTGAAGGAGAGCTAACACATGAAAATTGCTTATATTACGGACAGCACGGTCGTCCTTCCTGATTCGATTCAACACCACCCGGACATCCATATCGTTCCGCTCTATGTCGTCAAAGGCGACCAGCCGTATAAAGACGGGGTCGAGGTCGATGCCAAGACTGTGTACGAATGGATCGACGCAGGTGAACGCGTCTCGACGAGCCAACCGGCCATCGGCGACTTCGTCACTTTGTATGAGAGCATCAAAGATCAATATGATATGGGCATCGCCGTCCACTTGTCGTCGGACTTGAGCGGGACGTATTCGGCATCGGTTCAAGGTGCAGAGATCGCCGAGTTCAAACTGCTCGCTATCGACTCACGGGCCGGCATCTACACGATGGGGCTCATGCTTGAAGAGTTGATTGAACGCGTCGAGCGTGGGGATACGCTCGAGGACGTCGAAGCGTATATGAAACAACGAGTCGAGGACGTCCACATCGAATTGATTTTGCAAAACTTGACGCAAATGCAAAAAGGCGGCCGTATCTCGAAGTCGAAAGCGCTCATCGGGAATATGTTGCAATTGAAGCCGGTGCTTCGCTTCGAAGACGGTCTTATCGTTCCGTATCAAACGGTTCGGACGTATAAGAAGGCGCAAGCCCAGTTGTTCGAAGCGCTCCGTCAAGTCATCGATTCGGGTGAATGCACGGACGTCTCGATTTTCCACGGGAACGTGCCAGAACTGGCCGAGTCGTGGAAACGTGAGCTCGGCGACAAAGCCAAAATTCGGGTCGACACACTCGCACCGCTCCTTGGGGCCCACACGGGGTCAGGCTCGATCGGTTTTTCGTTCTTAAAAGCAAAGTGATGACAGGATCGTGACGTGAGTCGCGATCTTTTTTCATTGTCACAACTTTCAAACAACGGCTGGAATCTTCCACCAAAACCCTTCATACTATGTAGGAATGATAAAGAAAAGGGGGGAGACGATGCGATTTCGGAAGTACCTCATCAGAAGCTGGTTCTCGTGGTCGCTCGTCTTCATGGGAATCCTCGCCTACATGTGGCTCGGCATCGGTACGTTTGATTGGTCGTTATTTTGGTTCATCTTCACGCTCGGCGCCCTGTTCGTCATGAACCCGCTCAAGCGGCGGCACCTTCACTTTACGTTCCATGAGATGTTCGTCTTCATGACGTTCTTCTTGTACGGCCTGTTGCCGGCCTTGTTGATGGGACAGCTCCTCTTACTCACGTTTCAAGCCCGGACGTTCACGAACAAAGTCGGACGTCGGCGTTTTTTGCATTTCTATCCGCTCAATACGTTGATCGAGGCGATGCTCCTCGTCTTGCCGGGGCTCGTCTATTTGCGGCTCGGCGGACAGATTGGACCGAACGTTCATCTGCTCGAACAAGGTACGGCGCTGATTGGGTTCTTTGCCGTCTTGTTCCTCGTCCTCGGTTTCAGTTTCCTGCTATCGCGGTTCTTGATTGGGGAACGGATCCCGCTCCCGATCATGTGGCGTTTGCTCCGTTTTGACTGGCTCGTCATCTCGCTCGAGCTGTTGTTCACGATGGTCGCCATCGAGGCGTTCCAACTGTTCGGATACACGGGGCTGATGGCGACGTTCCTCATCCTGTCGCTCCTCAAGATGGGATTATCGAAAGCGACGGAGACCGAAGAGACGCAGTCGAAGATCGATCAAGTCGAACGGTTGAAAGAGCAACTGTACCGCGTCGACAACGAGCAACTGCTCATCGAGAAGTTTTGGAACGGGCTCCGGGAAGTCGTCGAGCTCGAGCGCGGCTGGCTCCAAGTCAATCGGGACGGGCACCGGACGTTTTATGATATCAGCGGCCGTACGTCCACCCCCGTCGCCGACGCCTACACACTCGAACGGCACCGCGACGCGGAAGAACCATACTTTGTGTATGATTCGCTTCATGAGTGGCATCCCGACCTGCAGGCACATCAAACCGAGCTCCATCATTCGGCACTCGTCATCCAACCGGTGTCGAGCACGACGAACGCGGTCAGCTGTATGATCTCGACGACGGCGAACGGGGCTTACGACGGGGCGATCGCCGTCGAGCTCCATCGCCTGTTGAAGACACTGTCCTGGTCGCTCGAACGGATCGACGAACGGAACCGTCTCCAACATGAAAGTTTGACCGATCCGATGACGGGTCTCCCGAACCAGCGGGCGCTCAAGCGATGGGCGAAAGAGCGGTTGAACGATGTCGCATCGTATCCGTTGTCGGTGTTCTTGGTCGACCTCGATCATTTCAAGGCGATCAACGACACGTACGGTCACGCGTTCGGCGATGAGGTGTTGATCGAGGCTGGGACGTTGTTCACGCGTCTCATCCGAAGCGGGGATCTCGTCACGCGTTACGGCGGCGAAGAGTTCGTTTTCGTCTTCCCACGCATGGATGAGGCTGCTGCCATCGTGACGGGGGAGAAGATTCGCCAAGCGCTCCGCACTCATCCGTTCGGCTCGGAAGGAATTCGCGTCCAGGTGACGGCGAGCATCGGCATCGAGACGATTCACGAGTATGAGGACCTCGACACGTTGCTGCGTCACGCAGACCGGGCCATGTACGTCGGTGCGAAATTCAACGGCCGTGACCGTGTCGCCCATTATCGCGACACGTCGACGGAACGGATTCAATGATGAAGGAGAACACCGGCTCATCGGTGTTCTCCTTTTTTGTCTGATCAACATGAACGATGCTTGGGCCGATGCCCTCCGTTCCTGGGGCGATGCGGATGCCTCCGCAGCGCGTGCCGCGCTTTACGGGGTCATCCTTGCATCGCTCTCCCCTAGGAGTTCGGGCACCGGCCTAGGCGCCGTTGAACGAATGTTAAATCGAATTCGATTCGCTCGTCCCTCGGCGCCCCGACTCTTGCAGGACAGCAATCCGACGGAGACCCAGCAGCGTAAGCGATGCGGCTCCGGGATTGCCTGCAGAAAGCGTGGGCGCCGAAAGGACGAGCGACAACGGTACACCTACAAAATAAAGGAGGACACCGGATACCCGGCGTCCTCCTTATGAATGAAAGATTATAATTTCTGATTGAAGATTTCTGACTCGACCGCGTGAATCGCAGCCGACCACGAGCCGTAACGATGAAGGATGGCTTTCGTGGATGGTTTGTTGTTCCGTTTTGCCCATTCGCGATACGCCTCGAAGGAAAGAGAGAAGCCCATCTCGTGAATCGCTTCACGGAGTGCGTTCGAGAGCTCGGATTTGGAATAGGTCACACTCGCTTCAAGTCCGGCCTCGGCACAGGCGTCATGCCACGAGCCGAACGTCTTGACGATATGGTAATGGCTCGGTGCTTTCGGATGAAGCTTGCGCCATTCCTGATATTTTTTGAGCGTGATAATCGATCCCATGTCACGCGAGTAGAGGGCGAGCGTCTCGATGATATCTTCGCGCGTGTACTTCGGCATTTTATCCGGGAGGTCGACGGTCGCCTCTCCATGCCATTCGTAGCCGGCGATGGCGAGCGCCTCGGCCCATGACCCGAACTGTCGGATAATCGACTCGGGAGATGGCCAGCTTTGTTCCATCGCGAAGCGACGATACACAGAGCGACGTGGACGTTCCTTCAACAAGTCGCCGAGTAGACGGATACAGTGAATCATCCTCTGCTGCTCGGTGGACAAGTGGTGGGATTTAGTGGATAGCGTTTGACTCAATGATGGTTCCTCCTTCCATGGACTCATATCTGAACCGACAAAGATGACGAAGTTGCTTCTACAATCATACTATCGGCCAGTTTTTACAATTTATAAGTGCATTCTTCAAGTTTTTTTAAACCGATTTTATAAACCGATAGGTCTAAAGCCCTGGTTACACTTTGAAAAAATGGTAACAGTTCTATTACAAATTTAATATTAAATGGGTTCAATTGTAAACAAAAAGTTTTATGATGGCGTAAATGTCATATTCTGTACGAAAAAGTACCCAACTGGCCAATGGGGTCATCACCGTTGCACCAGTTGAGTACTCTTCTATAATAAATTTAATTTTCAGACTAATCAATGAAAGTTTTGAAAATAACGAATTTTTTTTGAAAGGCTGGTCAGTGGAATAGGCGGTCTGCTAAAATAATGGAATTGATGTAAAAAAGAAAAGAGGATATTACGATATGACAATATGGTTGTTCTACTTACTGCTCGGTTTGATTCAAGGCTTCACGGAGCCGATCCCGATTTCGTCAAGCGGTCACTTGGTCATCTTCCAAGAGCTGTTCGATATCGAACTGCCGGGACTCTCGTTCGAGATATTCGTGAACTTTGCCTCGCTGCTCGCCGTCTTGACGATTTATCGGAAAGACGTCGTCCGTCTCGTCGTCAGTCTGTGGACGTTCTTATTTAAGAAAGATCGCAGCGACGAGACGATGATTGATGTTAAGTTCATCGGGCTCTTGCTCGTCGCGACCGTCCCGGCTGGTTTGCTCGGTGTCTTGTTCGGTGATTGGATCGGGGAGACGCTCGGTGGAGTCGCCACGGTCGGCTACACGCTCATCTTGACTGGGCTCGCGCTCTGGTTCATCCGCAACATGCGCGGGAACAAAGGGGACGGCGGCATCACGCTCCGCGACGCGATTTTGATTGGACTTGCTCAAGCGGTCGCACTCATTCCAGGGATCAGCCGCTCCGGCGCCACAATCGTCATGGCGATGCTCCTCGGCATCAAACAAGAGTCGGCGCTCCGTTTCTCGTTCTTCCTCTTCATCCCGGTCAGTCTCGGGACGATGATTTTAGATGGGCCCGCCTTGTTCACGAATCCGGAAACGCGTGAACTGTTCGGACCGCTCATCTTGGCGTTCATCGCCTCGTATGCGCTCACGGCCATCTCGCTCAAATGGTTCCAACACATCATGGCGAAAGGCGAGCTCAAGTATTTCTCGTTCTATTGCTGGATCGTCGGTCTCCTCGTCGTCCTATTCTTGGCATGATTCTGAAGGCGCTGCTCACTCGAGCGGTGCCTTTTTGCGCATTTCGTTTTGCCATCGATTTATTTTTGCGCTAAAGTGGAATCGTACAAACAAATATTCCTTCGGGGTCGGGTGAAAGTCCCAACCGGCGGTGATGGGCGCGAGCCTTAAGTCCGTGACCCGGGCGCATGTGTGCGAACGGTGGATCTAGTGCGATTCTAGAGCCGACAGTATAGTCTGGATGGGAGAAGGAAACAGAACAGGTCCACGCGACCTGTAGTTCGTCGTACGTTTTTCTGTAAAGAAAACGCTTATTTGGTTTGCCCAAATGACGACCGACACCTCCCACCGAGACCTTGAGGATCATTCCTTGAGGTCTTTTTGTTTGTGCGAAACAAGGAGGGAGATTATGAATCAGTACATGCAACAAGCCATCCAATTGGCCAAGTCCGCCTCATCGACCGGCATCAACCCGCGCGTCGGCGCCGTCGTCGTCAAAGACGGCCGGGTCGTCGGGTTCGGCGCTCATCTGAAAGCCGGGGAAGCGCATGCCGAGGTGCATGCCATCCGCATGGCCGGCGCTGCCGCCTACGGTGCGACGATGTACGTCACGCTCGAACCGTGCTCGCATCACGGCAAGACGCCGCCGTGTGCCGACCTGCTCGTTGAGTCCGGGATTAAGCGTGCCGTCATCGCGATGGAAGACCCGAATCCGCTCGTCTCAGGGCGCGGCATCGCTCGGTTGAAAGCGGCCGGGATTGACGTCGAGGTCGGGCTACTCGAAAAAGAGGCGCGGGCGCTCAATGCGGCGTTCTTGCGTTCACTCGAGACGAAGCGGCCATACGTCATCTTGAAGACGGCGACGAGCCTCGACGGCAAAGTCGCGCTCGATCACGGTGACAGCAAGTGGGTGACCGGGACAGCAGCCAGACGGGACGTCCATGAACTGCGTGCGACGGTCGACGCCGTTTTGACCGGTGTCGGCACCGTCCTCGCCGATGACCCAGGCTTGACCGTTCGGCTCGACCGCGAGACGACACAACCGCTCCGAATCGTGCTCGACCGTGAGTTGCGTACGCCGCTCTCGAGCCAGCTCGTCCGGACGGCAAACGACGTACCGGTGCTTCTGTACACGACGTCGGATGACCAAACAAAACGTGACGCGCTGGCAGCGAATGGCGTCGAAATTGCCGACTATACGTCGCTCGAAGCTGTCCTGCAAGACGTCTACGCACGCGGCATCGGTCGTATGCTCGTCGAAGCGGGACCGACACTCGTCACTTCACTCTTGGACGGACAGTTCGTCGACGAGTGGGTCATGTACCAGTCGCCACGCGTATTCGGCGGCAAGGGCGGTTTTTACCGTTCGCATCATGATGGGCCGCTCGATGCGGTCGAACGGTATGAGGTTCAATCGGTCGAGACGGTCGGCACCGACATCAAACTGATCATGCGAAAGGAGGAGTCCGATGTTCACGGGAATCGTTGAAGAGATTGGCAGTGTCAAGGCAGTGAAACGGAACGGTCCGTCACTTCGGCTCACGCTGAGCGGGAAGGTCGTCCTCGAGGACGTGAAGCTCGGTGACAGCATCTCCGTCAACGGCATCTGTCTCACGGTGACGACGTTCGACCGTGACAGTTTCTCGGTCGATGTCATGCCGGAGACGCTCAAAGCGTCGAGTCTCGACGGGGTCCGCCCCGGCACGAACGTCAACTTGGAGCGGGCCATGCCCACGAACGGACGCTTCGGCGGCCATTTCGTCTCGGGTCACGTCGACGGGGTCGGGCGCATCGTGAAAAAACGGGCGCTCGCGAACGCCGTCTATGTCGACATCAGCTGTGAGCCGTCGCTCCTCCGCTATATCGTCCCAAAAGGTTCGATTTCGGTCGACGGGACGAGCTTGACGGTATTTGATGTCACCGAACGCGGGTTCACGTTGTCGCTCATCCCGCATACGTACAGTGAGACGGTACTCGGGATGAAACAGGCAGGAGACGCGGTCAATTTGGAATGTGACATGTTGGCTAAATATATGGAAAAACTCGTAAGTCAAAAACCGATGACGCTTGAATCTCTGGCGTCGCAAGGGTATGGAAAGGCGGGATGGTAATGTTCCACACGATTGAAGAAGCAGTCGAAGATTTGAAGATGGGACGACCGATTATCGTCGTCGACGATGAGGACCGTGAGAACGAAGGAGACTTCGTCGTGCTCGCGGATAAAATGACCGCAGAGACGATGAACTTCCTCATCACGGAAGGGAAAGGGCTCGTCTGCGCCTCCCTGGCCGAAGAAGTGGCCGTTCGACTCGATTTGCAGCCAATGGTCGCAAACAGCACCGATCCACACGGGACGGCGTTCACGGTCAGCGTCGATCACGTCGATTCGACGACGGGCATCTCGGCGAGCGAACGGGCCCATACGGTTCGCGAACTCGCGAACATCAACGCCCGTCCGGCTGATTTCCAACGTCCGGGACATATTTTCCCGCTCATCGCCAAAAAAGGAGGCGTCTCGGTACGACGCGGACATACAGAAGCGTCGGTCGACTTGGCGCGCCTCGCCGGAAGTGAACCGGTCGCCGTCATCTGTGAAATCATCCGCCCGGACGGCGAGATGGCCCGGGTGCCGGACCTTGAACGCGTCGCGGAAGCGCATGGTTTAAAGTTCATCACGATCGAGGCGCTCGTCCGCTATATGGAGACGGACCTCGTCAGTCGAGAGGCGGACGTCTCGCTCCCCTCGGTGAAAGGGGACTTCCGATTGATCGGGTATCGGAACGTCCTCGACCGGGAAGAACACGTCGCACTCCTAAAAGGTGAGCTCGAACACGCACCGCTCGTCCGTATCCATTCCGAGTGTCTGACCGGCGACGTGTTCGGCTCATATCGTTGCGACTGCGGGCCACAACTCGATACAGCGATGGAGAAAGTGGAAGCCGAAGGTGGTGTCATCTTGTATATGAGACAAGAAGGGCGCGGCATCGGTCTGCTCAACAAGTTGAAGGCGTACGAACTACAAGAACAAGGGCTAGATACGGTCGAGGCGAACGTTGCGCTCGGTCTGCACGCCGATTTACGCGATTACCGGGTCAGCGCGGCGATGCTTCGTGACCTCGGGATCACGAACGTCCGGCTCATGACGAACAACCCAGAAAAAGTCGACGCCTTGGAAGCGTGCGGGATCACGGTCATCGAACGTGTCCCGATTATCGTCGGCGCCCATGCGGCGAACGAGAAATATCGAATGACGAAACAACAAAAAATGAACCATTTTGGAGGAGAAGAATCATGATGCATACATTTGAAGGAAACTTGGTCGGAAAAGGCTTGAAAGTCGGAATCGTCGTCGGACGGTTCAATGATCTCATCACGATGCGCTTGCTGGACGGTGCGAAAGACGCGCTCAAGCGCCACGGCGTCGAACAAGACGATGTCGAACTCGCGTTCGTCCCGGGCGCTTTCGAACTCCCGCTCGTCGCCAAAAAGATGGCGATGAGCAAGAAATATGATGCCGTCATCACGCTCGGGGCGGTCATCCGCGGCGCGACGCCGCACTTCGACTACGTCTGCAGCGAAGCGGCGAAAGGTGTCGCCCAAGCAAGTTATCAGTCAGAAGTACCGGTCATCTTCGGCGTCTTGACGACCGAGACGATCGAGCAGGCCATCGAACGCGCCGGCACGAAAGCCGGGAACAAAGGTTGGGAAGCGGCAACGGCGGCCATCGAGATGGCGAACTTGATGCGCGCGTTTTAATAGGATGGAGGAGAGCGAAACGGCTCTCCTCTTTTTTTGTCGTTAGCAACGCGTGTGTCCCGGGAAAAGAATAAGGTGAAAAGGGGGCGACGGTGATGTGGGAATGGGTGGCTCAACTGAGCCCGGCCATGCAGGCGCTGCTCGGAACGATGTTCACGTGGGGGATGACCGCGCTTGGGGCGGCCATCGTCTTTATGACGAAGTCGATCAACGCGCGGTTGATGGACAGTATGCTCGGGTTTGCCGGCGGGGTCATGATTGCCGCTAGTTTTTGGTCACTCCTTGCGCCAGCCATTGAGATGGCGGAGCAAGACGCGATGCCGGCTTGGTTGCCGGCCACCGTCGGCTTTTTAGCGGGCGGTCTGTTTTTGGCGGTCGTCGATAAACTGATCCCGCACGTGCATCCGACATCTCCGATTGAGGACGCGGAAGGTATCCGCCCGCAAAAACGAAAGCGGAGCACGTTGCTCGTCTTGGCGATCACGCTGCACAACATTCCGGAAGGACTGGCCGTCGGCGTCGCCTTCGGGGCGGTCGCGGCCGATTTCCCGTCCGCTTCGCTGACGGGTGCCATCGCGTTGGCCATCGGGATCGGCATTCAAAACTTTCCGGAAGGTGCCGCCGTGTCGCTCCCGCTCAGACGAGACGGGCTCTCCCGGCGCCGAAGTTTTTTCTACGGTCAGTTATCGGGCATGGTCGAACCGGCGGCTGCCTTGGTCGGTGTCTGGGCCGTGCTCGTCATGGAGCCGCTGTTGCCGTTCGCGCTCAGCTTTGCCGCCGGGGCGATGATTTTCGTCGTCGTCGAAGAGGTCATCCCTGGGTCGCAAGAGAACGGGCATAAAGATATGGCATCGATGGCATTGATGCTCGGCTTCACGATCATGATGATTTTAGACGTGGCGCTCGGATGAGGGCATGACAAAAGGAGCGCTGACGGTTGCGTCGGCGCTCCTTCAGCCCGGCTCAAATGAGCCGGGCTGATGGATTAAAACGTCTCAGACGTCGTTTTTGCTTGCATGTGGAGTTGGATATAATCCGGTCCGCCTGCTTTTGAGTCTGTGCCTGACATGTTGAACCCGCCGAACGGCTGATAGCCGACGATGGCGCCTGTGCAGCCACGGTTGAAATACAAGTTGCCGACGTGGAAGTTCTGACGCGCGTACTCTTGGTTTGAGCGGTCACGCGTGAGGACGGCACCCGTCAAGCCGTATTCCGTGTTGTTGGCGATGTCGATCGCTTCTTTGAAATCTTTCGCTTTCGTGAAGGCGACGATCGGTCCAAAGATCTCTTCTTGCATGAGACGTGCTTTCGGTGCGACGTCGGCGACGACCGTCGGCTCGACGAAGTAGCCTGTCGAGTCGTCAGCTTTTCCGCCGGCGACGATCTTGCCTTCTTCTTTGGCGACGTCGAAGTATGACGTGATCTTCTTGAACGCGGCCGCATCGATGACCGGTCCCATGAAGTGTTCGTTCTGCTCCGTGTTGCCGACCGAGAGTTCGTTCGTCAATTCGACGACGCGATCGAGCACCGTGTCATACACGCTGTCGACGATGACGGCACGTGAACAAGCCGAACATTTTTGACCTGAGAAACCGAATGCCGATTTGACGATCGATTGGGCCGCGAGTTCGAGGTCCGCTGATTCGTCGACGACGATCGTGTCTTTTCCGCCCATCTCAGCGATGACACGTTTGAGCCAGATTTGGCCGTCGTTCAATTTCGAGGCGCGCTCGTTGATGCGCAAGCCCACGTCACGTGAACCTGTGAAGCTGATGAAGCGTGTCTTCGGATGGTCGACGAGGTAGTCACCGACTTCAGCGCCTGGTCCCGGGATGAAGTTGAGGACACCTTTCGGCAAGCCTGCTTCTTCCATGACCTCGACGAATTTCGCAGCGACGATCGGTGTCGTCGAAGCTGGTTTCAAGAGGATCGTGTTACCGGCGACGATGGCCGCGACGGCCGTCCCTGCCATGATCGCGAACGGGAAGTTCCAAGGGCTGATGACGATCCCGACCCCGAGTGGGATGTAGTCATAGCGGTTGTATTCGCCCGGACGGCTCTCGACTTTTTTACCTGGTTTGAGTTCGAGCATTTGACGTGCGTAGTACTCCATGAAGTCGATCGCTTCCGCTGTATCCGCGTCTGCTTCGTTCCACGGCTTGCCTGCCTCTTTGACGAGGTAGGCCGAGAACTCGTGCTTGCGCTTGCGGACGATGTTCGCCGCTTTGAACAAGACGTCGGCACGGACGGCCGGGTCGACGTGACGCCATGAGTCGAACGCAGTGAGCGCTTCTTGCATCGCACGCTCCGCGAGCTCTTGGTTCGCTTTCGAGACGTGTCCGATGACTTCTTCTTTGTTAGCTGGGTTGTAAGACGTGATTTTGCTTTCCGTCGTAACTTTTTCCCCACCGATTACGAGCGGATAGTCTTTCCCGAGCTCACCGTTCACTTTCTCGATTGCCGCTTGGATGGCTGCGGCGTTCTCTTTGTTTGTAAAGTCTGTGAATGGTTCATGTTTGTATGGAATCATTCTCGTTCCCCCTTAAAAAGTGATCAAGCAGTTAAGCGCTTACGTCTGTATTGTATCGAAAATCTTGGTGAAATCCTAGTGAAACAATTTTCCAAAAAAGCTTGTCGTTTTCGCTCGAAATCGAGTCGTGGTAGGATGGGGGTACAGGACGTCTTGTGAAGGGAATGATTCGATGAAACAGTGGATATTGCCACTCGCCCTCACCGCCCTGCTTGCGGGGTGCGGCACGGGAGAAGAGGCGCCGGTCGAGGAGACGACCGAAGAGACGAAAGCGCCGCTCCCGGAAGCGGTTGAGACGGTATATGCGTCGTATCAACAAGCACTCGAAGACGGGGATGCGGCCGCGCTTAAAGCAATCGATTATGCGGGCGAGTTGACCGCCATCCCGGCGACAGGCGCGAAGACGCGCGAGCTCACACCAGGCGATATGTACGAGAGTTGGGTGAACGAGGACGGGGACGTCGCCTTCATCGTCCACGAGATGGAAGACGCGGACGGCAATGAACTGCCGAACCGGCTCTCGAAAGTCGCCATTAAAGAAGAGGATGAGTGGAAGCTCGTCGTCACACCGGCCTTGCTCCCGGCCGACGTGATCGGAGAAGTCGGAGTCATGCTGACGGGCATCGAGGCGAACGAGTACGGGGTGAATCCGGAAGCGAACGCCCGTCTCGCCGACGTGCCGGAAGATGAGGCCGGTCCGATTTACGACCGAGTGAACGCCCAAACCGACTATATGGCGCTCGAAGCCGACAATAACGTCTTCTTGCTCATGTCTGAGACACTCACCGTACCAGAGAATCAAGACACGATGACCGACTATTTCGAGGCGTACCGGACGTGGTATACCGACAATGAGGCGGAGCTCCAAAAAGCGGCCGCGACAGAAGACCCGGTCGAGTATCTCGAAGTGCTCGAACCACTCAAACAAAAATTAGAACAAGCGATTGACGGTTATGACGAGAACCTCGTCGACCCGTCGTTCGGATAAGGAGGAAACAATATGTTAGCACCGACATTCACATTACCGAACCAAAACGGGGACATGATCTCGCTCGAGGACTATCGTGGTCAGAAAGTCGTCCTTTATTTCTACCCGAAGGACGCGACGCCGGGCTGCACGACCGAGGCGTGTGATTTCCGTGACGCGACACCAAGATTGAACGGGGCCGTCGTCCTCGGCATCTCGGCCGATAGCCAGAAGAAGCACCAAAACTTTATCGCCAAACACGAGCTTCCGTTCGATTTGCTCGTCGACGACACGCATGAGGTGTCGGAGTTATATGGCGTCTGGCAGTTGAAGAAGAACTACGGGAAAGAGTACTACGGCATCGTCCGCTCGACGTTCCTCATCAATGAGGACGGCTACATCGAACAGGAATGGCGCAGTGTGAAAGTGAATGGGCACGTCGACGAAGTCGTCGCGGCGCTCACATCATAAATGGCGACGGCTTCCTTGAGGGGAGGCCGTTTTTGTTTATAGTTTCTCATTACAAATTTATTTCAAATACTAAATTTAGAATCAAGGTCATTCAAAGCGTCAGAGAGGTATATTACAAAAATATTACACGGCAACGTCGCGGTTTCGTGCCCCGTCAACTTGACGAAGTTGAGAATGTTCTGAAAAATATGAAGGAACAGTGAATTCAAGAAATACATAGGGGGCATAAGTAGCATGGAACAATTTGAAGCGGTCTTGACGAGTCTATCGAATCTCGTCTGGGGACCACATTTGTTGATTCTATTGATCGGGACCGGGATTTACTTGACGTTCCGGCTCGGATTTATCCAAGTGACACGTCTCGGTGTCGGTTTGAAAGAAGCGTTCATCCCGAAACAGCAGACGGACGCAGAGGTCGCGAAGCAGAAGCGACAGCGCGGGGATATCTCACATTTCCAAGCACTCATGACGGCGCTCGCGGCCACGGTCGGGACCGGCAACATGGTCGGTGTCGCGACGGCGGTCGTCCTCGGGGGTCCGGGGGCCATCGTCTGGATGTGGCTCTCCGGTTTTATCGGGATGGCGACAAAATACGCCGAAGCGATCCTTGCCGTCAAATATCGTGTCGTCGATGAGCGGGGAGAAATCGCCGGCGGACCGATGTACTATTTGGAGCACGGGTTGAAAAAACGGTGGCTCGGAATGACGTTCGCCTTGTTCGCGTCAATCGCTGCGTTCGGAATCGGCAACGGTGTCCAGACGAACTCGATCAGTCTTGCCTTGAACACGTCGTTCGGGGTACCGATGATCGCGACGGGAATCGGCATGATGGTCTTGACGGCGTTCGTCATTCTCGGCGGCGTCAAATCAATCGGGAAAGTCGTCGGCATTTTCGTGCCGGTCATGATCTTCGCATACGTCGGAGGCGGTCTCGTCATTCTCGTCACCAATTACGAGTTGATCCCATCGGCGTTCGCGACCATCTTCTCGAGCACGTTCAGTGCGGAGGCCATCGGCGGCGGGGCGCTCGGTGCGGCCATCCGTTACGGAGTTGCCCGAGGCGTGTTCTCGAACGAGGCGGGTCTCGGTTCGGCGCCGATCGCAGCTGCTGCGGCGAAGACCGATTTCCCGGGACGGCAAGCGCTCGTCTCGATGACGCAAGTATTGATCGATACGCTCATCGTCTGTTCAATCACCGGATTGACGATTGTTATGAGCGGTCAATATACGGGTGGGCTCCAAGGCATCGAGTTGACGCAAGCGTCGTTCGCTTATTTCCTCGGTCCGATTGGAGAACTGATCGTCACGATCTCGCTCGTCTTCTTCGCTTTCTCGACGGTGATCGGGTGGTGTTACTACGGGGAACGGTCGGTCTATTACTTGCTCGGGGAGAAAGCCATCGTGCCGTATCGGATGATGTATATCCTCGTCGCCGGACTTGGTGCGATGACGACGAACTTGAATCTGATTTGGGCCATCTCGGACGTCTTCAACGGACTGATGGCAATCCCGAACTTGATTGGTCTCTTGTTCTTGTCGGGTGTCGTCGTCGCCGAGACGAAGCGCTTCGAATTGGAACGGAAAAAAGAATTGCGGCAAGCGGCCGCCTAATCAAAAGGAAGCATCCTCATGCGAGGACGCTTCCTTTTTTCATACTTTGAATTGACCGATCAATTCGTTCAACTCATCCATTTTTTGTTGGGACATCTCGGTGGCCCGGTTCAACTCACTGAACCGGTCGACGGACATCGTCACTTTCTCGGCGATTTCTTGTGTGCCGAGCGCCCCGTTGTTGACTGTGACGGCGACATCTTGGATGACCCCGATCATATTCGACGTCAACTGTTCGAGTTCGACGGCGGCATCGGCGAATTCTGATGCGGTCGTCTCGAATCGGCTGGCGTCCTCACTGTAATGCTCGGCTGCTTCCTCAAGCTGATCATAGTCTTTTAATACGTTCGTATCGAGGAAACCGAGCATCTCGCTCGACGTGTCATTTAAATGGTCGACGGAGTGGAGCACGGTCGTCGAGATGGCTTGAATCCGTTCGACGGTCGTCCGGCTCGTCTCCGCCAGTTTTCGAATCTCATCGGCGACGACGGCGAACCCGCGTCCCGCTTCACCGGCCCGAGCGGCTTCGATCGAGGCGTTCAAGGACAGGAGATTCGTCTGGGCGGCGATGTCGAGGATGTCATTCGTGAGTGTCGCGATTTCCCGGACGGCTTTGGCGTCCTGCATCGCATTCTCTAAATTGACACGTGTCGACGATAGGACACTGAGTGCGGACGCTTTCGCCTCGACGGCATGGTCACGCAAGGCGACGGCACGGGCATCGACTTGTGCGGCCTCGGCTTTTCGCTCGGCGGCCATCGTCACGATATGGTGGAGCGTCCGTTCCATGTCGGAGGCCGACGCGTTCATCTCTTGGGCACTCGCGGCCGTCTGTTGCATGCCGGCTGTCAAGTCCTCTGTCGTCGCGGCGGTCGTCGTCATATACGTATCAAGCGCTTTCAATTCGTCGTACATATGAGCGGATTGTTCGGTCACCCCGCGTGACACACCGTTCACTTGGAGAATCAGTTGACGGAGGTTGGCGAGAAATTGGTTGAAGTCGCGGGCGAGTCCCGAGAACTCGTCGTGTCGCTTCACCGGGATGGCGGTCGTCAAATCGCCTTGACTCGTGGCGAGTTCGCGCATCTTCAGTTTGAACTCGTTGAGCGGTTCGAAGATCGAGCGGAAGATGAATACCATCATCAATACTGTGAACACGACAGCCGCGGCCATGATGACCATGAGTGTGAACTGGACTTGCTCGAACAGCGCCGCACCGGATTCCGTGTCAGACCGAATCGCGTCGCGGTTCAAGTTGACGAGCAGACCGAGCGTGTTCGAGAGGGCGTCGGCGGCCGGTGTCGCCGTGTCCCGGATATAGGCATCGGCCGCGGCTTGACCGTCCGTGTTCGAGATGCGGACGAGCTCCTCGATATTCGTTTTAAATGTCGTCCATTGGTCCGTCGCTTGATCGAACAGCTCCTGGTCGGCTTTCGTGATGATGGTCGACTCATAACCGCTCATCTGTTGCTCGAGAATCGTGATGCCCGTGTCGAGGTTCGTTTCGACATTTTGCTTCGTCACCTCGTCTTCGACCAAGGCGTGACGCATCATCTGTTGGCGAATCTCAAGCAGCTGTTTATCGACTTGATGAATTTGGTCCATTCCCGGCACCCACGAGACGTTCATATCTTGCTGGGCGGCCTTGGACGCGTTCAGCGCATAGAACGAGTAACCGCTCACCCCGAGCAACAACACGAGCAAAACGGTGAAGGCGACGATCAGTTTGTTACGGATTGACATAGGGATCCTCCTCGAAAAAAAGAATGCTTCTTTCTAAGCATAATGAGATTGAGGGACGGACCGAATAGGCGTTTTTGGAAACGAGTCAATATTACAGGGACATTCCCTAACTTTTCAAAAAAGACATCAAGATTGGCGAGATGGGATTTTCTTTTTTGTCTTATAAAAAAGTGGTATGATAATGGACGATGTATTGAAAACTGTTGGAGGTGGAACCTTTGGCTCGAATCACAGAAGCTGAAGTTCGGCACGTCGCCGGACTCGCCCGACTTGCGATCACAGAAGATGAAGTGACGCACTTCACGGAGCAATTGACAAAAATCCTCGAGTTCGCCGAGCAACTCGATGAACTCGATACGACGGGCGTCATCCCGACGACCCATGCCCTAGATTTGAAAAACGTACTACGCAAAGACGAGGTTCGTCCTTCACTTCCACGCGAGGAAGTCGAACGGATGGCACCTGATTGGGAGAACGGCCAAGTCCGTGTCCCAGCGGTCTTTGAATAAGGAGGCCCTTCATGAGTTTATTTGATCACGGTGTAGCCAAGCTGCATACGCTTATAAAAGAAGGCGAAGTCACGGTATCCGACCTCGTCAAAGAATCATTTGACCGCATCGAGGCGACCGACGAGAAAATCGGTGCCTTCTTGACGCTCAACGAAGACGCGTTCGAACAGGCGAAACGGATGGACGAGCTCGCCAAGACCTCGGACAACCCGCTCTTCGGTTTGCCGATCGGCGTCAAAGACAACATCGTCACGAAAGGGACACGCACGACGTGTGCCTCGAAGTTCCTCGAGAACTTTGTCCCGGCCCATGACGCGACGGTCGTCGAGCGTCTCCATGATGCCGGTGCCGTCACAATCGGGAAACTCAACATGGACGAGTTCGCGATGGGTTCATCGAACGAGAACTCGGCGTTCAAAGTCGTCCGCAACCCGTGGGACACAGACCGCGTACCAGGCGGTTCGTCAGGCGGTTCAGCGGCAACGGTCGCGGCCGGTCAAGTTTTGTTCAGCCTCGGCTCGGATACGGGTGGCTCGATTCGTCAACCGGCGGCCTATTGTGGCGTCGTCGGGATGAAACCGACGTACGGTCTCGTCTCACGTTACGGTCTCGTCGCATTCGCCTCGTCGCTCGACCAAATCGGTCCGCTCACTCGTACGGTCGAAGATAACGCCTACTTGTTGAACGCGATTGCCGGTCATTGCGACATGGACTCGACGTCAGCGACGGTCGACGTACCGGATTACACGAAATCACTTCACGGCGATATCAAAGGTATGAAGCTCGCACTTCCAAAAGAGTTCATGGCCGAAGGCGTGTCAGAAGGTGTCCGTAAACAGATTGAAGAAGCGGTCGAGACGCTCAAGTCGCTCGGTGCGACGGTCGAGACGGTCTCGCTCCCGACGGTGAAATATGCGCTCCCGACGTACTACTTGCTCGCGTCATCGGAAGCGTCTTCGAACCTCGCCCGGTTTGACGGCATCCGTTACGGGCGCCGCGCCGAGGCCGATGCGCTCGAAGAAGTGTTCACGTACTCGCGCGAACAAGGTTTCGGGGAAGAAGTGAAACGCCGCATCATGCTTGGGACGTACGCACTCAGCTCGGGTTATTACGATGCGTTCTACAAAAAATCGCAACAGGTCCGCACGCTCATGAAGCAAGACTTCGCGAACGTATTCGCCGACTACGATGCAATTATCGGACCGACTGCGCCGACGGTCGCGTTCAAACTCGGTGACCAGCTCGAAGATCCGCTCACGATGTATGCCAACGATATTATGACGATTCCGGTCAACTTGGCGGGCATCCCGGCCATCTCGGTACCGGCTGGCTTGTCAGAAGGTCTCCCGGTCGGTTTACAGATCATCGGGAACCATTTCAGTGAACCAACACTCTACCGCGTGGCCCATGCTTTTGAACAAGCAAACGGCGGTTTCAAGATGCCACAGCTCTAAGGAGGACGTACGATGAACTTTGAAACGATCATCGGGATCGAGGTGCACGCCGAGCTGAGCACGAAGTCGAAGATTTGGTGTGGCTGCTCGCGCACATACGGTGCCGAAACGAATACACAGACGTGTCCGATTTGTCTCGGACACCCGGGCGTCTTGCCTAAATTGAACGAAGAGGCGGTCAATCTCGCCATTAAGGCCGCGATGGCACTCAACTGCGAAATCGCGACCGATACGAAATTCGACCGCAAGAACTACTTCTATCCAGATACGCCGAAAGCGTATCAAATCTCGCAGTTCGACCAGCCGATCGGCTTCAACGGTCACGTCGATGTCGAAGTCGACGGTGAGATGAAGCGGTTCCGCATCGAACGCGTCCATCTCGAGGAAGATGCCGGGAAGATGAACCACACGGGCGAGAAACATTCGGTCGTCGACTTCAACCGGACCGGGTCACCCCTCATCGAGATCGTCAGTGAGGCAGACATGCGCTCACCGAAAGATGCTGTTGCCTACCTCGAGCGCTTGAAAGAAGTGCTCTCGTTCGCGGGCGTCTCGGACGTCAAGATGGAAGAAGGGTCGCTTCGTTGCGACTGTAACATCTCGGTCCGTCCGTTCGGTCAAGAGCCGTTCGGCACGAAGACGGAGCTCAAGAACTTGAACTCGTTCTCGAACGTCTTGAAGGCGCTCGAGTATGAGGAAGACCGTCACCGCAAACTGCTCATCACAGGCGGCGTCATGCGTCAAGAGACGCTCCGTTTTGACGAAGCGGCGAAGAAGACGATCCTCATGCGTGTCAAAGAAGGGGCGGCCGATTACCGTTACTTCCCAGAGCCGGACCTCGTCCGTCTCGAGATCGATGAGGAATGGAAAGAACGCATCCGCGCCACGCTTCCGGAACTTCCGGTCGCACGTCGCGAACGTTATATGAACAACTACGGCTTGTCGGCTTATGACGCCAAGGCGCTCACGTCGACGCGGGAGTTCTCGGACTTCTTCGAAGCGACGACTGCGGCCGGTGCCGAACCGAAAGCGGCCGCGAACTGGCTCATGGGCGAAGTGCTCGGTCACTTGAACAAATCGGACGATACAATCGAGACGATGAAATTGACGCCGAGCTCGCTTGCGGAGTTGATTCGTTTGATTGGAGAAGGTACAATTTCTTCGAAGATCGCCAAACGCGTGTTCACAGCCATGATCGAAGAAGGCGCCGAGCCGAAGGCGTACGTCGAAGCGAACGGTCTCGCCCAAATCTCGGACGAGAACTTGCTCCGCGGCTACATCCTCGACTTGTTCGAAGCGCATCCGCAGATGATTGAAGACTTTAAGAACGGGAAAGACCGTGCTAAAGGCTTTATCATCGGGCAGATCATGAAGCAGACGAAAGGGATGGCGAACCCGGCACTCCTCGATGGCTTGTTCCACGAAGAGATCGCCAAACGCTAAACAAGCGGCGAGGCACTTGTGTCTCGCTTTTCGCTCGACTTGAGCATGGGGAGAGAACATTATGCAACGAAAACGCGCACGGGTCATCTATAACCCGACATCTGGAAAAGAAGTGATCAAACGGGAACTCCCGTACATTTTGAACCGCCTCGAGGATGCGGGTTATGAGACGTCGACGTACGCGACGAAAGCGATCGGCGACGCGACGCTCGAGGCCGTTCGGGCCGCAGAGGCCGAGTTCGACTTGATTATCGCGGCCGGTGGGGACGGGACGCTGAACGAGGTCATCTCGGGACTCGCTCCGCTCGACACGCGTCCGACGATCGGACTCATCCCGGTCGGAACGACGAACGACTTCGCCCGGGCGATGCGAATCCCGCTCAACGTTGTCGGCGCCCTCGACGTCATCTGTGACGGGTTCGAGATGCCGGTCGACCTCGGTGAGATTGAAGGGGAGAAAGGCGACATCCATTACTTCATCAATATCGCCGGCGGAGGCATCATGACGGAGCTGTCGTATGAGGTCCCTTCGAAACTGAAGACGGCGCTCGGCCAGCTCGCCTATTACGTCAAAGGGATGGAAAAGCTTCCACTCATCAAGCCGACGTATATCGAGCTCGAACACGACGAGGGCACGTTCAGCGGCGAGGTCATGATTTTCCTCACGTCGAACTCGAACTCGGTCGGTGGCTTTGAGAAAATCTCACCGCACGCGTCATTGAACGACGGACTGTTTGACTTGTTCATCTTGCGCAAGTGTAACTTGTTCGAGTTCATCCACGTCGTCCGCTTGCTGCTCCGTGGCGAACATTTGTCGAGTCCGCTCGTCGAGCACGTCAAGACGGGACGCGTCAAGATGAAGACGACGACGGAACCGATGAGTCTCAACATCGACGGCGAGTACGGCGGCGAATGCACAGGCGAGATGCGGAACTTGTTCCGTCACTTGACGGTGCTCGCGCCGAACGCGCGCATCCGTGAGATGGAAGACTTGAACGCCCAGTATGAACGCGAACAGATGATCAAACAGCTGTTCAACGTGTCAAACGAGAAAGCAGAATGAGTCGGCTCGGCGTGGCGCACACGCCGAGCTTTTCGTTCGCTTGGAACGGGTATGAACCAATACACACTATTTTTTGAATCGGGAAAGGAGAGACTCATGTTACCAGTCCAAAAAAATGACCGTCTCGACGTCCACATCCACGACCTCACGCACGAAGGCGCGGGCGTGGCACGGGTCGACGGTTATACGTTGTTCGTCCCGAACGCACTTCCGGGGGAGACCGTGGAGATCGTCGTGACGAAGACGAATAAACAGTACGGATTCGCCCGCTTGATCGATGTGAAACAAGCGAGTGCGGACCGCGTCGAGCCACCGTGCCCGATTTTCTATCAGTGCGGGGGCTGTCAGCTCCAACACTTCAGCTACGACGGCCAGCTCCGTCAAAAACGGGACCGTGTCGTCGATGCGTTGAAGCGACTTGGCCAATTCGATGTGCCTGTCCACGAGACGATCGGCATGCCGGAACCATGGCGTTACCGCAACAAGGCGCAAGTGCCGTTCAAAGACGAGGCCGGTCGCCTCGTCGCCGGTTTCTATCGTCCACGTTCGCACGATATCGTCGAGATGAAGGAATGCCTCATCCAAGACGAGCGCAACGATGAGGCCGTCCAAGTCGTCCGTGACGTGCTCGCGGCCCATGGTGTCCCGGCGTACGATGAGAAGACAGGGCGCGGCGTCATCCGCCACGTCATGGCCCGTTACGGCTACCATTCGGGTGAATTGATGATCGTCCTCATCACGAAGACGACGAAAATCAAAGGCGTCAACGAGATTGTCGCCGACATCTTGAAGCGTCTCCCGGACGTGACGTCGATCATGCAAAACGTCAACCCGGACAAGACGAACGTCATCTTAGGGTCGACGAACAAATTGTTATATGGCCATGAGACGATTGAGGATAAAATCGGTGGACTGACGTTCACGATTTCCCCGCACTCGTTCTTCCAAGTCAACCCGGTCCAGACGGAGAAGCTGTACGGCAAGGCGCTTGAATACGCGCAACTCACCGGGACCGAGCAAGTCGTCGACGCCTATTGCGGCATCGGGACGATCAGTCTGTTCCTTGCCCGGAAAGCGGCGCACGTATACGGCGTCGAAGTCGTACCGGAAGCGATTGAGGACGCGAAACAGAACGCGCTCGTCAACGAAATCGACAACGTGACATACGCGTGTGGAGCGGCAGAAGATGTGTTGCCAAAGTGGAAGCAGGATGGCATCAATCCAGACGTCATCGTCGTCGACCCGCCGCGTAAAGGCTGTGCCGAGTCGTTCCTCGAGACGATGGTCGAGATGGCACCGAAGCGGATCGTTTACGTGTCGTGTAACGTCGCGACGCAAGCGCGCGATATGCGTTATCTCGCCGACCGCGGCTACCGACTTGTCGAAGTCACACCGGTCGACATGTTCCCGCATACGGCGCATGTGGAGACGGTGGCGTGGATGGAGAAAGAGTAGAAAAAGTATATATTGAAGCGTGTTGTATGTTCCCCCAAACAGGTAGTTTGGGGGAATTTATTTTTGTGCAAATTTGTACGAGGAACAAGAAACGCAAAGATTTTCACCTTGCGTTTTACTTATCCTTAATTCACCATTATTTATAGATGATAATCCATAATGTTACAAAATGAATCTGATTTCAATGGTTGAAAAGGGGTGAATATAAGTGGTTGACGTTTTTAAAGTTGCAGAAGTATGTAATCAACGCTGTTAAAATGGTTCTTCCTCACTTTTGGTGAAACGCCTCATCCCTGTGGTTATGTAGACATCGATTTATATTTCAGTAGAACAACGAGCCTCAAGTGACATTCAATATTTTGATGCGCAACAGCTCCAATCCCGCCCGACCATACATCTGGCGTTTGATCGTCTTCAGTCGGTTGACCTGTCCCTCGACCATGCCGTTCGACCAGGGCAGCGTCATCCCGAGCCGGATAGCGTCGATGTCCCCTCGTATATAGGTTGCGAAAGAGGCTAGTGGGGCTTCGTTCGCCCTTTGCGCCTGTTCACACCACCATAAGATATCTTGTTCAGACGTCGCTTCGCTGAAAAGATTTTTGAACGAACGGACGAGCTCGTTCAATACCTTCAAGAAAGGATGGATGTCCAGTATCTTTATGAGAAGTGGTTTGTTAGAAGGCTCGTCCTCCCAGAGGACTTTCTGGATGATTCGTCGATTGATGTTAATCTCGTGTGGGACTGCTTTTTTCAATCTTGCCACATAAGGTCGAAACGTACTGATTCCACGGAGATATCCTTTCCGTTTCAACGTCCGGTACATCCATTCGGTCGTCCTACCTTGACGGATCCATCTGACGATGTCTCCCTTGTAGATGTCTGCGCTGTGTCGTCGATGTGACCGACTGATTCTTGGTGGCTCTGTCATCTGTAGGTATCTACGGCACGTCTTTGGGTCGATATGGTGACGTCTAATCAACTCGGAAATCGGAACACCCTGTCTCGCATCCTGTTGTACTGCGAGAATAAGCGTCCATTTTCTTCTTTCAGCGTCTGTCAGTTCACGTTCGGCGTTAAGGCCATCCGGTTCGAGAAGGATTTTTTCGCTATATGGAAGACGTCGCTTCAAGATGTCTTCAATTTTCTTTCCTAAGTTATGAAACAAGTGCCATCGGTCACTCACCTGTTGAATCGTCTAATCGGCCAAACGGATGGCCTCCCGAAACTCCATGGACCCGTCACGTGCCACCACCTGGATGGTGGGATGCGAACGAATCCAAGCACAGACGGTTTTGACATCCCGAGAAGGAAGTAAGGCGATCGGGCGTCGTGTCTCTAGATCACAGATGATTGTCCCGTACTTTTTTCGTTTTCTCCAGGCCCAATCATCAATGCCGACCACGCGAGGGTCAGGCGTTTTCCGATGATGTTGTGAGCGTTTCAACAGTCGGAGTAGCGTACTATCGCTGATATTGTTCAAGATACGTTCCAGCCCGATCGCACTCATTCCACTTAAGAGCCTCAGTAGCCCACGTTCTAAACGGACTGTTCTGCGGGAGTGTGGTCGACACAGGGAAGGAAATCTCTCCGTAAAGATGCTTGAGGGACAGCTTGGTTCGTCGCAAAAGAAACGTCTTGCCTGAATCCGTAGCTGCACATCAAATCCGAACACACGCTCATCGTACAATGTCCTGATGTATCGGCTATGGACACGATGTGAGCTTTTAGTGCAATGGGGACAGGGTGCGCACGACTTTTTTCCATGACAAATGAACTGATATGTTTCATCACGACGGTTCACCTCGACCACTTCTAGTTCTGGAAGAAACTCGTTTAACATGATTGATCCCTTCAATCCTTTTAGTGAACTAATTCCCGAAGACGGGCTTCATCAAAAGTGAGCAAGAACCAATTTTAAACCGCTGTTGACAGAAGTACTCGTTGAGAATGTAAGAGAACGATGTCACTTCGATCAGGATGGCCGTATTAGAGTTTATTGATATATCCGTAGATTGTCTGGCTCTCATAAATCAAACCTACTTCAACCGAGTGTGGTGGGCGAACGACGAAAAACTTCAATCCTTTGAAATTAGACCTGAAAAACTATTGGAATCGATTTGGACAATAATATCAACTTCTGAGAATTTGCATGAAATTGAAGAAACTGCGCTGAGGCTAAAGGAAGAGATGAGGGAATTATTGTTGGCCGAACAAAAACGACTCGGGGAAAGAGAACCGTTTCAAGAGGTATTCAAGGGTTATTATCCTGGAGTTTTTGCATATACAAATAAAGTACGTTCAGCATGCAACAAGAAAAATGAAATCGCTATGTTCGCAGCTGCGACAAAAATACAGAATGAAGTGTCTTTGATGCTTTCCACTTCTTTTGATGAAACGTACCATTCAAGCCTTCGCATCTATAAAGAGGACAGAAAAATTTATGATGATTTGGAACTACCGGATGTAGTTGCTCATTTGCATTGTGGTGATTTTGCTATCGTTTCTGAGAAAATACAGACGTTTGACGAGCGAGCCATGGAACTGATGAAAGGAAATGCAGTCGCGATCAATAAGTTCGAAGAATTAGAAGACTTAAGAGTATATATATACGAAGCATCCAATGAATGATCGACGCATTCTTGTGAAATTAGTGAAGGTCCAGCTTCAATTTCAGAATTACAAATAGAGTTTTGGGCCAGCTTTGTGAGTTATTGTGAAGAGATGGGAATAAATAAAGATATTGGTTCGAGAAAATCAGAAAAAATTGGTATAACATAAGTATTGGTAAGAACGGATATCGCGCATTTTTAAACATCGTTGGAAAATCGTCATTGCGAATTTGATGGTATATATAGTGGTGAAGTATTCAAGATGTTAGAGGAACATAAAGAAGTTATTTAAGATATATGCGTTCTTAATTTAGAGTGATATTCAAGTAAGAAAAACAGTACACATAAGAGAGTTCTATATTCCACTGACAGTGATTTATATGACAAGTCAAAATATAAGGATAATTTTGATTCGGTTATAAAAAATTCGATTATAAAAAAATGGGTATTTTAATTTTCTATTGTTAAAATAAGATGATTTTATAACAGGGACATAACTATTTCAAGGTGATTAAAATAAAAGTTAGGGAGCGATTATTGTGAAAATATTTAATGTGAAATCTGTAGATGAACTTAAAACATTTGGAAATATAATTGATGTAAGAAAGCAAGTGAATAATATTTTGGGTGATAATATTAAGGTGAAAACAAGAAGTTGGGAAGATTTGTTTAGTAGTATTCAAAGTTTGAAGAATCTGTTTAATTCTATTTCAGGTAACGAGCTGAAAGACAGCTTTTATGATGATTTATATTTTAAAGGTAATGCTGAAAAATATATCTATATACTTCTTGAGATGGATGGAAAACAGAGATTAAAAAAACTTGGGGTTAATAGAATTCATTATAGCAAGAAGCAGGTTTCTGATAAATGGAGAAATGAGATTTTAAAAGTAATACATCCTGATGTTTGTATGCATCCTCAAGCGGGAAAAGCGACGGCTGAGTTAAATGAAATGTATAAGGAGATGATTAAATGAGCGGCAACTATTTAAACCCTATACATTCATTTGCTAAAGATATTGAGTATATTTCGCCAAATGACGAGTATATAGAAAATAAAAGAGTTGTAAAAGAAATTAAAGACGCGTGGGATAATTCCTGTGTAGTTGATAAAGGGGGTAATTTATGGATTGTAGACACACATCTACATTCGATATTACGGACAACAAAAGATAATGCTAAGTATTATGTTCAACAAATAGAAAAATCGAATAAGTTTAAAGATGGTGGGGTTACTTATATTAGAGGATTCGCAATAATTCCTTTTATAGATTCAAGATTACAAAATGCTGGTGGGACAGGTAAGGAAAAGAATTTAAGATATTCTTATCATATGTATTCAGCAATAAGAGATTCAGACACTGCAAAATTGTTGAGAGCAGAGTACTATGAAAGTATAAAAAATTGTGTAAAAAAACTTAAAAAGGCGCGTATTAAGAAATTTAACATAAAATACGATGAATTAACAAATAAACCATTAATTGAAAAAACAAGCGAGTTTTCTCATATTAGAAGCTGTAGCGTATATCCCAACTTGATGGATAATATTTTTAATGGACATGTAGTCAACAAAAGTACACATGATATTATAACGGAAAATTCAATAAATGATGAGGAAGAGCTTTATGCTTTATGTGAAGAACTAGGTTGGGATACAGGATGGTACGAGGAATATATTCAGTATTTGGAAAACTGATAGTTTGATTAATCTAATAAATAGACTATATTTAATCAAGAACTGGGGGAGGCAGTCAATTAAACCTTTTGTGAACTTTGATTTGATAATTTGTATAAAACTAATGTGACTTCGCATGTAGAGACTTGCGTGATGAAGAAAGTAGAATAAGATCAATTTATCATGCCTTCGATTGATTCTGAACTGCTCCCCGTCAAGTAGACAGGGCAAATAATGAAAACTAGCCTAGGCGGCTTGAGCCCTATATTCGACAGGGCTCAAGCCGTTTAGTCGTTTCTGAAAACAATCATGGTTGTAGAATGATATATACGATTCGAAACCGAAGCGTCCCGATTTCCTTACATGACGCTGTCATCACGGAAGCGACCGTGATGGGTTCGACGATACGTCTCGTATTTGCAGATGGAATCCGTGATTTGTTCAAGAATGAAGCGGTTTGGAGAGTACGTGCCATCGTCACGATTTCGAACGTAGATCGAGATTCTTCTTCACTTACACGATTTGATGAATCGACTTATACTGTGGGTCCGATTGAACAGTTGAGCCACTTTGTAAAACGTGGACGTTTCGAGATTGTCGATGAGTTGTATGGTTATCGCCAGCTGTTATTCCGCTGCATGTGGTTGACCGATACGACATGTGAGACGGTGGAGTTGAATCTCTCCCATGCAAGCGACCTCGTCATCCAATGGGAAGACGAACCCGTGGAAGAAATATATGAATCTGAATCACTTTGAAGAAAGCCTAAGTCCTACATGCTGAGCGACTGCTCTCGCGACGTCTTGTTTTGATTGATAATCCGTTATAATTTTTTCTGCATGGATTTCAGATTCGAATGCGAATTGGCAGCGGTCGATTTGAGATTTCCCCCAGGAGTTGAACCATTCGAATCGTTTATTCAAGCGTTTTACAAGAGTCTGTCGATTTGCTTCGAGGATTAGATGTCGTACATCGATGCCGTCCCGTTGCAGACGACCTATAATCTCATCTAAATACGTTGCGTTCACCAGTGTCATCGGAACAAGGATGACCCCATCAAAGGATGTGGCAATCTTCAACAACATCTGATAGTTGAACTCACGCCATTCCGGATGATGCTGAAAATCAGGCTGTTGGAGGCTCTTCGGTAATTGGTCCCGAATGAAAAAGCCGGCCTGTTCGGAGTCATACAGAAACGCGTTTGGCAACTGTTTTTCGAGTATCTTGGCACATGTTGTTTTACCCGAACCGAATGCACCGTTAATCCATATTATCATTCCTACTCCTCATTTCATTGTCATTGTTCCTTTATTATATCGAACGGTGTGGTGAAACAGTTGATACAATCCGACAGACATAATAGAATAGATGAGTGATTTTGTTGGACTGTATGGATGAAAGGAACTGATTTTACGATGAACGAAAACTTCTGGCGCGACCTTCCGCGTCCATTCTTTATACTTGCCCCGATGGAAGACGTGACCGATGTCGTCTTCCGCCACGTCGTCGCCCATGCCGGCCGACCGGACGTGTTCTTCACCGAGTTCGCCAACTCGGACAGCTACTGTCATCCGGAAGGGAAAGGCAGCCTGCGTGGACGCTTGACGTTCACCGAAGACGAGCAGCCGATGGTCGCCCACATTTGGGGTGACAATCCGGACTACTTCCGCGAGATGAGCATCGGCATGGCCAAGATGGGCTATAAAGGCCTCGACATCAACATGGGTTGCCCGGTGCCGAACGTGGCGAAGCGCGGGAAAGGGAGCGGGCTCATCCTCCGTCCTAACGTCGCAGCGGAACTCATCCAAGCGGCGAAAGCCGGCGGCATCCCGGTCAGCGTCAAGACGCGTCTCGGTTTCGCGAAACTCGATGAGTGGCGCGACTGGTTGACGCATCTCTTGAAGCAAGACATCGCCAACTTGTCGATTCACTTGCGCACACGCAACGAGATGAGTAAAGTCGATGCGCACTGGGAGATGATTCCGGATATCGTCAAACTGCGTGACGAGATCGCACCGGATACGCTCATCACGATCAACGGCGATATCCTCGACCGTCAAATGGGGTTAGAACTCGTCGAGAAATATGGCGTCGACGGCGTCATGATCGGCCGCGGGATTTTCAAGAACCCGTTCGCGTTCGAGAAAGAGCCGCGTGAGCACTCGATGGAAGAGTACCTCGACTTGCTTCGTCTCCAACTCGATTTGCAAGATAAGTTCCAAGAAGAAGTGCCGCGTTCGATTTCAAACTTGCACCGCTTCTTCAAGATTTACGTGAAAGGATTCCGTGGGGCGAGCGACCTCCGTGTGAAACTGATGGACACGAAATCGACAGACGAAGTGCGGGCGCACCTTGATGCGTTCGTCGAGAACTATCATAAAGAAGAAGCTGCGCTTGCCGAGGCAGCGTCGACAGTTGAATAAGTTTTACCGGGATTCAGTGTATACTGGGTCCCTTTTTTATATGAAAAATAGTAGATGGGCGATGAAACGTTTGGACGGGCTGCTTCGTATGAAGTGGGTGGAAGGGGAGGGTAAACATGAACGAATGGCGTGAATCAGCGGTCGGTCTTGGCCTTGCGTTTGGAACGGCGGGCGGACTACTCATCTCTGTCTTACTCGATTTTCCGTCCATGTATGGTATTGTCATCGGTTCAATCATTGGATATTGGATTGGACTCCTCATTTCCATTCGTGCGATGAAGCGATAACGAGCAGGATATCAAAGATCAGGAGGTTTTTACATGAGTGAATTTCAATTTATAACGAGCGATCGACCACTGAAAGAAGTCGAAAATCCATATATCGAGTTCTTATCGATCAACGAGGCCATCAAAAAAGGCGTCATCTTGCCTGAGATGCTCACAGACGACGAGGACCTCGATCGTGACGAAAAGATTTTGATGAACGTCGAGTCGGAAGAGCAGCTCGACGACATTGAGATCAAGCGAGACTTGTACTATGACGTGGAGAACGTCGAGGCGTATTCCATAAAACCGCACGTCGTTGAGTTGCGTTGGCGCTATTCCGATGTGAGAGCCGAACAGCTCATCGAGTATATAACCGACCACTTGAAGACGGCGGAGGAAGTCGAGATTTGGAAAGTGTGGGTCGATGAACAGACAGCACCAAACGTTCAATCGATCACGCTCGATGCGTTAACGATTGATGCGCTAAGTTTTTTAGGTACAGATGGGTTCGATCGGCCGGAATGCCTTCGCGTGACAAAAGCATAACCTGACCGAACGAGATGTCTCGTTCGGTTTTTTGTTTTGTCTCCTCACTTGAAAAAGACTGCTATATTATGAAGAGAAGAGTCAGGAGGGAATCAGATGCACATTTTAATCGTTGAAGACGACCGGACAATCGCCTCCGGTCTCCAATATTCGCTCGAACAAGAACAATTCACGACGACGTTGTGCCAGAATGCGACCGACGCGACACGTTTGATTGAACAACAGTTACATACGATCGACCTGTGTCTGTTCGACTTGTCGTTGCCGGACGGGAGCGGCTATGACTTGTGTCGGCTCGTGAAGCAACAACAGGATACGCCCGTCATTTTTTTGACGGCGTTCGATGATGAAGTGAACGTCGTCATGGGACTCGATATGGGAGCGGACGACTACATCACGAAACCGTTCCGGGTCCGTGAGCTTATCTCGCGGATTCATTCGGTGTTGCGCCGCTACCATAAACAGGTCAGCTCGCCCGTTTTGACAATCGGGTCGGTCGAAATCAACACGCAAGACGCGAAAGTCAAAAAAGATGGAAGCGAGATCCTGTTGACAGCGCTCGAGTATCGTTTACTGCTCATCTTCGGGAAACATACGGGCCAAGTGTTGTCACGGGCCCAGCTGCTCGACCAGATTTGGGACATGGGCGGGGACTTTGTGAATGACAATACGTTGACCGTCTACATCAAACGATTACGCGAGAAACTCGAAGATGACCCGCAACGGCCGACGTTGATTAAGACGGTTCGCGGGATTGGCTATAAGGTGGAACGCTGACATGTTGCGCAATCGAGAAATCCGTATCTATTTAGTCAGTCTGTTGCTGCTGATTGGGGTGGCTTCTATCGTCGCAGCTTTGTTCCTATCGATGGAGGCCGTCATTCTCGTCCTCCTTTTGTCGGTTGCGTTCTTGATCGTGACATATCGGTTCACGGCGTGGCGCTATCGGGAGATCGATCAGCTGTCGAGCTACCTGCAAGAAATCAGCAACGGTAACTATAAACTCGATGTCCGCGACAATCGTGAAGGCGAGCTTAGTCTATTGAAGAGCCAAATCTATAAAGTGACGAAGATGCTGTCCGAGCAAGGGACGCATCTCGAAGAGGACAAGCAGAAGCTGACGGATGCTATCTCCGACATTTCCCATCAGTTGAAGACCCCGCTTACCTCGATGACCGTCATGGCGGACTTGCTCAGTGACCCACGGCTGTCAGATGACAAGCGTCAAGAGTTCACGCATAACGTGCAGGTGCAGCTCGAGCGGATGGAGTGGCTCGTCTCGTCACTGCTCAAGCTGTCTAAAATCGATGCCGGGACGATTCAGTTCAAACAGGAACCGGTGTCCGTCCCCGTGCTCGTTCAAGCCGTGACGGAACCGATGCTCGTGCCGATCGATATTAAAATGCAACGGCTCCAAATCGCGGGTGAGGGCGACGTCACGTTCGAAGGCGATTTAAAGTGGACGACCGAGGCGCTCATCAACATCTTAAAGAATTGCGTCGAGCATACACCGGAACAAGGCGAGCTGTTCATCGATTACAGTGAGAACACACTGTATACGGAAATCGTCATTCGCGATACGGGGAATGGCATCGCCAAGCAAGACATCCCGTATATTTTCCAACGTTTTTATAAGGGTATGAATGCGAGTGACGACAGCGTCGGCATCGGGCTCGCCATGGCTCACAGCATCATCACGAGCCAGCAAGGTGAACTGACCGTCCGCAGTGAACGCGGAGCTGGGGCTGCGTTTCAAATTCGATTCTACAAAGCAATCGTCTAATCGCTTAAGTGACGAAACAGTCACTTTCGAGTCACGGACGTGTCACACTCGCTCGGTACACTCAAAGTAGATCAAGTACTGGAGGGTGCAACCATGAATATATTAGAAGTGCAAAATTTATCAAAAGTATACGGGAAAGACGAGATGGAAGTCCGGGCGCTCGATGACGTGTCGTTCACCGTGAAAAAAGGTGAGTTCGTCTGTATCGTCGGACCGTCGGGCTCGGGAAAGTCGACGTTGTTACATTTGCTCGGCGGCGTCGATGTCCCGACGAGTGGACACGTGTTGATCGACAACACGGATATTTATAAATTGGACGAGACGCAGCTCGCCATCTTCCGTCGCCGTCAAATCGGTTTGATTTATCAGTTTTACAACTTGATTCCGATTTTGACGGTTGAGGAGAACATTACGTTGCCGATGTTGTTGGACGAACAAAAAGTCGACGCCGCCCATTTGGAGCGCATCATCGGCATCCTCGGGCTATCGAACCGGTTGACGCATCTGCCGAACCAACTGTCTGGCGGGCAGCAACAACGGGTCTCCATCGGTCGGGCGCTCATCAGCAACCCGGCCATCATCTTGGCCGATGAGCCAACGGGGAACTTAGACAGTCAAAACAGTGAAGAGATCATGAGCCTCCTGAAACTGTTCAACAAGAAGTTCAATCAGACGCTGATCATCATCACGCATGACGAACGAATCGCCTTGCAGGCCGACCGCATCATCTCGATTGAGGATGGGAAGATTGCGAAGAACGAGGTCGTCCGCTCATGAACATCATCAATAAAATGACGCTTCGCCACTTGCGCGAGAACAAGCGGCGCTCGCTCGTCACTATCATCGGGGTCATCATCTCGGTGGCGATGATCACGGCCGTGACGACACTGGGTTCGTCGTTCCTGGACTTGATGATCCGTCAAGACATCGCGGACAATGGGGAATGGCACGTCCAATACATCAACACGAATGAGGAGCAGGTCGAGGCGATCCGGAATGATGCATCGACGAAGGACGTCATCCTATCAAGTGACGGCTATGCGGAATTAAAGGAATCGCAGAATGCGTATAAACCTTACTTATACGTCCGGAACTATAACACGTCGGGGCTGAAAAACTTTCCCATCGAATTGACGGACGGGCGTTTGCCGAACAAAGAAGGCGAAGTCGTCATTTCCGAGGCCATCCGTCAAAATGCGCAAGTCACGTACAACATCGGTGATCAATTGACGCTTGATGTCGGTGAGCGCGTGGACGAGTCGTCCGGTCGGGTGTTGACCCAAAACGATGGATTGATCCGCGAAGGGGAGACAATGCTTGAACAGTTGAAGGTCGAAGATACGGTAACGTTGACCGTCGTCGGCACAATGACGCGCCCGGCCTGGGAGCCGACTTGGTCGCCGGGGTATACGGTCGTCGGATACATTGACGACAAAGCGTTGAACGGTGCGACCGTCGATACGTTCGTCGCCTTGAACGACGTGAACGGTTCGATTTATGAAGATACGAAACAACTGATGCGCGAACAGAAAATTGAAGGAATTGCCTATAACGCGTCGTTGCTTCGCTATTATGGGGTGACCGATGATGACGGCTTGCGCAAGACGCTGTACGGGTTCGGTGGCATCATCATGGCGGTCATCGTCATCGGCTCGATTTCGCTCATCTATAATGCCTTTGCCATCAGCGTATCTGAGCGCTCACGCTACCTCGGGATGCTCGCGAGTGTCGGGGCGACGAAACGGCAAAAACGAAATTCGGTCTTCTTTGAAGGATTGATTATCGGAGGAATCAGCATCCCAATCGGTATCATTGCCGGGGTGGCCGGAATCGGGGTCACGTTCCTGTTCATCAATGCCTTTGCGGAGAAGGCGCTCAACGTGACGGAGAAGTTTGAAGTCGTCGTCACACCAATCACGCTCCTGTTGACGGTGCTCATTTCGAGCGTGACGATTTTCATCTCGTGTTATCTGCCGGCTCGCCGCGCATCAAAGATTTCTGCGATTGACGCGATTCGTCAGACCCAGGACGTGCGACTGACGTCGAAGAACGTGAAGACCTCGAAACTCGTGCGACGGATCTTCGGATTGGAAGCGGAGATTGGGCTGAAAAACACAAAACGCAACCGGAAACGGTATTTGGCGACGGTGTTCTCGCTCGTCATCAGTATCGTGCTGTTTTTAGTCGTCAGTTACTTCACGGATCGACTCGAACAGTCACTCGAGATGTCACAAGGCACGTACGAGTTCGACATTCTCGTGAACGGGTCGCATCTCAGTAAAGATGACTTACGTCGCTATGAGACGTTGGACCATGTGACGAGCGGGACGTACTTCGAGAACACGACCGTCCAGACGGTGGTTGACGAAGCGCGGTTACCGAGCGCGGTCACCGAGAATGAAGACTTGGTGTCCACGTTCGTCGATGGGAAATTTGTGTACTACGTTTCTCTTTATCAATTAGATGATGAAAGTTTCGATGCGTACTTGAAGCAGATCGGGGCATCCGCCAGCAATTTTGAAGACGGGGAGATGCCGGGTGCCGTCTTGATTGATGAAATTTCGTATCAAGACGTCGACAAGAAGAAATTTGTGAACTCGAAGACGATTGAGACCGAAATCGGCGATACGCTTGAACTCCGGGACGAGAACGCAACGGACGAGACGGCACCGCTCAAAACAATCAAAATCGGCGCCATGACCGACGTCCCCCCGACCGGTGTGATGACGAGCTCACTTGGATGGCTTGATGTGATCGTTCGGGAAGGGACGTTTGAAGAGGATGCGATTGGTCAATTGATGAAACAATCAAGTCCATCAATCGCCTTGAACACGAGTAATCCTGAGGCGACGCAACAAGTGATTGAGGCGGAACAAAATATGGACCAATACATCTTCAACGTGTCGGAGCAGCGTGAACAACAAGAGCAGGTCTTGTTGCTGTTATCGATTTTCGTCTATGGATTCATCGTCTTGATCTCGCTCATCTCGGTGGCGAACATCTTCAACACAATCTCGACGAGCGTCTCACTCCGACGCCGCGAATTCGCGATGCTACGGTCGGTCGGGATGACACCGAAAGGGTTCAACAAGATGGTGTACTATGAGAGCATCTTCTACGGCATGAAAGCATTGGCGTATGGAGTGCCGATCAGTATTCTCATCATGTACCTCATTTACCGAGCGCAAATCAACACGTTCGAAGCAGCGTTCACGTTGCCGTGGGGCGATATCTTGTTCGTCACGGTCGTAATCTTCCTCATCGTTGGTTCTTCGATGCTGTACGCGATTTCGAAAGTGAAGTCGGATAATATCATCGACCGGTTGAAGCAAGAGAATAACTAATATGCATGCAAAGGGATTCAGTGTCTACTGAGTCCCTTTTTCTGTAAAATGAGAGAGAAGAAAGAGGTGGGAGAATGGACATCCGAGAAGTATTGAGTGGTGGGGATTTGCGCTCGATTGGCCATGTCGATGCGGTCGTCGCCTACGTCGGGAACGACCCGGACCGATTCAGCGAATTGATGACCGGCTTGACCGATGACCGTCCCGTCGTTCGGATGCGGAGCGCAGACGCGATGGAGAAAGTGACACGCCGTCATCCAAAGCTGCTTCAAGCGCATCAAGCGTCCTTATTCCAACAGTTACATCGTGCCACTCAACAAGAAGTGAGGTGGCACTTGGCGCAAGTGATGCCACGGCTGACGTGGACGGAAGACGAGGCGGCCGACATCGTTCATGTGCTCACCGATTGGATTGCCACGGAGACGAGCAACATCGTCATCGTCAACTCCCTACAGGCGATGTTCGACTTGAGCGCCGTGCATCCGCGATTCCGTGACGAGCTGAAAGCATTGCTCGAGTCGCAGCTCGAGACAGGGAGTCCGGCCGTGAAGAGCCGCTCCAAAAAACTTTTACAGAAGTTGTGACCGATGGACTTCATTTCCGGTCCATAAAGATGTAAGTACATCGAGAGGGGGATTCGATTGGACGATCAAGCGATTATCGATTTGTATTGGCAACGTTCCGAACGGGCGATTGAGGCGACGGCCCAAAAGTACGGCGGCTATTGTCATACGATTTCCTATAATATTTTGAATAGCCGAGAGGACGCGGACGAGTGCGTCAATGATACGTACATGAAGGCGTGGCAAGCGATTCCGCCGACACGTCCAGCACGACTCGCCGCCTATTTGGCGAAGCTTGTTCGTAACGTCTCGCTCCATAAGTATGAGAAGGCGAACGCCAAGAAGCGTGGAGCGGGGCAAGTCCCGCTCATTGTCAGTGAGCTCGAGCACTGTCTCGCCTCCTCCGTCGCGACCGATTCAGAAGTCGTCGAGTTGTTGAACGACTTTTTGGCCCAGTTATCGCAAGAGACCCGGCAGATTTTCATGGGACGTTACTTTTACTTTCAATCGATCAAAGACATCGCGAAGATGCACCAGGTGAGTGAGAGCAAGGTCAAGATGGTGCTGCTGCGGACCCGTAATGACTTGAAGCAAGCGCTCGAAGCGGAAGGGGTGGCGCTATGAATGGAGATCGACTTACACGTTTGATGGGGGACGTCGATGATCGTTTCGTCGAGGAATCGATGGAAGTCGAGGTAAAGAAACGAAGACATTGGCGTTGGATGGGCGGTCTCATCGCAGCAGCCGCTGTCACACTCTTTGTCGTGACATGGGACAGTTTTAAAGAATTGATTCCGCTGTCGGACAGCTCGAGCAATATGTCGGTCGCTTATATCGATGAAGGGGACATCGACGTCGGGATGTCATCGGCAAACCTTGCCGAGATGAGTGAAGACGAGCTGTTCTCGAAATGGGAACCTGCGGTGGTACGGGGCGTCGTGCAACAGATTGACCACATCGAGCTCGACTTCAACGGACAAGCGGAATATCAGTCGATTGTGACGATTAGCGTGACAGACGTCTATCGGGGTGAGGTTGAGCCTGGGAGTGAGATGAAAGTACTTACCGTTGCCGGTGTCGGTTCTGAAGTGCTTCAGTCGGATGCGGACGTCATCTCTGAACTTCGCCTTGGGATGGAAGGGATTTTTATGCCGATCCCATACGATGCGTCACACATCTGGTCACAAAACGAAGCCACGCTTCAAGTGATGGATGTGAGTGATTACGGATTTCCGGACGGTGAGCGGTACATGTTCTTGAACACGGACGAAGGACTCGTCTTCAGTCGAGATGCCTATCCGTCGCTACGTGGCGCTGAAACACTTGATGACATAGAGGAGTTCATGATGACTAAATTTAAATAAGTCACATTTCATGTATATTTGATTTTTAAAAGCTGATAGATTATTATTAAGTCAATATTATAATAAATATGACTTAAAGGATGAGTGTCATGGCGATACAAGGATTAACCAAATTACCTGTCAAAATAGAAATCACACAAGCCATCAAATTACTTGAACGTCTGGCGCATGTGAATACGCTACTTGGAAAACTCGATGGTGAATTGACGCATTCGAAAGCAAGTAAGCAATTAATGCAACTCTTATCGCTTCAAGAATCCGTTGAATCAACGAAAATCGAAGGATCACAGGTGACGTTCACGGATATGATGGAGTCTTCGCTGAAGAAAAGTGACGATTCCGATGTTATCGAAATTCAGAACTATATGAGGGCCTTGCAGTTTGGGTATGAATCTGTCGAAAATGGTTATCCGGTGACGACGCGATTGATCAAGCAGTTACATGAGATTTTGATGAAAGGAAGTCGAGGCGAAGTCAGTTCAGCCGGTGAGTTCCGTAAAATTCAACATTTTATCGGGCCGACGAATCGATTAGAAGATGCTTCTTATATTCCGGTAGAGGCTCATTTGATTAACGAATACATGGAGAACTTAGAAAAATTTATCAATACTGATTCTTACGGACGATTGCTACCGCAGAACCACTTAAAGTCAGACGGATATGTCATTAATGAACAAGCGGCTCCACTTCTTAAAACAGGAATTATGCATGCTCAATTTGAATCCATCCATCCATTTTTGGACGGGAACGGGCGTTTAGGGCGGATTCTAATTGTGCTTTACCTCCTGCAGCAAAAAGTGATTACGCACCCCATCTTTTTTGTGAGTGAAGAACTTGAGAAAGAAAAAGCCCGCTACTACGATTTGCTCAACGGTGTTCGTGGAGACCAGTCGGATTGGGGGAAATGGTTACTGTTTTTCGTTGATGCTTCAGAACGAATGGCGACAAAGTTGTTGGATCAATTGAATAAAGCCAATCGCTTGCTGTCAGAAGGTGAACAGCTAATTGAAAACGAAGCGGAACGTAAACTATGGATTACGAGCTTTGAACAACCAATCTTGACGGTGGCGAAAGGTGTCGAAATGACAGGCTATTCACCGAACACGGTTCGAAAAGCACTTCATCAACTTGTGGAAAAAGAACTTTTATACGCTTCGAACACAGAGCGGAGAAATCGTAAATATCGAAATTATGCGTTATTGCGCATTTTCGTGAACTAAAAGCAGTGTGCCGTTTTTAAATCGCCAACAATGAAGGAGGAAATCATATGGACCGCACCATCACTGTCAAAGGCACAGGGAAAGTATCGGCCAAGCCTGATTTGATTGTCGTGAGAATGGATTTGTCGTCAAGAGCCGTCCGCTATGAGGAGACGATGAACGGGGCGGCACTCGCCGTCACACGTCTGCAAAAAGCGATTGAGCAGGCTGGCTTCGCGAAAACGGATTTAAAGACGACCGACTTCTCGATTGACACCGACTATGAGAGCTACCGCGACAAACAAGGTAACTACAAGTCTCGTTTCCGGGGTTACGTCTGTCAGCAGAAGACGAAACTCGAATTTTCGCTCGATACGAAACAATTGTCAGCGGTCATCGAACATGTCAGCAACTCGCTAGCCGAGCCGAAGCTGTCCATCTCGTTTACGATCAAGGATGCGGACACAATCCAAGACGAACTGCTCGCGAGCGCGGCGGCGAACGCGCGTCATCGGGCCGAACTGTTGGCGAAAGGGGCCGGGGCGACGCTCGGTGACTTGCTTCAAATCGATTACACGTGGGGCGAGCTTCATCTTTATTCGCCGACGCGTCTCACGCTCCATGACGAGGTTCTCTTCTCGGAGGCGGCAATGCCAGAACTCGAGCCGGATGAGATTGACTTGAGTGACTCGGCGACGTTCGTGTGGGCGATTCGATGAGGCGTATCATCGGATTGGTGCTGCTGTTCCTATCGGTTTCAATGTCAGCCCAAGCCTTATCTTGGGCGTATGCGTTCGTCGTGTTGGATGGACGGGTGTATGAAGTGATGGACGTCGCGGTATTGGAGGCTGACTTGGGAGAAGTCGTCGGCGAGGTCAAGACGATGGCCGACGATATGGATGGCAGCTATTATGGGGACGCCTCGAACATGTATCCGGTCGGGACGACCTATCGAAAAGTGAACGGGGAAGCGACGGAGGACGTGCTCGCGGTCGAGGATGGGTCTGGGTGGAAGCGGGCCGAATATCGGCATGACGCCCCGTTCAGCATGCGTGACCATTTGGATAAGGTGGCATATGGATTCGTCGGACTCGGCCTCGTATTTTTTGTTATGTATCGATTTAGGGGGACAAGATGAATTTATTTGAGTTTGAAAGATATGTATCACGGCGAATCGAGGACCGTGGCTACGGTTATTATATGAGTGGGAACCTCAAATTAGTGTCACAAACTCGAAATACGTACTGGTTTGATGTATATGGCAGTAGCGTTTATCGAGTGGGGGTTACATGTGCGAACGAGTGGATGATTCAATCGTCATGCGATTGCCCCTATAATCAAGGAACGTGTAAACATGAAGTCGCAGTTTATTATTGGTTACGCGATCGGCTTACACCGGGGGCACCATTTGATTTAGCAAAAGAACTCGGTAAGCTGAAGAAAGCCGACCTCATCGATGTGATGATAAAGCTAGCGCATGACCCGGATATTCACCATCGTTTGGCACACGACCTCGGACCGCCATCAAGCAACCCAGAAACATTCGTTCAAGTCTGTGAGCGAGAAATTGCCGAAAAGTTTTCAAACGGCACGATTAATCAACAAGAAATGAAGACCTTGAAACGTTATCTGTTTCGTAAAATAGATGTGATTCAGTCAGATGAAAATCCTGTATCACGCTTATTCAATAGTATTTCATTTCTTGATACAGTCACTCCGACAATCATGAGATGTGATATATTTCTTCACTTGTTGTTCGCTGTGCGGGACGAAGTCACTGATTTGATGGTGTCAGCCATTGAGGAAATCCCAGAGGCGGAACGAGACATGGTTTTTCAACGTTTCATTTTGATGTGGCATGAACTGCATCTAGCCGTTTACAATGACGTTCATGTTCAATTGTTGAAAGTGATTGTCCCCATCTATGAAGGAGATAAGACGTTTCTCATCGACCAAATCAATCGGTTTAGAAGCACGCACGCCGAGGCTAGTGATTTGGAGCACCTGGACGAGTTCACGAAAGTGTTAACAGAAGAAAGTTGGTAAGTTGATAATCAAGTATGGAAATGGGGAACAGATTCATGTAGGGGTTACCCAGTCTTGGAGAGAGAAGGGACAAACATGAAAATCCTCATCATCTTTGACTCGATGTACGGGTGTACCGAAAAAGTCGCATATGCCATCAAGGACGGATTCAGCGACTTACACCGCGTCGACATCATGCAGATCAGCCACGTCGGATACGGCGACCTCGCCAACCTTGATTTGTTCATCGTTGGTTCGCCGACTCACGGAGGGCGCGAAACCGAGGATGTGAAGACGTTTCTCGACGGCTTATCGGACCATGCACTGCGTGGTACGCGAGCTGCAGCCTTCGATACGAGTATGGCCGAAGAAGATCAAGGCTTTTTCGTCGGGAAAATCGTCAAATGGTTCGGTCACGCCTCGACCCGGATGGAGCAGTTATTGCTCGAAAAAGGAGCGGAGCCGGTGCTGAAAGAATCGTTCATCGTCCTTGATAAAGAAGGACCACTTAAAGACGGAGAGCTCGAGCGGGCGACCGAATGGGCCCGTCACTTGATGGACAAATAATCTGACGTGTTCCTTACGGGACGCGTCTTTTTTGACGCAGAATTGTCCGAAGCGTTCGCAAAACGGGTAAATATAAGGGTAGCTCTATTGTGTGGAACGGAGGGAGAATGATGAAAAAATGGGAACGTGACGTCCTCATGGGTTGGATTGTCGTCTTATTGGTGCTCGTTGCGCATTATGTGATCACGGTATCACTCGGCAACACGTATTTTGCCGAGTCCACGATGAACCGGATGCTTTGGCTCAGTAGCTTCCCGGCCTTTTTGATCGCCTTTCTCGCGGCCCTCTTCCAAAAAACGAACACGCTTACGCTTGCTGTTCGTCGTAGTGTCATTTGGACGGCCGAACTCGTCGTCGGCTTCTCGCTCGTCGCCTGGTTTTTCCGGGCGTTCGAGATGTTGTTTGTGAGCCCGGGCGCGTATTGGGTGTTCGGCGCCGTTCTGCTCGCTCCGCTCGTCTACTTGTTCGAGTTCCGGCGTCAAAACCGTGGAACGAAAGCCGGGGCCCACTAAATTTAGAAAACGTCTCCTTAGGGAGGCGTTTTTAGTCTGGCGTGGAATGGGAATGGGATACAGAAGATTAGAATGGAGGGAGTCGCTATGAGTCAGTATTTTTCATCGTCATACGAAGAGTCGCGCGAGAAGTTTCTCGCCCTGCTCGACCGCATCAAACCCTATTATCCGACGGCCCGCGTGATGTCCCACTCGATCGGGGAGGACACGATTGATGTCATCATCGGTGAACCTGCGGGATCACGCGAAGCGGTGCTTCTCATGACAATCGGGGAGCACGGCATCGAAGGATACGCCGGGGCCGCGGTGACACACCAGTTCATCGAGACGCAACTCGAAAACCTTCGGCACGAGTCGACAGGGATCTGTCTCATCCATGCGGTCAATCCGTGGGGGATGAAGCACTTCCGCCGCGTCAATGAACATAACGTTGACTTGAACCGCAACTACGTCATCGACCGGGAATCACTCCCGCGTAACGTCAATAAAGAGTATGAAGTTATGCGGCACTTGTTCGTCCCGGACGGCGTCATCGATGACTACCATGAATCGCGCGAACATATTTACTCGTTCCTCGGTTCTGGTATCAAGCTCGACGGCTTCGAGGCGATGACCGAGGCGAAAGGGATGGGACAATATCAGTTCCCGAAAGGCGTCTATTATGGCGGTGAGTCGGATGAGCCGTCCGCCATCTTTTTGAAGGAGATTCAACATGACCTGCTTGATCGCTATGACCGCGTCGTCCACATGGATTGGCATACGGCGCTCGGTCCGACGAACGAAGTGACGATGGTCATCAGTGAGCGCGACGGGCGTGACGTCGACGAGTTGAAACGGACTTACGGGTTGAAGAACATCCAGACGTATGACCCGACCGACGTCCTCGGGGACTCGACGAACCACTTCTACTATGTGCGCGACACACATCACCCGGAAAAACAACTCGTCTCGGCGTTGTTCGAGTTCGGGACATTCGGGACGTCGACGAAAGCGACGATTCGCGAGTTCTTGACGATCATCCTCGAGAACCGGCTCTACTTTGAAGGGACGAAAGACCCGGAAGCCCGCAACGGCATTCGAAAAGAGTTCATGGCGATGTTTTATCCGGAAGACGAGTCGTGGCGGACGTCCGTATTACGCGAAGGAGCGGCGGCGATTGAGCATGTCTTGAAAGGCGAATCGCTCTGGCGCGACAGTTGATAGGTTTCCACATCGGTCAAACGGGAAAAGTTGGGTTGTGGGCAAACAAGCATGCCGCTCAACAATCCAACTGGGGGTTTTGACCAATGGGGAATTATATTACCGCACATGACGGAACGAGTATTTACGTGGAAGACGTCGGGACAGGCGATGCCGTCGTCTTCTTGCACGGCTGGCCGGCAAACAACAACATGTTCGAGTATCAAAAGAATGCATTGCTCGAAGCAGGCTATCGCTACGTCGGGATCGACTATCGTGGCTACGGCAAGTCCGATGCACCGGCGACAGGTTATGACTATGCGACGATGGCGTCGGACGTGCACATGGTCGTTGACGGGCTTGGCATCAAAGATTTCACGCTCGTCGGCTTCTCGATGGGCGGGGCCATCGCCATCCGTTACGCCGTCGATTTCCCGGATGACGGGTTGAAGAAACTCGTCCTCTCAGGCGCAGCGGCACCAGTGTTCACGCAACGTCCAGACTATCCGTACGGGATGACGCAAGCCGAGGTCGACGCGTTGATTGAGGATACGCTGAAAGACCGTCCGAAGATGCTCGAAGGGTTCGGTGAGATTTTCTTCGAGAAAGAACATTCGAAACCGATGCAAAACTGGTTCCATCATCTGTCGCTCGTCGCGTCGAGCCACGGGACGATTGCTTCGGCGAAAGCGCTCCGTGATGAGGATTTGCGCGAGGACTTGCCGAAAGTCAATGTCGAGACGCTTATCATCCATGGCGTCCATGACAAGATTTGTCCGTTCGAGTTCGCGCTCGAGATGGAAAAAGGGATCCCGAACGCCCGGATCGAGCGATTCGAGGAGAGCGGTCACGGTACCGTCCTCGACGAGATGGACAAGTTCAACAAGACGTTGCTCGAATTTATTTGAGTGTGTGACAAGCCTAGGACGTTCCTAGGCTTTTTTTGATGGCCATCTGTAGCATGTTTGTTACGGATTTTGAGGCTAGAACGACTTGTACACGGGTATAGCTAAAATGAAGCACTTTATTCGAGTTGAGATTGAACAAGTTTGCTGTATGTCGAGGTTTTGACATAGAGTCGTTGGTGTTCGTCACACGGTCAAGGATGGCTATGGAAAAGCCGCTCGGGACCGTGCCTGTTTTTGTGTTCTCACACAATTCGAATAGCTCGTCTGGAAACGCTTCACAAGAAAAAAGAAATAAGCCTCCTTTTGCTAGAACGGATGACATTTAGATGGTCAATTTGTGCTGACTAGACCTTAATACATGGTACAATGGAGAGGTGGATTTTTAGATTGAGGAGAGATTGTACATGAATATCGCTTTCTTTTTATATCCGAAAGAAGACGTCAAATATTTAGACCCGGAATCGACGGTGCGTCAAGCGCTCGAGAAGATGAAACATCATCGCTTCACCTCGGTGCCGCTCGTATCCGAGAACGGCTTTTACGCCGGCACGATGACGGAAGGAGATTTGCTCTGGGCACTCGCCGAACAGCTTCGCGGGGAAGAAGACTACGAAAAAGTGCTCCGGACACGCCTGAAAGACATCAAGCAACGCGTACGGTATAAGCCGGTCGCCATCACGGCGCAAATCGAGGAGCTCGTCGATGCGATCACCGATCAAAACTTCGTGCCGGTCGTCGATGACGGGAAGTATTTCATCGGCATCATCCGGCGCCGCGACATCATCGAGTATTACTCGACGAAGTTGCAACAGCTCGAGAATAAAGTGAACTGAACGAATGGACCAACCTGTGAAAGCGGGTTGGTTTTTGTATGTGTGAGTACAAGCAACGGGGAGGCGAGCTATAGATGGAAGCACAAGTCATTGAATCGATTGAGCTATGGTTTCAAGAGGCAGGGTCTGAGGAAACGGTGAACTTCATCGACTTTATGTTGTTTTTGAATGAATCCGCCTATTCTTTGCTTCACCGAGACACGTTACATGGCATCTTCACCTATCAGGTCCGCTACCAAGATGGGACTTCTCAGTCCGTCTTGTACGATAAAGACGAGTGGGTCGCCCATGAACGGAATGAATGGCAAACCGGTATGAGCGGCGGTGAGTGGGTATGGTGGCTCATCGAACGATGGCGTTTTGTCGTGGAGTGGCGCAGTGGTCGAGACTTCCGGACAGGTGACGAGATAGAAGAGAACTTCTATGGGATCATCCCTTACGGTGAAGTTCAACCACTTGACGTTCTGTTGTATTCAATTATTGAAAATGATGCCCACAACACAGAAGCGTTAATCAAAGAGGGATATTACCATGACCCGCTGCTGCAGAAATGGATTGTCATTCCCGATTCGACGGACAGCCTACGACCGCTCGTGTTGGCCGTCTGTTACAACGAAGGAATCATCGAGACACCCCGAACTATCGAGCGGATTGAAGTGACGTTCACCGATTTGACGACAGGAGCGGTCCAATCGCTTGCGAGTGCACTCGAAGCGTATGAGAAACCGGCAGACCTCGATTTAGATGACATCGAGTATCGCGATGACATGTTTTATCGCGACGAGTCCATTCAAGGGACGATTCGTTTCGAGGTGAAGTATCAAGGCGGAAGGGTCCAATATGTCGAACATGACAAATCAGAGATGTTTATGGATTGGGACATGGCGATCATCAAGTGGTTTTTCGAGCATTGGCTTAAGCTGTACGAAGCGTATGCCGAAAAGTCGTTTCCGTCCGGTCAACCATTGCAACGCTTTGAATCGGGCTATGATTATTGGAAAGCCAGACTGTCACCGGAAGCGTGGGACGAGCTCATTCATTCAACAGACCCTTTCGACCAGCAACTTTTAACGGATAAGGAACCCTATGACGAGATTCGAGACGCAAAAGAGCAGTTTGAGATGATGTTCGATCAAGCAACGGAACTCTATCTCGAAGATTTGCGTCACGGATTTTATGTTGATCAACTGTTGGAACAACGAATCGACGTCGAAAGCTCGTTCGATGCCGTGATTGCTCTTTACAAAGAAATATCCGAGGCAGAGCAGAAAAGGCGAACGAGGGAGCAACTGCTTTATGGGGAAAAGGATGAAGGCAACGCTAATTGATTGAATAAAGGCTATGGAAAAATAGGGACATTCCTTATACTTTTACGTATAGAGTCAAGACATACAAGGAAGGAGTGACAATGAATGGCGATGCCCGATTTACATATGCTGCGTGAATCGCTCAAACCGGATTGTGCGAATTGTTTCGGTCTCTGTTGTGTGGCGTTCCACTACTTGAAATCTGAGGATTTCCCGATTGATAAACCCGCAGGACAGCCGTGCGTCCATTTGGCAGATTCGTATGCCTGCAACATCCATTCCGAACTGCGCGAGCGGGGCTTCAAAGGATGTACGGTGTACGACTGTCTCGGGGCCGGGCAGTTCGTGTCACAAGTGACGTTTCACGGACGAAGCTGGCGGGAGGCGGATGTCGACGATACGCGTATGTTCACGGTGCTACCCATCATGAGTCAAGTCCATGAGCTGTTGTTCTACATAAGCGACATCCTGAGCCGAGTAATCCCAAAGCGCGATGCACGATTACTCGAGACGTTATTGGAAGAGCTACTGGCTTTCCGTGAGTTACCGCCTGAACAGTTGAGCGGTACGGCACTGATGGCATTCCGACAACGGGCCCGCCCATTGTTTGTCCGACTCAGTCGGCACATTCGAGCGGAAGGGTTGAAACATAACGGCCTGACGTTGACGTCACGCCACGAGCAAGACCGGGCCGATTTGATTGGTCGAAACGTGAGTCAGCATGACGTGAGAGGGACGTGTTATCGAGGCGCCTTGTTGATTGGTGCTAACTTACGTGGGCAAGACCTGTCCTATGTCGATTTCATGGGGGCCGACGTACGAGATTTGGATGTGCGAGGAGCAACGTTGACCGACAGTCTGTTTTTGACACAGATGCAAGTGAACGCGATGAACGGGGACCGGCATACGAAATTGGCGCCCGTTTACACGCGACCGAGCCACTGGCTGTAACGCAAGAGACGACTTCCACGGGGGGAGGTCGTCTTTTTGAATACCTGGAGTTTACGAAAGCGGCGGGAAATGGGGGAGCACATATTCCCCGAGCTCCTCGATGACCTCGTCGGCCGGACGTTGCCCGTCGAACAAGGCGAAGAACAGATGATTGACGCCGATGGCCCGATACGCCTCGAGCAGTTTGATCAATTGATTGCGACCGACACGGAAGCCGAGCCGGATTGGAGTCGGAAGCTCGTCCGCGTCATGCGCCAAATCGAGATGCATCGGCATCGAGAACGGGCGGAACCCTTTTCCATGCGTCTGACCTGACTCGCGCCAATCGCTCAGAACTTGCTGTTGGGCGAATGGGGCCTGCGGATAATACATCCACCCGTCCCCGTGTTGCCCGAGCCAGTCCATGTCCTGCTGCGCGAACCCGGTGATCATCGTCGGGATGCGTGTTTTCGGACGGGGAACGAGCGTCGCCTCATGGACCTCGCCGTACGACGAATCGATGGTCGGATAGTTGTGGTAGAGCGCCTGTTCCATGACACGGAGCGATTCTTTGAACTGCTCGCCCCGTGTCGCATGGTCGACCCCGAGTCCTTTGAAGTCGGCCCGACGGTCGCCGGACGAGATGCCGAGAATCAAACGTTCCGGGAACAACGCTTCAATCGTCGCGACTTCTTTCGCCGAACGGAGCGGGTGCCGGAGCGGCAAGACGAGGGCGGACGTGCCGAGGGCGATGCGCTTCGTCTGACCGAGCAAGTGTGTCCCATAGATGAGCATGTCATAAATCTGTCCGACGGCCGGGTCCAAGAAGTTCGGGTCTTTCAGCAAGATGTCTCGGAGCCAGAGCGCCGTGAAGCCATAGTCGTCCACTCGTTGGGCGAGCTCGACTTGACGTTCGAGCGTCGGGGTGCGCATCTTGAAATTTTCTAACGGGATGTGGAGGCCGAGCGTGAGCTCGCCCTCCCGATACATCCGATTGTAGCTGACATGATTGTTGAACATGGTGTCCTCCTTAGCTCGCTTCCAAACGACGTGAGACGGCGGTCAAGATGACAGCGATGATGACCATGATGCCACCGACCCAAGGCGTATGCACGAGACCGATCGAGTCCGCGACAATCCCACCGATGGTCGCACCGAGCGCGATACCGATATTGAAGGCGGCGATGTTGAGCGCCGACGCGACATCGACCGCGGCCGGTACATACTTCTCTGCCAACTGCACGATATATAGTTGAAGGCCAGGTACGTTCATGAAGGCGAGCAGTCCCATCAAGACGATGGCGATGAGTCCCGCGACTTTGAACGGAATCATGAACGACATGACGATCATGACAGCGGCGTGGACGATGAACATATAGAACAACGCCTTGGCCGGGTCTTCATTGGCGAGTTTTCCGCCTGCCCAGTTGCCGATGGCGACGGCGATCCCGTAGACGAGTAGGACGATACTAATCAAGCTCGGACTGATGTTCGTCACGTCCTGCATGATTGGTGTCAAGTACGTGAAGGCGACGAACGTTCCGCCGTAACCGAGTGCTGTGATCAAGAAGCCGAGCATGATTCGGCCGTTCGTGAGCAATTTCTTCATATCGGAGAACTTCGCTGGTGGTGACTGTTTCAAATCTTTCGGGATCAAGAAGAAGCTGGCGATGATCGATACGATCCCGAGTGCGGCGACGGCGAAGAACGTGGCGCGCCATCCGAACGCTTGACCGATGAACGTGCCGAGCGGGACGCCGGTCACGGTCGCGACCGTCAAGCCGGTGAACATGAGTGCGATGGCACTCGCTTTTTTATGCGGTGGCACGAGCTGTACGGCGATCGTCGCCCCGATGGAGAAGAAGACACCGTGTGCGAACGCGGTGATAAATCGGGCGGCAATCAGCAGTTCAAAACTGGTCGACAGGGCAGAGACCAAATTTCCGCCGATAAAGACGACCATGAGTGCCATGAGTAACGTCTTGCGATTCATCCGGTTCGTGAGTGCCGTCAAGATCGGCGCACCGACGGCGACGCCGATGGCATAACCGGAGATGATAAGACCGGCGAGCGTGATGCCAATATTCAAGTCGCTGGCGATGGATGCGAGCAGGCCGACCGGGACGAACTCGGTCGTCCCGATGCCGAAGGCGCTGATGGCGAGGGCGAGCAAGGCCAGCCCTCCGTTTTTCGGTGCCTGTTCGTCGACAGGCTGGGTGTACGGTTGATTCATGTGTAGTTCCTCCTAAAGAATGTTTGTTGAGACGAGGGCCCTTCGTCTCGAGGCAGCTCGAGCATCTCAATCTTCTTTATTGTCCAGTACGGTCGAAAAAGACCCTTACTGTCTCAAGAAGCGGTTACTGGTGAGATGAACTTGTATAACTGAGCTACAGTTGCTATCATAAGTCCATCGAATTTAATTGGGAAGTACGCACTTTCAAGTACGATAGGCACCGAAAAGTACCTATCCCGGTCCATAAGGAGGAACCATCATGCCATACAACATCCCGGTCGAGGCGACGCTCGACGTCATCGGCGGCAAGTGGAAAGTCGTCATCATGTGTCATTTGATTAAAGGGGAACGGCGGACGAGCGAATTGAAAAAGCTCATGCCGAACATCACGCAAAAAATGCTCACGCAACAGTTGCGCGAGCTCGAGGCGGACGGTGTCATCATTCGCACGGTGTATGAACAAGTCCCACCGAAAGTCGTCTATTCCCTGTCCGACTACGGCTGGTCGCTCCAACCGATTTTGGATGCGATGTGTGCCTGGGGAGAAGGGCATATTGAACAGACCGGGGAAGACGTCATTTCCTAAATCAGAAAAGACAGCGGCTCTTCAATGAGAGAACCGCTGTCTTTTTATCGTTATGAGGCGGATACGTCTTTTGAGACAGCTTGTTTGCGACTCCATAACGTCTCCATCTCTTCGAGCGTTTTGCCTTTCGTCTCCGGTACGAGCTTCCAGACGAACAAGGCGGACAATACGCTCATCACCCCGTAAAATCCGTATGTCATCGTACCACTAAATTCCATCATCATCGGATAGGTCGATGAAATGAAGTAGTTGGCGGTCCATTGAGCGGCGACGGCGATTGCGACCGCTTGCCCTCGAATTTTATTTGGGAAGATTTCCGAAATGAGTACCCAACAAATCGGTCCCCATGACATCATGAATGAGGCTGTGTAGATGATGATGAAGATGAGTGTACCGATTCCGATTGCATTCGTGTAGGCCATCGAAGCGACACCGAACATCCCGATTGCCATGCCGACCGAACCGATGATGAGCAGTGGTTTTCGACCGACTTTATCGACAAACAAGATGGCGACGATGGTGAAGACGACGTTGACGAGCCCCATGACGACGGTCTGCATCATGGAAGCATCTTTAGCGGCACCCATACTTTCAAAGATTCGTGGGGCATAGTACAATGCGACATTGATGCCGACAAATTGTTGGAACACCGATAAGAGAATCCCGATGGTGATGACCAGTTTTCCGTAAGTGAACAGCTTGGCTGAAGAATGACTGACAGACGATTTGATGTCTTGCATGATTGCTTCGGCACGTTCTTTGCCATTGATTCGACTGAGGATGTGGAGAGCCTTTTCTTCCTCACCTTGGAGCGCCAAATACCGTGGTGTTTCCGGAACAATCAATAAGAGCGAACCGAAAAGGAGGGCCGGGATGGCTTCAGAGGCAAACATATACCGCCAACCGATGTCATCGATCCAGGCGACCGTTTGCCCACTTGTGATCGACCAGTTGACGAAGTAGACGACGAGCATCCCGAGGATGATGGCAAATTGGTTTAGCGACACGAGCCGTCCTCGAATCGCAGCTGGCGCGACCTCACTGATATACATCGGCGTGATGGCCGAGGCAAGTCCGACGCCGATTCCGCCGATGATGCGATACAAGTTGAACGTAAGTAGAAGGGCAATCGTCGGTTCGCCTCTCGTAAAGAAGAGGACTTCGGGATAAGCCGATCCCAGTGCGGACAAGAAGAAAAGAGTGGCCGCGAAAATCAATGATTTTTTACGACCAAATCGGCTTGCGAATATACCGGAGATGATCCCCCCGATGATACAACCGATCAATGCCGAGGAAGTGGTCGCCCCGTGTACGAGCGAACTTAAATTCAGCCCGTCAATAAAATACTTCTCCAATGATTTCTCTGCGCCTGAGATGACAGCAGTATCATAACCGAACAACAAGCCACCTAATGTCGCGACGAGTGTGATGGTCATGAGGTATAGCGTGTTCTGATTTTGTTTCATCACGTTTTGCCCTCCTTGGAATTGGTAACGCTTACAATATCAAGTTAAAAATAAGTTAGTTTGTTTGACGGATAAACTAACTATCCTTATCATACAAAATGAGGCTCGAATTCTCAACTATATTTTTGCAGTTTTTGTATAATGAATTTGAGAGTAAAACGGAATGGAACGAAAGTTAAACGATGGATGAGACATCACTTCGTATAAAGGGGAGACAAAGTCATTGGCAAAATTAGATGTGACCGCTGATCAACAGCTTGTGAAAAAAATGAATAAAACCGTATTGTTGAATGAAATCATTCGTAGTTACCCAATTTCACGCGCAAAACTGTCAGAAGTGACGGGATTGAACAAATCGACGGTATCTGCGCAAATTGGCGCTCTATTGAACGAAGAACTCATCTTTGAAATCGGACAAGGCGATTCGAGCGGGGGGCGTCGCCCGGTCATGCTCGTGTTCAACCAGCAGGCAGGATTCACGATCGGAGTCGATTTAGGCGTGAAAGCGATCAATGCGGTATTGACCGATTTAAAAGGCAACGTTGTGGAGTCGTTGACGACCGAGTGGGCCGAGGCGGACCAGGAGGCAGAACCGAAAGTAAGAGCTGCCATCGATGTGTTGCTTGGTAAGATGCCGTCCTCTCCATATGGGCTCATTGGAATCGGTGTCTCGGTGCCTGGACTCATCAATCGCGAGCAACAAGTCATTTTTGTCCCGAACCTCCGTCCTGACGTGACGAGTTTGAAGCAAGATTTAGAGAATCGTTATGATGTACCCGTCAATTTAGAGAACGAGGCCAATGCGGGGGCTTACGGAGAACGACGGTTCGGGGCCGGGAAAGACAATGAAGAGATGGTCTTCGTCAGTCTCGGGACCGGTGTCGGAACGGGCATCATCTTACACGGAGAATTGTATCGAGGCGAGGACGGGTTCGCTGGCGAGTTCGGGCATATGTCGATTGAATACAATGGACCGAAATGTACGTGTGGCAACCGCGGGTGTTGGGAGTTGTATGCCTCGGAAAAAGTACTATGGGACAAGTATTTGCCGGGGCACACGGTCGAGACGCTCCAACGAAGTTTACAGGACAATGAGGCATCGGTGTTGAATGAACTACAAAAATGGTGCTTTTACGTCGGGGTCGGGTTGAATACGGTACTAAACGTCTATAATCCGAAAGCGATCATCATTCAAAGTCGGGTCATCGAGTCGCATCCGATGGTCCTCAACATGATTCGCACGGCGATCTCATCGCGCGTGTATGCGCAAGCCGACCACTCGTTCGAGCTCATCCCGTCGAAATTGAGCGACCACGCTTCAGCGATCGGGATGGCCTCGCTTGCCATCGAGCAGTTTTTACAGCGTCGAATGATGCAATGACGAATAGCCCGTCACCTTCAGGTGGCGGGCTATTGTTATGGGGCAAACGTCCACGTCGTCTCGGCGACGTACGTCTCGCCGGGACGTAACACACTACGAGGGTCCAGCAGGTTCGGTGCCTGTTGCGTCTCTAAACAAAGGCCGGTCCGTCTCAGCCCGTTCGGAAGCATATTGCCCGAATAGAAGACGACACACGGCTCGGTCGTATGGACGGAAAGCCTGCGACCGGAAGCATGACGAAGTTCGATTTGAGGACGTTCCGTTTGGGACAGGCAAAACGGGTGGTCGAAGCCTCCGGCGAGGTCAAGTTGCGCATCTGTATCATTTAGGCCATCTTCGATTCGTTTCGCCGCTCTAAAATCGAATGCCCGGGAGGTCATGACGGACTTCACGCGGCGCGGAATAAGGGTCTCGTCTAGTTCATAAAACGAGTCACTCATAAGCTGAAGCGTATGGTCAGAAATCGGCAGGGACGTCCCTGATAAATTGAAGTATGTGTGATTCGTCATGTTCATGACGGTCGGCGCGTCGGTCTTCGCCTCATAGCGAATCGCCACAGCGTGGGGAGTAATCGTGTATTCGACCGAGACGTCAATATTCCCAGGGTATCCGTGATGGCCATGAGGAAACGACCGTTCAAATCGAATGGTCACGCCATCATCCGTCTGTTCGATGGATGGGTTCCATACGACCTTATGGAAGTGATCACCGTGAAGGTGGTTGGGACCGTCGTTCAAAGGCAGTTGAACGGTCTGATCGTCGAGTGTGAACTGACCATTCTGTATCCTTCCGGCCACCCGTCCGACCACGCAACCCAGATAATAATCGTGACGGACGTAATCCTCAAGCGAATCAAGCGCTAATACGACGTTCTCGATGTTCCCCAGTTGATCGGGGACGGCAATTTCCGTGATGGTACACCCATAATCGATACAAGAAAAGCTGAACGAGTCTGTCGATACGCGGTGACGCGAGACGGGGATACCGTCCACGGTCCCGTAATGGTCGGATGTATAGTTCATCGTCGTCTCACTTTCTCCGAAATGCGGACAGGCCATGAGAGAGCTGTTTCGTGGCCGGATAGACTTGTTGATAGAGTGCGAACAAGGCGTGGTAGCGTGTGACGTTTTCTGGAATCGGTTCGTATCGCTTCGCCTCCTGAATGAACGCCTCACTGCAGGCCTCGAGACTATCAAACCACCCACAGCCGTAAGCAGCCAACATGGCGGCACCGAGCGCACAGCCTTGCTCGTTGGAAAGCTTGATGATGGTGGCGTCGAAGATGTCTGCCTGCATTTGCAGCCACGCCTCGTTTTTGGCGCCCCCTCCAATCGAAACAATCGACGTGATCACTTTCCCTTCCGCACGGAACAGCTCGAGGGACTCTTTTAAGGAGAACGTGATTCCTTCTAGCACGGCCCGTGAAAAATCGGCCAAGCGATGGGTGGAGTCCATTCCGATAAAGCTTCCTCGCACCATGGCATCCGCATAAGGGGTCCGTTCACCGACGAGATAAGGAGTGAACAAGAGGCCGTTCGACCCGATCGGTACGTCTTTCACTTCGGCGAGCAACGTCTCAAATGATTGATCTGGTGCGAACGTATCCTTGAACCAGGATAAGCTATGTCCTGCTGCCAAGGTGACACCCATCGTATAATAGGCACCTGGCTTAGCATGATTGAAATAATGGACTTTCCCTTTGAAATCGAGCCGGGCGGTTGGTTCATAGGCCAAGACGACACCCGATGTGCCGATGCTGCACATCGTTTGTTGATCGTTCAAAATACCGGCCCCGATGGCACCACAGGCATTGTCCGCACCTCCGGCGAACACGCTGACGCTCGAAGAAAGGCCGGTGCGCGTCGCGTAGTAAGAGCTGAGCGTCCCAATTTGATCAGACGACTCGACGAGTGGGGGACAGAGGGATTTCGGCACACCGACCCGTTCACAGATTTCGTCGCTCCATTCCTTTTTAGCGATATCGAGGAGAAGCGTTCCGGCTGCATCGGAATAATCCATATGCAGTTGACCTGTCAACGCATAGCGGACATAGTCTTTCGGGAGCAGGAAGACGGCCGCTTGACGGTACAGGTCAGGTTCATGCCGCTTCACCCATAAAAGTTTCGGGAGCGTGAAGCCCTCGAGCGCTGGGTTTTTAGTGAGGTCGAGGAGAAGCGGTCCGAGTCGATCTTTGATCTCCTCACATTCAGCCGTCGTTCGCGTATCGTTCCAAAGAATCGCATTGCGAAGCAACTGATGTTGCGCATCGAGTAAGACGAGCCCGTGCATTTGTCCCGAGAAGCTGATGCCTTCGATGTCTTCAGGACGTCCTTCGAACTGTTGAACGAGCTCGGTCAAGGCGTTGACCGTCTGTTCGACCCAGGCTGACGGATCTTGTTCGCTGTAGCCTTCTCGTTCTTGGATGAGGGGGTAGGCGCGACTCGCTTCCCCGCAGAGTTGCCCGTTTTTGTCGACGAGGATGGCTTTGACCGCACTCGTCCCTAAATCGATTCCGATGACGTATTTCATTAGGTTCATCCTTTCCGGTTTTGATTTAAAAGCCCAGACCCCATCATGGAGTCTGGGCTTCGCGATTAAGGGCGTTGTACATCCAACAAGTATTGGTTGAGGATGTGACGGAGCTGTTCTTGACGTCCCGATTTATTTTGGATGTCAGTAAGCGTGAACGCATGGGCTTCAAGTTTGTGGAAGTCGGTTTGACCGGAGACGATGTCTTTTCCGATTCCCTCATTGTAGCTTGCGTAGCGATCTTGGATGACGTTTTCGAACACACGGTCATCAATCAAGCGTTGAGCGACTTTCGCACCGACGGCGAAGCTGTCCATGCCTGCGATGTGGGCATAGAACAAGTCCTCAGGTTCGAATGAACCGCGGCGGACTTTCGCATCGAAGTTGAGCCCACCGCTTCCGAGCCCACCATTCAACAAGATCTCATACATGGCGAGCGTCGTTGAATAGAGGTCGGTCGGGAATTCATCCGTATCCCAGCCGAGGAGCGGGTCACCTTGGTTTGCATCGACAGACCCGAGCATCCCATTCACGCGGGCGACGCGGAGCTCATGTTCGAACGTGTGTCCGGCGAGCGTCGCATGGTTGGCTTCGATGTTGAACTTGAAGCGGTCCGCCAAGTCATATTTTTGCAAGAAGGCGAGACCCGTCGCCACGTCAAAGTCGTATTGGTGTTTCGTCGGCTCTTTTGGTTTCGGTTCGATCAAGAACTGGGCATCAAAGCCGATCTCTTTGGCATAGCTATCGGCCATGTGGAAGAAGCGGGCCAAGTTATCAAGCTCAAGTCCCATGTCGGTGTTGAGCAACGTTTCATACCCTTCACGACCTCCCCAGAACACATAGTTCTCGGCCCCGAGCTCTTTACCGACTTCGAGTCCTTTTTTCACTTTCGCTGCTGCGTAGGCGTACACATCTGCATTCGGTGCAGTGGCGGCTCCGTGAATCCAGCGCGGATGCGAGAACATGTTCGCTGTGTTCCAAAGTAATTTTGTCTTACTCGTTTTCATATATTCTTTCATCATCGAGACGATGACATCGATATTTCGGTTTGTCTCAGCGAGGGTGCTTCCTTCAGGGGCGATATCGAAATCATGGAAGCAGAAGTAAGGCACGTTCAACTTGTCAAAGAACTCGAACGCCGCTTCGACACGGGCCTTGGCGAGGTCCATTCCTGAAAGGCGGTCGTAAGGTCGGATCATCGTGGCTTTGCCGAACGGATCGGTTCCATCGGCTGTGAACGTATGCCAATACGAGACGGCGAAACGGAGCAGCTCTTCCATCGACTTCCCACCAATTTGTTCCTCTGGGTTGTAGTGTTTGAAGGCGAATGGGTTTGTAGAAGAAGTACCTTCAAATTTGATTTGTCCGACACCTTGATAGTATTCCTTTTTCGTTTGAGTTTGTGACATGCGATTCATCCTCCTCATTTCTGTAATCGTTTTCAGGAATAGAATACATCAAACTTTTTAGTTTGTCTATCGAACAAACTAAGTTTTTTGAATTATCTTTTTGAACTTTTTCACCGTGAGTTGGCTCACAGGTTAATCGGGCGTCAACTCGGGTACAAAGACAGAGACAAGGAGGGAACAATATGGATGTGTTGACATATCGATTTGAAGACGACGGCTCGATCCCGAACAATCCGGATTTCCCGGTGTTGTTGTATCGCGGCGTGTTCGATGAGACGGACGGGATGCAAGCGACGTTCGAACATAACGGTTGGGGCAACAGCTGGGTCAACGGGGTGTTCGATTATCACCATTACCATAGCAATACGCATGAAGTGCTCGGCGTGAAGTCGGGCCGGGCGACCGTCCAACTTGGCGGTGCGACCGGGGACCTCGTCTCGCTTCAAGCAGGAGACGTCTTGATTTTGCCGGCCGGGACGGGACATCGCCGTCTCGAGGCGAGTGAAGACTTTGCCATCGTCGGTGCCTATCCGGAAGGACGCGATTATGATACGTTGACAGGGAAACCGGAAGAACGACCGGACAGTGTGCAACGGATCGAACGAGTCGACAAACCGGCGACTGATCCCGTCTTTGGGACGACCGGACCGTTACATGAACAATGGACGAAGGAGGAGATGGCATGAACCGCATTCCACATACATTAATTTTGGCGACACTGAAACAACACGTGGCTGAATTGCCAGACGGGCGTGAGATGAGGGCCCTCGGGCAAGGCACATGGCGCATGGGAGAAGACGAATCGAAACGGGAAGCCGAGATCGAGGCACTCCGGACGGGACTCGACTGCGGGTTGCACGTCATCGATACGGCGGAGATGTACGGGGAAGGGAAATCGGAGTCGCTCGTCGGTGAAGCGATTCAAGACCGGCGGGAAGACGTGTTCCTCGTCTCGAAAGTGTATCCGCATAACGCCGGGGGCGACAAACTCGTCCAAGCTTGTGACGCGACGCTCGAACGGCTCGGTACGGACTACCTCGACTTATATCTCCTGCATTGGCGCGGGAACATCCCGCTCGAGGAGACGGTCGACGGGCTCGAACAGTTGAAGGCGGACGGTAAGATCCGAGCGTGGGGTGTCTCGAACTTTGATGTCGACGACATGAAAGAACTGCTCGCCTTGCCGAAGGGGAAACATTGCGCGGTCAACCAAGTGCTCTATCATCTCGGCAGCCGCGGCGTCGAATACGACTTGTTGCCATTTTTACAGGAGCAAGGAATCCCGATGATGGCTTACGCCCCGCTCGCCGAAGGAAGCGACGTGAAAGAGAAAGTCTTCAACGACGAGACGGTGAACCGGATCGCCGAGGCGTACAGTGCGACACCGGCCCAAATCTTGCTTGCGTGGACGGTGCGGAGCGGAAACGTCATCGCCATCCCGAAAGCGGGTCAGAAAGCGCACGTCGAAGAGAACGGCGCGGCGTTGCTCCTCAACTTGACCGAGGACGACTTTAATGCGCTCGACGAGGCGTTCCCGCCACCGAGCCAAAAAGAACCATTAGATGTGATTTGAAGACACAGGTGGGCTCACGGGCTCACCTGTTTTTGCGTCTCGATGTGGAAGTACACTTAAATCTAGAACGAGAAAACCCACTCACGCTGACGTGAGTGGGTTCGTTTTAGTTCGCGAGCGGATGCTTCAATAGATAGTCTTCAATCTGTCCGACCGTCTGTTTCAATACGCCGTCCTCGAACGGTGACTTGAGACCGGCCAATTCGACGAGCTCGAGGAACGAGCGGCTGCCGCCGGCTTGGCAGAGCGTGAGATAATCGCTCCACGCCGCCTCACGGTCCTCATGCATGCGCACCCAGAACTGGAAGGCGCACACTTGTGCGAGCGTGTAGTCGATATAGTAGAACGGGCTCTGGAAGATGTGTCCTTGTTGGTGCCACCAAGCGCCTGACTCGAGGTAGTCGTTCGTCTCATAGTCACGGTGTGGCAAGTACACCTTCTCAAGGTCACGCCATGCCTGGCGCCGCTCAGCGACCGTCATGTCAGGGTTGCGGTAGACGACGTGCTGGAACTCGTCGACGAGGACGCCGTACGGGAGGAACGTGATGCTTCCTGCCAAGTGATTGAACTTGTATTTGTCGACTTGATCGCCGAAGAACAGTTCCATCCATGGCCAGCAGAAGAACTCCATCGACATCGAGTGGATCTCACACGCCTCGTATGTCGGGAACGCGTATTCTGGCGTCGTCAAATGACGGCTCTCGTACACTTGGAAGGCGTGACCGACCTCGTGCGTGAGCACGTCGATATCGCCGGCCGTCCCGTTGAAGTTCGAGAAGATGAACGGCAGACTTTCCGACGGGAGGTACGTGCAGTAACCGCCGCCGGCCTTGCCCGGTTTCGCCGTCAAGTCGAGGGCGCCGCGCTGTTGCATGAATTGGAAGAACTCGTCCGTCTCTTTTGAGAGTTCACGATACATCGTGTTCCCGCCTTCGATGATGAACGCCTCGTCGCCCTGTGGCGTCGCGTTGCCGTCTGGGAAGACGAACGACTCGTCGTAGTACGTGAGCGAATCGACATCGATCCGTTTCGCCTGCTTCTCTTTTAACGTCGTCGCGAGCGGGACGATGACGTCGCGCACTTGTTTGCGGAAGTTGTCGACGTTCGACTCGTCATAGCCGACGCGTTGCATCCGGGCGTAACCGAGCTCGACGAACGACGGGAAGCCGAGCGCGTGCGCGATGTCGGTCCGGACGCGGACGAGTTCGCCGTAGATGCGGTCGAGTTCGTCCCCGTTGTCGGCCAGATATGTATAACGGGCCTCGGATGCCGCTTTTCGTACCAAACGGTCAGGGGATTGTAGATACGGGCCGAACTGGGACAAGTTGAGCGTCTTGCCGTCGAATTCGATTTGGGCCGCCGACATGACTTTCTGATAGGCGGTCGCCAATCGGTTCTCTTCCTGCAGTTTCGGGATGAGCGACTCCTCGAACGTCTTGAGTGCACGCTCGGCGAGTTCGAACAACTGGCTGCCCCATTCCTGTTCGAGTTGGCTGCGCAGGTCGTGCTCGGTCAAGACGCGATAATACGCTTGGACCTCTTTCTCGTAAACCGGTAACGCATCGTCAAAGAACGTCTGCTCAGCCTCGTAGAACGCATCACGCGTATCGATCGAGTGGCGGATTGCGACGAGTTGACTTTGCGTCTCGAACGCGTTCCGTTCCTGGTTGATTTGGCGAATCAATTCGTTCGCCTCTTCGAGTGTGCTCGCTTGTTGCAATTCGACTGAATAGTCCGACAATCGGCTGTTCAAAGCGTCCAAGTCGGGCCGTTCATATGACAATTTTGTGAAAGTCGTCATTGTAAGCGCCTCCATCATGTGAAATTTTTATAAAGTGTAAAAAGGGCTTGCAAAAGCGATTGCACACTCGTATTCTTACGATGTGTAAACGAATTCGCACTACCTTATTACAACTATACCGTTTATAGGGTAGGGATTGAAGAGGAAGCTTTTCGGGTATAAAAGCTAAGACTTTGATTAACAGAACATGTTGGAGGGATTAAGCTATGGGATTCTTTAAAAAACTATTTGGTGGTAAAGAAGAACAACTTAACGCGGTTTCACCGCTTACAGGGAAGGTCATTGACATCACGAACGTTCCTGACCAAGTGTTCTCGCAAAAAATGATGGGTGACGGCATCGCCGTCGAACCGACAGACGGCAAAGTCGTCTCGCCAGTCAACGGTACAATCGCGACTGTCTTCCCGACAAAACACGCGATTGGAATCAACGCTGACAACGGTGCAGAGTACTTGATTCACATCGGTCTCGACACGGTCAACCTTAAAGGTGAAGGCTTCGAAACGCACGTGACAGAAGGTCAAGCCGTCAAAGCTGGCGACACGCTCGTCACGTTCGACCTCGACTTCATCAAAGCGAACGCGCCGTCGACGATCACACCGGTGATTATCACGAACCACGACAGCTTCGGCGTGAACAAACTCGTTGCTGAAGGCGACACGGTCACAGCCGGTTCTACAGAAGTCGTCGAATTGACGAAAAAATAAGTTGAACATTTTACTCGGAGGCGTATGCTTCCGAGTATTTTTTTATGGATTCGGGAACTATACTAAAAAGAGAGGGGGAGAGAGACATGGATGGAAAAAACGCACCGTACCGGGGTTATGGGGATCGGATTCGAATATTACGTGAGCGGGCCGGCATCTCGGTCGAGGCACTCGCCGACCGCATCGGCGTCGCCCCGTACTTTATTCGCCGGACCGAACTGAGTGAAGTCTACCCGACGATGCCTTACATAGAGGCGCTCGCCGAGGCGCTCAAGATCGACGCGAACTATTTGGCCCGCCATATTTGGACGGGCGAGTCGCTCAAAGTGCTCATGAAAGGGACGGTCCCAGAACTTGAACAAATGAAGCTCGCCTACGATGAGGCGATGCACGGCAAGTCGACCGAGGACATGCAGCGGCAGCTCGAGGCGCGGATGCGCATCTTCGACCTCATGCATGAGGAAGAACTCCGTCGCATCTTCGCCGAGGACGAGGAACCGACGTCACATCATGCGCTCGAGGCGCTCGTCGATGCTGTGCTCGACCTGGGACGCTCGCACGAACCGACGCATCGGATCGTGCCGTTCGCCCGCTATATCGAGCAGCTCGTACCGGACCAGTTCGTCGACAACTCGTTCCAATACACGGAGTTCGGGGTCGTCGATAAATCGTATAAATTGCAGTGAACAACACGGACTAAAAGTTCGTGTTTTTTTAATTTAGTTAGGGAGGAGGTACAGATATGGAGATGGTGGAAACAATGAAAAGCTCTAGGGAGCAATTAGGTAAAAGTTATCGAAGTGCGGATAGTGAATTTAGAGACTTGATGTTTTATGGACAGAAATTAAGCAAACGAGAGAAAATGATGCTATCTCTTAAACTTGATGAACTACTTGATGCGTCGATGTTATATCATCAGCAAATTGGAAAGGAACAGAGCAAAGGATAAATACAAAAGGAGCCAAGACACATTGTCTTGGCTCCTTTTGTCGATATTAACGCGCCATGCGCGAGTCATATCTTACTTTCGGTCGTGTCCCGGCAAGTAGGAAGCCGAGCACGATGTTGAGAATCGTGAGCACCCAACCGACGTAACCGAACGTATAGGCGAGGCTCGCGAGCATCGTCTGCCAGTCGAGTAAGGACGCGGCGTCACCACGAACGGTGAAGCGGATCGCGGTGAATCCGATGAGCGTCGTCGTCGTGATCAAGATGCCGATCCACGCGCCGCCGAACCGCGACGTCTCTGGACGCCGGCTGACCGGATACCAAAAAGCGAGCGTCCCGAGGAACGTGCTTCCCGCGTATGCGAGCAAGATTTGCCACAGCGCATCGGCGTCCAAGAAGACGGTATAACAGATGAACGTCGTGAGCGTCGTCATGAAAGTAAAGATTAAAGCTGCGAGTAATCGTGATCGCATTGTTCGTTTCCTCCTCATTTTGCACATTCTTTAGAGTATACGAAAACGAAAATGCTGTAAACGTTATTGTCGATTCTGTAATATTTGTCGCCATTGTTTAATCGCGTTGTTGCCGTAGAATAGGACGCCGCCGCGATAAAATTTCGAGCCGACCCACAAAATCACACCGATCGTGGCAATCATGATGCCGATTGACAACGCGACTTCCCATGCCGGCACATCGACGAGCATGACACGAAGGAACATGAGCATCGGCGTGAAGAACGGTACGTACGACAAAATCGTGACGATCGGTGCTTCCGGGTTGTTCAAGCCGAACATGGCGGCGAGGAACCCGGCGACAAGCAGCATGATGACCGGCATCGTCATCTGTTGCGACTCTTCGACCCGGCTGACGAGTGAGCCGAGTACGGCGAACATGGCCGCATAGAGCAGATAGCCGAGCGTGAAGAACGTCAACAGATAGACGACGGCGCGGACGTTGCCGGCGTTATCGATGACCGACTGTGCCATCTCGTTGCTGCGGGCGCTGAAGTACCCGAAGCCGAGGAAAATCGCGATTTGAAGCAACGCGAGCGTCCCGATGGCCGAGATTTTGGCGAGCATGTGCGTCACCGGATGCGTCGTCGAGATGATTAGCTCCATGACGCGTGACGACTTCTCGGTCGTGACCTCGGTCGAAATCATCGAGCCGTACGTGATGATTGAGACGTAGAGTAACATGAGCATGACGTAGACGAACGCGAACGACGAGAACAGCTCGTCCGAGTTTTCTCCGCCGCGGCCGAGATATGATTCTTCGACCGTGACAGGCTCATTCAATGCCGCGAGGACGGCCGGATCGATGTTCGACGTCTCGATCAGTTCGGCGTTCCGAATTTCGCGGAGTGCCGTCTGGAGGACCGTCGTGAAGTCCGGTTCTGGACGTTCCGATAGAACGCGGGCCGAATCGCCCTCGATGAAAGCGACAATCTCATAATCCCCATTGTCGAGGCCAGCACGCGCCTCGGACTCGGAAATCGCGGCCGATTCGATGTCTTCATAACCGAGCGACTGCATGAGCGTCGTCAGGTCGTTGTTTTCAGTGACGAGGATGGCTTGGGCCTGGTCGGTATCCTCAAAGTTCGCGAGCAGACGGTCGATGTTCGTGAAGCCGAGGATGAACAAGATCGTTAAAATCGTCGAGATGAGGAACGCCTTTGAGCGCAGCTTCGAGCGTAACGTGAACGAGTAAAGTGGTCCGAAGTTATGAAACATGTTGACCGACCTCCTTGATGAAGATGTCGTTTAATGAGACGGGTTGGCGCATGAACGTCTTGACGGTGGCGCCGTTCGAGACGAGGGCCCCGAGCACCGCATCACTGTCTTCAAATGAGTCGAGTCGGACGAAAAGACCATCTTTATGCGACTCGATCGCCCGAACGACCGGGAGGGCTTGGAGCACGTCAGGTCGGTCCGTCTCGATAAAGAGCACCGGTTCAGCGTAACGTTCCTTGATCGTCGGAACGTCGCCGCTGACGACCGCGCGGCCGCCTTTCAAGATGCCGATGTGTTGGCACAGCTCCTCGACGTGCTCCATCCGGTGGCTCGAGAAGACGATCGTCGTCCCAGCGTCGCGGAGGGCGAGCACTTCACGTTTCAAGATCTCGACGTTGACCGGGTCGAGCCCGCTGAACGGTTCATCGAGGATGAGCAGCTCCGGGTTGTGGAGCAGGGCGGCCACGAGTTGAATCTTCTGCTGGTTCCCTTTGGACAGTTGTTCGACGCGCATCGTCTCATACTGCGGGATTTCGAGCCGTTCGAGCCATGACTTGACCGCCCGTTTCGCCTCGGCTTGGCGCATTCCTTTCAAGCTTGCTAGAAAGACGAGCTGGTCCCGGACGGGTGACTTCGGATAGAGGCCCCGTTCTTCCGGCAGATAGCCGACGATGCGGTGGTCGACTTTTCGGCCGTCCCAGAGAATCGTCCCGTCACTCGGTTTTAGGATGTCGAGAATCATGCGGAACGTCGTCGTCTTCCCAGCCCCGTTCGCCCCGAGCAGGCCAAACATCTCGCCTTTCGGGACGTGGAAGCTCAAGTCGTCGACAGCCGTGAATTGGCCGAACTGTTTTGACACACGATCGATTTGTAACGTCATATATGTACCTCCTTATAGGTGTCTACTATTAGCGTACGCCATATTGAGCAAAAAGTTTCACATTTCTTCGAAAATGATTTATCTTGAAATCAAGATAATAAAAAGGAGGACATGAGATGACGAAGCAATCAGCGGGTATCCATCACATCTCGGCGATGGTGAAAGACCCACAACGCACATTAGATTTTTACGGGAATGTCCTCGGACTCCGGTTCGTCAAACAGACGGTCAACTTCGATGACCCGGGCACGTACCATTTCTATTTCGGGGACGAGCAAGGGTCACCGGGGACGGTCATCACGTTCTTCCCGATTCCAGGGATCGGCAAAGGCAGCGTCGGCAGCGGACAAGTCGGGGTCACGGCTTATCTCGTCCCGGAAGGCAGTCTCTTATTTTGGGAGAAACGATTGAACGACCATGGCGTCGGCACGGTCGCGACCGAACGGTTCGGCGAGCCGTCGCTCTTGTTTGAAGACCCGGACGGACTCGTCGTCGAGCTCGTCGCCCGGGCGAGTTCGAAACAGACGAGTTGGGTCGTGCCGGGCGTGACATCAGCTGAAGCGATCACCGGCTTTGCCGGGGCGACGCTGTTGTCGAAAGACCCGGAGGCGACGGTCCGCTTGTTGACGGGACTGTTTGGCTTTGAGACGGTAGGGGAAGATTCAGAATGGATTCGCCTACAAGCCTCGGCCGACTACGGCAACGTCATCGACGTGAAAAAGACCATCCTGCCGAACGGGGTGCCCGGTTCGGGGACGGTCCATCATATCGCGTGGCGCGTCAATGACGGGGAAGACTACACGATGTGGCAAGACGCCATCTTCGAGCTCGGGCTCCGTCCGACCGAAGTGAAAGAGCGCCACTACTTCCGCTCGGTCTACTTCCATGACGCCGGCCGAATTCTTCATGAACTGGCGACCGATGCGCCCGGCTTTTTGATCGATGAGAGTTTGGAGGGCCTCGGCTCGACGCTCCAGCTCCCGGCATGGTTCGAACAAGACCGTGACGCGATCACCCGTACGTTACCGACAATTACAATCCCGAGAGGAGACATGACATGATACATCAATTCATTCAAGGCACGACCGAGACGACACTCGTTTTATTGCACGGCACAGGAGGGACGGAGCAGGACTTGATCCCGCTCGCACGAAGACTCGCTCCCGAGGCGAACATTTTGACGCTCCGCGGGGACGTGCTCGAGAACGGCATGTCCCGCTTCTTCCGCCGTCACGCGGAAGGCGTCCTCGACCTCGAGGACTTGAAGAAACAGACGGAACGGTTCTTGACGTTCTTGGATGATGCGGCGGCGGAATATGGCATCGACCGCGACAAGATGATCCCGCTCGGCTATTCGAACGGGGCCAATTTGATCGGATCGGCGCTTTACCGGCAGAATGCGTTCCACGCATCACTTTTGTTCCACCCGATGGTGCCCGACCGTTCACTCACGTTGCCAGACCTTACGGGGGCGAACGTGTTCATCTCGGCCGGGGAGCGTGACCCGATTTGCCCGAAAACAGAAACAGAAGAGCTCACATCGACGCTCCGAAGTGCCGGAGCGGACGTTGAACTCTTCTATCACGAAGGCGGGCACGAGCTACGTATGGAAGAAGTCGAGGCAGCGCAGACCTGGCTGGCGCCGTATCTCGGTTAAGCCATCTTCTTCGGTTTCGATGGTCTCGAGTAGACGACGAGCACACCACGATCAATCAAATAGGCGGCGAACAGACGCTTCGCCTCTTCAGAACGGACAGTTCGGTCGATTTGGATATACAATCGGCCGAGCTTTTTTTGTGACGTGCGGGTCAATAACCAGATGGAGTCGAGCGTGTACTGCCAGCTACGGAGCGTGTCGGCCCCGATGTACATGTATCGGTTCGATGTGCGTTCGAGCAGGTAGTTGAGCCACCAGACGTCACGCGCGAGTTTCATGGCGACACCGATGAAGAACGAAAGGAACACAAAGGACAGCACGGACAGAATCGGATGGATGGCGGTGAATCGTTCCCGGATTGGTTCGAAGGCGACGATGAGCAGTCCGACGGAAAAGGCGCCGGTGAACCACCAAAATCCGAAGTTAGAGAATGAACGTTTCGGGTCATGTACCATGTGGTGACGGTTACGAATGACGGAAGCCATTCTCCACACCTCCTTTTATTAGAATATTCTGATTATTTGGTAAGACTACTATACTATACTGTACCCACTCTCGTCTATTTGAATACGCTTGAAACATGCTGTCGGATGAAGATTTCTTGACGTTTCGGCTTGCGAAGGGCAAATCCGGGGAATGATGACAGTGACGTCATCATTTTTTTGTGGAAACGTAATTTCACCAGTTCAAAAAATCGGCTATGATGAATGAGGCAAAAAATGAAGCGAGGGAATTGGATGAAGAAGATGAAGGTGGGCGAGTTGCGGGCCGAGCTCAAGCAATTCGACCAAAACGAGTTGATTGAGCTCATCGTCGGTCTGTATAAACAGCATGCAGACGTGAAGACGACGTTGAACCGTTATTTCAGCGAAGGCTTCGAAGCTGAAGAGATGCTTCGGCTCATCAAAGAGATTGTCCGACTAGGGGACAAGGGAACGAATCGTTTTTTGATGAACTTTAACATGTTGCGTGAAGGGGCGGCCATCGTCAAAGAAGCAGAACGTTTCACGGATCCGGTGCTCACGGAACGGGTGCGCATCTTCTATCTCACTTATTTTGGCGGATATGTCGCGGAAGCTGGACAGCTGCTCGAAACGCAGGCTCCTCGCGAACTCGAGGTGTTCTTTACGCAGTTTGAAAAGATTATGCGGTGCGCTCAGGAAAACCCCGGATTGCTGTTGCCACTCGAAGACGAAGTGGGGGAGATGCTCGAGGAGTTTCCAATTGAACGGAAGAAAGAAACGATTGCTTTTTGGAATCGTCAAAAAGAATTGGCTAAACAACAATATTGATTTATAGAACTTGAGGGAATATCATGCGAAATCATTGGTACGATAATATTAAAGGCGTGCTCGTCTTACTCGTCGTGTTCGGTCACTTGTTGACCGATGTGCGCGGTGCTTATGACGACATCTTGCCGAAATGGGTCTATTTATTCTTATACACGTTCCACATGCCGTTATTCATTATGCTGAGCGGTTACTTCTTCCGGGAGAACCGCTATTTGCGCGTCATCCAGCTGTTCGTCGTCTACGTCATCTGGCAAGTGATCCTCGGCTCATGGTTTGCCTTCACCGAGGGCATCCCGCTCTTGTCGCTCGAGAACCCGGGATTGATTCTATTGAAGCCGTATTGGGCGCTCTGGTACTTGATGGCGATCATCATCTGGTACGTCATCACCCCGTATGTGACCCAGTTGAAAGGATACGTGCTGTACGCGCTCCTATTCGCGCTCTTGTTCGGCTTCCAAGCTGAATCGACCGGGTTCTTCGCCCTGCGGAAAGTCATCATGTTCTATCCGTTCTTCTTGATCGGGAACTGGATGAGCGCGCGGAACACGATGAACTTCTTCGAACTGCCGAAGCGGGCCGAGCAACGGAACCGGTATCGGATCGGCGGATTCGCCGTCTTCACGACGCTCACGCTCGGGCTGCTCGCCTCGATGAGTCTTCAGAACGAGAGCGCGTTTTATCATATCGGCAACTTGTTCAAGTTCCGGTTCGCCTATGAGACGGCGGTGCCGGAGGCGATTTGGAGCGGGCCGTTCGCCTTCTTGATCGTCTATACGGTATCGATTCTCATGGCGATCAGTTTCGCACTCATCATCCCGGGGCGCGAGCTACCGGTCATCACTCGGGCCGGAAAGTACAGTCTCTACATTTATTTGGTGCACGTCTTCCTCGTCGTCGCCTGGAAGGCGTTCGTGCCGGCCGGGTTCATGCCGACGTCATGGCTCCAATTGCTCGTCTTGTTCGGTGTCGCCTTCTTGATTGTCCTATTGATCATCAGCCCGCCGGTCGTCAAGCTATTGAAGCCGCTCGTCGAGATCGACGTCCGCCGTGCCCAAGATGTGAAAGATGCAAAACCGTAAACCCTTTTCTAAACGGACGTTTTCCGCTACACTTTATAAAGGGAAGCGAAACTAGAGTTAAGGAAGTGACACCATGCCATACGAAAATGGAATGCATAGCACAGAAGGAGACGTCAACGTCTCACGTCACGTCGTCGAAATGATCGCCGCAGTCGCGGTCAAAGAGACGAAACACGTGTCGTTCACGCAAGAAGATACGAAACTGTCGGAGCGTGCGCTCATGAAGCACGTCAAAGTCGACGAATCGTCAGAAGGCGTCACGATCAACTTGTCGCTCTACATCGCTTACGGTCAATCGATCGTCAAGACGGTGACAGCCGTACAAGAACGCATCACGCAAGACATGGATACGATGCTCGCGATGACACCGCTATCGGTCAACGTGAAAGTCGTCGGCATCCAGTTGTAAGCAGTGGGAGAGGCGAATGCTTCTCCTGCTTTTTTATTTTTTTGCGAAAGCGGTTGCATGATGATGGCTTTTTCATTTATAATAGAAATCGAACAAGTGCAACCGTTTGCATCAATGACCAATCGTGCAACGGGTACTTGTCAAGTTCCCTTAATGTAGTCTGACGACAGAAACATTAGAAGGAAAGGCGGAAAGCATGTATGTCGACGATTGAAGCAGTCATTTTTGATTTGGACGGTGTCATCACTGACACCGCGGAGTACCATTACCTCGCTTGGAAACAACTCGGAGAAGAGCTCGATATTCCGTTTGACCGCGAGTTCAATGAGACGCTAAAAGGCGTGAGTCGGACGGACTCGCTCGAGCGCATCCTCGCGCTCGGTGGAAGACAGGACGATTTCACACCGGATGAAAAAGCGGAACTCGCACAGAAGAAGAACGAGCATTACGTTGAACTCATTCAACACATCTCTTCAGACGATTTGTTGCCGGGCATCATTTCATTCCTCGATGAAATCAAAGAGGCTGGTCTCAAAATCGGAATGGCCTCGGCTTCTAAAAACGCATTTGCGGTCGTAGACGCACTTGGTGTCCGTCATTACTTCGATCACATTGTCGATGCAGCAACTGTCGCCGAATCGAAACCACATCCCGAAGTGTTTTTGAAGGCTGCCTCTGCCCTTGGCGTGAAACCCGAACATGCCATCGGTGTTGAAGACGCAGCCGCAGGCGTGACTGCAATCAAAGCGGCAAACATGTTTGCTGTCGCCGTCGGGGAAGAATCGATGCTTGGTCATGCAGACCTCATCGTCGCTTCGACCGACGAACTCTCGCTCGCACGCATCCTCGAACGCGTCGGCGTGTAAAGACTACGATCATCTTCCGTGAGATGACGACTGCCCCGAACAGTCGTCATCTTTTTGTGTTGGGTCAAAAGGCCTAAATAGATAAAAGTGCCTAAAAACAGATGACAAGCACATTACAAAACCGTTACACTTTTAATTGGGAATAAGTAATAACTGGCAATAATTGATGAAATTGGGTAATGGGGAACATCAATTAAGTGTAGAGGAGGACTTGTGCATGGAATCTACGGACGTCAATGAGAATATCTATCGGGAACTGATGGAGATCGAAGAGTCATATCGTCAGTTGCAACGCCGGGCGGAATACTTGATTTCAGAGTTGAACCGAAACAAGCGCGAAGAGGAATCACTCCTCGATCCGGCGAAACGACTGCGCCCGCGTCGCGTCAATCAACGTTATCCGCTCGAGGTCTACGTCCATCAGGTAACAGACCTGTTGAAAGAACGGAAGACGATGAGCGTGCGGGACATCCAAATGGAGCTCGAATTGCGCTATCGGCATCACATTAGCAATATTTACCAATTGATGGTGAAAATCGAATCGGTCAATCCTGACATCAAAAAGATTGGCCGCGGCTTGTATACATACGAGGCCACGGATGAAGTGACGACGCATCCGGCCCACGCCTGAACGTGACCCGACGAGACGACCTCGTCGGGATTTTTTCGTTGTAACATTTCTGATACGTCTCGCCTCAAGGGAAATATGCTATAATTCGCCAGAGTCTATTTTTTTATGAGAGAGGAACGTTGGCCCATGCTATGGATTGCCATGTTGGTCAGTTTTGTGATGGCCATCTTGATCACGCCGCTCGTTCGCCGGTTTGCTTTTCTGATCGGAGCGGTCGATCACCCGAACGCCCGAAAAGTACATTTACGGACGATGCCACGGATCGGCGGCCTCGCCATCTTCATCGCTTTTTTCATCGGCTACGCCTTGTTGCTGCCGACGAGTCGATATAACGATGCCATCTTGATCGGGGCGGTCGTCATCATCTTGACCGGCTTCATCGACGACCGGTTCCAGTTGACGGCCCGCGTCAAGCTGATGGGGCAGATGATCGCGACGGTCATCGTCTTGAACGCCGGTATGCGCATCGAATTGATTAACCTCCCGTTCGACCAGCAGCTCTATCTCGGTTCATGGAGCATCCCGGTGACGGTGCTCTGGCTGATCGGGATCACGAACGCGATTAACTTGATCGATGGGCTCGACGGCCTCGCCGCGGGCGTCTCAAGCATCGCCCTCGGGACGATTTCCCTGCTCGCCATCATCCAAGGCAACGTCTATTTGACGATGATGGCCTTGTTGCTCCTGGCGAGCACGCTCGGTTTTCTCGTCCATAATTTCTATCCGGCGAAGATCTTCATGGGAGACACCGGGGCGCTCTTCCTCGGTTATATGCTCGCCGTGTTCTCGCTCATCGGGTTCAAGAACGTGACGTTGTTCTCGCTCGTCGTGCCGGTACTCTTGCTCGGTCTGCCGATCTCGGACACGATTTTCGCGATCGTCCGCCGGCTCGTGCAAGGCCGTCCGCCGATGTCGCCCGATAAGTCGCACATGCATCACCAGTTGATCGACATGGGCTTCACGACACGGCAAGCCGTTCTGCTCATGTACGGGATGACATTCTTCTTCGGCATCGCCTCGATTCTGTTCGCCAAGACGACGATGCTCGGGGCGGTCATCACGTTCGTCATCGTGCTCATCGTCATCGAGCTGATCGTCGAATCGACCGAGTTGATCCATCCGAACTATAAGCCGATCATCCAGACGTCACGACGCCTGCTCGGCCGGCCGAAGGCCTGATGTGACCATATGAAAACGACCGGGGACACGCGTCCCCGGTCGTTTTTTGGTATCAGTACGTCGTCGTCTCGCTGAAACCGTCTTCCGTTTCATTCAAGCCGTCGCCGGTTCCGTTGTCACTGTCTTCCGCCGTCACCGGCAGGCCGAGCTCGCTCTTCAAGAGCGTGCGTTTCTCGCTCAAGTCGGCCGGGTCGAGTTCGTAGTAATACACACCGCCGAGCGTCAAGTCACCGCCTGCGAGCGTCTCTTGGTTGAACGACCGGAGCGACTTCGTGTACGGCTGGAGCTGTGACGCCTCGGACAAGGACATATTCGTTCGGATGTTATCGCCGACCGCATTCATGATCCGGTTGAGCTTCGTGAACGAATTGATCGTCGTCGCCTCGTTGATGATGGCCTCGAGCACCTGCTGTTGACGTTTCGCCCGTCCGACGTCACCCTCGGGGTCGTCTTTGCGCATGCGCGCGTAGGCGAGTGCTTCTTTTCCATCTAACATTTGGACGCCGGGTTCGAGTTCGACGTTACCGGTCGCCCGGCCCGAGATCGGGACGAGCACATCGACCTCGACGCCGCCGACCGCATCGACGAGATCCTCGATGCCGTCAAAGTTGATCGTCGCGTAGTAGTCGATCGGAATGTCGAACAGCTTCTCGACCGTCGCGATCGTCGTGTCGATGCCGCCGTAGGCGTAGGCGTGGTTGATCTTGTCTTTGAACTCGCCGTCCGTCGTCACGATGTCGACGTATGAGTCGCGCGGGATGCTGACGAGCGTCACTTGGCGCGATTCCTTGTTGAACGTCGCCACCATGAGCGAGTCGGTCCGTCCTTCCTCGAGCGAGGCACCGCCATCGACGCCGGCGAGTAGGACGGAGAAGTGATCTTTCGTCAGGTCGACCGTCTCTTCCCGACGGTCCGACTTGTCACCTCGTGTCAGCTCGCTGTTCGTGTTCTCCGCCGTCTCGTTCGCCTTAAAGACGAAGTAGCCGAAGGCCGACCCGCCAATCAACAGGACGAGGCCGAGCACGAGCAGGACGATCTTCCACACGGGGCGTTTCTTGCGGGAGTCTTGTTCCATGTCGTCTCCTCATTTCATTCGTTTCCTTTAGTATACGTGATCTACCGCACAAAATCACGTTCGATGATGCGCTGGTCCTGGGTCTCGAGTCCCCCTTGTCCGTTCGTCAAATCGACGAGCCATGCCATTGCGGCCTCGGCCTCTTCGACCGGCACCGAGATGTGGAACGTGACGGTGTCCGCGTAGACGATGTCGTCGAGAAGGTACGATGATTGCCGCAGTTCATTCTCGACCTTGCCAATCCAGCCGTAATCGACCGTGAGCGTCAAGCGTTGCATCGGGATGCGCTCGACGATGCCGACCGCGTCGAGCCCTTCGCTCACCGTGCCGCCGTAAGCGCGAATCAATCCGCCGCCGCCGAGCTTGATGCCGCCGAAGTAGCGGGTGACGACGACGACCGTGTCTTTCAACTCGCGTTTCCGAAGCACTTCGAGCATCGGCAGCCCGGCCGTCCCGCTCGGTTCACCGTCATCGTTCGCTTTTTGGAACTCGTTGCGCTCGCCGATGATATAGGCCGAACAGTTGTGATTGGCGCTCCAATGCGCTTTCTTGATGGCTTGGATGAACGACTGCGCCTCTGCTTCAGACGTGACCCGTTTGAAGTGGGCGATAAATTTTGACTTTTGAATGACGACCTCGTATTCTCCGTCTTGTTTTATAGTATAATTTTGTTCAGTAGACATTTCTGAAAATTCTCCTTTCTATTTTTGAATATTTTTTTTAAAATTCAAGTAGGCGTCAACGCCTGGTGCGGCGAATGGGAAGGAGAGCCTCCATTTTTTACTGTAAACGAACGTTCCGCAGTCGATAATAGGAATAGATGAAGACTTACTACCGAATTATTAGGGGATGGCATCGTGAATCATATTACCGATCGTACAGCTTTAGAACATATCATAACAAATATGATTGATACGGTGACGGAAAGTAAAGAGGAGATCGTCCGGATTACCGAGAGTTCGGCCAACGAGTATTCGTTGATTCAAAACGAACTGAAAGAGTTGACGCAAAAGATCGAGTTTTATATCGAGGAGTCGGAACGGCTCGACCTGCTCGTGAAAGCGGCGAAGAACAAACTCGTCCAAGTGAGCAAGAAGTTTCATATACATAGCGAGCAAGAGATTCGAGAGGCGTATGAACGCGCCAACCAAATGCAGCTCGAGCGCTTTCTCATCCAAAAAGAAGAGATGGCCGGCCAACAGCGTCGCAACGACCTCGAACGCCGCCTGCTCGTCCTCGAGGACACGATCGAACGGGCCGACAAACTCGTCAGCCGTGTCTCCGTCGTGCTGAACTTCCTTCGGGACGACCTGCAGCAAGAGTACTCCGACATGATGAAGAAACAAGAGATGGCGATCAGCGTCTTCGAGGCGGCCGAACGGGAACGGCGCCACCTCGCCCGTGAGATGCACGACGGACCGGCGCAATCGCTTGCTCATATTTTGATTCGAGCCGATTTGATCGAGAAGACGTTCGACAAGCGCGGGAAAGACGAGGCGTTCGCCGAACTGCACGAGCTGAAACGCCTCATCCGCGGCGCACTCGTCGACGTCCGGCGGCTCATCTACGATCTTCGTCCGATGTCACTTGACGACCTCGGCTTCTTGCCGACGCTCGAACGATACCTCCACCAGACCGAGGAATATACGACCATCAAGACACGGCTCAACTACCGGGGGTCTCGGGCCAGATTGCCTGAAAAACTGGAGATCAACGTGTTCCGGCTCGTCCAAGAGGCCGTCCAAAACGCGATCAAACACTCGAAGACGGCGGAGATCATCGTCAACGTCGAGCAAGCGCACGACGCGATACATATTCATGTACGGGACCATGGGGTCGGATTCGTGCCGAGCACGATTGGCGAGGAGTCGTTCGGGATCGTTGGGATGCGGGAACGGATCGAGCTGGTGAACGGAAGCATGACCATTGATTCGGAAGTCGGCAAAGGGACGGTCGTCCGCATGTCGATTCCAATCACGTAAGACAAGAACAAGGGGGAGTATCCAGATGGAACAATTACAAACACGCATCGCGATCGTGGATGACCATGAACTGTTTCGAGAAGGCTTGAAACGGATCTTTGATTTAGAGGACGAATTCACGGTCGTCGCCGAAGGGCGGACCGGTACCGAGGCGATTCGCATCGCCGCCGACCACAAACCAGAGATCTTGATTCTCGATATCAACATGCCTGAACTAAACGGGATCGAGGCGACGAAACAGTTGTCGGTGCTGTCACCGGAGACGCGTGTCCTCATCCTGTCGATCCACGACGACGAGTCGTACATCACGCACGCGCTCGAAGCGGGCGCATCGGGCTTCCTGCTCAAAGAAGTGGCTTCGACCGAGCTCATCTCGGCGGTCCGTTCGGTCGCGAAAGACGGGGCGTACCTGCACCCGAAAGTGACGACGAACGTCTTGAAGGAATACCGTCGTCTGCTCCAATTCAAAGGCGAACAGGCCGGCCGTAACGTCGAGAACCGCACGGACGACCCTGTCTACCAATTGTTGTCGCGCCGTGAAGTCGAAGTGTTGCACCTGCTCGCCGAAGGTCGTTCGAACCGCGACATCAGCGACATGCTGTTCATCAGCGAGAAGACGGTCAAGAACCACGTCTCGTCGGTGCTTCGCAAGATGGAAGTGAACGACCGGACGCAAGCCGTCGTCGATGCCATCCGCCGCGGATGGGTTGAGATTTGACCTCTACCGATGCAATACATCGTTTTTATGCTACAATATGGAATGGAATCCACATTCAATTGGAAAACGAAACGATGTAAAGTGAGGATATAGCATGGGAAACATAGCCATTTTGACCGACAGTACTGCCTATTTGCCGGCCGAATTTTGTGAGCGGCACGACATCCACGTCGCCCCGCTCAGCGTGATCTTTGACGGGGAGTCATTCCGCGAAGCCGTCGACATCACGACCGAGGCGTTTTATGACCGGATCGAGGCAGGGAACTTGCCGACGACTTCCCAACCGAGCATCGGGGAAACGATCGAATTGATTGAACGTTTGCCGGACGAGGTGACGGATGTGATCGCGATCACCCTCTCAAGCGGGATCAGCGGCACGTACCAGTCGATGATCGCCTTGAACGGTATGGTCGACGTTAACGTCCACGCGTTCGATTCGGAGATCTCATGTATGCCTCAAGCGTTCCTCGTCGAAGAAGCGATTCATCTGCGTGACGCAGGCGCGTCGGCACAGGAGATCATGGCTCACCTTGAAAAGATGCGCGAGTTGATTCGTGCGTACTTTGTCGTCGATGACCTCGACCACCTCCAACGAGGCGGACGACTCAGCGCGGCACAGGCGCTCGTCGGATCGTTCCTTCAAATCAAGCCGGTGTTGCATTTCCAAGACCGGTTGATCGTCCCGTTCGAAAAGATTCGGACGTACAAGAAGGCGGTCCGCCGCATCGAAGAGATGATGGAACAATCGATCGAGGGCGACGGTGCAGGCTACTGTATCGGCATCATCCACGCCAATTGCCCGGACCGTCAGGCCGAGGAGATCGCATCGATGAAACAGAAGTTTCCACAGGCCCATGTCACGGGCGGTCATTTCGGACCGGTCATCGGGACACACCTTGGACCTGGTGCGATCGGCATCACGTGGTATCGCCGCGAGTGGTAAACAAAAGACGGCCATCCGGTCGTCTTTTTCGATAGAGAGGAGTGAGCCTGTGGCCAAATATCGTCAAATCTATGAGCGCCTCGCCGAGCGGATGAAGACCGGGGAATATGCGGCGGAGTCGAAGCTGCCATCCGAGACCGAGCTCATGCATGAGTATGAGGCGAGCCGAGGCACGGTCCGGAAAGCGCTCGACCTGCTCCAAGAGCACGGGTACGTCCGGAAGCATCACGGGAAAGGCGTCTTCGTGCTCCGGCGCGACCAAATCGAATTCCAATTCAACGGCATCGTCAGCTTCTCGGAAGTGTACGCTTCTTTGCTCGGCCGCTCGATCCAGACGTCGGTCGCTTCGTTCGAGGACATCGAGGCGCCGACTTGGCTCGCCGACCGGATGAACCTGGAGCCGGGGACGCGGATGTACCGGATCGAACGGGTCCGGAACTTCGACGGGGAGGACGTCATCCTAGACGTGAACTATTTCGTCAAAGACCTCGTTCCGGGACTGACGGAAGAGATCGCCGCCCGCTCGATCTATGAGTACGTCGAGCATGAGCTTGGGCTCCAAATCAGTTACGCCAAGCGGAAGATCGCGGCCGAGGATGTGACCGAGCTCGACCGGATGCGGCTCGACCTCCACGATTACGAGTACGTCATCGTCATCACGAACGACACGTTCCTCTATGAGGGCAGACAGTTCGAGTATACCGAGTCCCGCCACCGGCTCGACAAGTTTCAGTTCAGTGACGTGGCGCGCCGCTAGTGCCCCTTCTTTCGAAGGGGTCTTTTTTTTCGTTTTGAATCGAGGGGAGAGGGAACAAAAATAGTGAACGCCTGTCACGAATTTGTCACGCATAACTTATATAGATAAGTTGTTGACAGAACTCGTCTATATAAGTTAAACTTTGTTTGTACTCATAAGTAACCGTTTTCAACAAACGCTTTCAAACAAAGGAGGCCAACAAATATGAAGGCAGATTATCGTCAAATCGCCGCGGATATCCTTGAAGCCATCGGGGGCAAGGATAACGTCGACAAAGCGGCACACTGTGTCACGCGGCTCCGTCTTTCGTTGAAAGACCAGTCGCTCGTCAATGAAGCAAAAGTGAAAGAAGCTGATCTCGTCAAAGGGGCATTCGAAAACTCGGGTGTGTATCAAGTCGTCATCGGGGCCGGTGACGTCGAACGCGTCTACGCCGAATTCATCAAACTCGCCGGGATCGAAGCGGCGACGGTCGCCGAGGTCAAATCGGCCGGCGGCAAGAAGATGAACCCGCTCCAAAAACTCGTCAAAGTGTTCTCGGACGTGTTCATGCCGATCATCCCGGCCATCATCGTCGCCGGTCTATTGATGGGGATCAACAACTTGCTCGCGTCGGAAGGGCTGTTCGTCGATGATGCGACGCTGATCGAGGCGTACCCGAACCTGCAAGGACTCTGGGACCTCATCAACATGATGGCGAACACGGCATTCGTCTTCCTCCCGGCGCTTGTCGGTTGGTCGGCGACGAAACGGTTCGGTGGCAGCGAAGTGCTCGGGATCGTCATGGGTCTCTTGCTCGTCCACCCGGACCTCTTGAACGCCTGGGGTTATGGGCAGGCGGCGCTTGAAGGCGACATCCCGACGTTCAACATCCTCGGCTTGTTCGAAATCGAGAAAGTCGGCTATCAAGGTCAGATTCTTCCGATTTTGGCAGCGGCCTTCATTTTGAGCCATATTGAGATGTTTTTGAAAAAACACGTCCCGAACGCGATTCAATTGCTCGTCGTACCGATCACGACCATCGTCGTCACCGGTTTCCTCGCGCTCGCGATCGTCGGACCGGTCACACGCGGAATCGGGAACGTCATCGCGACGAGCCTCGTCAACGTGTTCGAAGTCGTACCGGTCGTCGGTGCGCTCTTGTTCGGATTGTTCTACGCACCGCTCGTCGTCACGGGGATGCACCACTTGTTCATCGCGATCGACCTTCAGCTCATCGCGGAAACAGGCGGTACGTTCATCTGGCCGATGCTCGCCTTGTCGAACATCGCCCAAGGCTCTGCTGCACTTGCCATGTTCTTCGTCTATAAGCACAACGCGAAACAAAAGAGTATGGCATCGACATCAGCCATCTCGGCTTACTTCGGGATCACCGAGCCGGCCATGTTCGGGGTGAACTTGCCGAACAAGTTCCCGTTCTACTCGGCGATGATCGGGTCGGCGATTGCCGCCGTCTTCATCACCTTGAACGATGTCCAAGCGATTGGGATCGGGGTCGGGGGTCTGCCTGGCTTCCTCTCCATCTTCACTGATAAGATCTTGCTCTTCATCGTCGGGATGATCATCGCGATCGTCGTGCCGTTCGCGCTCACATTCGTCTTGTCGAAGCGCTATATGAAGAAAGGTGAAATCGAAGAAAACAAAGTTGCATAAGAAGATGACTGACAAGGGGAGGGACGGAGGTTCTTCCCCTTTTCCTGTACAAATGAAAACTCTTACAAAAGGAGACTACACCTATGACACCATCAAACTGGCGCAAATCTGTCGTCTATCAAATTTATCCGAAAAGCTTCTATAGCCCGGAAGGCAATGCCACCGGCTCGATCAAAGGCGTGACGGCCAAGCTCGACTATTTGGCCGAGCTCGGCATCGAATACATCTGGATGACGCCGGTGTACAAGTCACCACAAAACGACAACGGCTATGACGTCAGCGACTATTATGCGATCGACCCCTCGTACGGGACGATGGATGACCTTGACGAGCTCGTCCGTGAGGCCGAGGCGCGCGGCATCGGGCTCATGATGGACATCGTCGTCAACCACTCGTCGACTGAGCATGAGTGGTTCCAAAAGTCGCTCGCCGGCGACGAGCGCTACCGCGACTATTACATCTGGCGCGACGAACCGACGAACTGGGAGTCGAAGTTCGGCGGCAACGCCTGGAAGTATGATGAGAAGAGCGGCCAATATTATCTCCACTTGTTCGACGTGACCCAGGCCGACTTGAACTGGGAGAACGAGCAGATGCGCGAGGACGTCTATGAGATGATGCGCTTTTGGCGTGACAAGGGCATCAAAGGGTTCCGCCTCGACGTCATCAACTTGATCTCGAAGCAGCAGGACTTCCCGGAAGACGACTCGGACGGCCGCAAGTTCTACACGGACGGGCCGCGTATCCATGAATATTTGAAAGAGATGAACCGCGAGGTGTTCGGCGGGCATGACGTCATCACGGTCGGCGAGATGTCGTCGACGACGCTCGACCACTGCGTCCGCTACTCGAGCCCGGACGAACGTGAACTCAGCATGACGTTCAGCTTCCATCACTTGAAAGTCGACTATCCGAACGGCGAGAAGTTCGTCGCCGCCCCGTTCGACTTCATCCAACTGAAAGACATCATGTCGACGTGGCAGGAAGGGATGCACGGCAAGGGCTGGAACGCCATCTTCTGGTGCAACCACGACCAGCCGCGCGTCGTCAGCCGCTTCGGCAACGACACCGACCATCGCGTCGAGAGCGCGAAGATGCTCGCGACCGTGCTCCATGGCCTCCAAGGGACGCCGTACATCTATCAAGGCGAGGAGATCGGGATGACGAACCCGGGCTTCGACTCGCTCGACGAGTATCGTGACATCGAGACGCTCAACGTCTATAAGTTGAAGCGCGAACAAGGTGTGTCACACGAGGACATGATGGCCGCCATCAAACAGAAGTCGCGCGACAACTCGCGGACGCCGATGCAGTGGGACGCGACGCCGCACGCCGGCTTCACGAGCGGGACGCCGTGGATCAACGTGGCGCCGAACTATCCGGACGTGAACGTCGAGACGGCGCTCGACGATCCGAACTCGGTGTTCTACCACTACAAGAACTTGATCTCGCTCCGGAAAGAGTTCGACGTGTTGACGGACGGGGACTACACGCTCCTCACACCGGACGCGCTCGATGTCTGGGCGTACACGCGGAAGACGGCAGACGAGGAAGTGCTCGTCGTCGCCAACTTCTACGGCCCTGAGACGACGTATGAGATTCCGGCAGGTTTCACGCAGGCCGAGGTCGTCAGCCACAACTATGACGTGCCGCAGCTCGACGGGACGACGTTGTCGCTCCGGGCGTATGAGGCGATCATGTTCTACAAACGGAACGCATAACGAGAAAAACTCGCCAGACGAAAAATCGTCTGGCGAGTTTTTTGATTATAGGTGTTAGTCGAAGGCGTCGCGTCGGTCCAATGACCGTGAGACGTTCGCGACATCCCCGATATTGTCGTCCACGACGTCTCCGGCTCGAGTGACGCGCACCCACAACTCAGCTTCGGCATGGGACGGGGACGCGAACAAGACGTAATATTTCGCATCGTACAGGGATAAGTACGTCACATCGGTCACGACGAGTTCCATCTCGGGATACGTCGTGTCGACATACGTTTCGGCTGCTCGGACGGCTCGTTGTTCGGCCGCCTCACTGCCGTTCAACACATACCACACCCACCAACCGAGACAGAACACGGCCATCATTCCGAGTACGGTCAAGACGTTATGAAGCGGTCGTTTGTGCATCGGACACCTGCTTTCCAATTATTGGGCTACGCTTAGTATAAAAGAGATGTTGCACCGTTCGCCTCGGTCGTAAGTCGCAAATGGCTCAGGTTCCGTACGGGAATGGTGACGCTACATGATGACAACGCCTCATGTCCGGCGGCTTCTCACATGATATCCTCATTCAAAAAGGACTGATTGTATTGGGACAACTCATCATCGCTCCGACCGGCACGCCCGCCATCCGCTTCGGCATCTGTCAACGCTGTCTGAGCGCGGACACCCGCTCGTTCACGTGCCACCACGGTGCGTGTCGCTATTGTCGGAATTGCCTCCATCTCGGCCGTGTCTGTCAGTGCGACCGTCTCGGGGAAGAAGACATCACGACACCGGTCGAACCGACGGAACTCGTCATGCCGTTCGAGCTGTCGGCCGACCAGCAACACATCAGCCGGCAGTTGCTCACCTGGTGGGAATCCCGGACGAGCGGGCTCGTCCATGCCGTCTGCGGGGCCGGGAAGACGGAGATGACATTCCCGGTCATCGCGCGCGTCGTCAATGAAGGGAAGCGTGTCCTCATCGTCTCGCCGCGCCGTGACGTCGCCATCGAATGGGTCGACCGGCTCGAGGCCGCCTTCTCCGTCCCGGTCACCCGGCGCTACGGGGGCGGGGATAAGGACACGATTGGGATGATCACTGTCGCGACGGCGCCGCTGCTCGTGAACTTACGACATGTCTTCGATTACGTTCTCGTCGATGAGTCTGATGCCTTCCCGTTCGCCTTCGATTTGGCACTTTGGTGGACGCTCCGCCGAGCCGGAAAAGGTCTATTTTTGTTCGTGACGGCGACGCCGACCGTCTGGCAGCGCCAGTTCCCGACCGTGCATCTATCGCGTCGCTATCACGGCCACGACTTGCCGGTGCCGCGACTCGTGCGTGAGACGGGGCAGGCGATCCTCGACTTCTGTCGGCAATACGAGGGGTCCCCACGTTTGCTGTTCGTCCCGACGAAGCCGGACCTCGTCCGTTATGGGGAACTGCTCGCGGCGAACGGGTTCGGCTACCAGGCCGTCTCGGCAGATACCAATGAGCGGACGGATACGCTCGAATGGCTCGAGGAGACGAACGGGATCGTGCTCGCGACGTCGATTTGGGAGCGGGGCATGACCGTGACCGGGGTCAACGTCGCCGTCCTCGACAGCAGCCACGCCTTGTTCTCGTCCCGCGCCCTCGTCCAGATGGCAGGGCGGGCCGGTCGGAAACCGAATGCGCCGACCGGGGATGTCGTCTTCTTCTACCACGAGCGCACGTTCCGGCAAGACCGGGCCATCCGCGAAATCGAGGAGGCGAACCGGCGATGAACTGTCTCGTCTGCCGAAAACCGTTCGCTATTCCGTGGAGCCCGGCGACGCTCTTAAAACGGGACTGGGTCTGCCCGGACTGCGAGGGGAGATTGACCCCGATCATCTCGGGCTGCCCGCGCTGCGGCCATCCGACCGAGGACGGGGCGACATGCGACGATTGCATCCGGTGGCTTGCCCTCGGTCTCGATTTGACCGTGCGCTCGCTCTACCTATATGACGAGGCGGGTGTGAACTGGCTCCACCGCTACAAGTTCGGCGGTGACGTCGTCCTGGCCAATCAGATGCGTCCGGTACTAAGGCAGCTGCGAGAACCGGATGTCGTCTACGTGCCAATCCCGCTCAGCGAGGAGCGGTTACGGACGCGGCGTTTCAATCAGGCCGAGGTGCTCGCCCGATTGATCGGACCGATGGAACGAACGCTCGTGAAAGCCGAGGTTTCAAGTCAGCGCGAACTTGGGAAAGAAGAAAGGCGGCACCGTGCGAACCCGTTCACTGTACAGCGGTTACCGCGCTGTGGCAAAATTGTCCTCGTCGATGACGTCTACACGACCGGGACGACGTTGCATCAAGCGGCGCTCACTTTACGTCGGGCCGGGGTGGAACAAGTTTCTGCCGTTTGCCTGTTCCGGACGCTAAACAAATTAAAAATGCGTCCGATATAAAGGGCAGAGGTGAATGACTGTGGAAGCAACAACTTGTCAAACGTGCGGACGGCTGTTCATGAAACAAAGCCGCTCGCCTTACTGCCCATCCTGCGCGGAAGTCGATTTCCAAAACTTCTTGAAAGTCCGGGACTTCATCCGCGAACCCGCTAACAAACAGACGACGATCGGGGCCCTTGTCGAAGCGACAGGCGTCTCCGAACTTGATATCACGCGATATATCCATGAAGGACGCTTGATCATCAAGGACAACCCGTCTCTGAACATCGCCTGCGTGCGCTGCGGCAATCCGACGAACCAAGGAAAGGTATGCGCGGACTGTCAGACCGACATGCAGCAAGAACTGAAAGGGCTACAAGCCACCGTCACGAAACAAAGCGTTCGCGCTTATCGTTTGGACTAACAACTGAGAAGAGGGGGGACACGTATGCGCATCGATTCTGCAAAGTGGGTACACTTACCGAACACTTATGAGAAGAAAACGCAACCTGAGACGAAGCCCGAGCTGACACGCCAAACGGACCAACTATCGATATCGGCCGAAGCCCGCGCCCGGTTTGAAGAACCGGTGAAACATCCGGAGCGTCTGGAGAAGATTAACGCCTTGAAGGCGGAAATCAACACCGGGACGTATTCACGGGACGCGCGCGAGATCGCCAAACGCTTTCTACAAGGATGAATGAAAGCGAGGTCCGAGGGAGACCTTCGCATAAATATGATGGCACGGAAGCTGACTAAACAAGGGACACCCTTTCTTTAGTCGGCTCTTTTTTTGGACAAAGGAGAGACTTATGCTCACATTACATACACGGTTACTCGAAATCGCTTATGAAAAAGAACGACTGCTCGTCAACGGGGATATGCCCGCGTTCAGCGCGCTCGTCAAGGAAGAGGCGACGCTCGTCCGACAAATCAAACAAAAAGAGGCGGAACGACTTCAAGGAACGCTCGTTTTGGACGATGAAGAGAAAGAAGCGTTACGACCGGTCGTCCTCGAGCTGAAACGGCAAAATGAATTAAACGCCGTCTTGCTCGAACAGTCGCTCCGGTATATCGAATGGCATTTGGATATGCTCCTGCCAGAGGCAGATGATTTCACGTACGGTCAACAGGCGCTCGAGACGCGCTCGTTCAGCCGGGATGTATAAGGAGGAAGTTTAATGGGCTCAACATTTATGGGATTAGAGACGGCGCGTCGCAGTTTGACGACGCACCAGTGGGCGCTCCAGGCGACAGGGAACAACGTCGCCAACGCCTCGAACCCGGGTTACTCACGCCAGCGCCTATCGCTCGGCATGACCGAACAACTCAGCGTCAACTTCGGCGGAACGAAGGCCGGGCAGTTCGGAACGGGTGTCCGCGGGGAGACGCTCGCTCGGATCCGTGACTTGATGATTGACCAGCAATATCGTGACGAATCGGTCAAGAACGCCTACTACGCCACGAAAGAGGCGGCGTTCGGCCGGATGGAGGACATCGTCAATGAGCCGTCCGAAACGGGCCTCGCCAAATCGCTCGACTTGTTCTGGGCCTCGCTCCAAGACTTGTCGGTCAACCCGGACGACGCCGGCGCGCGGAGCGTCGTGCGGCAACGGGCGATGACGCTCGCGGAAACGTTCAACTACATGTCGTCCTCGCTCCAAAAAGTGCAGGCCGACTTGGCGTCCGAGGCGGACGTCGTCGTCAAGAAAGTGAACGACTTGATGACGAAGATCAGTGAGGTCAACCGTCAAATCGGTGACGCGGAGCCGCTCGGCGTGCTCCCGAACGAGCTGTATGACGAGCGTGACCGCTACATGGACGAGCTTGCCCAATATATGGACTTCAAACGCATCCCGGTCGACTATACGAACGGGGAATCGCGCGGGAACTCACAGAAAGTCGCGGAAGGCCGGATCGACATCGTCGTCACAATCGGTGGCGTCGACCATAAGCTCGTCGATGGGATCAACGGCACGGTCGGCTCGTTCGACGGCCTCGACATGACCGATGCGAGCGGAGCGGACGTGGCCCTCACGCATGCATCGATGCCAAACGGGAAATGGAAAGCGCTCGTCGAGATGTACGGTACGGACACGCCCGAATCAGGCAGCGTGAACGGTGTCTACGCGACGATGCTGAAAGACTTGGACGAGATGGCCGGCAAGTTCGCCTCGGCGTTCAACTCGGCCCACAGCAACAACATGGACGCCAAAGGCAACGCCGGGACGGCGAACTTCTTCGAAGGGACGGCGAGCGCCGCGACGATCAAAGTGAGCGACGCCGTCATGAACAACCTCGACTTGATTGCCGCGTCTCAAGACGGCAACATCGGGGACGGCAGCGGGGCACTTGCGTTGGCGAACTTGAAGTCGGCCACGCTCAGCTTCGACGGATCGGTCCAGACAGAGACGTCGATTGGGAAGTACTATCAGAACGTCATCGGGAACATGGCTGTCGCCGCCGACCAGAGCGGACGACTCGCGACCAGCACGTTCGCCCTCATGGCGAGCTCTGACCAGCGACGCCAGGCAGTGAGCGCCGTCTCGCTCGACGAAGAGATGACGATGATGATTCAATATCAACACGCTTATAACGCGGCGGCCCGAAACATCACGGCCGTCGATGAGATGCTCGACAAAATCATCAACGGCATGGGTGTCGTAGGGAGGTAATGCTTGATGCGAGTCACACAGACGATGCTCACACAGACGAACTTGAAACACTTATCGAGCAGCTATAACAAGCTCGCCCAAGTGCAAGAACAGCTCATCAGCGGGAAACGGATTCAACGGGCCTCGGAGGACCCGGTCGTCGCCATGCAAGGCATGCGCTACCGGACCGAGGTGCGCGAGGTCGACCAATTCCGCCGCAACGTCAGCGAAGCGACGAGCTGGATGGACTTGACCGACTCGACGTTGAACGAAGTGACGGAGGCCGTCAAACGGATTCGCGAACTGACGACGCAGGCGGCGAACGACACGTACGAGTCGTCACAACGTCAAATCATCCAAAGTGAGGTCAATCAGTTGATCGAACATATCGGCTCACTCGCGAACGCGAAGTCGGGCGAGAAATATATTTACAACGGCACGAAGACGGACCAACCGCTCGTCGACATGGACGCCTTGAAGGCGTTCCTTGCCGACCCGAACGGAGACGTCAACAGCATCTATCCGGACGGGGCGCCGGCAGTGAGCGGGAAAGTCGCCTTTGAAGTGTCGAAAGGCATCACCGTCCAAGTGAACATGCAGCCGGAGACGGTATTCGGGAGTGACGTGTTCGCCGGACTCCACGACCTCGTCTCGAAACTGGCCGATCCGAATACGACCGGTGAGGTTCTTTCGAACGAGCTCGCCGACCTCGACGTCATCGCCCAAAACTTGATCACGGAACGGGCCGAGCTCGGGGCGCGCGCCAATCGGCTAGAACTCGTCGACAACCGCCTGCAAGAACATGAGATCATCGCCAAGACGATCATGTCTGATAACGAAGACATCGACATCGAAAAAGTCATCATGGAGCTCAAGTCTCACGAGACGGTGCACCGGGCCGCGCTATCGGCCGGCGCCCGAATCATTCAACCGACGCTCCTCGACTTCCTCCGGTAAGCGATGAACATCGCCCGGCTGGAGATGCGGCAGACGCAGGCCGCGATTCAAATCACGTCGAACCGGCCCCACCTCGAGATGAGGCAAGGTCGGGCCGATGTGTCGATGAGACAAGGCAAGGTCGAGATGACCCAACAGACGACAGGCGGTACGCTCGAGGTCGACTCGTCGGTCGCGCGCAGTGAAAGCAACTTGAAGGCTGCGCTCGAGCTCGGGCGCCATTTCGGTCAGCTCGGGGAACAGGCGGCGCGGGAAGCGACATCGACCACGGCCCGGGACGGGGACCGGCTCATGCGCATCGAGAACGGCAACCCGATCGCCGCGATGGCCGCTGAGAAGACGAGCGCGCCGTACCCGGTCGTCGACATGGACTTCATGCCGAAATCGCTCGACCGCGTGAAGTTGACGTATACGCCGGCGGATGTCAAAATCGAGTGGAACCTGACGCCGGCACAGATTGATGTATCACTCACCCCGGCCGACATCTCGTTCACGCCATGGACGACGGACATCTCGCTCCGTCAGCAGGCGTCGCTCGAGATGTGGCCGGTCGGTGGCATGTATGATGAGACGCGTTGAAAGTGAGGACAACCCATGTTCATTGAGACAGACTATTTTGGCAAAATCGAAGTAAATGAAGAAGAGACGATCTCGTTCGTCAGCGAGATTCCCGGATTCCCGGACTCGAAAACGTTCACCCTCATCCCGTATGGGGACGAGCTCCCGTTTTGGTCGCTCCAGTCGCTCGAGGACCCGGCCTGCGCCTTCGTCGTGACGAACCCGTTCTGGCACAAGCCGGACTATGCGTTCGAATTGACCGACGGCGCGAAAGAACAGCTCGGCATCGACGAGGCGGAGCACGTCTCGGTATATGCCATCGTGACGCTCCGTGAGCCGTTCGACGCCTCGACGCTCAACTTGAAGGCACCGATCGTCATCGAGACGAAAGAGCGCCGCGGGAAGCAAGTCATCTTGGATGACGTCTACCCGGCCCGGTTCCCGCTCGGCGGTCAGAAAGAAGAGGTGCGCTGATGCTCGTATTGAAACGAAAACAAGGCGAGGCGATCCATATCGGGGACGATGTGACGCTCACCGTGCTCGCCATCGAAGGCGACCAGGTCAAGCTCGGCATCGATGCCCCGCGCCATATTGATATCCATCGCCATGAGGTGTACGTCCAGATGCAAGCCGAGAACGAATCGGCTCGGGACAGCGCCAACTTGATGAAACAGATGATGCAAAACAAGTCGGAGGCGTGAGCTTCCGGCTTTTTAGCTGTCCTAAAATTTGGATAGGGTGACATGCGTCACTTTTGTACGATAGGATAGGGGGAAAGAAACGGCGGGAAAGGACGAGGTAGTTTGGGTCAAGTCATCAATATCTTTTTTATCAATATCAGTATCATCTATCTCGTCTTGTCGCTGACGTTGTACCTCATGCGCCAATTGTTGCCGATCCAGACGGGTTCTCCTTACGCGGTCCGCATCTGGTTCGGTCTCGCCATGGGGCTCGCGGCCGTGCTGTTGACGGTCAACTCGTTCCAAGTCGGGGAAGCACGAGTCGATTTACGAATCATCCCGCTCGCGCTTTCAGCGGCCTATGCCGGACCGATCGGGGTCACTGTCACGACGGGTTTGACGCTCCTCGGTCGCTTCGCCCTCGATGGCATGACGGAGCAGTTCGTCAGCTCGTTCGGTACGCTCGGCCTGTTTCTCGTCTTGTCGCTCGGGTTGAGTCGACTCGTGCTGCGGCGGGGCCACTTATACTCGGCCTATCTCGTCTTCGGGACGGTGCTCGTCTTGTTCCGCATCGCCGGCAACGTCCCGATGCACGCGTTCACGACCGTGTTCTTGCCGTATTTTGCGATCACGTTCCTCGGCGGCTGGATGTGCTACTGGGTCGCGAAACAAATCGAGACACATCTGCGCATGTTCCGGCTCCATACGCAGCGGGCGACGATTGATGAGCTGACCGGGCTTCCGAACCGATACATGACGCTCGAGCGGTTGAACGAGGTCGAGATGTCGGGTCTCCCTTGGGCGCTGTTCGTCATCGACGTCGATCGCTTCAAGCAGTTGAACGATACATATGGGCACCGGGCCGGTGACGCGGCGCTTCACCACATCGCCCAAACGTTACAGGCGAACTGTCCGCCGGACGGTTTCGTCGGCCGCTACGGTGGGGAAGAGTTCTTGATGGTGCTCGAGGACGTCGGAGACGTGAGGTCGATCGCCGACGACATCGTCACCGTCGTCCGGGACACACCGTTCTCGTTCGAAGGGACAACAATCCCGATGACGGTGTCGATCGGAGCCACGCTTGCAGGAGCGGAGCCCGGCACGGTCGTATTCGAACGGGCCGACGCCGCGCTCTATCAGGCAAAGATGAACGGGCGCGATCAAGCGAAAATTGGATAAATAAAAAATCGGTCCGAGGGAGGCCGATTTTTTTAGTGGATATTTTTCTTTTTGAACTGGCCACCTCGAACGTCATGGATATTGCCGATAGCGAGGAACGCCTTCTCGTCATAGTCGTCGAGGATGTCTTTCAGTTTCGTCTCTTCAAGTCGGCTGATGACGGTGAAGACGACTTTCTTGCCGTCGCCCGTATAGGCCCCTTCCCCGTGCAAATACGTCACACCCCGGCCGAGTCGGTCCATGATGGCTTGACCGACGTCATCGGGTGAGGTGGTGATGATCCACGCGGCCTTCGACTGATCGATTCCTTCGAGCACGATATCGATCGTCTTGAAGGCGATGAAATACGTGAGGAGCGAGTACATGGCCCGGTCCCAGCTGAAGATGAACCCGGCCATTCCGAGGATGAAGATGTTGAAGAACATGACGATCTCACCGACGGAGAACGGCAACCGGTCCGTGAACGATACGGCCAAAATCTCGGTCCCGTCGAGCGACCCACCGGCCCGGATGACGAGCCCGACCCCGGCGCCGAGCAAGAAGCCGCCGAACACGGTCGACAACAGCAAATCGTCAGTGAACGGCTCGACCGAATGGAGCAAGATCGTGAAGCCGGACATGAGCGTGATCGCCAACAACGTGACGACGGCGAACGTCTTCCCGATTTGGCGATAGCCGAAGAAGATGAACGGGATGTTGAACAAGACGAGCCAGATGGCGAGCTTCGTGTCGGTCAAATACGACGTGATGATCGAGACGCCGACGATGCCGCCGTCGATGATCTGGTTCGGGACGAGGAATGCCTCGAGCCCGACCGCGAAGATGAAGGCGCCGAGCAACAGGAGCAGCCCCTTGGCGAGGAGTTCGGTTGGTTTGATCGGATTGTGGACACGTTTCAAACGGAGCACTTCCTCCGGGGTCGGGGAAGGCATCGGTGGACGCTGCATCGGGGTTCACTCCCTTTTTTCTTTTTAGTATAGCAAACCTCACACGGAATTTAGTGTATGAGGCAGGAAATCTGACACAAGTTATGGAACACATGAGGATTCGGAAAGGAGAGTACATATGCGTCCGCTTCTGTTAGGTGTATTCGCCGCCTTGTTTTTTGCGAGCACGTTCGTGTTGAACGAATCGATGCAAGTCGGAGGTGGTCACTGGGCGTACAGTGCCTCGCTCCGCTTCCTGTTCATGATCCCGCTCCTCGTTTTCGTCGTCTACGTCCGGGGCGGGATGACCCGGGTGCGCCAGGCGCTCGTCGAACAGCCGTGGCCGTGGCTCGTCTGGGGAACGGTCGGCTTTGGTCTGTTTTACGTACCGATTTGTCTCGCCGCCGAGGTCGCCCCGCCTTGGCTCATCGCGGGCACGTGGCAAGTGACGATTATCGCCGGGGCGCTGTTGTCGCCCCTCTTCCGTCGTGGTGACGGGACGCGGGAACGGATTCCGTGGACGGCGCTCCGCTTCTCGGGGCTTATCCTGTTCGGCGTCGTCTTGATGCAAGTCGAGTTCCTCGCCGACTTCGAGCCACGTTTCTTGGCGGTGGGTGTGCTTCCGGTACTGATTGCTGCGTTCGCCTATCCGCTCGGCAATCGGAAGATGATGGCCCACACCGACCTCGACGTGTTCGAGCGCATCCTCGGTATGTGTATCGGTTCACTCCCGGTCTGGCTCCTCTTGTTCGGTTACGGGTTGACGACCGGTGCGCCCACGGGTTCGCAACTGACGCAGACGCTCCTCGTCGCACTCTTGTCGGGCGTCGTCGCGACGGTACTCTTCTTCAAGGCGACCGACCTCGTCAAACACGACATGGGGAGACTGGCGACGGTCGAGGCGACGCAGGCGCTCGAGGTGTTGTTCGCGCTTATCGGGGAATTGATTTTCCTCGGGGCACATCTGCCGTCCGGGCTGTCGCTCGTCGGCATCTCGCTCGTCATGATTGGGGTCGTCTTCCACAGCCGTAGCCAGTTTCGTGTAAAGGAGAAGACGGTGCCGGCGGCGAATCGATACGACAAGGAGGGATGAAGATGAAACCGTATGGATTGTTCGGCAAATTGACGGCCGTTCCGGGCGAGCACGAGATGCTTCTCGCCATCTTGCTCGAGGCGGCCGAGGCGATGGAACGAGAGGCGACGTGTTGCGTGTATCAAGTCGCGGCGTCGCTCGACGACGAGTCGGTCGTCGTCTATGAGGTATGGGAGAGTGTCGAGGCGCATCAACAGTCGCTGTCGCTTGAGACGACGCAGACGTTGATTGGACGGGCGAAGCCGATTTTGGCCAACATCGAACGCTTGGCCGTGTTCGAGCCGAGAAGCAAAAATTAAAAAATCCACGTCCGAGGACGTGGATGGCGGGTCAAGCTTTCGTCAAACTGCCTTTGACTTTCTCATAAAACTCGTCCATCATCCCGGTACGGCTACCGAGCTGGCAGATGAGTTCGAGTGTCTCTTTATAAAACTTTTTGACGAGTCCTTTGTTTTTGATCCCGTCCATCGACGCGAGCGTCTTGTCGAGGTTTTGAAGGATCTCTTCGATTTGGTCGTCCGAGTCCGGTTTCACGACCGTCATGTTGTCCGGGATTTTGACGACTTTGTCTTGTTCCTGGTGACGGAACGAGGCGCCGAAGCCGAGGTTCTCGATGAACAAGTGCGGCATCACTTTTTGGCCGAAGAACTGCTTATGCCACTCCGTCGCTTTCATCGTGTCCATGTCCTGCTTGAACGTGGACGCCGTCGAGACGTACTTTTTAAATAGGTCGGTCATGAACTTCTCGATGACCGGGATTTGAAGGGCGAAGACGTTTTTCAAGAGCGCGTCGAGCTGTGCGCGTGACAATTGTTGTTCGTTTGACATGTCGGTTCCTCTTTTCTATAATGCGATACTTTTATCGTATGGGATTGCGGAACGTGCGTCAACGCATCGCTAAACATTTTTTCAGAATATTTAATGATTTAAGGACATTTTGTGCGATAATCGTCTCATGGCAAGACTAAAGAGGAGTGAATCCACATGAACAAAACAATGAAATGGGCCGTCGCGCTCGGCGTGACGGGTGCCCTCGTCGCAACGGTAGGTGTCGTCTCGTCCCGGGGACGGACTGACGATACGACGCAGACGATCCGTGACCGTGAGCTCGGTTATGAGATCATTCTCCCGTCGAAAATCGTCGAGGCGATTGAGCGTGGGGACGTCTATATCGAGAAGGCGCAGGACGTCGTCGATGTCGGCGACAAGAATAGCTACGGCACGTTCGATCTCTACTATAACGTCGAGGACGGCGACGACCAGTTGTTGTTCCATTTGGACTTGATTGACCGTGAACTATCGGAAGCGGCGTTCGCGGAGGAAGTCGGCTACGGCAACTACCTCGGAGCGAGCGACAAGACGTTCTTCTGGGTCGAACCGACCGAGGCCGTCCCGGGTGCCGAGGCGCACACGGATGAGATCGCGGAGCTGCTTGAGACGCTTCCGGAGCTCGAGTTCCGTACGTTATGAGCCTGCCCGCTACGGCGGGCTTTTTCGGTTATGCTACAATATGACGTGAGGTGATCACATGAATTGGACAGTAGAAGAAGTGAGACAAGCAGAACAGGTGGCGGCGCTCGAGGCAGCGGTCAATGCATTTGACAAGATTGACGTGAAACTCGGACATGTGGCGGTCGGTCAGAACGACTACGCCGTCTATGACAATGATACGCTCGTCGGGTATATGGTGCTTTTCCCATATCTCCCGAACGAGTATGAAGTGAATGCGCTCGTGCATCCGGACTACCGGAAGCAAGGTGTCTTCACGGCACTCTTTGAAACGGCGAAACAGGATGCGAAACAGAACGGTTGTGAGGCGTTCACGTTCGTCATCGACCGGAAGTCGAAAGACGGCAAGGCGGTCATTGATCGTCTTGGCGCGGCGTATCAGTTTTCGGAGTACAACTTGGTACTGAAAAAAGCCGAGCTGTTCTTGAAGCCGGACGAGGTGTCGCTCCGCGAGGCGACCGAAGCGGACCGTTCGCTCATCATCGAGACGCTCTCTGAAGCGTTCGGTGACCCGGTCGACGTGACAGAGAACATCTATCAACAGATCGACACACCGGACCGTGTGACGTACATCGGTGAAGTCGACGGTCGTCCGGTCGGAATCATCCGTGCGCTCCTGTCAGGCGACGATGCCGGCAGCATTCACGCGTTCGGCGTCAAGGCGAACGAGCAAGGGAAGGGATACGGCACGAAGATGTTGAAACAGATGGTCCAGCAACTGTTCCGCATGGGACGGACGAAACTCGAGCTCGACGTCGAGACGGAAAACAAGGCCGCGCTCGAGATTTACAAGCGGGCTGGGTTCGCTGAAAACGGCGGCTATGAGTTTTATTTGTTAGAACTGTGAGGTGAGACAAATGGTTCGAAATTTAAAATGGATGGGTGCCGCCTTTGAGGCGCTCCTCGGCATCCCGGCGCTCGGTGGGCTGTTCATCATCAGCATGGGCTACACACCGCTCGGGTTCATGCTCGTGTTCCACATCGTGGTGCTCGTCTTGTCGATCACGCGGCTGAAGCGGATTTCGGTTGGACCGATCGTCGGCATCACGGCGTCGGTGCTCGGGTTCATCCCGTTCCTCGGCATGATGTTGCACTGGGCGGCCGCGCTCGCGCTCGCAATCGATGCGCTTTTGACACCGCGCGAACAGGTACACATGACAAAAGAAGAAGACCGATTTTGAAATGAACGCTCTCGGAGACGGGGGCGTTTTTTCATTGACCAAAACTTCAACTGAAAACGCTATACAAAAGCTGGCAATCGGACGATATAGTAGGTGATGAATTACACAGAGGAGGAACTCATAGTGAAGCTATTCAAAAACTTTACGACCCAACTGCTCGCTTGGATTTTGGTCACATCCTTTATCACGGGCGGAGCGGTCGGCTGGATCACGCTCTTATTGCTCACGGAGCTTGAGATGGCGAAAGGTCAGGTCATGCTCGTCGGGACGGCCGTGGCGTTGCTCATTTCAGGTTTAGGTGGAGCTGTCATCTACTTGATCGCCCGTCGCCCGCTCAAGGCGATCGAATCGGCGTCAGATAAGGCAGTCGAGGTCGGCAATGGCGATTTGACGGTCGTGTTTGCGAGCGAAACGACGACAGACCGTTCGGAGATGGGGCGTCTGCTTCTGTCGATGGACAATATGGTCGGACATCTTCGGGAACAAGGGACGAACATGCGCTACACGGCGGACCAGCTCACCGGTTCGGCGCAAGAGATCGCGGCAGCGGTCCAAGAAGGGAATATCGCCGGCGAGAATATCCGCCAAGCGATGGACGCCTTGAACAAGATGCTTGAAGACAACGTCAACGCGACGTACAGCTCGATGGACCTACTCGGTGCCGTCGCTCGGACGATGGAGAACATTCGTCAAGAAATGGGCTCGGCGCTTGAATCAGCGAGTGAGATGCAACAAGAGGCCGAGAGCGGCAAAGGCCTTGCCTCGTCGTCGGTCGATGCGATGCATGCGATTGCCGGCAAAGTTGAGCAGTCGTCGACGCTCAACAGCAAGTTGACAGAGATGACAGGCGAAATCTCGCGCATCACGGACGTCATCAGCGACATCTCGGCGCAGACGAACTTGCTCGCCTTGAACGCGTCAATTGAAGCGGCTCGGGCTGGCGAACATGGACGTGGCTTCGCGGTCGTCGCGGCCGAGGTCAAGAAGCTTGCCGAACAGACGGCGAACTCGACGCAAGAGATCACGGATTTGATTGTCGACGTCAAACGTCTCGTCGGCGACACGTCGTCATCGATGGCGAACGTGAAAGCGGAAGTGGAGACGGGCGTCGGTCTCGTCGAGAAGGCGGGCGGTGCGTTCGCGTCGATTCACAACTCGGCGAACGAAGTGTACAGCTACGTCCATTCGGTCGATGCGCTCTTGGATGAGTCGCGCGGACAGATTGACTCGGTCGTCACGAACTCGGCCGGCATCGTCGGCATGGTCGAAGAGGCGTCACGCTATGCGACAGAAGTCACGTCAGCGGCGAGCCAACAAGCGGCGAGTCTCGGTGAAGTGAATGGTGCGATGACGGAGCTTGTCCGGGTCGCGGAGAGTTTGCAGAACGAGACGGAGCAAGTGAAGGTAGAGGTGTAAGGAGGAGCGACCCAGCGATGGGTCGTTTTTCTATGCGATTTAAAAAGAAGTAGTCAAAATGTGTAATTATTTTTGAAAAAGACTAAACAGATGCGAGATGGCTCCGATATAGAGTATGGAAACGATAAAACGTTCCAACTAATACAAGGTGAGGGGCCGGCCTAAACCTTGTATGCTCGGACAAATGGATTTGGAAGAGCGGAAAAAACTTAAACCTATGGAGGGAAATTACAATGATTATCAATAACAACTTAAACGCAATGAACGCACATCGTAATATGTCGTTCAACACTTCGAATACTGGTAAAGCGATGGAGAAATTATCTTCAGGTCTTCGCATCAACCGTGCGGGGGACGATGCTGCTGGTCTTGCAATCTCTGAAAAAATGCGCGGACAAATTCGCGGTTTAGACCAAGCGACACGTAACTCACAAGACGGTATTTCTATGATTCAAACGGCTGAAGGTGCATTGAATGAGACACATTCAATCCTTCAACGCATGCGTGAACTTGCGGTTCAAGGTGCAAACGATACTAACGTTGTCGCAGACCGCGATGCAATTCAAGAGGAAATCAATGCATTGTCAACTGAAATCACAAGAATTGGAAATAACACAGAGTTCAACAAACAAAAACTCTTAAATGGTGATTTAGCTTCAAGTATTACTGCTGTTGGTGCTGGTATCGGACCAGGTGCAGGTATTTCAAAAATTAGTTCTTCTGGTGCTGAAGCAGCAACTGACTATACAGTAGCATTCGATGCAGCTACAGGTGACCTTACTGTTTCAAGTACGACTCTTGGTAAATCTTCGACTATCAATGTATCAGGAGATGTTCCTGCTGCTGGGTCAATGGAGTCTAAAGAAATTAACTTCACTGAGTTAGGAATTTCATTAGAAATCAATGAAGGATTAACAGCTGATATTGCTGCAACGAATACATTTGAGGTTGCAGGTGGTGGATCGATTAATTTAATGATTGGTGCTAACGCTGGTCAGAACATGACTATTGGTGTAGATGATATGCGAGCTACTGCTCTTGGAGTAGACTCATTGGATGTAAGTAATACAACTAACGCACAAAATGCCGTTACTTCTGTTGAAGATGCAATCAAGACAGTTTCGGAACAACGCTCTAAACTTGGTGCGAGCCAAAACCGCCTCGAGCACACAATCAACAACCTTAAAACATCTGCTGAAAACCTAACAGCGGCTGAATCGCGCATTCGTGACGTTGACATGGCGAAAGAAATGATGAATTTCACGAAGAACAACATTCTTAACCAAGCTGCGCAAGCAATGTTAGCTCAATCGAAATCTCAGCCAGAAGCGGTCCTTCAACTTCTTCGGTAAGATTTACGGGCGTCTTATCTGGTAACGGATAAGAGTACCACTGGGTGAATTGCTGGGACTCCTTAGAGCCCTCCTTACGACAACGTGACTGGAAACGGTGAGCGTGAGCGTTATGAAAAAAGGAAGGGATTGGACAATCAGCAGCCAAGCATCTGTCAGGAAACTGTGATGAAGGTTCAACGACTAGGATGAACGACCTACCGACTTCACGTCCATGGTTATGAGATCCGTACCTCGGCAACGGCGAGGGAAGTGCCCAGCCCCTACTTTACAATAATATTTGATATTATATAAAAATTGTAAAAGGGTGAAGATATAGTCTAGACCATATTGAAAGATATGGGTATCTGCAAGCAAACCAACAGCCGCAAGCTGTACTTCAATTGCTCCGTTAATATAGCAATTGACTATCTGAACATTATATTAAAAACCGTGGAGCTTATGCTTCACGGTTTTTCACGTCTTGCCATTTATAAACGACCGACCAGTATGTTCGATTTAATCGTCGGGCAATCTCTTTGTCCGTGACTCCTTGTTGTTTCCAATTGATGAGTAAAGCGATGTCTTCGTCACTATACGGTCTAGCGGGGATGGAGACACGAATCTTGTAGTCCGGATGTGTTTGTTTATACGTCTCTACTTCGGTCTGTAGACGTGTTCCCCATGACAGTTTATATATGAAGTCAGGTAGTTCGGCAATGTAAGGCTCGAATAAATTTAAAATGTCGAACGTGTCAGTCACTTTTGTCGTTTTCAAATAGTAGCCGGTGCCGCTCGGCGTGCCTGATGTTCGAACGTTAATGTCGTAGCGCGCTTTCATCCAGGTGGCTAACTGTTCCAACTGGTGTCTTGAAAAGGCTTGTAAGTAGAAAGCGATATGAGGAGTGAATTGAATTTCCTTCTTATCATGATTGAAACGCTTACTGAGGAGAAGGGATCCATCGTCTAAGTAGAGTGTGAGCAGAAATGAAGGATGATGGATATCTTTAAGCAACTCGAATGGAATGTGTTTTTTGTTGTTCGGATAAAAAAGTGGGAAGATTTTCGTCATCAGAGGAATTGAGCGCGACACGAGATTGTTTCCCCGTAAGTACAATAAATTAGATAGCTTTTGTTGTTTCCATTGGCGGTAACTTAACTGTCCCATCCCGAAATGCTCCCGGTAACTGTTGTTCACCCGTCGATCATACGGATAGCACTTCGTGATTTCTCCATCCCCCAAAATACTAGCAACTAGAATCGCTACTTGTTCGTCGGATAATCCTTCCCAGTCCATCTCAATTCTCTCCTTTACATAGTAATCTTCTTATAGAAGTAATCCCCGATTTATCTTAATGACCTGATTCAATAATTTGTTAGCTTATCTAAAGTTTTTGATTGACAAGTCGATATATAGGAAGAAAAAAGGTGCTTGAACGGTCAACGATTTGTTAAAGGGGCTCAAAGCTGTCTACACTGAAGAAAAGCGATTGGACAAATTAGAAGAGTTTTTGATGATAATATGTAATCCATCGCGATTGAAGTAACGACTTGTGAAGCCGAAAAAAGAGTACAGTTGCAGGAACAATTTCAAAATCTATAAGCCTAGGTCAACTATTTAGAAGTAAAGAAACATCAATCATTTCGCCAAAGCACTACAAACTGAACTGCTTTCGACCGATATAATCCATGAGAACAATGAGTAGAGGAGTAGACGCATATGAACCCGACCATTTCTGAAGTCCGGCTTCACCTACCTTCTTCCGTCTTGCCGTATGAACAAACGAAAAACGTGTTCGTCGAAGCGAATCAAAATGCCCTCGCTGACGAAGGCATCGTTATTCTCCCGACGCCTCAACACGTGACAAAATTAGAGGCAGCCGTCGAGAAGGCGAATCTGGTACTCGAGCGACAACGTACCGGTTTGAAGTTCATGAAACATGAGAAACTGAACGACTTCTATATTCAAATCGTGGATACGAACAACGAAGTCATTCGCGAAATCCCAAGCAAGAAGTCACTCGACTTTTTCGCCGCGTTCATGGAGTTCAATCAACTATTCGATGAACGTGTTTAAAGGAGGCTAACTATGACATCACCAATCCGATTTGGCGGACTCGCCAGTGGAATTGATACCGATACAATCATTAAACAATTAATGCAAGTTGAACGAGCACCCGTTGATAAATTAGAGCAAAAAAAGCAAATGACCGAATGGAAGCGTGACGCTTACCGTGAGATTAACCGCTCCCTTATGACGCTTCGTAATAGTGCAGTCGATCTTATGTTCAGTCGTAACTTCTATGCGAAGACGTCAAGTTCATCTGATGAATCACGTGTTTCGGTCGTGGCAGGACCATCTAGTGGGAATACAGCAATTAAGATTGAATCTGTATCAGATCTCGCAACAGCCGCCACGCAAGTCGTTATACCTAAAGATAAAAATGGAAATAACGTAACGAAAGCGACGAAAGTCGCCGACATGAATTTCCGAGCTACGACACAAGAAATAAAATTAGAGACGGTTGCTAAGGAATGGACAATTACGCCGGAACCGAATACGACAGAAAGTATCGTCTTAAAAACATCTGGTGGGGCTACGATTACTTCAGACTTATATACGTACAATGAGACGACCGGAAAAGTGACAATGAACGATGGGTCTGACATTGCAGCAGGTACGACTGCAACGTATAAATCAGGATACGAAGTCCAAGTTCGAACGACGGTGGGGGGCAACTTTAAAACTGTTAAAGTTGCAACAGACGCCACGATGGAGAACTTAGTCACTGCCTTGAATGGGAAAGATACAGGCATCTCTGCTTTCTTCGAACCAGTTTCAGGCAAAATGTCAATTACGCAAAAACAGACTGGTAAAAATGAAATTATTGAGTTTGATGCGACTACGAAACAAGTGTTTGGCCTTTTAGAAACGGATCTTCCTGTAGAGGGGAAAAATGCAAAATTCATTGTAAACGGCATTGACATGGAGCAAAGTTCAAATACTGTCACAATTGATAATATGACCCTCACGTTAAAATCTGAATTTTTAACAGGTCCTGTCACGCTCTCAGCTGCCACCGATACACAAAAAATATTTGACAACATCAAAGGATTCGTTGACAAATATAATGAAACCATTGACCTGATGAACAAGAAGGTTCGTGAAGATAAGTTCCGTTCATTCGAACCACTGACGAAAGCGCAACGTGATGAATTGTCTGAAGACGAAATCAAGAAATGGGAAGAGAAGGCGATGAGCGGAATGCTGCGCGGTGACAACATCTTGCGTGGCGCGATGGACACCTTGCGTGGCAAATGGTCGAGTACGACGGTAGTGACCGTCGACAAAGATATGGATCGCTTGTTCCAAATCGGTCTCTCTACCGGGTCCGACTTCACGAACGGCGGTAAAATCGAAATCGATGAAGAAAAGTTGAAAGCCGCCATCGAGAAAGACCCAGAACAAGTGTACAAACTGTTCACGGATGCTGACACTGGCCTTCTTCCAAAGATTCGTGATGCTTCAACCGACTCACGTGAGACGATTACGCGTATTGCCGGTGCTGATGGATCGGGTTCACATTCACACTCGATGGGGAAAGAAATGACAGCTATCGATACCCGTATCCAGCGATTAAATGCACTACTTGTTGATAAAGAAAACGCCTACTACCGTCGCTTCGCAGCGATGGAGACGGCAATGAACCAGGCGAACTCGCAAGCCGCCTCACTGCAACAGTTCTTAGGCGGAGGCATGTAAGAGGAGGAAATTAAATGGTAGCCAACCCATATGCAGCATATCAAAACAACGCGGTCACGACCGCGAACCCACAGGAACTGACGCTCATGCTTTACGATGGTGCGCTCAAGTTCATGCGCCTCGCCAAACTCGCCATTGAGCAAGGAAATCCAGATTTGAAGAACACGAACATCCAAAAGACGCAAGCCATCTTTCAAGAAATGCGCTTGACGTTGAATAAGGACGTTGCCATCTCAGCGAACTTGGACTCGCTGTACGAATACATGTGGCGCCGTCTCGTCGATGCGAACGTCAAAAACGACACGACCATCCTCGACGAAGTACTCGATTTCACAACGGAACTCCGCGACACGTGGAAGGAAGCGATGAAACTCGCGAAGCAAGCATGAGACCCATCGATGAGATCATCTTCAAAACACAGCGATTAAAAGACCTATTGGCGAAAGTACCGGAAGAGCCGACTTATGACACGTGGATGGATCAAATCCATGAGTTGCTCGACGACCGCGAGCAGTTGCTTGCGGCGCACGGACCGGACTTAAAGGACGCCGACCAGACGGTGATTCGTCAGCTCGTCGATGACAGCCAACAGATTGCCCGCTTAATCGAAGCCGAACATCAACGACTCGGGATGACGCTCGGGACGGCACGGCAAGAACGAAAGACGGTCAAGTCGTATGTCGATCCGTACGAAGACGTCGATTCGAACTTCTCGGGATTATTCGATCAACAGACATGAAACAGCTCGAAGGCGCGCCTTCGAGCTGTTTTTATTTATGAGATTTTGATTTGTTGTCGCACTTTCAAAAGCATTCTTGATAGCGTGAACAACACCAGCCCGCTCATATTAAACTTCAAATAAACCATCAAGGCATCTTAAAGCGACGTCACCGGCAGAAAGCCACTGAATATGACGAGCGGTAGAATTGTCACATGCATCGTGGCCCAATGAATCAGAATCTGTTTCGGGAATGACCACCGTCTCACTTCATAGATGACGCTCGTCAGACCGAGGAAGAACGCCATCCCGCCATAGACGAACATATTATGTACACCTTCCACATTTTCGTTCCACCACTGATACGTCACCAGCAATCCGAATAGCGCGAACCACTTCACGCCACGAACGAATCCTGTTTTCAATAAACTCATCCATATCGTCCCCTCATTTATTCGTTATCATCATTTACGACCCAACTCCGATAAAGTTTCATTCCATTTGATAGGGATGCAAAGACGTCTGATTTCATTTACAATCGACTCAATACCATTTAAACCGGTAGAAAACCGGGTAAATACCACTGTAACCGTTGCTTCTTTTCTGGAAAGGGGAGGGAAACGAGATGAATGAGAAAAAAGTGAAACCTGAGTCAGCGAAAGACCGTCGTTACTTCGTCTACGGTCCAGAAGGGGCGTACGATGAGTATGTGGAACGCGACCCGAAAATTGAGGCGTATGTCGAAGACGATGCGCCGCTCGAAGACGGTCCCGATCCGTATGAAGAAGAAGAGCTCAAATCACGAGGATAAATCAGTCGAAGTCAAGGTCGTTTCTATGACCTTGGCTTTTATTTGTTTAGGGTGACGACCCTATACGTTTTCTTACACCGGTCAGGCTAGACAATCCAGTATGCTCATCTTATCAACCACCACTCATACGAAAAGGGAGAGAATGAAGATGAACATGAAACGATACGGATTGTTGCTAGCCTTACCATTGACGCTACTTGTCGGCTGCGGGGAAGCGGATGAACTGAAGACGACGGCGACCGACATGGAGGAAGTCGTCGAGGCCGAAACGACGGAAGAACCGGCGGCAGACAAAACAGAAGAAGCAGAAGTACAGGAGAGTGAACTCGGCTCGAACCACATCTACATGAAGAACAAGGCGCTCGACATCAAAGAGACGATCGGCTCCGTCAACTTCGCCATCGATAAGGTCCAGACGTCACGGCTCACTGTGAACGAGATGTATCGCGATTCATTCGACGGACAAGAAGAAGTGACGGTCGTTGCGATGAATGTCATCGTCGAAAACACGATTGACGCCACGATTAGTTTCCACCCGAATCAAGCGACGCTCGTGACGAACACGGGGGAACAAGTATCAGCCGACTTATGGTTCTCGGATGACGTCGGTGGGGAGTTCCTGGGCAAAGTGAAGAAGGAAGGGAACGTCCTCTTCTTCGTCAAGGCGATGCCGGACGAACTGGCAGACGTGAAAGTCGTCATCGACGGCCCATCTGACGAGAACTATCAGTCGATCGGGGAATCCCGTTACGAATATACAATCAACGTCGAGAAATAAGCAATGGCCGCTCCAGGGAACTGGTGCGGCCGTTCTTGTATGGATCATCCATAAATGAGTTGTCTCTCTCTTCAGCTTCAGACATGATGAAAGTAATCGATATCGCAAAAGGGGAAATTGGGATGAGTGAAACACGCACCGTTCAAGTGGAAAAGTATGATGGAAGCCTGCATTACGAATGGACAAGCCGACTCATCGACGAGGATGACGAACGCATCCTGCTATACGCTGGACCAGGGCGGACGTTGCAACACCATACCCGCCAAGCTTGTTATACGTATGAATCACATTCGCTCGAATGTTTCATGCGCCGAGACGGATTCACGGTCCAACTCGATTTAGAGAAGGACGGGTCGATTCGTCATTACTGCAACATCGGGCTCGTTCCTCGACTAAACGAAGACGTCATCACGTTCATTGATTTAGACCTCGACCTCGTGGCTGACAGAGGAGGCGAATGGCGGCTTGTCGATGAAGATGAGTTTGCCGTCAATCGGGTCCGGTTCGGCTATCCGGACGATGTCGTGGCACATGTTTGGAACACGATCGCAGACGTGAAACGGCGAATCGATTCGGGTGCGTTTCCGTTCGACGGGTCACTTGAACGACGGCTTCTGACACTCGCCAAGGAACAATCGTCCTGGTCTCCATCTACTTGACCAGGAAAGCAGTCCTGTTGTTTAACCGTTAGAAAACCCGCTCCAAGCGTCGACAACGTCTGCCAGGAGCGGGCGAGTTTGTGCTCTAAGTATTGCTTACGAGACGTCAGTCATTCCGTTGATGCGGCAACGGGATTGTCAGCACGTTCCAGTTCTCACCGGCGAAAACTTTCGCGAGAAAGACGATCTGTCCGACGTGATAGCTATAGTGCGACACTTGCTTCTCGATCGCCCAGATGACGGTCTTCTCCTCGCCGCGGATGAAGACGGTCTTGCCGAGGTCTTTCGGCGTGAGGCTCGCCAAGACATCGTCCAACAGCTGCCAACGCTCATCCCATGTCGCCATCAGTTCAGCGCGAGACTGTTGTTGGTCCTCGAACTCGGCGTCACGGTTCCGGTCCGGCTTTTCGCCGTCCGTCGTCAAAAAGTCGGTCCAGCGTGACTTCATGTTGTTCGAGATGTGTTGCACGATGACCGTGAGCGAGAGCGTGTCCTTCGCGAGCACGCGGTGCATGTCCTCATCGTTCACTTGCTTCAACGCGTTCTCGGCAAGTTGTTTCTGTTCTTGGAAAATCGAGCGTACCGTTTCGATATAGCGGGTTTCAAACATGGAATGACCTCCTTTGGATTCCTACTAAGCATACCCCAATCTGAACGTGATAAAAATAGTTGAGAATAAACCGCGCGATCGGTTCTTGGGTGCCCTGTTTAGGCTTTGACGTGAGTCATGTCGCGTATATCTCCTTTCGGTTTGGGGGTTCACCCGTGAAGAGAACCGACCGCGTTTGTCCGTGAGTAGATGAGCGCGGTTTTTTGTATGCGAAAAGGGAGAGCCGTGGCTCTCCCTCAGGCTGTTGACGAACCAATTCGCAAAAAGCGAATTGGTTCGTCTTTTTTTAGGTTCGATGAGCTTGAGGCGCTCTGCCCGGCACAAGATTGAAAAACTGGTATGTATACGGTCTCTCCAGGCCAACAGGTTGGCCAGCTTCTTCATGTTTTGTGCGGTGGCTGCCACCAGGTTGGCGCGCTGGACCGCCTCACGGCCCCGGTAGAACGTGAAGCGGAGCCCATGAAGCTCCTTCGCGTCGGCGAACGAGCGCTCCACCGTCTGTGGCCGGAGACGGTATAGGTATTGACCGGATGCGGTCAATCGATTCCTGTTCACCGCTTCGAGGAACGGCTCGTCCAAATGGCGCGTTATGATCCGACGGTTCGTCTCGTTCTCCATGCATTTTTCGAGGAGCGGGCAGTCTTGACAGACTTTCGGGTCGGACACGTATTGGCGGTATCCTTGGCGGGTCGTCGTGCTGTAACGGAGGATTTGGCGGGCCGGGCAGCGATAGGCGTCCTCATCTGGGAGGTAGGTGAATTTGGACTTTCGGAACTTCCCTTTCTTGCCGCCGAAGCGGCGTCGCGAGATGACGCTATAGATGCCACGATTGACGAGCGACTTGGCGATCTCCGTTGAGAAATAGCCCGCGTCGAGCGCCACCGCCTCGAGCGGGAAGGCGAAATGCTGAAGAATGTAGTCCAGACGCTCTAGATAGACGCTGCTGTCATGCACGTTCCCCGGCGTGACGTAGGCATCGACGATGAAGTTATACTTTGCGTCGACCGTTCGGTGGACGAGCCAAAAGAAGCCTTCCGGCTTCCGGGTCCGATACATGTAGCCCGCCTCGGGATCGGTACGGCTCACCTTGCTCACCTTCTTTTTAGGTTCGCCGGGCTCGGCGGGCTCTAGCGCTTTTTTCCGTGCGCGGACCGATCCTCGTTCACGCGCGCCAACAGTTCATCCTCGACCGCGGTGACGACCGCGTCGACCTCGGTCTTGTCGAACTTCTTCTTGCTGGCGTTCGCCCGGATATGTGTCGAATCCGTGAGGAGGATCCGTCCCGAGACGAGGTTATGCGCCTCCGCCTGATGGATGATGTCGTCAAAAATTTGTTGAAAGACGTCCGTCCCGGCGAACCGTCGCCGGTAGGCTTGGCTGATCGTCGAATGGTCAGGGACTTTCTCGTCCATTCCGAGCCCGAGGAACCATCGGTACGCCAGGTTTGTCTCGATTTCTTTGATGGTTTGGCGGACGGATCGGATGTTGAACAAAGGGCCGAGGAGGATGATTTTGATGAGGATCTCCGGATCGATGCCGGGCTGCCCGGTGTTCGAATAGAGTGGTGCGCACAGACGATGGACGATGGAGAAGTCGACATGGCGGTCGATCTTGCGGACGAGATGGTCTTTCGGGACCAACTGGTCCAACGAGGCCGCGGTGTGGATCGGTTCATGGCGTTTGGCGATGTGGGCTCGGTACATGATTGATTCCCCTTCCTGTTCGGAGGCGGTGACGGTCCATACATACCGTTTCCCGTTTTCATCGGTTCGAAGAACATATCAGGGCTTTTTCTTCGGCCATCGAGGCCTCAGAAAAAGACAAACGGCCGCCAGATGGCGACCGTTTGCGTTGCTCGTCCGATGGCGCCCCGACTCCCGCAGGAGAGCAATCCAACGGAGACCCAGCAGCGACGCTAGTCGCGATGCGGCTCCGGGATTGCCTGCGGAAAGCGTGGGCACCGGAAGGACGAGCGATATCAATCATGTTAGTCAACAAGCTGAGGGAGAGCCGTGGCTCTCCCTTTTAGGCGTGCTCGATTCTAAAATCTTCCCAGTGTGACCGGGCCTGGGTCCTGATCCGCTCCGACACTTCCTTGCTGCCGAGCAAAATTCCGTACCAACGCCTTGCGTCCTCATACAGACCGAGTGCGGCCGACAAGTCGGCGATCCGCAACATGAGCTGGTCGTACGGGAGGCCGGTCCGGATTTGATCCGTGTACGCCTCCTGCACCTCGTTGTACTTGTCGAGCGTCCGTTTCATCCATTCCTTCTCAGACGCCTCATTCCCCGTTAGGCGATACATCCAGACGAGCCGCATACCGAGCATAGCGACGACGGACGGTTTCTGGCCGCTCAGCTGGGCCGTCACGACGGCGAACTTGTAGAGCCGGATGACGTGTTCGGCCGAACGGTCGCCGGTGAGCGCCTCGGCGTTGACCCGGTCGAAGTAGCCCGTCTCGAGCGCCTCGCGATGCGTCTTTCGCACCTTGTCAAACGAATCGTGGAAGACGAGGTGACAATGACTGCAAACAGTCGGCTCATAAAAGTACGGGTTGGCGCCATCGTATGTCGTATATCCGTCCTTCGCGACTTCCTGTGGCCGGATGTGGCGCGACAAGACACGTGGCGTCTCGCTCTGTTTCAAACAATACGGGCATTTCACTTTTTTTGAAAAGATATGTTCTGCCATCATCTCACCTCACACGTATACGTTGACGAGCAGGCCGCGAATCTCACCGACTTGGTCGAGGAGCGACAAACGAGACGCCTCACCCGAGATGACTTGATCGGTCAAGGCGAGCAGCTTCTGGTCGACTTGTTCGACGATCTTATAAATCTTGGCGCGACCGCGGCGGTTGAAGCCGCGTTTGTCCTCGAGGCGGAGCGCCGCATCGACGGCGTCTTTCATAAAGTCTTTGATGAGCTGTTTATATTCGGCGAGCGACTCGACCGTCTGGCTCTCGGCGAGGAGCTCGCCTTTCTCGTGGATGGCCGCGATTTGGCGCTGGAAACGCTCGTGCTCGCGGTCTTCCCGTTTTTGACCGATGACGTTCTGGAACGAGACGCCAGGCTCGGCCTCGGGGCGTTTCGCCTTGCCGGCGCCGTGAAGCGACTGTGTCTCCATGATGCGACGAATGTCCATAGGATCCGTCCTTCCTTAAGTTAGTTCAACAATTGTAGCACGCCTTGCGGCAATGCGTTCGATTGGGCAATCATCGCCATGCCGGACTGGTTCAAGATGTTGAGGCGGGCGAAGTCCATCATCTCGCGCGCCATGTCGGCGTCGCGGATGCGTGACTCGGACGCCGTCAAGTTCTCGGAACCGATCGTCACGACGCTCACGTTCGCCTCGAGCCGGTTCTGGATGGCACCGAGCTTCGAGCGTTCGAGCGACACTTTTTGGATGGCGGCGTCGAACTTGGCGATGGCGTCATTGGCGCCACCTTGCGTCGTCACGTTCAGTCCGTCGATCCCGAGCGCGGCGGCGCGCATGTCGTCGACGTTCAAGACGACGCCCTCGCCGCTACCGGCCCCGAGTTGGAAGAAGAGCGTCTCATTGCCGGCGATAAAGTCCCCGTTCATGATCTTCTTCGAGTTGAACTCGGTCGTCTCGGCGATCCGGGTCACTTCATCCGTGAGCGCCGTGATCTCGTCTTGAATCGCTTTGGCGTCATCGCCACTCAGTGTACCGTTCGACGCTTGGACCGAAAGTTCGCGCATCCGTTGCAGGAGGGAATGGGTCTCGCTCATCCCGCCTTCGAGCGTCTGCGTGAGCGAGATGCCGTCAAGCGTGTTGCGTTCGGCCATCGACAGCGAGTCGAGACGGATGCGCATCTTCTCGGAGATGGCGAGCCCGGCCGCGTCGTCGGACGCCTTGTTGATGCGAACACCGCTCGAGAGGCGGTCCATCGTCTTTTTCATCGTCGCCTGGTTGAGCGTGAGCGACGAGTACGCTTTGAGTGCTTGCACGTTATTGGTAATTTTCATAACGGTTTCCTCCTGCAGGTACGGGTTGAAGTCGGGCATTCTCAATCGCCTCGCCCCACGTCTTGTCAAGCTCGGTCGCGAGGCCGTGAAGCTCCTCGATCTTGTCCATATCTTGTTCGATCAACGCCTCGAGGCTCGATTTCGCCATATAGAGATAAAGCTCGTCAAGTTGAGCCGAGATGATGCCGCCGCCGTCGTGAAGTCCTTGATGGAGCTTCGCGAGCAGTTCGCGTGCTTGACGCAAGTGGCGGTTGCGTTCGGCGATCGTCGCCGTCCCGGCTTGTTCATAGTGGTAGACGAGCGCGTGGAGCATCGCTTGGGTCAGCTCTTGCGGGCTCATTTCGTATAGTCGGTTCGGGTTCATGATGGGTCTCCTTTGATGGTGTCGAGTTCTTCGATCAGTAGTAGCACTTCGGCCATGACGTCATACAGTTGGGGCGGAATCGCGTCCCCGAGGTCGAGGTCGAGCAGGTGGCCAAGGAGCGAGTGGTCATGCTCGATGGCGACGCCGCGTGATCTCGCCTCGTCTAAGATTTTATCGGCGACGGCGCCGGTGCCGCGGGCGACGATGACCGGGGCCCGGTCGATCGTCTCGTCATAGCGGACGACGGCGGCCGTCTTGCGTTTCGTCAAATCCATACGTTGATACATAACAGCCTCCTAGATGCGGAAATCATAGCCGGTCGTCTCGAGCGTCGGACGCTCGGTCTCCGGTCGGTCCGTCTTCGTCAGTGGGCGGAACTGGGTCGTCACGCTCCGGTAACCGATCGCTTCGAGCGTCGTCTCGATTTTGCCGAGAAGCGGCTTGGCGAGCGTCTCGACGACCGGGTCATCGTGTTCGAGCGTGAGCCGAAGATTCCGGTCGATCGCCTCGAGCTTGACGCCGATCTCTCCGAGACGTGGTGTCTCGAGTCGGATATAGAGCACGCTGTTCTCCCAGTCGACGACGTCCCCGGCCTCACGGTTTTGGATATGGACGTGGATGCCGGTGTCGATCTCTTGGACTTTCGCCGGCAAGGCGAGGATGAGCTGCTGTAGCTGTCCGCCGTCGAGCCGATTCAGCGTCTGTTGGACTTGGAAGAACGAGGCGAGCCGCTGTGCTTCAGGTGTCGCCGCGTCAGCTTTCAATGACAATGTTGACGCCTGGACGCGCTGCGCCGTCTCTTGGATGACGCGGCCGGATAAGTTCGGGTCGACCTTGAACGGCGTGACGCGCGGCAGTTCGCCGGCGCGGGTCGCCTGGTGCGGGATGTATTCGAGCCGGACATGGTTCGGCACGTAGCGGAACTCGTTCAAGCTGGCGCGAACTTCTTTAATGAGCGCGGCGCTCTCGGCCGGTTTCGTCGACAGCAACCCGAGGGCGACGTCGAGCTTCGCCGTCATCGCGACGAGCGCCTTCTCTTGGGTCGCGCTCGTATGTAGCAAGGCGTCCGTCTTTTGGATAAGTTGTGTCAGCCGGGTCGACACCGTCTCGAGCGCGGGGCGCGCCTGATGCGGGTTCGTCTCGACGAGGGCGGCGACTTGGCCGAGCTGTTTCGTGACCGTCACTTGCTCGTTTCGGAACGTGTTCGTCACGGTCGCGAGATGTGTCGTCACTTCTTTGACGAGCACCGGTCGGCCGAGAACGGGCGGTAACGCCTCGCGCGGCTCGATTCGCGTCGGGCGCGGCTCCGGCAATTCATTGATGAGTCGGTCGACCGTCTCCGGTGTCGGTGTCAAACGCTCGCTGACGGGACGCGACAAGTTGACGTGCTCGATGAAGCGTTCTTTCTGCGGGTAGGGGGCGTCGGGCGCCGGACGAGTCACCAGTTGTCTCGCTTCATCTAATGACGCGACGGCGATGTCGCGGACGACGTCACGCGGGAGCGTCGGTGCCTCGATCGTCTTTAGCCAAAGGACGGCATCGCGCAGGTCGCCTTTAAAGACGGTTTCGAGCAGTCGCACCGTGTCCTCGTTCATCGGTAACCGTCCTGATTGGAGCAGGCGGCTGACGGCGCTCCGCACCTCGGGCGGTAGCGACGCGAGCAACGCTTGGATTTTTGTATCGAGTTTCACCGGTTGGCCGCTCGAAGTCTCCGGCGTCTCCGGCTCAGGCTTGACGACGATCGTCCCGATCAGCTGGCCGTCTTGTTCGGCGAGCGTCAATTGGAACGGGTTCGTCTTCGGGAGCCCGCCTTCGAACGTGACCTCGACGTGCTCGCCGTTGATTTTAACGATGCCGGAGTCGGGTCCGGTCTGTTTGACGAGTTCGGCCTTATAGACCCGGTTCGTTTGGATACCGGCCGTGACCGCGACGGCCGCGGTCAATGGGGCTTGGATTTGCATAGTTGTCACCTCGACCAATATATCGACCTCTTTTTCAAAAAGTGAAGCGAAACCGACAGAAAAAAACCTCCCGTCGGACGACGGAAGGGTCAGGATTCGAGCAAGGCGTTCTGGTTCAATTGTTGAAACCGGGCGACGAGTTCGCCCGTCGCTTTCAGCTGGTTGCGGAGGACGTACGCGGTCGCGTTCGTTTGAATTCGGTGACCGTCCTGGGTGACGACCGAGCCGTTCGGCTCTAGCGAGTCACTCGAGATGTCACGGATGTGGGACCAGGCGTACCATTCGCAATCAGGGCGCTTCGGGGACTTCGTCGGGAAGAAGACGAGCCCGGACGTCGGTTCGATGACGACAGGCACTTTGCCTTTGACACCGGCGACGCGCTTGGCAACGAAGATGCGTTCCTCGATCGAACTGCTGTACTGGCGGCACGAGAGCTGCAACAGCTGGTAGGGCCGGAGCGGCGTCATGATCTCAGATCCGTCCTCGAGAATGATCCGCGATTGCATCGTCATGTCTCGACATGGCAAAATCGCCACCGTCCGTTTCGTGATACGGTATTTCTCCTCGGAATGGTAGGGGCGCATACAGCTGCACCGTCCTTTTCGTATTGGATTTTCAGGCTCGGCCATAACAGATGGAACACAAACCTAAATCATCCCTTCCATGATATATCACAAAATATGTAAATTCAATAAGGCGATATGAAAAGTAGGGAAATATAATTCCAATGTAAGCCATATGAGAATTCGTTTACAAAAATTTGAGAAAGTGTTTGTCACGCCTGCAAGAAGGTGGTAAGATTACCGATAGAGGGAAAGCCTCTGTATTCTTCAATGGTGAAAGGAATGGATTTACACATGGTAGGTAAAGTAAAATGGTTTAACTCAGAAAAAGGTTTTGGATTCATCGAAGTAGAAGGCGGCAAAGACGTATTCGTACACTTCTCAGCAATCCAAACTGACGGCTACAAATCACTTGACGAAGGTCAAGAGGTAGAGTTTGAAATCGTTGATGGCGAGCGTGGCCCACAAGCGGCTAACGTTACAAAATTATAATTTCGAACCACGAGTCGGCTCCTAACGGGGCCGACTTTTTTGTTTTTCTCACATAATGTCCTTCCCAATCAAAATCGCGTTTAAGAACGGACAGAACGGGTAGTTTGTTTCTATACCACTGATTCACGTGAGAGACGGACCTGTCGGAACAAAATTGTCATTATTTTCTGATGATAACGTTTTCAAACGATTCGGATTCGGGGTATACTATATATGAGCCACCTGGTTCCACTTTCTTTTCAGAAATGAAGCAGGAGATTCGGTCCAATCTGACGAATCATTGGGTCAAGCGGTTATTTTAAGGAGGAGTTCAGATGATTTATAACATTCGCGGCGAAAACATTGAAGTCACACCAGCCATCCAAGACTATGTCGAGAAAAAGCTGGACAAATTGACTCGGTATTTCACAACTCCTACGGATGCACAGACGGCTTACGTCAACTTGAAAGTGTACAATGAGAAACAAAAAGTGGAAGTGACGATCCCGATGCCGAACTTGTTGCTCCGTGCTGAGGAGACCAACCTCGACATGTACGCGGCAATCGACCTCGTCGTCGACAAATTGGAACGTCAAATCCGTAAACACAAAACGAAACTCAACCGTAAATCGCGTGCCAAAGATGGCGGTATCGGCGAGTACTTCAAATCACTCGAAGGTCCCGAAGACGTGGTCGTCTATGACGAGGACGAGGCAGAACTCGAACTCGTGCGGACGAAGCGTTTCACGCTCAAACCGATGGACACGGAAGAAGCGATTCTTCAGATGGACATGCTCGGACACAGCTTCTTCGTCTTCTCAGACGCAGAGACGGGCAACACGAACGTCGTCTACCGTCGTAAAGACGGCAAATACGGCTTGATCGAACCTGAATAATTCAACCTTGAAACCACACGGCCCTCCGACTCGGAGGGCCGTTTCCTTTTGCCTTTCCTTGAAAGCAAGGGTCACTTCGGTTAAACTGTACATTAGGGAAAAAACATGCATTTTTTCAGTGAATGCAGAGGAGATAAAGCGTATGGCGAACTTTTTGAAAGATTTATTTGCTCCACAGAAACGAGTATTGAAAAAAGCAGAAAAAGCGGCCGACCTCGTCGAGTCGTTCGCCGAACCAATCAAGGCATTGTCTGATGAAGCACTTCAGGCGAAGTCGATTGAGTTCCGGGAGCGTTTGGACAAGGGCGAGACGCTTGACGATATTTTGCCAGAAGCGTTCGCGGTCTGCCGCGAGGCGTCCGAGCGCGTGCTCGGCATGCGCCACTATCGTGTCCAGCTCATCGGGGGCTACGTGCTCCATAACGGCGACATCGCCGAGATGAAGACTGGGGAAGGGAAGACGCTCGTCGCGACCCTCCCGGTGTACTTGAACGCGCTCACGGGCCGCGGCGTCCACGTCGTGACGGTCAACGAATACTTGGCCCGCCGTGACAAAGAACTCATGGAACCGCTCTACTTCGCGCTCGGTCTCTCGGTCGGCCTCAACGTGTCGAACATGGACCGCGTCGAGAAGCAGGCGGCATACAACTGTGACATCACGTACTCGACGAACAACGAGCTCGGTTTCGATTATTTGCGTGACAACATGGTCCTTTATAAAGAAGACCGTGTCCAACGCGAGCTCTACTTCACGATCGTCGATGAAGTCGACTCGATTCTCGTCGATGAGGCGCGGACCCCGCTCATCATCTCGGGCTCGGCTCAAAAATCGACAGAACTCTATACACGGGCCGACGCGTTCGTGCGGACGCTCAAGATCGAGGACGACTACACGGTCGACGTGAAGACGAAATCGGTCCTCTTGACGGACAAAGGGGTCGACCTCGCCGAGAAGTTCTTCGGCATCGACAACTTGTTCGCGATCGAGCACGTCTCGGTCAACCACCACGTCGGGCTCGCCCTTCGTGCCAACGCCGTCATGCATCATGACGTCGACTATATGGTCCGCGACGGCCAAGTCATGATCATCGACCAGTTCACGGGTCGGGTCATGGACGGACGTCGCTACTCGGAAGGGTTGCACCAGGCGATCGAGGCGAAAGAAGGCGTCGAGATTCAACGCGAATCGATGACGCTCGCGACGATCACGTATCAGAACTACTTCCGCATGTATGAGAAGCTGGCCGGGATGACCGGGACGGCGAAGACGGAGGAAGAAGAGTTCCGTAACATCTACAACATGCAGGTCGTGACGATCCCGACGAACAAACCAATCCTTCGGGAAGACCGTTCGGACCTCATCTTCAAATCGATGGAAGGCAAGTTCAAAGCCGTCGTCGACGAAATCATGGCAGCCCACGCGACGGGACAACCGGTCCTCGTCGGGACGGTCGCCGTCGAGACGTCGGAGTATTTGAGCAAGCTCCTCTCGAAGAAGAAGGTCAAACACGAAGTGTTGAACGCGAAGAACCACGCTCGTGAGGCCGAAATCGTCGAGAACGCCGGACAAAAAGGTGCGGTCACGATTGCGACGAACATGGCCGGACGCGGTACCGACATCAAGCTCGGCGAAGGCGTCATCGAGCTCGGCGGATTATACATCGTCGGGACCGAGCGCCACGAATCGCGCCGGATCGACAACCAGCTCCGTGGACGGGCCGGACGACAAGGGGACCCGGGTAAATCCCAGTTCTACTTGTCACTCGAAGACGAGCTTATGCGCCGCTTCGGTACTGACAGCCTCCAGAGCATGATGGAGCGCCTCGGCATGGACGACACGCAACCGATCGAGAGCCGCATGGTCTCGAAAGCGGTCGAGTCGGCTCAAAAACGTGTCGAAGGCAACAACTATGACGCACGGAAGCAGCTCCTCGGCTACGATAACGTCATGGCCGACCAACGGAAAGTCATGTACAAAGACCGGGCCAGCATCCTCGAGAACGAATCGGTCACGGACATCGTCCGTTCGATGATTCAAGAGACGGTCGAGACGGGCGTGGCGCAATATACGCCGCTCGAACTCGTGCCGGAAGAGTGGAACATCGAGGAACTCGCGCACTGGGCCAACCAGACGCTCGCCCTCGAGCAACCGGTCGAAGGCAAGGACTTCTTCGGCAAAGAGCGCGAAGAGATCATCGAGCTGTTGAGCGAACGTACGAACGCGCAGTATGAGGCGAAACGCCAACTCGCGCCGCCGGAACGCTTCAACGAGTTCGAGAAGATCATCGTTCTCCGGGCCGTCGATTCGCACTGGATGGCGCACATCGACCATATGGACCAGCTTCGTCAAGGGATTCACTTGCGCGCTTACGGGCAGAACGACCCGCTCCGTGAGTATCAGGCGGAAGGGATCAACATGTTCGATGCGATGAACGTGGCCATCTCCGAAGAAGTGACCGGCTTCGTGCTCCGTGCCGAAGTCGGCGACAACCTCCGACGCGAGAAAGTCGTCGAGGAGGAAGTGGCGGTGTCTGGCAAGGACGACACGCCGGTGAAGAAAAAGCCGGTCCGTCGCTCTGAAGACCAACGGCTCGGGCGCAACGACCCGTGCTGGTGTGGTTCAGGCAAGAAGTTCAAAAACTGCCACGGCAAACAACAGGCTTAATTTTGAAAGAGGCGAGCCCGCTCGCCTCTTTCCTACGGAAAGGTGACCTACACTATGGAAATTTCAGATATTCGTAACGAACTCGAGGCGATGGCGAAACGCCTCGAGAATTATCGCCAATCGCTCAACCTGACAGAGAAGCAGGCCCGCATCGCCGAGCTTGAGAACGAGATGACGTACCCAGACTTCTGGGACAGCCAAGAGAAGGCGCAAAAAGTCATCGACGAGTCGAACGCGCTCAAAGCGATGGTCGACAAGTATCAACAGCTTGCGGACGGCCATGAGGACGGCGAAGTCACGCTCGAACTCATCAAAGAAGAGCCGGACGCCGAGATGCAAGAAGAACTCGCGGAAATGGTGACGGCGCTCAAAGCCGACTTCGACGCGTTCGAACTTGAGATCCTCTTGAACGGACCGTATGACGCCAACAACGCCATCCTCGAGTTGCACCCGGGGGCGGGCGGTACCGAGTCGCAAGACTGGGCGTCGATGCTGCTGCGCATGTATCAACGTTTCGCTGACAAGCAAGGCTGGAAAGTCGAGACGGTCGACTACCTTGCGGGCGAAGAGGCCGGCGTCAAGTCGGTCACGCTCCGTATCGTCGGGCATAACGCCTACGGCTATTTGAAGGCGGAGAAAGGGATTCACCGATTGGTCCGCATCTCGCCGTTCGACTCGTCAGGCCGCCGTCATACGTCGTTCGTCTCGTGCGATGTCATGCCGGAGTTCAATGACGACATTGAAATCGAAGTGAAGACGGAAGACCTCCGCATCGACACGTACCGCGCGTCAGGTGCCGGCGGTCAGCACATCAACACGACCGATTCGGCCGTCCGGATCACGCACGTGCCGACAGGTGTCGTCGTCTCGTGTCAGGCTGAACGTTCGCAAATCAAGAACCGCGAAGCGGCGATGAAGATGCTCAAAGCGAAACTGTATCAACGCGAACTCGACGAGCAGCAACGCAAGCTCGATGAAATCCGCGGCGAGAAAACAGACATCGGCTGGGGCAGCCAAATCCGCTCGTACGTCTTCCACCCGTACGCGATGGTCAAAGACCACCGCACGAGCTATGAGGTCGGGAACACGGGCGGCGTCATGGATGGGGACATCATGGGCTTCGTCGACGCTTACCTCCGCAAGACAAATATGTGATGCAAGTGGCTCAAGGACTGACGTCTTTGGGCCACATTGTATGTAGAGGAGAAAACCTTTAATGAAGCAAATCGTCAAAGACTACATCTATTTACTGACCGGGTCCGTCTTCGTCGCCTCGGCGTTCAGCTTGTTCCTATTGCCGAACAACCTCGCCTCGGGCGGCGTCAGCGGGATCTCGATCATCACGTACGAGCTGTTCAACATCTCGCCAGGGGCGTTCCAGCTCGTGTCGAACGTGTTGCTCCTCCTCGTCGGCTGGATGATCCTCGGGCTCGGCTTCGGCGTCAAGTCGCTCGTCGGGTCGATCTTTTTGCCGGGCGTGATCTTGTTTTATGAAGCGATTGACGCGGGAGCGGCCGTCAATGACACGCTGCTCGCAGCCATCTTCGGCGGGGCCGGCGTCGGGATCGGTCTCGGCCTCATCTTCCGGGGACGGGCCTCGACCGGAGGAATGGATTTGCTCGCGCAGATCCTACATAAGTTCACCCACATCCCGCTCTATCTCTGTATCGCCATCCTCGATGGGGCGGTCGTCCTCGTCGCTGCGGTTACGTTCTCGTTCACGACGGGGCTGTACGCCCTCATCGCGCTGTTCATCACGATCAAGATGATCGACTTCGTCCAGCTCGGCTTCACGCAGGACAAGATGGCATACGTCATCTCGGAGAAGCGGGACATCATCACGCGCGCCGTCTTCGATGAGCTCGACCGCGGCGCGACAGAGATTCAAGCGATCGGGGCGTATTCGCGTCTCGACCGCCCGATGTTGCTCGTCGTCGTCCGTCAGAACGAGGTGAGTCGTTTGAAAGAGATCATTCGCCGTATCGATCCCGACGCGTTCCTCATCTTCAGTGAGGCGCATGAGGTGATGGGCCAAGGGTTCACGTCCGATAAGCGCTATATCAACGTTCCCTAACATGTGGAATCTTTGTGTATTTTTCGTGAGTTAGGTTAGAAAGCGGTTCATAACGGCTATAATGGTAAAAGTAGGTTATTTCTACGACATAGGAGGGGAGCCTGATTATGAAGAAATGGATGATGGCGATTGGACTTGGCGCCATGCTCACGCTCGGTGCGTGCGGCGGTGGCGATGAAGAAGAGTCGACGAGCAACGGGGACGGCGCGAACACGGCGTCGGTCGACGCGGAAGCGGTCTACGCACAAAACTGTGCGGCCTGCCACGGTGCAAACCTAGAAGGCATGAGCGGTCCGAAACTTTCGGACGTCGGTTCACGTCTATCGGCGAGTGAAATCGAAGAAGTCATCAAGAACGGGAAAGGCGCCATGCCTGCGAACGTGATTGAGGACGAAGAAGAGATCACGGCTGTCGCGGCTTGGCTCGCCGAGAAAAAATAATTATGGGGAACCACGAGGCGACTCGTGGTTTCAGACTGTAGACAAAACATTGTCTGCAGTCTTTTTTATTTGCCCGACCGGGCACAGCTCGCTTTTCTGGGGGCAAGCAGGGAGCCGCAT
>NZ_JACSLM010000030.1:0-384 GCF_018618115.1 Exiguobacterium sp. s16 | reverse complement strand
ATGCGGCTCCCTGCTTGCCCCCAGAAAAGCGAGCTGTGCCCGGTCGGGCAAATAAAAAAGACTGCAGACAATGTTTTGTCTACAGTCTGGGAAGAGTATAATTACTCTTCCTTTTTTGAAAAGTCGAGGAGCGAAACTTCGTTTCGTGACGCAGACTTCGAACAACCGCTAGGGCGTTAGTCCATTGATTGTTCCACGTGAATGATTGCCTCGAACGGCACATGGATGATCCCGTCCCGCTGATTGGCCAGCTCGACGGTCCGCTCCATATAGTTCGTCCGGTGCACAAAACCCTTGAATCGTTTCATCTCCCGCTTCTCCACATATTTTACCTCTACCAAATCTCCGCTGAAGATCGCGTCGTTCAGCACATTCTCATAGACC
>NZ_JACSLM010000029.1:0-401 GCF_018618115.1 Exiguobacterium sp. s16 | reverse complement strand
TATCGTCACACCGGGTAACGTGCACGATAGTGTAGCGTTCCCCGATCTGCTCGACAAGGTCTCCGACCGCCTGATTCAACCGTTCGCCGCCGACTCCGCCTATAAAAATCCGGCCATTGCCAAGCTGCTGATTGACCGTGGGATCCTGCCGGTCTTCCCATACACTCGCCCGAAGGGTAAGAAGGGCGCCTTCAAGACCAAGGATTTCATCTACGACGAGCACCGTGACGTCTACATCTGCCCAAACAACGAGTTATTAACGTACAGTACGACGATGCGCGAGGGGAAACGCAAGTACGTCTCGAATCCCGCGGTTTGTGTGAACTGCCCGCTGCTCGAGCAGTGCACGAAGAGCCAGAAGCACCAGCGGATAATCGAGCGACACCTCTGGCAACCCTATA
>NZ_JACSLM010000028.1:0-429 GCF_018618115.1 Exiguobacterium sp. s16 | reverse complement strand
ACGACAGGGTCGACGCTTGGCCGGCCACGGTCCTCAGAATATAAGTCCTCCACGAGCGGATAGATGAACTCAAAGTCGATCACCGCCTCGATTTTTCGGACCAGATGGTCTGCTGGCACAAGCTCGTCGAGCGTGACCATCTCCAGTTGTGTCCGATTGGTTTCCGATTCTGTTGATTTCCTGATCATCCGATTCGCCTCCATAATTGTTTCTATATCTCTCATTATAAAAAAGCGACGACGGTACGAAAAGAGGGATTGATGCGTGGGCCGACTGCGGGCACGGCGAGACTTCCAGGGGATTAGCAAGCAAAGGGAGACCCAGCAGCGACAAAGTCGCGATGCGGCTCCCTGCTTGCCCCCAGAAAAGCGAGCTGTGCCCGGTCGGGCAAATAAAAAAGACTGCAGACAATGTTTTGTCTACAGTCTG
>NZ_JACSLM010000027.1:0-434 GCF_018618115.1 Exiguobacterium sp. s16 | reverse complement strand
GAGGCGGTGATCGACTTTGAGTTCATCTATCCGCTCGTGGAGGACTTATATTCTGAGGACCGTGGCCGGCCAAGCGTCGACCCTGTCGTTCTGATCAAGATGGCCTTCCTTCAGTACCTGTTCGGTATCCGATCCATGCGACAGACAATTCGTGAGATCGAGACGAACGTCGCATACCGTTGGTTTCTCGGGTTCGGATTCGCGGACAAGGTGCCACATTTCTCGACGTTCGGGAAGAACTATGTGCGTCGGTTCCAGTACACGAGCTTATTCGATGACATCTTCTATCATATCCTTGAACAGGCTGCGGACGCAGGGTTCATCGATCGCGCCGTCCTATTCGTAGACTCGACACACGTCAAAGCGAACGCAAACAAGCGGAAGCTCGTCAAGAAGACCGTCCGGCAAGAGGTGAAACACTATCAGGAACAACT
>NZ_JACSLM010000026.1:0-449 GCF_018618115.1 Exiguobacterium sp. s16 | reverse complement strand
CAGGCTTCCGTAGCCAACGAGCGAAAAGCCTCGCTTTGAGCCTAAAGCGAAGGAAGACGGGCCGGAGGGCGCGTCATTTTTTTGACGTCCCTTGCACCGAAGACCAGCGAGCTAGAGTACGGAAACAGGACGCACGGATTACCAATCACGAAAAAGGCTGTTCAAACGGGACAAATCGGGTATAAAATAAGAACAAACGTTCGTTTTATTGAGAGGGGTAATTATTATGACGATGTATCGCGATCGGGGCGAATTGAAATGGATCCCATTCCTCATGCCCGAGCACAAGGCGCTACTGACGAAATACTATAAAGAGATTCAAAAAATTGAGATGCCAGATATCGATGAACAGGTCCTATCGGTCTATGAGAATGTGCTGAACGACGCGATCTTCAGCGGAGATTTGGTAGAGGTAAAATATGTGGAGAAGCGGGAGATGAAACGATTCA
>NZ_JACSLM010000025.1:0-761 GCF_018618115.1 Exiguobacterium sp. s16 | reverse complement strand
TATAGCTCTTTAAAAATGACGAAGCTTGCGCTTCATTCAAAAATTGTAAAACTTATTTTTGCCTCATCGTTCAGTTTTCAAAGTTCGTCAGTTTAAAAATTGGTGGAGCCTAGCGGGATCGAACCGCTGACCTCCTGCGTGCAAGGCAGGCGCTCTCCCAGCTGAGCTAAGGCCCCAAAAGTTATGATGGTCGGGAAGACAGGATTCGAACCTGCGACCCCTTGGTCCCAAACCAAGTGCTCTACCAAGCTGAGCTACTTCCCGAAATAGATGGTGCACCCTGAGAGATTCGAACTCCCGGCCTTTAGATTCGTAGTCTAACGCTCTATCCAGCTGAGCTAAGGGTGCGAGACGAATGAACTTTCATGGGATATTAAGATGGTACCGAGGGCCGGACTTGAACCGGCACGAGGAAACCCTCGCAGGATTTTAAGTCCTGTGCGTCTACCAATTCCGCCACCCCGGCAAGGTATAATTCATGCGGTAGACTATTTTAAAAATGGTGCCGGCGAAAGGATTCGAACCCTCGACCCTCTGATTACAAGTCAGATGCTCTACCAACTGAGCTACACCGGCAGGTGTAAATGGTGGAGGATGACGGGATCGAACCGCCGACCCCCTGCTTGTAAGGCAGGTGCTCTCCCAGCTGAGCTAATCCTCCAAATATGTAATGCCTGGCAACGTCCTATCCTCACAGGGGGAGACCCCCAACTACTTTCGGCGCTGAAGCGCTTAACTTCCGTGTTCGGCATGGGAACGGG
>NZ_JACSLM010000024.1:0-1059 GCF_018618115.1 Exiguobacterium sp. s16 | reverse complement strand
CGATGAATTATAAAATTAAGTGCAACACCCCAAAGTGAACACAAAAAAGCCCATGACGCTTTCCTCGTGTAGAATGAAGTCACCACAACACACATTCAGACGGAGGAAATATCATGAGCTACACCCATCTTACCACAACGGAACGCGTGAAAATAGAGACCTATCTGGAGCTCGGGATGTCCATCCGGTCCATCGCAAGACGGCTCGGGCGTCATCCCTCGACCGTCTCGCGGGAGGTCAAACGGAACCCCGGCTACGAATCGGGACGTGCCCAGCAGCGCTACGTGAAGAAGAAGGCAAACTGCGGCGCCAAGACGAAGCTCGACGAGGCGACTCGCCGGACGATCACCGAGAAACTGTGGGCGACCTGGTCGCCGGAACAGATCGTCGGTCGTCTCTTCGACGGGGAAATCGCCTTCTCGACCATCTATCGCTGGATCTACTCGGGACTGATTGACGTGCCGACATCCGTGCTCCGCCAAAAGGGGAAGCGTCAAAAGCCGGTCGAGACGCGGGGGCGATTCAATGTCGGATTGTCCATCGCCAAGCGCCCGAGAGAGGTGCGTGCACGCAAGACATTCGGTCACTGGGAGCTCGACACCGTGGTCTCCGGACGTGGGAAGTCAAAGGCATGCGTCGCGACGTTCGTCGAGCGGAAGAGCCGGTTCTACATCGCCCTTCCGATGACGGATCGTAGCGCCTCCTCGATGGAGATGGCAATCCAGGCAGTGCACGGCGCCTTCCCCGTGGCCGCGTTCAGGACGGCGACGACGGACCGAGGCAAAGAGTTCAGCTGTCACGAGCGTATCCGGACGTCGCTCGGCGTGCCACTCTATTTCGCCGACCCGTACGCGTCCTGGCAACGAGGGAGCAACGAGAACGCCAACGGTCTCCTCCGCGAGTTCTTCCCGAAAGGAACGGACTTCGCGAAGGTCGGTGACGGCGAACTCGCGGATGCGCTCGCCAAGATCAACGGGCGACCGAGGAAATGCCTCGGCTGGCGAACCGCACACGAGGCCTTCACCGAGGAAGTGTTGCGCTTAATTTGACAAACCGTCA
>NZ_JACSLM010000023.1:0-1182 GCF_018618115.1 Exiguobacterium sp. s16 | reverse complement strand
TGATATAGCTCTTTAAAAATGACGAAGCTTGCGCTTCATTCAAAAATTGTAAAACATTTTTGCCTCATCGTTCAGTTTTCAAAGACCAAATTGAATTAAGAAATGGTCGGGAAGACAGGATTCGAACCTGCGACCCCTTGGTCCCAAACCAAGTGCTCTACCAAGCTGAGCTACTTCCCGTTATAAATGGTGCACCCTGAGAGATTCGAACTCCCGGCCTTTAGATTCGTAGTCTAACGCTCTATCCAGCTGAGCTAAGGGTGCATTAATGCGGTCGAGAGGACTTGAACCTCCACGGTGTTAACCACCACTAGGCCCTCAACCTAGCGCGTCTACCGATTCCGCCACGACCGCATATAATTGGAGCGGAAGACGGGATTCGAACCCGCGACCCCGACCTTGGCAAGGTCGTATTCTACCACTGAACTACTTCCGCAATATAAAGTTAGATTAGAGATGCGGGTGAAGGGACTCGAACCCCCACGTCAAAGACACTAGATCCTAAGTCTAGCGCGTCTACCAATTCCGCCACACCCGCATATAATATTTAAGTATAGAAATTAATGAGAAATGGTGAGCCATGCAGGGCTCGAACCTGCGACCCTCTGATTAAAAGTCAGATGCTCTACCAACTGAGCTAATGGCTCATTAATTTTTTAAGATGGGGCGGCTGAAGGGAATTGAACCCTCGAATGCCGGAATCACAATCCGGTGCGTTAACCACTTCGCCACAACCGCCATGAGAAAAATGGTGCCGGCGAAAGGATTCGAACCCTCGACCCTCTGATTACAAGTCAGATGCTCTACCAACTGAGCTACACCGGCGCTGTAAATGGTGGCTTTGGACGGAATCGAACCGCCGACACAAGGATTTTCAGTCCTTTGCTCTACCAACTGAGCTACAAAGCCAACTTATTAAGTTTAAATAAAAAAATGGCGGTCCCGACGGGATTCGAACCCGCGATCTTCTGCGTGACAGGCAGACATGTTAACCACTACACCACGGGACCGTTTTAAATAATTATTGTATCGACTTTACCTATTTTAAATGTCATCAAGAGTAAAGTCAATAATTTTTTCAAAAAAACAATCAGCCTGGCAGCGTCCTATCCTCACAGGGGGAGACCCCCAACTACTTTCGGCGCTGAAGCGCTTAACTTCCGTGTTCGGCATGGGAACGGG
>NZ_JACSLM010000022.1:0-1228 GCF_018618115.1 Exiguobacterium sp. s16 | reverse complement strand
CCAAGCTGTGTTAAATGATATTGCAAAAAAATGAGCGACCACCCTCAGGCAATCGCACGTCATCTTTCACCAACATTGCGTAAGAACCACATTTGTATTGCAAAATACAGTCGAAGCAATACCTCCGTCATCTCGTCCATCGTCTGTTGATCTAGTTGGTAACTGTCCATCTGAATCTTCCTCTCCTGTTGATAGCCTCATGATACCTCGCATCCAAGCAGACAACATCTCGCCTAATTTCACGTAAGCCCTAGGGCTTGTTTAGAAAACATGCTCATTTTCAATAAACAAACCGTGTTTTCACTTCTGTCATTTCATCAAATAGTCTTCTTACGAGACAGACCAAAACAACGTCCAACCTTCACACACGAACCATCGCGTTTTCGTCATGCGAAAACGACCCTTTTCCGGATCCCGCTCTATGGATCCAGGCGAGAGCAACGCGAGTCGCCCATCCAGTCAAAGAAAAACGTACGTTTTTCTTCCTTGTCCTTACCGGACGGACCGGGACCGGTCCCCCGGCCCCACTCCATTCCGTTCAACCCATGTAACCTCGCTGTTTCATGCTGACGTACGACTCGTCCGCTCCGAGGATGAGATGGTCGAGCACCGGGATGCCGATGAGGTCCCCCGCCTCATGTAACCGTTCGGAGACGAGGATGTCCTCCCGGCTCGGCGTCGGGTCCCCGCTCGGGTGCTGATGACAGACGATGAGGCACGAGGCGTTGTTCAAGATGGCGCATTTGAAGACCTCCCGTGGGTGGACGACACTCGAGTTGACGCTCCCGACGTGTGCCCGGTGGACGCCGATGACCCGGTTCTTTGTGTTGAGCATGATGACGAGGAACACTTCACGGTCGTCGTCCCCGATGAACGAGGAACCGATTTGTCGGGCACTGTCCGGTGATTGGATGATGGCGTGCTCGAGAGCGACCATCTCCTCGCGAATCTCTTGTTTGATACGAATGACCTCGATGATGGATGTAAGTTCCATGATGGTTTGTCCCCTTTCGGATAAGCCGAGCTCAGAACGAACACCGTTGTGCGTCCTGTTGACGTGAACGAAGCGAGCGTCGGGAGACGGTGCAAGGGCGACCGCAGGGAGAGCCTCAAAAAAATGCGTAGAGCAAACGGAGGGACAGGCTTCCGTAGCCAACGAGCGAAAAGCCTCGCTTTGAGCCTAAAGCGAAGGAAGACGGGCCGGAGGGCGCGTCATTTTTTTGACGTC
>NZ_JACSLM010000021.1:0-1461 GCF_018618115.1 Exiguobacterium sp. s16 | reverse complement strand
TAATCTGTACCCTGAGTAATAGACACTTAAAAAAAGTCTATTGCTCAGGGTTTTTGTGTACACTGGATTAAATCATATTGGGAGTGAATCCAGGTGTCGAAAAAGATATTTACGTCAAAAGAAGTGGAAACGCTAGCTACGAATATTTATGTCAAATCCGTGAGCCCGAAAGGGATCACGTACACAGACGAGTTCAAGGAACTCTTTATAGCTCAAACGCTTGAAGGGCGATTTCCGGTGGAAATCTTCCGGGACTGCGGATTTGACGTTGAGGTTGTCGGTCACAAAAGGATGAAAGCTTGTAGGTCACGGTGGACACTCGCTTACCAAAAAGACGGGGTTATGGGTCTGCGAGATACACGAGTGGGTAATTCAGGCCGCAAGAAAGATGTAGAGCTATCGGCTGAAGAACGTTACGCGAAACTTGAGGCCGAAAACAGACTGTTGAAAGCAGAGGTTGAATTATTAAAGGAGATTCGTCTGGCGGAAGGGAGAGGAAAGCTGGACTAAGCGCGTCGCAAAAATATGAGCTCATTCAAGGTGTCATCATCAAGCACGAAATGACGGGTATGGTCAGCCATCTCTGTCAGGTAGTAGGGGTGTCACGTCAGGGATACCACGCCTATTTCTCAAAGCATCGGGTACAGATGAGACAAGAACGCGAAGCGAAGGACGCGGCACTTCGCGACCTCGTTCTGAAGGCGTTCCACTTCAAAAAACGTAGGAAGGGAGCCAGGCAGATCAAGATGGTCCTGTCTGGTCATTTCGGTGTGTCGTTGAACCTGAAGTGCATCCGCCGCATCATGCGGAAATACAACATCGTCTGTCCGATTCGCAGAGCAAAACCCTACAAACGGCTCATCAAAGCGACGGCCGAGCACCGGGTGGTGCCGAACCACCTCAAGCGTGAATTCAAACAGGGCACTCCCTACAAGGTCCTCCTCACTGATATCACCTACATATTCTATGGGAACGGTAAGCGGGCCTATCTTTCGACCATCGTGGATGGATCGACCAATGAGGTACTGGCACACCAACTCTCTGAGAACATCAAACTTGATATCGTATTGGACACGTTGAAACATTTAAGGAATAACCGTAAGGTTCGTTTAGCGAGGGGTGCGTTCATCCATTCAGACCAGGGTGGACACTATACGAGTCCTACCTACCAGAAACAGGTGAGGCGGATGAAGTTAGGTCAATCCATGTCCCGACGGGGCAACTGTTGGGACAACGCCGTCCAGGAATCATTCTTTGGACATTTCAAGGACATCGTCGAATTGGAAGGGTGCCATACATTCGATTGTTTGCGTAATGAAATCCGTAGGGCCATCAGCTACTACAATCATCATCGTTACCAGTGGAACATGAAAAAGATGACTCCTGTACAGTACAGGAATCATCTCCTTCAAGCAGCGTGATCTTTTTTTAAAATGTCCTTTACATAGGGTACAGATTAAA
>NZ_JACSLM010000003.1:0-363389 GCF_018618115.1 Exiguobacterium sp. s16 | reverse complement strand
GAACTCCAACTCGTTCATGGGAATCAATCCTTTTTGATTTTATTCCCATAATGTCGGCATCACTACCTCACCAACATTGCGTAAGAACCACATTTGTATTGCAAAATACAAGGCAGCCGCACGTTCACCGTCGCCCCGGTCGGGATGGCGCTCCTCGATTCGAAATGGTATGTGTATGGTCTCTCGGAATACGGGCTACGCCAATATCGGATTGACCGGATTGAAGCGCTGCGTCTCCTTGATGACACGTTCGAAGCGGACGATTTGGCGACGCTGCTCGAGGCGAGTGACGACCGAAGCGGCGGGACCGTCCGGCTCAACATCACCCCGCTCGGCCGCCGTCTGCTTGAAGACGTATTACCCGATATCGCTGAAAAGAATGAGTGGGACGTACCGGAAGCCGAGTTGCCTTTCTTGTCGCGGCAATTGCTCGCGGCCGGGGCGGAAGTCGAGGTCGTCGAGCCGACTGAACTGCGGGAGATGATGCGAGAGCAGGCGGAGCGGTTATGGAACCGGTATCGTTAATCAAATCGATGCTTTGTCCTCATGTGAGAATTGTCTTTATATAGTAATATGAGTCCATATTGCTACATGTAAAGGAGCGTTCGCATGACCAAGCTATCGTTTTCAAAATTATTTGTCTCAATCAGTGTCATCTCATTGTTCGCTATCATGGTGTACCTCAACGTCTCGACGCTCAAGCTAAACGAGACGATTGGTTCTGGCCTGTTCTACTTGAAAGGCTATTATGAGGAAGGCAACATGATCGTCACCGAGCAAGGGATCGGCGTCATCACGCTGCCGCTCGCTATCGGTCTCGTCGCTTCGACACTCATCAAAGGCGCTCAATTTTATCGTGCCTCGTCGGTTACGAACTAACCTTCTCATCTCGGACAAAGAGCCCAACCGTAAATCGGTTGAGCTCTTTTTTCAATTCGCTTGGTCCATCTCTTTATGCAGTTTGAGCAACTCATTCTTGTACAAATCCGAGCGTCCTCCAAAGATGGCCTGGATGTTATTTTTCACTTGCACGACCCCGGCTGCCCCGAGTGCCTTCAACTCGTCCTCATCGATTTGGGACACATCTTTCAATTCGACACGGAGACGTGTGAAACAGGCATCGATATCGATGATGTTGTCACGGCCACCGAGCGCCTCTTGAATGGCAAGTGCCGTCGTTTGGATTGATGTCTTTCCTGATTTCTTTTCATTGTAGTCTTTGCGGGTAAACAGTTTCGTCTCTTGTCCCCCTCGGCCCGGCGTCGCCAAGTTCCATTTTTTAATCGCGAACGTGAAGATGCCGTAATAGACGAAGAAGAATCCGGCCCCAACGACGAGGTTCATCCACCAGCGCGGCGTCCCTGGCAACACATTCACCAAGACATAGTCAATCAATCCCGAGCCACCGGCCCAGCCGATATGGGCGTCAAGAGCGTACATGAGCGCAAACGACACCCCTGTCAACACACTATGCACGACGTAAAGAAGTGGTGCAATGAATAAGAACGTGAACTCGATCGGTTCGGTGATCCCGGTCAAGAACGCCGTCCCTGCCGCTGCGAGCAAGAGGCCACGCACGACGGGACGCTTGTCCGGGTCGGCCTGACGGTACATGGCGAACGCCGCTCCAAGAAGACCGAACATGACGATCGGGAACTTGCCGGCCATAAAGCGTCCGGCCGTCACGTCGACACCTTCTGCGATTTGAGCGAGGAAAATATATTGGTCCCCGCTCACAATCGAACCGCCAACCGTCGCCGTGCCGCCAAGTGACGTCCATAAGAACGGTGCGTACCAGATGTGATGTAATCCGGTCGGAATCAATAACCGTTCGAGCATTCCGTATAACCCGACGTAAGCCGGATTCGTCGCATCACTCGCGATGACATTCGCCATCGCTGTGAGGCCGGTCTGAATCGGCGGCCAAATGAGCATCATAAAGAAACCGAGCAAGATGGAGAAGAATACCATGACGATACCGACCGAACGATCTCCGGCGAAAAAGCCGAGCATCTCTGGCGGGTTGAACGTGTGGAATTTTTTATACACCCAGACCGCAAGCAAGCCGACCGCGATCCCACCGAGCACACCCGTCTCAAGTGACGGGATACCGAGCAACATGCCGTACTCCCCGCTCTCAGCCGCCATTTCCGGTGTGATCCCAAGGGCAATCGAAATCGTCGTGTTCATGATGACGTAGCCGACGAGTGCGGCAAGTGCCGCAATTCCCGACCCGCCGGACAGACCAACCGCGACGCCAATCGCAAAGATGATTGGCAAGTTGGCGAAGATACTCAACCCGATTTGAAGCATCCCGGCACTGATCGCTTCGACCGTCCCGTTCTGTAAAAACGTCCAACTTTCTGCAAGCGGACCTGTTAGCGCCGCGCCGAGACCAAGTAAAATACCGGCCGCCGGCAAGAGCGCGACTGGTACCATGAGCGCCTTCCCGAATTTTTGAAATACCCCGAACCATTGACTCATTTGATTCACTCCTCATGTGTAAGCGTTATCAATTCACAAAACGAACAAAGGGGAATAACTCCCCTTCGTCTTTAGCGTGCGATCGTCTCCCGTTGTTTGAGGGCCGGCCAATAGTTTTCGTTCTCGTTAATCAAATCGTCAAGGATTTGACGGGCGACCGGCGCATCGACGACGGTCCGGTTGAGCGTGAGTGCCTGGAGTGCCTTTTCATAGCTGTTCTCGAAATAGGCGTCGACGACGAGCTGTTCGTAGGCGAGCTGTCCTTCAATCATCCCTTTGTAGAAGCGAGGAATGTGTCCGACAGCGAACGGCTTCGGTCCACGGTTCGTGAGCATCGCCGGCACTTCGACCATCGCATCATCCGGCAAGTTAGCGATGATGCCGTCGTTCTTCACCATGACGATGAAGATGTCGCCATTGTTGTAGGCGAGTGACGCTGCGACGCGAATCATGTAGCAACCGTGGATGTCGACTTCAAGATGCACGTTCTCAAGTGAGTCGTCAGCGATGATTTGATCGCACACCGAGAAGACCCGTTGCTGGCGGCCGTTGATGACTTGACGGGCCCGCGTGTTCTCCACGTCTTCCTTCTCCGCCATGTCGGACGGATACAAATAATACTGAAGATACGTGTTTGGCAAATATTCCGGGAAATCGGTGAGCATCTTCTCGACTTGCTTGAACGTCTTGATCCAAGATGGATCGTTTGCGATCTCTGAGTCTTCTGGGATGAACCCGTCCTCTAAGATGGCGCGCTTGATGTCTTCCGTCAACTCATTGCCTTCTTTGTCATAGATGCCTGTGAACCAACCGAAGTGGTTGAGGCCGAAGTATTCCGGCACGAGATCCCAAATCTCTTTGCCGAGAATCTTCGCGTAGCTCACCATGATTGCGGCCGGCATATCACAGATATTCAAAATCTTTTTGTCATTCGGGTAGGCACGCTTCAACGCCTCGGCGACGATTGCGGCCGGATTCGTATAATTTAAGATCCAACCGTCCGGTGAGCCTTGGCGGATGTCTGCGACGAGATCAATCATGTCCCCGATCGACCGCATCCCATACGACATCCCGCCCGGTCCACACGTCTCTTGTCCAACCACGCCGTGACGGAGCGGAATCTGTTCATCTTTCTCGCGCATCTCCAGGCCGCCCGTTCGAATTTGAACGAAGAAGAAGTCCTTGTCGCGGAAGGCGTATTCTTTGTCCGTCGTATACTCGAACAGCTCGAGCTCTGGGTAATGCTCACGCAAGATGATTTCAGTCGCTTTGGCGACACGCTCCTGGCGCTCACCATCCGTATCGTAAAACGTGATGGAACGTAGTGGGAAGTGAGCCTTCTCTTCGATCAAGCTCATAATCATACCGATTGTGTACGTGCTGCCGCCACCGACGACGACGAGGCGTTGTCCTTGTTTCATGTGTGTGTTCCCCTTTCGAATACATATCTAATTGATTACAATACAAATTTAATACATATTATTTTAAACGTCAACAATATTTTTTAAAAACGTTTTACTTTGTGTATACTAGAAGTATGAATTTAGGTCGAAATCGGAGGGTCAGTCATGAAAGCAAAATCACCGCTCTACCAACAAGTCGCCCACAAAATGCGCACGTTTATCGAGTCCGGCACGTGGGCGCCCGGTGAGGCGATCCCGACCGAGGCTCAACTCGTCGAAGAGTTCAGCGTCAGTCGAGTGACTGTCCGGCAGGCGGTCAAATTGCTCCAAGAGGAAGGTCTCTTATGGAAACGACAGGGCAGCGGCACATACGTCCAGTCCGAAAAGATTGAACACAACATGTACGAATTAAAAAGCTTCACGGAAGACATGAAACGAGAAGGGAAAGAAGTGACGAACAAAGTGCTCACCTTCACGTTGCAGCCACCGAGTGAGAAAGTGCGAGAGGCACTCGAACTCGAAGATGGCGAGCTCGTCTTCTACGTGAGGCGTCAACGATTCGCAGACGGCGAACCGCTCATCGTCGAGGACACATACTTGCCGCTAAAGCTGTTCCCCGACTTGACGTACGAAGTGATGTCGCAATCGAAGTACGCCTATATCGAAGACGTCAAACAGTTCAAGATTGCGGACAGCGTCCAAGAGTTCATCCCGGTGCTCCCGACAAAAGAGATTGCCGAGATGCTCGGAGTGAGTGAACGAACGCCCGTACTCAAAGTCGAACTCTATTCGTTTCTTATGGATGGCAGTCGGTTTGAGTTCACAGAAACGTATTTCAAGAGTGAAGAATATCGCTTCATCATCCGCGCCGGACGAAGACATTGAAAAAGGACCTGTGAATCAAGCGATTCACAGGTCCTTCGTCAGTTAATGACGATCGACAACTTATAATTGACGTACTTGCTGAGCCCGTCCAAAAAAGCGTTCAGCTCTTGGTTCGACGGAAAACGGCACTCCAAGACGTAACAGCCGTCCCCGCTCACCTTGTAGTTATTGCGGACGTACGGCCGGTGCTCCTCGAGGAACATGAGATACGGGTCGTGGAACGTGCTCGACGTAAAGATGGTGATCATCGTGTGAACCGGTAACCCGAGCTTGTCCTCGTTCACGCGAATCGTATATCCTTCGATGATGCCGAGGTCTTCGAGCTTCTTGACGCGCGTCGCCGTCGCCTGCCCGGTCAAGTGCACGTGTGCCCCGAGTTCTTTCATCGTTATCCGGCTGTTCGCCTGTAGCGCCTCGATGATGAGGCGGTCTGTTGGATCGAGCATAGGTGACTCCTTTCACGATTCAAGCCAATCCGTCCAAACACTTGATTCGTGTTATGTATGAAACGACGGCTGCTTGTTAGACTGTACATACATTATAGCTAAAAGGAGAGATTTTTCTATGCACGTACAACTGATCCGTAATGCCACACTCCGCGTCGAATACGCCGGAAAGACGTTCCTCATCGACCCATTCCTCGGGGAGAAAGGCGCCTATCCACCGTTCCCGAACTCGGAACGGCAAGACGCTAATCCATTGGCCGACCTACCAATCGCGATCGACGACATTCTGACAGGCGTCGATGCCGTCATCTTGACCCACCTGCATCTCGATCACTACGACGAGGTCGCGAAACAAGTTCTGCCGAAAGCGATCCCGGTGTTCGTTCAAAACGAGGACGATTTGACTGTCATCGAAGGCGACGGCTTCACGAACGTGACCGTGTTGAGCGACACGACAGCATTCGAAGGAATCAACCTCACGAAGACAGCTGGGGAGCACGGTCGCGGTCCGATTTTAGAAATGGCCGGTCTCGTGTGCGGTGTCGTCTTCACCCACCCTACGGAACAGACGCTCTATGTCGCCGGGGACACGGTTTGGTATGACGAAGTCGCTAAGACGATTCAAACGCATCAACCAGCAGTCATCGTCGTCAACGCCGGGGACAACCAGTTCGTCGAAGGCGGGTCGCTCGTCATGAACGAAGAGGACGTCCGCCATGTGCATGAGGCGGCTCCAGCCGCGACGATTATCGCGGTCCACATGGAAGCAGTCAATCATTGGAAGTTGTCGCGTCCTGACTTACGCGCCTATGCGGCATCACACAGCTTCGCTGATCGACTCATCGTTCCAGAAGACGGCGAGACGATTTCACGCTAACGAAATGACGGCCCTGACCTTTCACGTCAGGGTCGTTTTTAGCTTCATTTTTGACTCCTGTTTGTGGTATTCTATGCTTCATACCGATGCCATGTAACCCGTTTTTTGCCTCGAGGGAGTTTTGTTAGAATGAAGAAACGCGTCATTTTACTCATGTCCATCTTTTTGTTAATCAGCTCCCTGTCTCAAGCGGCGATTCCGAAACCGAAAGCCTATAACGACCGTAGTCTCATCTATTTGACACTCGATGACGGGCCGAATCGGAAGACGGGAGCGTTGCTTGACGTCTTGAAGAAGCATCGGGTGAAGGCGACCTTTTTCATCCTCGGGAAAAATATCAAAGGCAATGAGCACCTCATCCGACGCATCGTCGCCGAAGGCCATCTCATCGCCTTGCACGGGATGACACACGTGCGCGAGGAGTTTTATGCGTCGCCGATGACGGCCGTGCGTCAGATGAAGGACGTGCAACGCCTCATTTATGAAGTGACAGGTATCTATACGAATATGGCCCGCACGATTTACGGTAGTGACGCAGGCATGACGCCTGCGCACTGGCAAGCGATGGACGAGGCCGGTTTTGAGATTTGGGATTGGAACGTCGGCAGTCTCGACCATATCTATAAAAAGGACAACGCCCCGATCGAGCAGCGTGTGTTCAATCGGCTTGAGGCGAATTACAAGATGAATATCGCCTCGATCATTTTGGCGCACGATCACTCGATGACGCCGAAAGCGCTCGATACGATTATCCGCTATGCGAAAGAACGCAATTATGAGTTCCGGACGTTAGAAGGGGTGCATCCCCCGTACAACTTTTTCAATCCGTGGGAACCGAATCAATAAAGAATGCCCCGCATCGATGGATGCGGGGCATTACTATTACATCTCTAATTCTGTGAACGCGAGTGGAACGAGCTCTCCAAGCGTCACTTCTTTCACGTCGGCGTTGCCGTTCGTGAGCAACACTTTGAAGTCCGGGTCGCCGAACTCGACGAGCACTTGGCGACAGATGCTGCATGGCGGCAAGAAGTCGACCGTGTCACCTGACACCGCAACGGCTTCGAAGTCACCTTTTTTATAACCTTGCGCGACCGCTGTGAAGATGGCCGTACGCTCGGCACAGTTCGTCGCACCGAACGAGACGTTCTCGACGTTGACGCCGTCGATGACCGTTCCGTCCTTCATGAGAAGCGCCGCTCCGACACGGAAGTTCGAATATGGGGAGTAGGCGTTCTCTTTCACTTGACGGGCACGCTCGACTAATTGTTGTTGGTTCATGGGATCATGTTCCTCTCTGACTCATAATGAACTGATGCCAGTTCCCGGCCTCTCTTTTTTGGGCAGGATTTTTAGCATACACCTCAAGCGATAGAGAAGTCAATGAAATTTTGAAAGCGGTCACACTGTTTGTTCAGTTTTGAAACGTCAGCTCGACCGTCCCGCTCCCGAGTAGCGGTTCAAGCGTCGCAAAATCCTCGACCCGACCGATGCGCGTATATGCATAGCTCGTCTCGACGTCTTCATAAAACAAGACGAGACAGTCATCGCCATACAGCATGACATCCCCGGCCCGAATCGAACCGACACGTTCCGGGTTCGTCAGGAACGGTTCGTCGAAATAGAAATACTTCTCGTTCTGATGCAAGTCCTGCATCGACAACGTGAGTGGCAGACGGGCTTGGAGCGCTTCGGCTGTCGGGTTGGTTTCGAAACGTATTGAGACGTTTAGTTCTTCCACTTGTGACGTCACTCCTTCCTGATTCTCTGGCTTCCTCACCGTGTCGTCCCCACACCCAGCGAGAAACACCATGGAAGCGACCAATCCGAGGCGGATGACGTTCATGACGTCTGAACGATACGGGCCGGTGTCCCGGCGACCGTCACATTGTCCGGGACGTCTTTTGTCACCGTCGCGTCAGCTGCGACGATGGCGTTCTCGCCGATGGTGACACCCGGCAAAATCGTCGCCCCGGCCCCGATCCAGGCGTTCCGTTTCACGCGAATCGGCTTCGTGATCAAGCCGCGCCGTTCGGTCGGGTCGGTCGGATGGTTGACCGTCAACAGCTTGGCGAACGGACCGATCAAGACGTGGTCCTCGATGTCGATGCCGCCGAGATCGGTGAACATGACGCCGCGGTTGATGAAGATGTCTGTCCCGAGCGTGATGTGTTTCCCGAAATCGGTATAGAACGGCGGCAGCACCGTGACCGACTCCGCGACGTCTTGCCCGAGCAACTCCGAGAGCGTCCGCTGGAACTCGTCTTTCGGCAAGTATTTATAATTCAGGCGCATGAGTGTCGGCTCGATGGCTCGTTGAATGTGACGAATCTCTTCAAAGACGGCTTCGCCCGCTGCGATTGTTCGACCGGACAAGCGTTCTCTCAATCCGCTACTCATCATCACACCTGTTGTTTCGTCGGCCGGATGATGAGGTTGCTGACAGAGACCCGATCCGGTGTGTCGATGGCGTAGACGACCGCTTCAGCCACGTCCTCGCTCGTCAATCCCCACTCGGTTTGCGCCTCATGGAGCGCCTGGGCGGCTTTTTTGTCACTGATCGTGTTGTACAGTTCGGTCTGGACGGCTCCCGGTGAGATAATCGTCGATTTGACGTTGTTCTCCCGCTGTTCTTGGCGCAAGCCTTCCATGATGGCGCGGACCGCGAACTTCGTCCCGCAGTAGACGGCCGACTCCGGATAGACAACGTGGCCGGCCACCGAATCCGTCGCGATGATATGACCCGACTGTTGACGTTCCATGATTGGAAGCACGGCGGCAATCCCGTTCAACACCCCGGTCACGTTCACATCGAGCATGGCCTGCCATTCGTCACGGCGCCCGTCGACAAGTGGCGCGGTCGGCATGATCCCGGCGTTGTTGAACAAGACATCGACATGCCCGAACGTGTCGAGTGCCGTCTTCACCACCGCCTCGACAGCTGCGTACTCCGTGACATCGGCTTGCTGGATGACGATATCGGCCTCGGGATGCTTCGCTTGGATGGCTTCCAACCGATCGAGACGACGGGCGGCGAGCACGAGTTTCGCGCCCCGTTCGGCCAATAGATGGGCCGTCGCTTCGCCGATCCCGCTCGACGCCCCCATGATGATGACAACTTTATTGATGGTCATAATCCATTCCTCCTTTGATTGACTTCAGTATAGGAACGGACAAGCATCATGTCTAATGCTACTATTTGATTAAGAACCATAACGAAAACGCATGGAGGGATGACATGGAGCTACAACAACTAAGGTACTTTCTCGCCGTCGCGAGCGAAAAGAACATCACGCGCGCGGCCGAACATTTACGACTGTCGCAACCCGCACTGTCCCGGCAAATCCATCAACTCGAGGACAGTCTCGGCGGACCGTTGTTCGAGCGGAGCCAAGGCGGCGTCACGCTGACCGAACGAGGCTACTATTTGGCCGAACACGCCAAAGAGATGGTCCGTCTGGCCGATAAGATCTCGGTCAACTTGAACACGGCGACACCCGTCAGCGGAGAACTGTATATCGGCGGTGGCGAGACGGAGACGCTCGCCTCGGTCATCGAGACGTTCCGACAGATGAAACAGCTTCATCCCGACGTCAAATTACGCCTGTATAGCGGCAACGGAGACGACGTCATCGACAAGCTGGACCGAGGCATCCTCGATTTCGGGGTCGTCATCGAACCAATCAATCTGGCCACGTACGCCTCGCGCGAGCTCCCTCATGTCGATCGTTGGGGCATCTTGACGCGTCGTGACAGCCTAGTCGGACAAAAGAGTGCCATCGAGACCGAGGATCTCCTCGACTTGCCGCTCATCTTGTCGGAGCAATCGCTCGTTGACCGACATTTGTCGGCCCGGCTCGGCGTCGATTTGACTGAAGCCGACGTCGTCGCGACATATAACCTGCTCTATAACGCCTCGCTCCTCGTCCGGGAAGGCGTCGGCCACGCGCTCTGCCTCGACGGGATTATCAACACGCACCGGACCGAGTTCGTGTTCGTCCCGCTCCATCCCCCGCTCACGTCTTCCGTCCATTTGATTTGGAAGAGCGGGAGCCGTCTGTCGAACGTCGCCTCGACATTTTTGGAGATCTTCAATTCTAAATGAACGATAAACAGGAGCCTCGTCCCACACCAGACGAGGCTCCTGTCGCTTATAGCTCCCCTCTCCGGTTCATCCGGATGAGGAGATAAATCAAATACGGCGCCCCGACCATGCCGGTGATGACACCGACCGGGTAGCGGGCCGTGAAGGCGAACTGACCGATGAGATCAGCTGCGAGCACTAAGATAACACCGACGAGTGCCGCCGGAATGATTGTCGAACGCCCGTCCCCGACGAGCCGCTTCGCGATCGGTCCCGCCAGGAACGCGACGAACGCGATCGGTCCGGTCGTCGCCGTCGCGAGCGCGAGCATGAGCACCGAGGCGACAATGAGCAGGACGCGCGTCTGGTTCGTCTTGACACCGAGCGACGTCGCCGTCATCTCCCCGAGCTCTAAAATCTGGAGCTGTCGGCTGAGTCGGAGGATGACCGGGAGGCAGAGCGCGACCGCAATCATGAGCGGCGGGAGCGTCTCCATCTTCACCCCGTTCAAGCTACCGCTCAACCAGCGCATCGCCGTCCCGACATCGTTTTGGCGGCTGATGAGCAGCAGATAGTTGATGACCGCCGTCAGCATCGCCTGAATCCCGATCCCGACCAGCACGAGCCGGCCAATCGAGAAGGCGGCGCCTTTCGACAAGAAGTAGATGGCGAGGACGGTCAACAGTCCGCCAATGATTGAGATGATGGAGACGAACGTATCGCTCGCCTGTAAGACGACGATACCGAACACAGCTGCCGCACTCGAACCGGTCGTGATGCCGATGACGTTCGGGTTGGCGAGCGGGTTACGAAGCATCGTCTGGAACACAGTCCCGGCGATCCCGAACGCGAGTCCGGCGAAGACGCCGGCGAGCATGCGCGGCAGACGGATTGTGCCGACGGCGAACGAGGCACCCGGTACTTGTTCCCCGAACAAGACACGGATGACATCCGCGACCGGATAAATCGTGTTGCCGAGCATGAGCATCGTCGCGCTCAACGTAAGGGCCAGCGCGAACAAGACGAGCGTCACGAAGACGGTCCGTTGCCGGCGCTTACGACTGTTATGGATGATGGGTTGAATCGATTGGTTCGTCATACGCCCCGCACCTTCACTTTCATCGTCAAGGCGATCAAAATCGGGGCCCCGACGAATGCCGTGACGATTCCGACTTCGAGTTCCCCGGGACTGCCGAGCAACCGTCCGGCCACGTCAGCGAACGTCAATAAAATCGCACCCGTCAGTGCCGACATCGGGATGATATAGCGTTCATCCGCTCCGATGACCAAGCGGACGAGATGCGGCGCGAGTAAACCGATAAAACCAATCGGTCCAGCCAGTGCCGTCGCCGCCCCGCACAAGATGACACCGGCGAACGAGGCGATCCCTTTCAACGTGCCGATGCGGACACCGAGACCTGTGGCGAGCTCTTCCCCGAGCGCCAAGATGTTGAGGGACGGTGCCGCCAAGATGGCGATGACGATCCCGCCGATAAAGAACGGCAGGAACGTCATAATCGAGTCCATCGTCCCGGCCCCGACGCTACCGACTTGCCAGAACCGGAACTGGTCCATGACGTTCGAGCGCGGAATCATGATGGCCATGACGAGTGACGACAGTGCCGCACTCGTTGCCGCACCGGCCAAGACGAGCTTGAGCGGCGTCGAGCCGCCCCGTCCGAGCGACCCAATCCCGAACACGAACGCCGCCGTCAAGAGCGCCCCGACGAGTGCGAACCAAATATAGTCGCCCGCGGTCGAGATGTTGAAGAAGGCGAGCCCGACGACGACGAACAGCGCCGCCCCCGTGTTGACCCCGAGAATGCTTGGGTCGGCGATCGGGTTGCGTGTCACCGACTGCATCAATGCGCCCGAGACACCGAGTGCCGCCCCGCACATGAAACTGAACACCGTCCGAACGACCCGCTGCCGGACGATGTCCGCTTCATACGACTGAACAGCCGGACGGAATAAACCGTCAAGCAGTTCATCCCATCCGACTGTCCGTGAGCCGAAAGCAAGCGAAGCGAGCATACAGACGACGAGCAGGACGAGCGCCCCTGCGAGGAGGAGCCCGAACCGTTTCGGCGTGTGTAACTTCTTCGGCATATTCATTTGATTACTCGACTTTCGCGAGTGCTTCTGACACGAGTTTCACGTAGTCGTCAATCGTGTATTCGATCGAGAGTGGTGATGGTGTCCCAGCAGCCGCGAGCGGCGTGTTATCTTCGATCATGACGACCGAACCGCGTTTGATGGCCGGCACTTTGCTGTAGAGCGGGTCAGCTTGAAGTGCTTTCAACGTCTCTTCGTTGCCGTAGGCGACGAAGATGTCGACGTCGTTCAAGATGTCAGCGTTCTCTGAGCTGAGCTCGAGGTAGAAGCTGTTCTCATCTTTGATTTGGCTTGTGATGTTCTCAGGGTACTCCATGCCGAGCTCTTCGATGAAGGCACCGCGTGGGTCACCAGTCGTGTAGATGTAGAACTTCGAGAGATCGTCCGGGCTGAGCGCGACGAATGCCGCTTTCTTCCCTTTCATCTCCGGTACTTCAGCCGCCTTGTCGGCGATGAGTTTCTCTGTATCTTCAATCAACTGTTTGCCTTCTTCTTCCATGCCCATGGCCATTGAGTCATAAAGGACCGTGTCCTGCCATGATGACACCCAAGGCGTCTCTTGGTATGCGACGACCGGTGCAATCTCTGTCAACGTGTCGTAATCTTCTTGCGTGATGCCTGAGTAGGCAGCGAGAATGACGTCCGGCTGTGAGTCGGCGATCGCTTCGAAGTCGAGGCCGTCCGTATCTTGATAGATGTTCGGGTTTTCTTCACCGAGGTCTTTCAACTTGTCAGCCGTCCATGGCAACATGCCGCTGCCATCTTGGACACCGTAGTTCGCAGCCGAGAATCCGACTGGTACGACGTCGAGCGCGAGCGCCACGTCTTGGTTCGACCAACCGACCGTTGCGACGCGTTCTGGCTTCTTGTCGATGACCGTCTCGCCTAACGCGTGTTTGATTGTGATTGGATAGCCTTCTGCCGTTTCGGCAGATTCATCTGTCGTGGCTGCATCTTCGTTGTTCGAGCCGCATCCTGCGAGCACGAGCACGAAAGCAGACATGATGATGAACATATGTAGCATTTTCTTGTAGCTGTTCATGTCCTAGTCCCCTTTTTTCTCTATGACAACGTTTTACGCCGACACTGATAATCATTATCATTTATGAGTATAGGATGAATGTCTTGACGTTGTCAATGTGAACTTCCATCTATTTTGGACAAGAAACAGCTTTTTATTAAACGCTATGCGTGTCCAATAATGTATTGACATGGATTTGCGTCGGTAAAACGTCAATCGCACCTTTCACCGATGCGACGAGCGCGCCAGTCGCATTGGCAAACCGTAAGACCTCTTCGCCATGACGACCTATGAATGGTTCGAGCGTGGAAACGGTCGTCTCATTCACAAGCAACTGATATAAAATCCCCCCATAAACGCGTCGCCGGCACCTGTCGTGTCAGCGACCTTGATTGGAAACGCAGGTGCCTCACAGGTGTGATTTTTTGTATAAATCGTGGCTCCTCGCGCCCCTTTCGTATAGAGCACGATGCGCACATTGCCTTTAAACAAGGAAGCGATCGCTCGTTTTTGTTCGGGGATACCCGTGATGAATTCAAGCTCTTCTTCCGACACTTTGAGGATATGGGCGAAAGGCAGAAACTCTTGAATCGTCTGTTTGTAGACGTCTAAGTCATTCCAAAGTGAGGTGCGTATATTCGGGTCAAAACTGATGATGCCACCGGCTTGTGTCATCCATTCGATTGCACGGCGATGGGCATATTTCATCGGACTCTCGACCAAGTCGACCGACCCAAAATGAAAAATATCCTGTTGATTGAACCATTCTCTCTTCACTTCCTCCTCATTCATTAATAAATCAGCCGACGGATTTCGATAGAACAAAAAGTCTCGATCACCGTCCTCTTTTACCGAGACGAACGCTAACGCTGTATTCGCTTCACTCGTCCGGAAGATGTGTTCGACGCCAACCCCTTTCTCTTTCAGTGTGGAAACCAAATAGTCCCCGAACGCGTCATTGCCTAGCTTTGTGATCAATGAAGATCGTCCTCCTAATGAAGCCACGACGGCAGCTACGTTTGCCGGGGCCCCTCCTGCGACCCGTTCAAACGTCGTTACTTGGTCCAACGATTGTCCTTTCGTATGCGCAATCAAATCAATCAGCGCCTCACCCATACAATGAAGTTGTCTCATGTTCATTTCCATCCTTTCTCATTTTCATAAAAAGGGCCAAGCCCCACCTCGAAAGATGGATACTTGGCTCTGCATGTTTATTGTTCGTTCCACACATCGCTCAAACTCCAAACACGGCACGATTTGATGTCGACACGTCCCCCTTCGGCATAGAACGATAGCCCGAGACTTGTCGGATCCGGATAAATCCGGCTCGTCATTACCGCCGTCCCACCGTTGGCGAATATTTCTACTGATGAGCGGTCCAAGAAGAGACGCAAACTGAGCACATCACCTTCTCCTTCGACCTCGACCGTTCTCACCCCATCGACGCCCACACCTGACTTCGTCCGATCGAGTGAGAGTTGTTGCGTCTTCGTCGAGAACCGAATGACCGTCTCTTGCTCCCCGTCCTCACTGCGACGCAACTTGATGCCGAATGCCTCCGCCGTCACATCACGTAAGGAAAACTCAACTTCTACTTCGAGCAACTCCTCTGTGACGTCGGTGACGATCTCTGTGTCCTCGATGGTCGATAGGTTCAAGTCAAATCGTTTCGAACGAAGGGCCGTCAGCTCTTCGACCGGCTCCATCTTGATGCGGCCGTCCTCCATCCGCGTCAGCACACGTGGTAACGTCAACGCCCCGGCCCAGCCATGTTCTTTCGTCGGCATCTCCGATTCCCACATGTCCATCCACCCGATGGCGATGCGCCGGCCTTTGTCATCGAGCAACGTCTGCACGGCATAAAAATCATGTCCGTAATCGAGCTCTTTAAATGCGCCCCGGTCGAATGTGTTCGTCTCATAGTCGAACGACCCCGTCATGTATCCGGTCTGGAATAGGTTTTGATACCGGTCCCCTTCTGGTTTCATCCCTTGCGGTGAGAACAAGAGCACGTGCTCGCCGTCGAGTTCAAAGAAGTCCGGACATTCCCACATGTATCCTTCCGTCCCATCACTCTCTCCGAGCACACCGAGATACTGCCATTCCTTCAAATCTGCCGACTTGTAGAGGATTGCCTTCCCGATGTCACCTTTTCGGGTACCGAGGACCATGTACCATTCGTCTTCGTGCTTCCATACTTTTGGATCACGGAAATGACCAGAACCGTCTTCCGGGTGCGTCGGGATGACCGGATTTCCAGGATGCTTCTCAAAGTGGATGCCGTCGGTGCTCGTGGCGATACATTGAGATTGGTCGAGAATGTCTTTCTCCTTGTCGATGAAGAGATTGCCCGTATAAATCAATGTGAGGACACCATTGTCATCGACCGCACTCCCAGAGAAGCAACCGTCCCGCTCGTATTCCTCTGTCGGGGCGATCGCAATCGGGAGGTGCTCCCAATGGACGAGGTCTTTACTCTTCACGTGTCCCCAATGCATCGGTCCCCAATTCTCGTCGTACGGATGGTGTTGATAGAAAACATGATATTCATCTTTGTAGTGAATCAGTCCGTTCGGATCATTGATCCAATTGGCCGGCGCCATAATGTGATAGCCGAGCCGATACGTCGTGTCCAGTTTCGCTTTCGCTTCGGCCACCGCTTTGTCTGCCTCTGTCTGTGTTGTGTGCGTTAACATATGATCGCTCCTTTAAGTTAAATGACTTGTCCCATATCTTTTGATGTTGGTTTTTGAAGATCGGTCTTCTTCTCGTTCAATAACGTGAACATCGAGATGACCGTGAACGCGAGAACGATGGCTCCCATCGCTAAATACGTTTGTCTAAATCCGATACTGTCATAGAAGTATCCGGCAGCCGGTGACATGATCGACTCCCCGACCTGTTTGGCGAACTGGAAACCGACGAGATACAGCACCGACGATAGACGCGTATCGAAATTGGCTGCCAAGTATTTGAAGATTGCGACGAGCATAATCGGCAACTCCAAGGCGTGAATCAATTTCATCGAAGAGATCCCAATCGGTCCTTCGACGAGTCCCGATCCGACAATCCGGAACGCCATCAAGTAACCGGCAAGAATCAAGCTATTTTTTGCGCCGATTTTATTGACGACGAACGGCGCGGCAAACATCATCCCAGCTTCTAAGAATACCTGGAGTGAGTTCAAGTAGCCGAACACCTGATTCCCTTGCGCCTCTGTCGGGAAGAGCGACGAGTAATAGACCGGGAACTGTTGGTCATACACGCCATATACACAAGCGACACCAATCACATACAGCATCAAATACCAAAAATCTTTCAATGTGAACAAATGACCGACGTCTTTCAATGTGACCGAGGCCGCCCGTTCCATCTCGACGTCCGTGACTTCTATCTTGATTGACAAGATGATCGCAACCAAGACCATGGCCGAGACCGACGCCACCCAAAAGTTGATGTTTGGGTTGATGTTGAACAACTGCCCTGCGAAGAACGTCGCTGCAGCCCACCCGAGAGAACCCCACATTCTCGTCTTCCCGTACTCAAAATCGTATTTCCGTCCTACTTTTTCAATATACGACTCGATTGCACCAATCCCAGCAAGGAAGGCCGTCCCGAGATAGAGCCCCCCGACAGCGGCACCGATGATAACGTTGTACTGAAGGAGTGGTCCGTATACATAGATGTAGAACGGACCGACAAATACGAGCAGCATGCTGATGAAAAACAAAATGTTTTTCTTTAGACCAATCTTATCGGAGATGAATCCATAGAGCGGTTGCATCAATAGCGCAAAGATAGCGTTTACAGAAAAGACCAAGCCAGTCTGGGCGCCAGTCAGTTGCATCTCTTGACCGAGCCAAATCGAGAACAATGAATAACTCGACGACCAAGTGAAAAAGAAGAAGAAGAAATAGGCACTTAGTTTCCAATACAAGATTTTTGACGTTTTCATGATGGTGTCTCCCTCAAAAATAGAATGAACTACAAATTGAAAGCACTTTCAAAATCATAATATGTCAACCGCTTTCACATGTCAACCGGTTGACATATTGTTGTCACTTTTTTCTTGGATTGAAAAAACCCGCTCCTCGTACAGAGCGGGTCCATCTTTAAGCGTCGGCGCCTTGAATCATACGGACGGGAAGTTGAATTTCTCTACCTTCATCCGTAAATTCCCCGTCGATTTCTTTCAGCAGAAGATCGATGGCCGTCTTCGCAATCTCTTCGATCGGTTGTTGTACGGTCGCGAGTTCTGGCAAGAGCGAGCGGACTGCCTCGGTCCCATCATAGCCGACCACTTCGATTTTTCGTGACGAGTGTTTAGAAGCTTTCATCACGCGCATGAAGGAAGCCGCGAACAAGTCGTTCGTCGCGAACACCCCATCGAGCTCCGGTTGTTCTTCAATCAACTTTTGCATGACGGCTTCTTGACTCGTACGGTCAAAGACTTCTTCGACCTCGTACACGATCGGTTCTTGACCGTGTGCTTTCATCACGTCGAGGTAGGCTTGCCGTCTGAGGCGGGCCGGTGTCTCGAGTGACCCTTCCCCATCGATCAAAGCGATACGGCGACAGCCTTTTGTCCATAAATAATCGGTCGCCAGCTTACCCCCTTGATAATTATCCGAACTAACGACCGGAATCGTATCAGATAAGTAACGGTCAATTGCCACGACCGCCAAATTTTGTTTATGGTAATCGAGAATCCCACGGTTATGTGTCCCGACGATAATGCCATCGACTTGGTTTCGGAGCAACATCTCCAAATAACGCTCTTCTTTATCGACTTGGTTCAAACTGTTGCATAGGAGTACTTTATACCCGTTCGCTGCACAGTAGTTCTCAATATGGAACGTGAGCTCCCCGAAGAACGGGTTGGCCGTTGTCGGTAAAATCAAGCCGATTAAGTGCGAGCGCTTATTGAACAGTGACCGCGCCACGTCGTTCGGAAAATAGTTGAGTTCTTGCATTGCCGCCTCAACTTTTGTTTTAGTCTTTTCACTGATATAGCCACGATTGTTCAACACACGTGACACGGTTGTCGGAGAAACCCCAGCCAACTTGGCTACGTCCTCAATCTTTGGTTTCATCGAATCGTTTCTCCCTTCCTAGCTCTCGCTTTCAATTATACAAAACTGTGCGCGTTGATGCAGGATTGGAGTCGATTCAGTGAAGAAAATCATGGACGGTTGTTTCGCATCACATCCGCCATTGGACACCCTGCTTGCTCGAGCTCGGAGACGATGCGTGTATAGTCCGTCTCGTTTCGATTCTGGCTCAGCTTGAACGCCGCCTGCATCTCCGAAATGTCGATACGGAACCCGACGACGCCATATTTCTGTCGCTGCACCGGCTCAGACAGTTCCTCCCAGACGACGGCGTGCTCGCGGTCCCCTTCATGGTCTTGAAGCAGTCCGGCCAAATCTTCCTCGAGTTGGTCCGCATTTAAAATGGTCGCCTGTCCGTATGCATGGACGGCCTGATAGTTCCACGTCGATACGTCCTCATGTCCGTACCACGACGCCGACACATAGGCGTCCGGGCCTTGGACAATCAAGAGGACGGTCTGGTCTTCAATCGCTTGCCATTGCGGATTATTTTTGGCGATGTGTGTCGTGAACCAGACACGGCCCTCTTCCTCATGGAAACGGAGCGGCACGTGCGTCGCGATCGGCTTCTGTCCGTCATGCGTGACGACGGTGCCGAACGGATGGGCCTTCAGAAATGTGTGGACTTCTTTCGGATTGTTTACGGCGTATAGTTTCGGGACGTACATCAAATTCCTCCTGTCTTGTTCGTTGTTCAACTGACTGGCCCTCCCGTATAATTCACGCCAACTAGGGTAAAGAGTAGATGACGCGATTTTACTGAGGAGGGATTTCATGAAAACAACTATTAAAGCATTCGTGTTCGATGTATACGGGACCTTGTTCGATGTTCATTCCGTCAAGACGGCGTGTGACGAACAGTTCCCCGGGAAAGGTGACCAAATCAGCCAGGCGTGGCGGACGAAACAGCTCGACTACTTCTTTACCCGCCACATCATGGGGCGCTATGAGGACTTCTCTGTCGTCACGCGTGACGCCTTGCGATATGCCCTGTCGGCGGCCGAAGTGACATGGACGCCCGAGACCGAGGACGCATTGATTGCGACATATGCGGAGCTGTCGCCGTACAAAGAAGTCGAGGACGTGTTGAAGCAGCTGCAACCTAAACAGACCGTCGTTCTTTCGAACGGGACGGACGCGATGCTCGAGAAACTCATCCAAAACGCCGGGTTCACCGACCTGTTCGATGAACTCGTCAGCATCGACGGTATCAAACAAGCCAAGCCGTCACCGGCCGCCTACATGCATTGGTTCAAGAACAGCGGGTTGAAGCGGGACGAGGTGCTGTTCCTGTCCTCGAACGGATGGGACATCGCCGGTGCGAAGAACTTCGGGTTCCACACGGCTTGGATCAACCGCGACGGCAAACCAATCGACATGCCCGACCTGGCCCCTGACGCCGTCTACGAGGACTTGTCAGGCATACTGGAATGGGTCACGGACGAAGCGGCTTGGCCATAATCAAATCGACTTGAGCGTCGTCACCCATATAAAACGTATGCGCCCCGGTCTGGACGAAGCCATGTTTTCGATAAAAGGCGAGCGCCTTATGGTTGTGCTCCCAGACGCCGAGCCAGATTTCACGCTTATTCAGCTCGTTCGCGCATGTGATGGCCTGGTCGTACAGCGCCTTGCCGACACCGCTTCCTTGGAAGGCGCGTCGCACATAAATCCGTTCGAGTTCGAACGCCTCCTCGCCCATGGCCTCGGTCTGGGCGTTGTTGGCGTTCACTTTTAAGTAACCAGCCACTTCCCCATCGAGCGTGGCGAAGAAGAACTGTGAGTCTGGATTCGAAAGCTCCTCTTTGAGTTGCGCTACGTTGTACGCCCGCTCGAGATACGCCGCCAGATGCGCCGGGTCATTCTCGGCTTCGAACGTCTCCGTGAACGTCTCGATGCTGATAGTGCGAAGTGCTTCGACGTCTTCGATTGTGCAAGCTTTGATGGTGATCATGTTCGTTCCCCCTAGTAGTCTCGTTTCTTCCCTTTCTTCACGGCATCCCAGTCCCCTTCGATATTGTGGCGGACCCGCTTCAACAGCCGGAGCAGCTGCTCGGCTTCCTGGTCGCTCAGCCCGGCGAGCGCGACGTACTTATTCTTGATTTACTTGTGCACTTGTGAATATTGAATAATTGAATTTTCTAAAAATGGGAGGAAGGCAAAAAATACTAACTTAAGAAATTGTAAGATTGCTTAAATCGATCAGGATTTGAAACTAGGTTTTTTTTCGAACTATAATATGATTTATTTTAATAGAAATATGATTTAATTATATGTGTACACCTGAATAGCTCAACACCTTATATTTTCATTTTTTAGGCTATTATAAAATTGTAGTTTTTGCATAAACATTGATAGGGGGTTGCTATGTGACAACAGGTAATGAGCTTACGCCAATTCAAAAAATAGCAGCTGAATGTATTAAACGATGGGGAGAAGATCAAAAAACCATTCACTTTAGCAATAAATTAGGGAGATTTGTAAGTCAGTTAGATTCAGAACCTGATTTAGGTCCCATTTTTCTAAAACTCGTAGAAAATTATAATTACTATTCATTAGAAAAAGTACAGGAATACCTCAAAATAATTTATAAAGAAATTATTGATGATTTAAAACTAAATCCACAAGATACCATATACTCTAGAATCGAAGACGATTCGAAAATTGATAGTTCAAATCTATTCTTAGAGGAATTTAAAATACTTAACAATGTATCTAATCATTTTAGTCACGATATAGGAAAACTTTCTTTGCATAGTTTTGATAGGATAGATCATTTAGTATTTATTGATGATTTTATAGGATCAGGTAATACAATAATAAAATTCTTCAAAAAAAATAAAGATAAACTTCTTAAAGTTAAATGCTATATTTTCTGTATAGAAGCACTGGAAGAAGGATTATCAGATTTAGATACTTTCTTTAAAAGTTATAATTTCGCATGTACCATATTTTGTAAAAATATACGTAAAAAAGCATTTGCCTCAAACTATATTTTTGAAACCGACAACAGCACATTTGAAGAATTACTAAAGGCGTTTGAAATAACGTTATGGGGACATTCCAATGATAATATTTTAGGCTATAAAAATAGTCAGGCCCTCCTATCTTTTTTCCGAAACACGCCTAACAATACTTTGAGTTCATTTTGGTTTGATAATGGTAATTGGACTGGATTATTTCCAAGAGACAATAGAAAACCATTATTCTTGACCCCACGAAAAAATCCCGTTAAGAAAAAAGGAATGAGGAAGAACAAACTGAATTATAACTTAGGTAAAGCGGTGCAACAAAATGAAAAAAAATGAATTTGAAGAAAACGTTGATTACAAGGTCCTTTTGACCTTACTCTATTTAAAAGAATTTAAAGATGCTTACCTTCTCTCTGAAATCAAAGAATTATGCAACTTTTCTACAAATCAATTAGAAGATCACCTAAATAAAATGGTGGCAAAAAATTTATTAAATAAATCTGTGAATAAACTTTCTCTATCTGATCAATCATTGTCTCTACTTAGAATGAAAGGATTGGAAAATATTACAATATCAGATTTAGTTTATCAAGAAATAGTTACTTTAAGGTTTATTAAGGAACCTTTATCTTTTTCTGATATTTATATTCCTAGTAACTTTAAACTCTGATTGAATTATTATATGTTTTCTAGAATTGAACAGCGAGTCGCTGTTCGTGAATTAACGTTACTTAGTAGCTGTCACTGCACAATTTTTCCTGAAAAATTGTGCTGTAACAACAAAGAAGTTCACTTTGTTGTTCATCACCGTGAATTATCGAGGTCGAGAATTCACGGTGATGGATCAGTTAATTAAACAAATCTAGTAGAAAACATGGAGATAAATAATGGATATAAAGTCTTTAGCGGCAGAAATGATGAAAAAAAATTATGATAAAGAGTACATCGATTTATGCATTTCTTATGCAATAAATCTCGAGAAAAATGGTATGCCTATTATTTTTGATTCAATCCATTTAGCTAAACTTATTGGTATTGAAACAAAGGAACTATACTCTTATTATGAGTTTGCACCACGATTATATAAAGTCGCAGTTGTTCCTAAAAAATCGGGAGAAAAAAGATTTTTAGATCTTCCATCTGAAAATTTGAAATATATTCAAAAATGGATACTCGAAAATATTCTGTATAAAATTAAAGTTTCCGATTATGCTACAGGTTTTGTTCCTCAGAAATCAATAGTTGATAATGCTAAGCCTCATATCGATAAAGAATGTGTAGTAAATTTGGATCTTCAAGACTTTTTTCCTAATATTAAATATATATGGGTTTATAATCTTTTTTACAATATCGGGTATACTAAGCACCTTTCAATGATATTTGCAGGGATTTGTACCTTGGAAAACAAATTACCTCAAGGAGCACCATCAAGCCCATATATTTCAAATTTAATCTGCCACGGTTTAGACACAAGGTTATCTGATTTGGCTATTCATATAGGTGCCCAATACACTAGATACGCAGATGATATAACTTTCTCTGGTAATAAAGAAATCGCTAAATACATTTCATTAATAAAACGGATTATCAAAGAAGAACATTTTATCGTAAATGAGAGAAAAGTTAGGGTACAATTTAAACACCATCAACAAATTGTGACTGGACTAGTTGTAAATACAAAATTAAGTGTTCCTAAAAAAACTAAAAAATATCTAAGGCAACAAATTCATTATGCAAAAAAATATGGAGTTAATGACAGTCTAATTCAACAAGGAATTAACAAATCAAATTATATCGACCATTTATATGGACTAGCTTACTTTATTAAAATGGTCGAAGAAAAGTGTGGAAGTGAATTCATCGAAGACCTTGACACATTAGACTGGGAAAGTTAATTAAAAATCAAATTAACTTTTTATTGTTCAAGGAGGTTTTATGGCACACCGCATCTACACGACGAGCTTTGCGAGCGTCTATCCGCTTTACGTCGCGAAAGCCGAACGGAAAGGCCGGACGAAAGACGAAGTCGATACGATTATCCGCTGGTTGACGGGCTACGACGAGGTCAAATTCGAACAGCAAATCACTAATGAAGTCGATTTTGATACGTTCTTCGCAGAGGCACCCAAGATGAACGAGGACCGCGCCTTGATCAAAGGTGTCGTCTGTGGCGTCCGCGTCGAGAACGTCGAGGAGCCGCTCATGCGCGAAATCCGTTACTTGGACAAACTCGTCGATGAACTCGCCAAAGGCAAGGCGATGGCGAAAATCTTACGGGGAGGCGATGTCTGATGGATTATACGACGCTCGTCGACGACAAGCGGCTCGACGCCTTCATCCGTTTGATTGACGTCATCGATGCGAACTTACCGGCCGGGTTCGAGAAGACGACCGACGGGAACGGCATCCATTATGTCGTCCCGCTATCGGCGTATCCGTCCGGGTATCACGTCACGCCGGGCACCCCGCTCCCGTTCTTGAGCGTCATCGCCCAGAAGAACCATGTCGCCGTGTATCATATGGGCGTCTATAGCGACCCGGAACTGCTCCGCTGGTTCGAGGAGTCATACGCCGCCCAAGTGCCGACGAAGCTCGACATGGGCAAGAGCTGTATCCGCTTCAAAAACGTGAAGCATATCCCATATGAGTTGATGGGTGAACTCGTCTCGAAGATGACACCAGAACAATGGATTACGGCTTACGAATCACGCTAAAAAAGGCAGGTCGAATTGTTTCGACCTGCCTTTCGTCTGTCAGACGATAAATTTATTTGTCATTTGACGCATCTCGTCTGCCATGTTCGACAGTTCTTGGGCCGAGGCCGTGATCTCTTCCATCGACGCCATCTGTTCTTCCGTCGCCGCCGAGGTGTTCTCGGTTTCGGTCGCGGTCGTCTCGGTGATGCCTTGGATCTCGTTCACGGACGTCAAAATCTCGGTTGCCCCGGCTGCCATCTCTTGAACGGCGCCCGACACTTCCTCGACTTTTTGTCCGACCTCTTCGATCGCCCGCTTGATATCCTCGAATGCGTCGCCCGCTTGTTGTACGTTCGTGACGCTATGGCCCATCTCGCTCTCGACGATGTGCATCGTTTGGACGGCTTGTTTCGTCTCCGTCTGCGTATCCCCAATCAAACCGGAGATGCGTTTCGTCGCGACGGCCGACTCTTCGGCAAGTTTCCGCACTTCTGAGGCGACGACAGCGAAGCCGCGTCCGTGGTCGCCGGCCCGCGCCGCTTCGATGGCCGCGTTCAGTGCGAGCAAGTTCGTCTGTTCGGCGATACCGGAAATCGTGCCGGTGATGCTGCCGATTTCTTGCGAGCGGACGTCGAGCTGACCGATGACCGTCTGTAACGCCTTCACTTTTTCGTTCATCGCCTCGAGTTGGGACTCGAGCGTCTCAATCAATTCATTGCCGGTCCCGACTTTTTGGAGTGCCCCGTCTGACAGTTCGGTCATATGTTGGGCGCTATTCGAGACGTGATGAATCCCGTTCGTCAGTTCGGTCAATGTGCTGTTCGATTCCTTCACCCGCGTCAATTGACGGAGCGATCCCGACGCAATCTCTTCCATCGTGACGGCGACCATCTCCGTCGCTTTCGTTGTCTCTTCGACGTTCGATTTCAAATCGTCCGATGACGTGGCGACCCGTCCCGCCGTCGACGTGACGTTACTAATCAAGTCACGCAAGTTGTCTTTCATCTGATTGAACGACACGACGAGCGACCCGATCTCGTCACGTGACGTGTAGGTGCTGTCGACCGTCAAGTCTCCTTCACCGGCTCGGCTCATGAGTCCATTCAACTCACGAACCGGTCGCACGATGAGACGCGTAATGTAGATTCCGAGCCCGATTGAGACGAGCGCCCCGATGGCGACAAGCACCCAGAAGACGAGCACCGACTGGGCACGATTTTCCTGCATCGTCTGACTGGCCGTCTCGGCTTCTTGATTGATTCCATCCATGACGACCGTGGCTGTTTCGACGAGGTTCTGACGGACCGGTCGCAAGTCACTCATATAGATGCGGTACGCCGCCGTGTTCTCATTCCGAAGCACTGGCTGAAGCACGAGCTCGGTCCCTTCGAGGTAGGCTACAATCTCGGCATTCAAGTCGTCGACTCGACCTTGCATCTCGGCGTCCGTCGAGGCGAACGTCTCGTTGAACAGCTCGAGGTTCGTCCCGATGCTATCGCGCCGTTCCTCAATACTTGTCTCGAGCTCCTCATTTCGAGACGCATCCGTCGTCAGCATCAATTCGAGCAAATACCCGTCCAAGGCACGGTTGTCCGTCCGAATCTGACCGAGCGCCCGAATCGGAAGCAACCGCTCTTCATATAGTTCTTCCCCCGCGTCGGCCATCCGTCCCATTAGGACATGACTGAGCGCCGCGATGATGACGAGCGTTGCAATGAACACGGTGATGAGCACCGTAAATTTTTTAGACATATTTAAATTCTTCATGATCATCCCTCCTATCTGCTTTATCGTAGGAAAGCAGGTTCACGTGAAGCGTGATCGCACATGCGTTGACCTAAGTTTCCATTTTCAGCGCCGTTACCTGCTCATCAGCACATTCGGCACCCATTTGTAAGCTGGCTCACCTTCATTTGAACGAAAAATGCGCTACGATAAATAAAAGAATGATCGATACGAAAGGAATGATTCCCGTGCCACGCTGGCTCAAACTCAGTCTCATGCTCGCCGTGTTCGGGAGCATCTTCTATATCACGCACTTCCATTATGAGCTTCGCCCGTCTGACGTCCGTGACGTCGTCTTGTCGTTCGGCTGGTGGGGTCCGGTCGTCTTCTTCCTCATCTATGCGATTGGCCCAATCATCTTCTTGCCGACGTCGGTATTGTCACTTGGGGCCGGTCTCGCCTTCGGGGTGTGGCCTGGCGTCCTCTATATCTTGTTCGGGGCGACGGCGGCGGCCGTGACCGGGTACGTCATGGCCCGACTGTTCGGCCGTTCGGTGCTCAAGGTCGAGAGCTATCCGTGGTCGGAGAAGCTGTTCACGCAGATGGAGCAACGTGGTTTTCTATACGTGTTTGTTTTGCGGCTCATCCCGCTCGTCAGCTTCGATTTACTCAGTTACGCCGGCGGGATTGCCAAAGTCAAATTCAAGTCGTTTATCCTGGCGACCGTGCTCGGCATGATTCCCGGGACACTCGCTTACAGTTTTCTCGGTGCGAGTCTCGCCTCGGGAAGCATCACCTTGGTCGTCATCGCCGCCCTCGTCTTCGTCACGTTGATCGGCGTCACCTACTATTTCCGGGAACCCGTCAAACGGTGGCTCGGGCTCACGTCAGACTAGAGAAGCGCAATCGCTTCTCTTTTTTTTATGTTGGCGTGTAAAAACGATAAACATTCGGGCCAATCGGACGATAAATGAGTAGCTATATCGACCTATTATCAGGAGGAATCTGAATGAGTTCTGAAAAACGCAATCAATTGATGCTCGTCACCACGTTCGTTATCGTCCTTACGTCTGTCACCGTCCATCTGCTCCACCGCTTCACGGATTTTGCCTATACGTACACCGTGCTCCGAAACGGTGCCGTCGGTTACGCATATCCCATCGCGACATGGGTCCTGTTCGCCGTTCCGATTGTGCTATTGATCGCCATGGTCGTCAGCCAACGTGTGAAACCACAGCTGTTCCCGCACTTGATGATGCTCACGCTCACGTTTTCGAGCATCTCGACCGTCGCCGGTGGACAAGGGCTCGTCGAGTATCACTTCTCGATTTTCGTCGTCTTGGCGATTCTGTCGTTCATGCGCCGCATAGATTTAATCATCTATAGCACCGTCATCTTCGCCGTGCAGCATCTAGCCGGATACTTCTTGGTCCCCGAGATCATCTGTGGGACGGCCGACTATCCGTTCAGCTTGTTGCTCGTTCATGCGGTCTACCTCATCTTACTGAGCGCCGTGCTCATCGCGCAGATCCACTTCCGTAACCTTGAGTCGTCGCGTGTCAAAGCACAAGAAGATGAGACGCGCCGTCTGTTACAGCAGGCCGTCACCGATGCGAGTCAACTCGTCATGACATTGAAGACACATGCGACCGAGCTCGAGACGGCCGCCAACCAGTCGCTCGATTCTGGAGAACAAATCGCCGTCACCGTCGATCCGATTGTCGCCCACGCGACCGAGCAAGAGACGTCGATGAACCATGGGGCCGATGAGATTCAATCGATTCGCTCCCTCACGGCTCTCATCCAAGAACGGATGGCCCAGACGGCTGCCGCCTCGTCACGCATCGCGTCCGATGCCATCGCTGGGAACAGTGACATGCAACGGATGGAGACGAAAGTCGAAGAAATCATCAGCGAGTCGGAGCGGCTCGAACGTGTCGTTGCGACGATGTCGAACCGATCAACCGAGATTCAAGCCATCCTACAACACGTCGAGACAATCAGTGACCAAACGAACATGCTCGCCTTGAACGCCTCGATTGAAGCCGCACGGGCGGGTGACGCCGGTCGTGGTTTCGCCGTCGTCGCTTCTGAGGTCGGCAAGCTCGCCGTCCAGTCCAGAGATTATGCAGCCGAGATGACACGCGTCCTCGGCGGACTGATGGATGACACGATCGTCGTCCGCGATTCGGCACAGTTGTTCAAACGTGCGACCGAGAACTGTCAAATCGTCTCGGCCGACGTGACAGCGGTCTTCCACCGCTTGACCGAGGACGTTTCCGAGATCGATGGTCAAATCAGTTCGATTCAAGAGACGCGTCAACGCGTGACATCGCAGATGGAGACACTCGAGACGCGCCTCGCGACGACAAAACGAGCGGCGAGCGAACTGCAGCAACAGATTCAACACGTCGCCGCCGCGACCGAGGAACAAGTCGCCATCCAAAAAGAGTTGAGCCACATGTCGGACCGCCTCGCCTCGACCGCGAGCACGTTAGAAGACGTGACCGGTCAGCTCGAAGCCCGAGCGAACTAAAAAAAAGACCGCGAATTTCGAATTCGCGATCTGTTTTTATGAATGGCTAAAGAAAGAGATTTTTGCAGTCGACCGAATGATGAGTACCGATACGAGCATGAGGATGGCTGCGATTCTAAAGCCCATATCCCCGATGACATTGAATTCATATCTCAGCCCGAACAATAATCCTAATCCGAGGACAACGCCGATTAAGAACATCATGTTTTTCATGTAATCGATCCTTCCTATGTACATCTATGATTATCCATTTATTGTTAGTATACCGGATGGGGATGACGTGTGCACAAATATGTGAAGACAAATCACTAATACTCATCAAAAAACGTCACGTTCTCGATGTTCGAAAACGTGACGTCACTATCGTTTATAACGTTGATACGAGCTTTTGAAGCGCCTCTTTGAGCGGCGTCACCGGACGACCGAGCAATAGCTCGAAATCATTCGACTCGACTTCGAGCGAGCCGTTGCGGATACTGTCTTGAATCCCGACGACGATTGGAATCGCTCCTTCGGGCACCCCGGCGCCGCGCATGACGCCAGCATAAGCGTCAGTACTCACTTCTTGGAGCGTCACTTCACGGCCAAGCACTTCACTGAGCGCCTCGACGAGTTCGGCTTGCGTATGGAGCGGACCTGACAATTCAAAGATGTCTTGCTCGAAATCGTCTGCCATCAGGACGTTCGCGATCGCTTCAGCGTAATCGTCTTGTAGCGCCCAACCGACCTTCCCATCACGGGCAGCCGTCACCCAAGGTGCACCGGCGAGCACGCCTTGGATGCTGCCGAGTTCGTTTTCTAAGTACCAGTTGTTGCGCAAAAACGCATGCGGGATCCCCGTCCGTTCGATTGCGCCTTCCGTCTCGACGTGTGGCGGTGCCATGAGGTTTTGGCTCTCTGTCGCATCGGCGAGACTCGTATAGGCGATGAACGATACTCCTGCGCGCTCGGCCGCCTCGACGGCATTCGCATGTTGACGGATGCGCGTGTCGTTGTCGCCGTCCGCTGAGATGATGAGCAGTCGTTCGACACCTTTAAACGCTTCATCGAGCGTCTCCGGTTTGTCGAAGTCGCCGTGTCGCACATCGACACCTTTCGCTTTCAGTGCTTCTGCTTTTTCAGGGTTGCGGACACTGACTGCGAGTTCACTTGCGGGTATCGACTTGAGTAACACATCGACAATTTTCGAACCGAGTTTTCCGGTCGCACCTGTGACTAAGTATTTCATGAATCATTTCCTCCCTTTAACCTGTAATTGAATCAGTTACATGTAACCATCATAGTTACAGCATCTTCGTTTGTCAATTGTTTGTTCCCTGTTATACTGAAGATGTAACCAATTCACTTACACGACTGTGCAGAAAGGTGGTAGCCTATGTCCATCAGTAGCCGTTTCGCGGTCGGCATTCATATCTTGACGTTGATCGAGGTCAATCAGGACGGCGTCACCTCGTCTGACTTTTTGGCCGGCAGCGTCAACACGAACCCGGCCCTAATCCGAAAAATCATGGCCATGTTGAAGAAGGCCGACTTGATTGAAGTGAAGCCTGGCGTCGCCGGAGCCAAACTGACGAAAGACTTGACCGAGATTTCGCTCTATGACGTCTATCGCGCCGTCAGTGTCGTCGAGGAGAACGAGCTGTTCAGCATCCACGATAACCCGAACCCGGCGTGTCCCGTCGGCCAACATATCCAAGCGACAATCGAGCCGATCTTTATCCACGCCCAATCGGCGATGGAATCGGTGTTGAAGCATGTGACCCTCGCCGATGTCGTGAACGATGTCGCAACGAAAAGCCAAGCAACCTGAAGAGAGGTTGCTTGGCTTTTTTTAGATGAGTCGATACTTTTTGAAACTGTTCGCAAGCCCGTCTTGATCACACGCGTCCGTCACGTCGTCGGCGACGCGCTTGACCTCGGGCTTGGCGTTGCCCATGGCGACACCGACCTTGACATATTCGAGCATCTCGATGTCATTCAACCCGTCCCCGTAGGCGAACGTCTGCGCTCGCTCGAGACCTAGATGTTCGAGCAGCGTCGCAATCGCCGTCGCTTTGTTTACGCCCGGGATGGACAGCTCCCCACTGTTGGCCCCGAATACGGCGACCGTGCTCGGGATGACGGTGAAGCGAGATGCGAACTCTTGTTGGATGACGTCGAGCGGGACGGATGAGCCGAGGAACGAGATTTTGTTCACATCGGGACGGACGAGGTCGACCCCTTCCATCATCGCGTCATGAAACGGCTTTAAACCGCGCTCGATTGTCGCGCTTGCCTCCGGATTGTTCGCCATCAACTCGTCAATCATCGTCGCCACCCGTGCCTTGGCGTTGCCGCCGGCGAACAGACCGTCGTTCGACTCGAGATAGAAGTCGATGCCGTGTTCCGTGAAGAAGGAGATGAGGTGACTCAAATCATCGACGGAGACTTGTTGATGATACAGCACTTCCTCCTCGAGCTCGATGTAGCCCCCGGCTGCCCCGATGATGCCGTCAAAGCCGACGTCGAGAATATCCGAGAACAGCTCGGCCTTCGAGCGCCCGGTCGATAAGAAGACGAGATGGCCGTTCTGTCGCGCCTCCCGGACGGCCTCTTTGGCCGATTCCGGGATGTTGCCGTGGTCATCGACGAGCGTGCCGTCGACGTCTAAAAAGATGATGTGTTGCATAATATCCTCCTTTTTGTCCTGAAAACAAGAAAAACCTAAACCAGACGCAACATGTGCGCCCAGTTTAGGTTTTGCCTGATGATTCAGTAACAATCCTGATGTATACGATTTTCCCCTCAAGCATACCGCTCGCGCATTTCCTTTGTCAAAGCTGTCGTTGTTGCCGCACGTCGGCCCGTGGCGACAGCCCGAACAACCGGGCATACTCGCGGCTGAACTGCGATTGACTCTCGTAGCCGACTTGGAACGCCGCCTCGCCCACGTCCGTCGCCTGCATGAGCAACAGCCGTCTCGCCTCTTGGAGCCGTAACTGCTTTTGGAACTGGAGCGGGCTCATCGCCGTGACTTCCTTGAAATGACGGTGGAGCGTCGAGACGCTCATATTGGCGACGCGGGCCAACTCTTCACTCCGAATCGTCTCGTTGAAGTTCGCGATGATGTGGTCGATGACGCGCTTGATCCGGAACGCCTGACTCCCCTCGAACGCCAACTGCCGCAGCATCTCCCCGTTCGACCCTTGCGCCACCCAATACAGGAGTTCGCGCTTATAGAGCGGTGCGAGTGCCACATGATCCGGTGTGTCGACGAGACGGGCGAGGCGGAGCGCGACATCGAACAACGCCTCGTCGGCATCGGCGATATACATGCCCCGCCTCACGTCACGCGGTTCGGTCAGCTCGACGTGCCCGACGGCATCGATCAAGTCGTCAATCGTCAACTCGAGTTTCAGCGCCACGTATGGGACGTCTGCGCTCGCTTTCGTCACTTGGCCCGTCACAGGCAAGTCGACCGAGGCGACGAGGTAATGCCCGCCTTCGTAGACGAGCCGCTCGTCGCCGAACAACATCTCTTTCCCACCCTGCAGGATTAGGCAAAATGACGGTTCATTGACGCGAGTGATTGGCTCGGTCACCATCGATTCATGGATGAACGTCATCGCCGGGACGATCGTCGGATGCACCCCGTCCCCCGGTATGTGTCGTGTGATGACGTCAATCAGTTGCAGTCGTGTCTCGATGTCGTTCACCCTCCCTCTGGATTCTCCCCTTCAGTATACGGTAGATCATTTTATTGGACGAGACCTATCCAACCTGTTGAGAGGATTAGGCAAAAACACGACATGAACGCGCTAACGCTCGCCCCACATCTCGCGTCATACTGGTGGCAAAGGAGGGGGAATCGACATGGAAAAGACGTATCACGTGACGGTCGAACGCGGCTTCGCGACATTGCTCACCCGTTGTGCGTATTTCGCACTTGCCCATAACGTGGCGATTCGGCTCGATTCATTCCGACTCGAACCGACGCCGGAGGCACTTGTCGAGGCGCTAGCGCTTCCGATCGGCACCTATACCGAATTACGATTGACCGTCAACGACGACAGCGCCGTGGATGAGTTCGAACGATTCCTCTCCACGTATCAACTTTGAAGGAGGCATTTTCATGGAATACGTAAAACTTGGCAATACGGGACTCGATGTCTCAAGGCTCTGTCTTGGTTGTATGGGCTTTGGCGACGCGAACCGATGGATTCACGACTGGGTACTCGATGAGGCGGCGACTCGCCCAATCATCAAACAAGCACTCGACCTCGGTATCAACTTTTTTGACACGGCGAACATCTACTCGAAAGGCACGAGCGAGGAATACGTCGGACGTGCGCTTCGGGATTATGCGAACCGGGACGAAATCGTACTCGCAACAAAAGTTCACGGTCGAATGCACGACGGTCCGAACGGCGGCGGCTTGTCGAGGAAGGCGATTCTGTCGGAAATCGACCATAGCTTGAAACGGCTCGGCACCGATTACGTCGATCTGTATATCATCCACCGCTGGGACTATGACACACCGATCGAAGAGACGATGGAGGCGCTCCATGACGTCGTCAAATCCGGGAAGGCCCGCTATATCGGTGCATCGGCGATGTACGCCTGGCAGTTCCAAAAAGCGCTCCACGTGGCGGAACGGAACAACTGGACCCGGTTCGTGTCGATGCAAAATCACTTGAACTTGATTTATCGGGAAGAAGAACGTGAAATGTTGCCGCTTTGTCGGGAAGAGAAAATTGGGGTCACACCGTACAGTCCGCTCGCCTCAGGACGTCTGACCCGCGACCTATCGACCGTGACCCACCGCTCCGAGACGGACGTGATTCAACGTTCGAAGTATGACGCGACGATGGACGCCGACCGGCTCATCATCGAGCGGGTCGCCGCCATCGCTGAGACGCGGGGGATCACTCGTACCCAAGTCGCCCTCGCCTGGCTCCTTCAAAAAGACACGGTCACGTCTCCAATCATTGGCGCCACGAAGGCACATCATTTGGACGAAGCCGCCCGTGCATTGACCGTCACGCTAACGGCGGACGAGATTGCTTCACTCGAAGAACCGTACGTGCCGCATGCGGTCGTCGGTGCGTTATGATCAATATCACTTTGATTTTTTCCGAGCTAACAATATGCGAAAATAAGTTCTTTCGACCTTAAAAGTTTATCCTTCTTCAAAATTGGTTAACACTTTACTAAAGACCTGATACGAGGAGGAATTAGACTTATGTCTGATCACAAACAAAACGGTAAGTATGACCACATCATTGACCAAGTTGCAGCCAAGGCGAAAGAAATAACTGGGAAAATGAATGATGACAAATCGACTCATCAACGCAACGACGGCCATTCCGACTCTTTAGCGGACAAAGTCAAAGGCGTTCTGAATCAATTCCAAAAGCCTAAAAAGTGAGGAATCGGGACTGGAACAAAGCGATCCGTTTTCAAGAGCACTAATTATGGACAGACGAGACCACCTTGAGCGAATCGCTAAGGAGACGCGCTAACCTCTCAAGTGAATCACATCTCGAATGTAGATGAACCGGTCGTCTAGCAAACAAACTAAACCGAGGCGCTCGCCTCGGTTTTTTCTTATGTATACTGGAGGAAAATGCTTTAGGAGGACTCATGGAATATTCCACACTTGAATTAACCGAAGCGAAACGTCAAATCGATTCAATCCTCCACAAACTGACCGAGACGGTGAAGACGCTTGAGGCAAAAGAAGAGCCTGCTCGGTACAAATCACAACTGACGCTCGCCAAACGTCGCATTCAGGCGTTGACGATTGCCGTCGACTTGATTGAGGAACAACTCGCTACCGACACATGACAACAGCGGCCAATCATTCGGCCGCTGTTGTTTGTTGTTCGGCTTCTTCTGCCGCTTTCGCTTCCTCTTCTTCTTGTTCTAGCTCTTCGATCAATCGCTTCATCTCGGCGATTTCTCGTTCTTGCGCTTTGATGATCTCTTCTGACAACTGTTTCACGCGCGGGTCTTCGATTTCCGCTCGTTCGCTCGTCAAAATGGCGATCGAGTGGTGCGGAATCATCGCTCGCATCCAACTGACGTCATCGACCGTCGTCTGGCTCCGGACGAGCCATAACGACAAGCCGAAGACGAGCGCACTCACGCCTAAGATGACGGCGTTCAGCTTCTTGTTCTTGTACATGCCCCACATGAACAGCAGCATGACGAACGCCATGACCGAGCCCATGATGAGCGCCATGTACAGACGCGTCTGACTGAAGAAGATGTGATCGAGTTGGAACACGTTCAAATACATGAGCCAATACATGAGGAACGTCGACACAAAAATCATCACTCCGAATTTCGCATAAGGTTTCATTGTTCTCTCCTGCCTTTCTATTTATTTGCTTCTACGTATTCCTTTGCCTATTCTTTTTTCGTTAAAACCCTATGGTCCATCTCGTCGAGCGAGCGTTCCTACCATTTCACTTCTTTTTCACAAGCAGGGGCTATACTGTCAAAATGGACTTTGCCGACAAAGGAGACATCAAGACGTGTTAAAAAACCTGCAAGACCTGTTGACAGAGCTGAAACAGCTTGTGACATGGACGTATTTAGACAATCCTGCCGAAACGATGATTGAAGGCATTTCCTTCTCCTCCAAAGAAATTAAACAAAATTTTTTATTCATCTGTATATCAGGGTATCGACATGACGGTCATGACTACGTGAACGAGGCAATCCACAACGGGGCCGTCGCCATCATCGCCGAACGTCCGATCGAGGCCCGGGTGCCTGTCATCTACTGTAAAGATACGAAACATGCATTAGCTGAACTCGCCAGTGCGTTCTATGACCATCCATCGACGCAACTTCGTCTTCATGGCGTCACCGGGACGAACGGAAAAACGACGACGACCGCCCTGGCACATCAACTGTTCGACCAACTCGGCATATCCGCCGGCTTGATCGGCACACTCGGTATCACCTATTCCGGTCAGACGTTCGAGACACCGAACACGACACCCGATTCGCTAACCATCCACCGCCACCTCCACACCATGGTCGAGGCCGGCGTGACGGATTGTCTGATCGAGGTCTCGTCACAAGCCATTGCGGAGGGACGTATCGCGAACTTGTCATTCGAGACGACCTCGTTTCTCAATCTGTCTCACGACCATTTGGACTACCATGGCACGATGGAGACGTATGCGTACACGAAAGCCCAATTGTTCGCGCAATTATCGGATGTGGGTTGTGGCATCGTCAATGGTGACGATCCGCATCACGAGGTCATGCAGTCCGTCGCACCACCTCACGCGAGGCGGTTCATGTTTAGTCGTTCTTCGTCTACAGCCGAGTTATTCAGTCAGACAGAAGATGACCATTTTGCGATTCGTATGGACGGAAACACGACGTTGTCTGCACTCCCGTTCCAAGAAGACTATAACCTCGACAACACGTTGTGTGCGATCAGTATCATTCTTCAAACCGGTGTTTCATTAAAAGAGATTGTCCCCCACCTCTCGAACTTGAGCTTGCCGAGCGGGCGACTCGAGAAAGTGACGGGCATCACGACACCCATCTATATCGACTACGGACACACCCCGGATGCCATAAAAAAAGTCGTGACGTCGCTAACGGCCCGTCATTCTCGCGTGCTCGTGTTGCTCAGCGCCGCCGGTGAGCGAGACCGGATGAAACGTCGGATGATGACCGGCGTGGTCGCCGCTTCAGGTGCCGACTTCATCTTGACGGTCCACGACCCGCGCCATGAAGATCCCCAGCAAATCCTCGACGATTTAGCGGATGGACAGTCTGCCGAACTCGCCCGTTTCGATGAGCGTGAAGAAGCCATCCGTTTCTTCTGTGAGCGGATGGTAGACTATGACTGTGGCGTCCTGTTCGGGAAAGGACATGACCGCGTCGAACGCATCGAAGACGTCCTCGTGCCGTTCGACGAATCGGAGCTTGTCCGACAGTTCTTTACAAGGAGAACGTAGCACGACTCTCGAAATTGGTAGGAACGATGGACGAAAACAAAAGGAGGACAACAGATGAACATCTTGATTGTCGATGACGAAGTGAAAATGAGACGGCTCCTCCGCTTATTCCTCGAAGGGGACGGTTACACTTGCATCGAGGCCGCGGACGGACGAGAAGCCATGGAACTGCTTTCCGCACGTCCGGACTTGGTCATGTTAGATATCATGATGCCCGGTGTCGACGGGATCACGTTGTGTCGCCAAATCAAAGCGCTCGACGCCGAACTACCCGTCGTCTTATTGACGGCCCGCTCGGATAGCGAGACGACAATCCGCGGATTGGACGCCGGGGCTGACGACTATGTCACGAAACCGTTCGAAGGCAACGTGTTGTTGGCCCGGATTCGTGCGGTGTTACGACGGAGCCGCGTCACGAATGTGAATTATGGACAATTGCGCTACGAGGAAGCGAGTGGGCGCATCCTGTATCAAGAGCAAGAAGTCGTCATGACGCCAAAAGCGACGGCCATCTTAAAGTTGTTTCTGCAACATCCGAACCGGTTGTACAACCGGATGGATTTATATGACCTGGTATGGCCTTATTCGTCCGAATCGGACCCACGCACGGTCGACGCCCATATCCGTATGATTCGCGACAAACTCGGCGAGGCCGGCTTCCCAATTGACGACTATTTGAAGACGGTGTGGGGACGCGGGTATCGCTGGAGCGAGGAGCGGTCGGACTCATGACGTTACGACGCAACAGCCTCCCGTTCCGAATCAGCTTGATTTTTTTGTTGACGACGTTATTGATTGAAGGTGTCTTGTTCTTATTGCTCTACCATACGCTCCTCGGTGAACGTGTTGTCGAAGAAATCGACCGGCTCGAATCGAGAGCGGAAAGCCATGCGAGCGTACTGGCGATGAGTTTTGATGAAGAGACGATTGGCCACGTCGCGACGATGGAGAGCGAGACCGATACGAAAGTCGCCATCACCGCTCCCGACCACTCGATTCTACAGACATCCAACCGCTTCCCCGACCCGCTCTCGGTGCTCGTCCAAACGGAAGCGGACCGAGGGGATGCCGATGTGACGACCATCCTCGAAGACGATTGGGAGAACGAACCGTATCTCGCGGTGCGGACCCCGATTGACGCCATGGAAGACGACACCCGCTTCGGATATGTGTATATGTTTCTCCCGACCGAGATCATTCACGAGATCAGCCATCGCCTCCAACTCCGATTTCTCTACATCACAGGGATCGCGCTCGTCATCACCGTTTTGACGTTCGTTTTGCTGAGCCGTTTGATTTCAAATCCGATTCAGCTGTTGCGCCGAGCCACCGAGAACGTACTGACGAATCCTGAAACGTTGACGCTTCCGACGACTCGAGAAGACGAGATCGGGGAACTTGCCCGCTCGATTGAAGCGATGTCGCTCGAACTCGTTCGTCTTCGTAAAGAACGCAATCAATTTTTATCCGACCTCGCCCATGAGATCAAGACGCCGCTCACGTATCTGCAAGGCTATGCCGAGATCGCGTCAAAACCACAAACACCAGGACCGTTAAAAGAACAGTCGATTCAAACGATTCTTGAGGAGAGCCAAGCGCTGACGGAACTCGTCGAAAATGCGTTCCAACTCGCCCAGTTGGATGAGAACACGTTCACGTTGCATCGCGAAACCGTGCCTGCAGGTGAGTTATGCGAAGACTTACGCAGAGTGCTCGATACGATGTTCCGGGTGACGCCGATCGCCTTCAAAACTCAGACCGATTGCGGCGCAACAGACGTCATCCTTCAGTTGGACCGAAGTCGAATCTTACAAGTGTTCCGTTCCATCGCCCACAATGCGATTGAACACAGCGAGGCACGCCACGTCCGATTTGATATGCAGCTTGCGGATGAGTCGCTTCATTTCACCATTCAAGATGACGGGAAAGGCATCCCACAAGAGGACCTGCCTTACATCTTCGATCGTCTGTATCGGGTCGAAAAATCACGTTCCCGTCGGACAGGAGGCAGTGGCCTCGGACTCGCCATCGCCCATCAAATCATTCGTCTGCATGACGGCACGTTGACCGTCGCCTCCGACCAATCTGGGACGACGTTTACCATCACGCTTCCACTCCACTAAAAATGGCCGGCCCCTGACTCAGGCGCCGACCATTTTTTCAGTTCATCTTCCCCGCTTTCAACAGTTGCGTCCATCCCTCGTCTTCGAAGACGTACACACTGTTGTCCGACGTCGCCAGCAACAATCGTTCCGCTTCCATCACGAGTTCAATCGGGACGTTGTCAGCGCTCATCGACGGCAAGTCGACGGACGTCTCCGTCTCGTCGGTCAAATCCGAGACCACAAGATCGAACGAGGTACCTGTTTTAGCGATATACGCCAGTCGTCCTTTTGCCGCGGTCATGGTGACGATATTCCCTTGATCATTGAACGGTTCGAACGTATCTCCCCCGTCGTCTGAAACGAGGATGCCATCCGGTCCATAGACGAAGACACGTTTCGCTTCGCTCGCATCGGCCGTGATACCGGCGATGCCACGACCTTCGATCCCGTCCATTTTCATCGACTCAAACGAGACACCGCCGTCGAGCGAACGATAAAAACCTGGTGCGAGCTCTTTTGTCGCTTGTTCTAAATACACGTAAAGGCTCTCGGATTCGAAGCCCGCACTCATATAGTGAAAATCGGCCTCGCCCTCTAGCGAACGAATTTCGAGCGTCTCGCCTTTCTCGGTTCCACGGACGACGCCGAGCGGATTCTTATACGGCGAATCCTGCGCCGGGTGACCGCTCGCGTAAAAGCCATCCGCGACGAGCTCAAAGCCCATATAGTCATGCCGGTTCGACGACAACTCGTACCAGCCGTCTTCCCTGAATTCCATCAGTCCCGTATGCGTCGCGATGACCGGGCGTCCGTCTTGCCAAAAACCGGCACCGTGAATATGGGAGACTTCGGTGCCTGCTGCTGTCGCTTCCCAGCGGTCTGTCGTCTGTTCCGTTGTCGATTTCTCTTTCTCAACAACCGGTGCAGTGGTCTGATCCTCTGTCGGACCCGCACCGCACGAGGCAAGTAATACGGTCGTCACGAACATCGGTACGAATAGCTTTCGTTTCATTCTAGTTCCCTCCATCTTTAGCATCCTACTCATTATAGAGACTAAAGATGAAAGAATTGTTAAAGCTTGAGCGTCCGGGCATTGAGCGCGACGATGACCGTACTGAGGCTCATGAGCACCGCACCGACGGCCGGGGACAAGATGAGGCCGAGCGGTGCCAACACGCCCGCTGCGAGCGGGATGGCGACGATGTTATAGCCGGCGGCCCACCACAGATTCTGAATCATCTTGTTGTACGTGTTGCGAGACAAGTCGAGAATCGATAGCACGTCTTTCGGGTTGCTCCGGACAAGGACGATATCGGCCGTCTCGACAGCGACGTCGGTCCCGCTCCCGATGGCGATCCCGACATCCGCTTGGGCCAAGGCCGGTGCGTCGTTGATGCCGTCCCCGACCATCGCCACTTTGCTGCCATCGGCTTGGACGGTTTGGACTTGCCGTGATTTATCATCCGGTAGCACTTCTGCGTACACTTCATCGATGTGAAGTTGCGACGCGACCCAAGCAGCCACTTTTCGATTATCTCCGGTGAGCATGATCGAGCGCACACCGCGCTCTCTCAACGCTCGGACCGTCTCTTTCGCTTCATCGCGAACCATGTCCGCCAAGGCGATCATGCCGACCAACTCTCCGTCGCGAAGCGCGAAGACGACGGTCTTGCCGGCGGCGGACAACTGATCGAACGCCGCTTCATCGATCGAGAGCTCGTGCTCGCGAATAAAACGAGGACTGACGACTTGAACGTGTGCCCCATTCACGCGACCTTCTAGACCGACGCCGGTGATGGAGTCGAAATCGACGACCTCAGGTAACGTCAAACCTCGCTCTTCCGCTTCGCGAAGAATCCCTCGTGCGAGCGGATGTTGCGACGCCGTCTCGACGGCGGCAGCCAGACGCAACACTTCATCGTTCGTATACGAGGATGCGGCTTCAATGTCCGTCACCCCGAAATCGCCTTGCGTCAGCGTGCCCGTCTTATCGAAGATGACCGCATCGAGATGACGTGCCTCTTCGAACTGGGTCCGGTTTCGAATCAATAGCCCTCGCTTCGCGGAAAGTGCCGTCGAGACCGCCACGACGAGCGGAGATGCGAGACCGAGCGCGTGCGGACACGAGATGACCATGACGGTGACCATTCGCTCGATGGCCATACTGACCGGGTAACCGAGAGCGAGCCAAATGACGAACGTCAGCACACCCGCCCCGACGGCGATATAGAACAACAGCTTGGCGGCCCGATTGGCCAAATTTTGCGTTTTCGATTTGGATTCCTGCGCTTCTTTGACCAAGTCGATGACTTTCGACAAGTATGTGCTCTCCCCCGTGCTCGTCGTTGCGATCGTCATACTGCCCTCCTGGTTGATCGACCCGGCGATGACGACATCTCCCGTTTCTTTCTCGACAGGCATCGATTCACCCGTCAGCATCGACTCATCGACCGTCGTCCGTCCTTTCAGCAACTCCCCGTCGACAGGGATCTGCTCGCCCGGCTTGACGAGAATCAAATCCCCCGCAGCGAGCGCCGAGACGGGAACGTCTTCGATGTCACTCCCGTTGATGCGGTGCGCCACACTCGGCAAGAGTCGAACGAGCTGTTGCAACGCGTTCGAGGCGCCCATGATGGAACGCATCTCAATCCAATGCCCGAGCAACATGATCACGATCAACGTCGCCAACTCCCAAAAGAAGTCATGTCCATGCCCATACCCGAACACGATAGCGACACTATAGAAGTACGCGACGCTGATGGCCAGTCCAATCAGCATCATCATCCCCGGGTTTCGTTGACGCAATTCGTCGATGCTCCCTTTCAAAAACGGCCACCCTCCATAGACGTACACGATCGTCGCCAACACGAATAGCGTCTGCTTTTCATAAGTAAACGTAAGTTCGAAACCGGCCCACTCTTGAATCATGTCCGACAAGATGAGGATTGGAATCGTCAGTCCTAACGAGACGAAAAATCGACGCTTATACTCTTCAATCATCCCTTCATGTCCGCCGGCGTGCGAGTCATGCGCTTCTCCGTGTTCATGATGAGATGACGCGTGGTGTGAATGTTCCACGTTGACCACCTCCTATGTATACCATATACCCCTATGCAGTATATAAAAACTAAATTTCCCGTTTAACAAAAATTTCATAAGTTGTTGGTATAACTAAATAGGTTCTCGCTTTAACTAGAAAGGATGATGCCTTATGAACCGCGTCATGAAATGGATTATCGGGATGGTTATCGTAAGTATCGTGATTGGACTGCTCCTCCTGTTGTTCACGTTCGCTCCTGGAGGCTGGATGATGGGAAACGGAGCATTCATGGGAGATCGGGACAATGGCGGCATGATGCACGGCAATGGTGGGATGGGACGTGGGAACACGATTGACCTCATCACCTCCGACGAACCAGCTCAACCGCTTCCGATTCCGAAACGGCTACAACCTGACCGCGTCACAGACGAGGCGCTTTATTATACGGTCCGCACTGAACGTGGCGAGCATCGCTTCTTCGACGAAGGCGTCAACACCGAGACGCTTGGCTATAACGGGACTTTACTCGGCCCAATGATTGAGTTGCCAGCTGGGAAGACCGTGTATATCGACACGATCAATCAGCTCGCCGAACCGACCTCTTTCCATTGGCACGGTCTCGTCATCCCTGGAGAAGAAGACGGCGGACCGCACCAACTGATTGGCCCCGGTGAGCAAAAACAAGTTCGTCTCGAGGTTGACCAAGAACCGGGCACGCTTTGGTTCCATCCGCATCCGATGGGCGCAACGGCCGAACAAGTATACCTTGGTCTGGCCGGACTCTTGTACGTAACGGACCAAGCGGAGAACGGGTTGCCAAACGAGTACGGTGTCGATGACATTCCGCTCATCGTCCAAGACCGTCTCTTCACAGACGACGGACAACTCGATTACGATCGCCAGATGAACGTCGATGGGACGGTCGGCGATACGTTGATTGCGAACGGTGCCATCAATACGACGTTCGACGTGACCACGAACACGTTACGCGTCCGTCTCGTTAACGGCTCTAACGCTCGGAACATCGACTTCTCATTATCGAACGGATCGTCATTCACTCAAATCGCGACCGACGGCGGGTTGCTCGACAAACCCGTACCACTCAAAACGTTGACGCTCACACCTAGCGAACGTGCCGAGATATTAATCGACTTCTCAGACTTGTCGCTCGGAGACGATCTCGCTCTTCAAGCGGATGGGATTCCGTTCACGACGTTCACGGTGCGTGACGAGGTCGATCAAGACGGCGAATGGAGCGATGCCTTTGACGGAACGTCTGCGTCTAACGAATCAAGCGTTGCCGACCGACGCCTCACGTTGTTCGGGATGGGCAACATGGTGTCGATTGACGGCAAACAATTCGATCCCGATCGAATCGACATCAATGTCCAACAAGGTTCGACCGAGATATGGGAAATTTATAATCGAGAAGACATGATGGGCGGGATGACCCACCCGTTCCACGTCCACGGCGTCCAATTCCGGATACTTGAACGGGACGGCCAACCCCCGCCTGACAACGAACGCGGTTGGAAAGATACGGTCGCTGTCGCACCGGGCGAAAAAGTAAAAATTGAAATGACGTTTCGGGAGACAGGGACGTTCATGTATCACTGCCACATCCTGGAACATGAAGAAAACGGGATGATGGGACAGTTGAAAGTAAACTAATCACACGTTAATTGGAGGGAATAGGAATGAAGATAAACAAAAAACTTGGAATGATGACGATGGCACTCTCACTGAGCGGTTTGCTCGTTGCTTGCGGCGAAGATGAAACGACGAACAATGACACGAACATGAATGACCAGATGGAAGAGACGATGGACGGAAACGACCATTCAGGAATGGATATGTCCGGGTCTGGTGACGTCCCCGAAGGCTTGAAGTCAGCGGAGAACCCGACGTTCGCGGTCGGTGACACGGCCATCATCACAGAAGCCCATATGCCAGGTATGGAAGGAGCCGAAGCGACGATTGTCGGTGCTTACGACACGGTCGTATACAGCATCTCGTATGATCCGACGCATGGGGGTGAACGTATCGAAGACCATAAATGGATTATCCATGAAGAAGTCAAAAACGCCACGACCGAACCATATGAGGTCGGCGATGAGATCGATGTCGAGGCTGAACATATGGAAGGAATGGGCGGCACGACGGCAACCGTCGATTCGGCTGAAAAGACGACCGTCTATATGGTCGACTTCACGTTAGAATCAGGTGAAGAAGTGACCAATCATAAATGGGTCACCGAGGAAGAACTGTCGGCACCATAATCGAAATATTCATCTGAACGTGATCACGCCTTCTCCGTAAGGGCAGACACGCTAAACCGGGGCGCATGCCTCGGTTTTTCTTATGTATAGAGGAAGCACTTCAAGGAAAGGACTGACAAAAACGGCTGATTCTCATCGGTCTTTTTTATTTAGGCCAAACTAATTAAAATTACCCTGTTTTTCAAAAGCTAAACTATGAGAAATCGGAGTTTTTTTGAATATTAGGCATATATTCTTTTACCAACAAAACGTTGTATGTCTCAATTACGTTGGTACAACTCGACTTTTCCCACTACACTGTCGTTTTCATAACGATTATACTTTTTTGAAATATAAATGACATATTAGAATCTATTTTTTGATGGTAAAATTTTTTTGTAAGGTAATTATCATTGTTCTGTCGCATTGTTACATAATTGAAAGGATTTACCATACTATGAAAAAACAACTAATGACGATTACATTAGGCGCCCTTCTTGTTTCCGGCTTGACACTTCCCGCTTCGACACCGGTAGAGGCAGCTACATCGTATAAAGTCAAAGTCACGACGAATGTCCTGAACGTGCGGAGCGGCCCATCGACGTCTTACCAAAAAGTCGGCAGTGTCAAACTCGGCCAAACGTTCACCTATCTCGGCGCGACCGGTTCATGGACGAAAATCAATTATAACGGCAGTACAAAATACGTCTCGAGTACATATGTAAAAAAATATAGCAGCACATCACTCCAAACGGCGACAGCGGGCAAGCTCCTCATGCCGACAAAAGGTACGTTGACGCAAGGGTACGGCCCGGCGAGCGGAAAATATGGCTACACGTTCCATAACGGCATCGATTTGGCGGCCGCCAAAGGCACGACGGTTCAGTCGGCAGCATACGGCCAAGTCATCGTCGCCCGGAACTACGGCGCCTACGGCAACCACGTCATGGTTTCACACACGATCAACGGTCAAGCCTATACGACCGTCTACGCCCACTTGGACCGCTTGAACGTCGTCAAAGGACAGAAGGTCGCCAAGGGTGGGAAAATCGGTACGGTCGGCAACACCGGCAACTCGTTCGGGAACCATCTCCACTTCGAGGTCCATAAAAACAAATACGTCTATAGCAGCTCAACGGCTGCCAATAGCGTCAACCCATACACGTTCTTCTAAGCCTGACGCCTTCCTCGCATCCTCGAGGGAGGCGTTTTTTCCTAGAATCGAGACCGAATCGTCCAAGTGTCCCGATCATGACCGGTTTTTAGCTAGGCCCATGGGTGGTATAGGGAATTAAGGCGGAATATCGTATAATGAATGGGAATGCTACGCACTTACTTACTTTCATAATATAACCTTTGATGGAAAGGAGGTTCTCTCATGAATCGAAAGTCATTTTATCCGGCACGGCGAAATCATGGACGGTCCGCGAGCAGTCGATCCGTCGTGACGAAGCGCGCCCGCTCCCCTCACGCCTTCCCGATCGCCTCGCTCGTCGAAGAGGTGCAGGATGCCGTCTGCTATATCGACTTCACACGGAACCATCTGTATTCGAATGAACAGCTCCGTGCCATCTGTCCGTCGATGGAGACCCGTCGCTTTCCAAGCATGGACGATATGACCCGTTTCTTTTATGAGACGCTCGAGCGGAACGGGGCCGATATGACCGACTTGACGCTGTTTTGGGATGAGCTGTTGACGAACCGGTTCGGCTGTTGCCCGAGCATGGATGCGAAGTCACTCCGCATCGGCGAGCGGACGATGCAAGTCATTTCGAACTTCACGCACACCCCGCGTGGCGTGTTCATCATGTGGCGCGACATCACCGACTCGATCCGATTCGAGGAACAGAAGGATGCCTTCCTCGCCGAGCTGTCCCACGAGTTCCGCTCCCCGCTCACAGCCATCAACGGCTACGCCGAACTGCTCATGTACCAGCATAGCGACAACGACAAGACGCACGGGATGTTGACGCTCGTCAAACGGGAAGCCGAGCGGCTCGAGCGCCTCGTGGACAACTTCCTCGACTATCAGCGGGTGAACTATTCCGAAGAACTGTTATCGATGTCGACGTTCGCCTTGCGACCGGTGCTAGAGGACGTCGTCGCCCACTACAAGGCGACTTCTCCCCAGCACGACGTCATCTTGTCAGCCGACGACGTGACGATCGAGGCCGACGAGGAAAAACTGTTGCAGTTGCTTCACAACTTGATTGGCAACGCCATTAAGTACTCTCCGGACGGCGGCACGGTCTATGTCGAGATGACGACCGAGGGCGACACGTACGTCCTGTCGGTACGGGACACGGGGATCGGCATCCCGAGCGACGCCATCCCGTACGTGTTCGACGAATACTACCGCGTCGACTCGGACGCCCACCGTCCGATCAAAGGGACCGGGCTCGGCCTCCGCATCTGCAAACGGATCGCCGAGGCACACGGTTGGGGCATTCACGCCGACTCAGTGTACGGAGAAGGAACGACGTTCTCCATCTATCTGTATTCCCACAGCACAACGAGTACGACACTGCTCACGGAACAAGAGACAACCGACTAAAAAGGGTTTGGCCGAGGCCAAACCCTTTTGTCATGCTGCTTGATCGCTTGATATGTCGCACTCGAGCCCTTGTTCACGCATCGCTTTCGCGTGGCGGAAGAACAAGCCGAACAGTGTGACCGTGCCGATTGTGGCCAAAATATACGGGAGCACCCCGTCCATCTTGAAGCCAATCGGTGCCGTCAAAATGTAGAACCAGACGACATACAACATGAACGTTCCCGGCAACAAGGCGATCCAGTAGTTCCGTCCTTTGATATACAGATACGTCGCACCGACGAACAAAGCGATGACCGCCGTCGTCTGGTTGGCCCAGTTGAAGTATTGCCACAACAGACGGAAGTCGACTTTCGTCAAGATGAACGACAAGACGAAGAGCGGAAGCGCGATCCACAACCGTGACGTGAACTTCTTCTGGACGATGTTCAAGTAGTCGGCGATGATCATGCGGGCACTCCGGAACGCCGTGTCGCCTGACGTGATCGGCAAGACGATGACACCGAGGATGGCGAGCGTGCCGCCGATGCTACCGAGCATGAGCGTCGCCACTTCTTGGACGACGAGCGCCGGCGTGCCGGCATTGATCATGGCGAGCAGTTCACCCGGCTCGAAGATGGCCATGGCGGCAGCCGCCCAGATCATGGCGATGATCGCTTCGACGATCATCATGCCGTAAAAGATGCTGCGACCGTTGCTCTCTTTCATCGTCGTCCGTGAGATAATCGGCGACTGAGTGGCATGGAAGCCTGACAGTGCCCCGCACGAGATGGTGAAGAAGATGAGCGGCCAGAGCGGTAAGCCGTCCGGATGCATGTTCGTCAACGTCATCTCCGGGATTTGATAGCCTTGCGTGAATAGACTGACGGCGATGCCGACGGCGCTCAACAACAGAAGCGCCCCGAAGAACGGATAGATGCGGCCGATGATTTTATCGACCGGGAGCAGTGTCGCCAAGATGTAGTAGGCAAAGATGCCGAACGTGACGATGGCGAGCGTCGAGCCGGTGCCGTCGAACAAGTTGTTGATCATATTGGCCGGTGACGTGACGAACACGGTCCCGACTAAGAGCAGTAACAGCAACGCGAAGCCGTTGACGACGTGGCGGAGCGACCGACCGAGGAACTTCTCGGCAAGCTGCGGCAAGTGCGCCCCGTTGTTGCGAAGCGAGATCATCCCGGTCAAATAGTCATGCACCGCGCCGGCGAAGATGGAACCGAGCACGATCCACAGGAATGCGACCGGGCCATACAAGGCACCCATGATCGGCCCGAAGATCGGACCGACCCCGGCGATGTTCAACAGTTGAATCATCGAGTTGCGCTTCGTCCCCATCGGCACGTAGTCGACGCCGTCCTGTGACGCATAGGCGGGCGTCGTCCGCTCTTCTTTGATACCGAACGTCTTCTCGACGTACCGGCCGTAGACGAGATAACCGAGCAATAATAATCCTAAAGCAATGAAAAATGTAACCATCGAGTGGTCCTCCTATATATAAGTTATTTATGATTTCTTCATGTGAAATATATCACATGATTAATATAGCAGGGTCCTCGGCTGTTGAATAGATGATTTTGCTCACAATTTCACATGAAAATATAACTGTTCATCGTTTAGACAAACGTTGACGTTGAGCCGTTTTCATGAAAACGCTTGCTTTTAGAATGAAATGATTCGAAACCGGGAACAGTCGAACAGAGAGAAGCAGAAAGGATGATTTTCGTGAAACGTCAACGTGGATTTTTAGCACTCCCGGTCGCCGTCGCCTTTGTCCTCATCTTCGGCTTGTTGTTCGATAACTGGTGGCTCGGACTCGGGATCGGCATCGCGATGTTCTTCGCGTTCCAAGGGACGAAGAAGAAAGCTTGAAACTTTTTGAGGCGACACCCGTACAAATTGGACAAAGGAGGAGTTCTCCATGTCCAATAAACAGACGACCGGCAGCTATGCCTTCCCGCTCGCCCTCGCAATCGGTGTCTCGTTAGCCATCGCCCTCGACAACTACTTGATTGGGCTCGCGATTGGCGTCGGGATGTATTTCGCTTTTAGTGATTCGCCGAAGAAGACATGACAAAGCCCGCTTCATTGAGCGGGCTTTGTCATGTATACCCGCGCCTCGTGCGGCAACAGTTGATCAGTGTCATTGATGAGGTTATGCAACACGAGGTCGTATCCCTCTGTCGTAATCGGAAGTGCATGGGAATCATCCGAATGATTCAGGACGATAACGAACCGTTCGTCCCCTAATGTACGTTCATACAGATGCAACGACTCGTCTTGCGGGAGCAAGTCTGTAAAGTCGCCATACACGAGTGCCTCATGCGATTTTCGCAGTTGAATCAGCTGTTGATAGTAACGGAAGACGGAATCTTCTCGCGCTAAGTCCGCCTCGACGTTCAGTTCGACATAGTTCGGGTTAACCGTCATCCATGGGGTGCCGTCTGTGAAACCGGATTCGGACTGGGCGTTCCACTGCATCGGTGTCCGGGAGTTATCACGGCTGAGCAGTTGCAGGCTCGCCAACACCTCTTTTGCCTCTCTTCCTTTACTTACTTCTTCCACATAACGATTCTTCATGGCGATATCTTGGTAATCGTCAATCGATTCGAACGTGACGCCGGTCATCCCGATCTCTTCCCCTTGATAAATGTACGGCATGCCCGGGAGTGTATGCGTGAGCGTGGCAAGTAGCTTGGCCGAGGCGACACGATGCTCCCCGTCATTCCCGTAACGCGTTACTTGCCGTGTGTGATCGTGGTTGTTCAAGAACTGCGAGTTCCAGCCCCGCCCTTTCAACCCTTCATACCAATCGCGTTGAATCGCTTTGAACCGCAACATATCCCATGTCGGCATTTCGTCGGCGATTTGGAAATGGAACAGTGTATCGAGTTCATGGCGAGCCTCGTCGACATAGAGTGCTCCTTCTGCTGGCGTCACGAATGGAATTTCACCAACTGTCATGCAGTCATAGTGCCGCAACACTTCCTCATGCATCTCTTGAAGGTACTCGTGGATGCCCGGATTATTCGCCAAGTAACTCAAGTCATATGGATTAGCGACATCCGACAAATCTTTCCGTTTCGCGAGCAAGTTGATGACGTCCATCCGGAACCCATCGATGCCTTGATCGAGCCAAAAGCGCATCATCTTATAAATCTCGTGTCGCAACTCCGCGTTTTCCCAGTTCAAATCCGGTTGTTCGACGGCGAATGAATGGTAATAATATTGCCCGCTCTCCGCATGATACTCCCAGCACGACGGCGCAAAGTACGAGCGCCAGTTGTTTGGTGCTTTTCCGTCTACCGGGTCATGCCAGATGTAATAGTCTCGTTTTGGTGAGTCGACCGATGCTTTCGCCTCTAAAAACCATGCATGCTGATCAGATGTATGATTGACGACGAGGTCTAGAATGACCTTGAGCCCGATGGCGTGTGCTTCCTGAAGCAAAAGCTCGAAGTCCTTCATCGTGCCCGCCTTGTTCATGACTTGGTAGTAGTCGGCGATATCATAGCCGTTGTCTTTATCCGGTGAGACATAGAATGGGTTCAGCCACACGACGTCTGCCCCGAGTTCTTTGATGTACGGCAACTTTCGGCGCACCCCTTCTAAATCACCGTATCCATCCCCGTTCGTGTCGAGGAAACTACGCCAGTACACTTGATACACGACGGCCTCTTTCCACCATGTTCGCTTCATTCGATCTCCTCCTCATCAAAAATGCCTCGAGCATCACCACTCGAGGCTTTGTTTTTTAAATCCGTGTCAAGACGTTGTCGAGCGTGAGACCGGTCGTGTCTGTGAAAACGAGATCGGCCTCGGTCAACACGGCCGGATCTCCGATGCCGACGGCAAACATCCCAGCCGCATGGATCGCTTCAACCCCCGCGACCGCATCTTCCACACCGACACAGTCCTTCGGCTCGACAGCTAGCGCTTCGGCTGCTTTCAAGAACACTTCCGGATGTGGTTTCGAGTCCACGACGGTTGCCGCATCGACGATATGATCAAACGCATGGAGCAAACCGAGTTGACGTGTCACCATGTGAGCGTTCTTTGACGCCGACGCCATCCCAATCTTATAGCCTGCCTCTTTTAGTTCGCTTAAAAACGCCTCGACTCCTGGCAGAATATCATCGCTCGTAATCTTCGAGATGAGCGAGACATAATGTTCATTCTTTTTCGTAGCGAGTCGCTCCTTCTCTTCGGGTGAAAAATCGTTCTCTCGGCCTCCATGGCGAAGGATCCGTTCGAGCGATTCGGTCCGGCTGACGCCTTTGAGCGTCTCATTGAACTCACGGTCAAACGGGATGCCGAGGTCTTCGCCGAGTGCCTTCCAAGCCAAATAATGATATTCGGCACTATCGGTGATCACACCGTCTAAATCAAAAATAAAAGCTTTCATCGTCAATCTCCTTATTTGTCCCCACCGATTCGCAACCCTTGCATGAAGTACTTATTCAGTAGGATATACAAAATGATGATTGGAATGATACTGACGACTGAAGCCGCCATGATGTAGTTCCACTGTGTCGCGTTTTGACTTTGGAACGACTGTAGTCCGAGCGTAAGCGTGTATTTCTCGGGCGACGTGATGTAGAGGAGCGGTTTTAAGAACTCGTTCCAGAAGCCAAGGAATACGAAGACGGCTTGCGTCGCGACCGAGGCTTTTGCCATCGGGAAAACGATGCGCCAAAACGTCTGAAACCGGTTAAGGCCATCGACTTGTGCCGCTTCTTCGACTTCGCGCGGGAAGTTGATGAAGAACTGTCGCATCAAGAAGATGTACGCGAAGTTGATTGCCCCGGGAATAATCAAGGCAGAATACGTATCGAGAATCCCGAGCGAGCGCATAATCAAATAGTTCGGGATGAGCAAAATCTGTCCCGGTACCATCATGACTGCGAGAATCAAGAGGAATAAGTAGTTCCGTCCCGGGAACCGAAGCCGCGCGAGTGAATAACCCGCCATCGTGTTGAAGATGACGTTCACGATTGTCCCGACCGTCGCAATTAAAAACGAGTTTAGGATCCATCGCGGGAACAGTGGATCTTTCGTAAAGATATGTTCAAAATTGGCGAGTGTCGGGTTTTCCGGCCAAAGCGTCAGTCCCCCGGCCACAATCTCACTATACGGTTTGAACGATGCGAGCACTGCCCATAGGAATGGATACAGTGTGACGAGCGCGTAGGAAATGAGAATGACGTACATCACGATACGCGGCCATTTTTTCTTTTTCATATCCATTCCTCCTTAATAGTTGGATTCTTCCTTGTTCAACTTACGGGCAAGCATCGACACTGTGAAGATGATGACCGTCAAGATGATTGCGAGCGCTGACGCATAGCCCATCGTCCCAATCGTCTTGAACGCATATTGATAGATGATGAGCGAGAAGGTGAGCGTCGCATTGTTCGGTCCCCCGGTCCCTCCGGAGATGATATATGCCTGATCGAACAACTGGAAGCAACCGATAATCCCCATCAATAAGACGTAGTTTGTGACCGGCGTCAAGTTCGGCACCGTGATCTTCATCAATTTCTGCCACGCGTTCGCCCCGTCAAGTGACGCCGCTTCATAGAGTGACGATGGAATATCTTGCAGTCCCGCCAAATAAATGGTCATGAAGAACGGGACCGTCGACCAGATGTTCATGACCATGATGGTCGTGAGCGCAAAGTCGGTCTCGTTGATGAAGTTGACGGGTGCCTCGAGAAACCCAAGGCTGACGAGGACGTTGTTGATTGGACCGTTCAAACTGAATAAGAACATGAAAATCATCGTGAGCGCCGAACTCGATGTGAGTGTCGGCAAGAAGTAAATCGTCCGGAACGTGTTTTGGAACCGAATCCCTGAATTAAGGACGGCAGCCATCAACAGGGCAATCGCCGTTTGAATCGGCACGACGAACAACGCATATCGGAACGTATTTTTCAATGCGGTCCAGACCCGGTCATCGTTCCACGCGTTGACGTAGTTATCAAAGCCGACCCATTGGAAATCGATGCCGCCAAATAAATTGACGCGCGTAAACGACAAGAACAGCGAGTACGCAATCGGAAGTAACGTGAATGTCACTAAGATGATCAGCGTCGGCAACATGAACGTGATGCCCTGCATCGATTCACGACGGTTGCGCTCACTACCTTTTTTCTTTTTAGGCGGTGGTGCTTGCGATGCCGCATCCGTACGCCGATTGATTTCGAGCTGTGTGCCCATATGATCCTCCCTCTCCGAACACAACGAGGCTCGCGCGGTTACGCGAGCCCAATTGTTTCTTTATTGCAATTGCGTCTCGATGTCTTTATTCGCTGTCTCTTCTGCTTTTTTCATCGCTTCTTCAAGCGTCATGTCGCCTTTTAGAGCTGCCGGCAACAAGTTGTTGTATTCACGGGCAACGATTGAGAGGGAGTCCCCTTTTTGCCAAGGAGTCGCATACGCTCCAGCTGCAACGAACGGTGCTTTCAACTCATCGTCTTGAAGGTTAAGCTCTTCTGCAATTGATTTGAGTGACGGAAGGACGCCTGCCCCTTCAGACCAGATTTTCATACCATCTTTCGATGTTGCGTAATCAATGAACTCCCAACCCGCGGCTTTCTCTTCCGAATCGCTATTGAGTGAGTACGATACAGTGAACATCATTGAACCGCTATCGCCACCGATTGTCGGGACTTCTTTCGTTCCCATTTCGACATCCGGGAAGTTTTGCTGGATATGTGAAATCGCCCAGTTCCCTTCAATCATGATGGCAGCTTTTTCAGCCCCGAACGAGTCACCGGCCCAACCTTGACCAAGGTCAGCTGGACGTTGAACAAGTTTATCTTGGTAGGCATCCACAAGTGGCTGCAAGGCAGCAATTTGATCTTGTTGCGACAAGACCGCTTTCCCATCTCCATCGACGATATCTGTGCCACCTGACTGAAGTACGAACATATGACGCGCTAACTCAGATGATGTGATGGCTGGCGTCACACCAGATGGGAGCTCCCCCTGTAAATCTTTCAAGAACCCAGGAAGTTCTTCCATCTCCGTCGGAATATCGTCCGCTGTGAATCCGGCATCCTCAATCATCTTCTTGTTATAATAGAGACCGAGCGTTGAATAGTCTTTCGGTAGCCCGAACAACCGATCTTCTGATTTAAAAGCATTGATGGCCGGCTCATAAAAGTCGCCCAAATCTTTTTCAGTTTGGTCTACATATTGATCGAGTGGCTCGAGCACGCCTTGCTTCGAAAGTTCAGGGGCAAGAAAAGCATCGACATAAAAGACATCTGGTGCCGTTCCCCCGACAAGGTCAGTTTGAAGTTGTGTTTGATAATCGTTATAAACTTTCTTCTTCACTTTGATGCCTGTCTCGTCCGTGAAAGCCGCTAGCAATTCATCGAACGCTTTGACTTCAGCGTCTGTCCCTTTCCACGTCCCGACCGTGATTTCTTTCCCTTCAAGCTCAGACGGGTCTGAAGCAACTTGCGCCTCCTCTTCTCCGCCGCACGCGGCAGTGAACACAAGACCTGATAGCATGAAAACAGATAATGGCTTTGATACTTTTTTATTCATGTGTAATTTCCTCCTTATGGATGATCAAACTCGAATTAAAGTAACCGCTTTCAACTCACAACCTGATTTTATACCCGAAACGTTTCGGAAATCAAGTGTTATTTTTAAACAGGCTTAAAACCCTTATTTTTAGAGGTTTACAGACATTACACTCTCCGTCTAGACTATAGATATCAAATCATAAATCGAACATTACCCATAACGTTTTCATAGAGAAGGAGTTTACCACCATGGCCACTTTGAAAGATGTCTCCAAAGCGTCAGGTTTTTCCGTCACGACCGTGTCCCGGGCGTTGAACGGGTATGACGATGTGAACAAAGAGACGCGGGACAAAATTATGAGCGTCGCGAAAGAGCTCGGCTACAGCCCAAACATCCTGGCCCGTAGCTTAGTTAAGAAACAATCGAAGACGATCGGTTTTCTCGTCACCGACTTAAAACGAGAGAGTGTGAAAGATAATTTTCTGTTCGAGACGCTCTGTGGCGTATCGGACGAGCTGTCCATGCTCGATTACGAGTTCGTCCTCCTCTCGACGACGACTTCTAAACAAAAAAATAAGACATACGGCCAGATGTGCGCCGAACGCCAGCTTGACGGTGTCGTCATCCAAGGGTTGAAACGCGATGATCCGTACTTGCTTGAAGCCATCGAGAGCACAGTCCCTTGCGTATTAGTCGACATTCCCGTCGAAGGTGTGAACACCGGATACGTGACTTCAAACCAACTCGAAAGCGCCAAGCAGGCCGTCCGCTATTTGATTCGACTCGGACACCGTCACATCGCCTTCATGAACGGTGCGGCCCACGCGTATGTCTCGACGGTCCGATATGACGCATATCGTCAAGTGCTTCAAGAGAACGGGATCGAGTTTCGTGACGATTACGTATTGAACGGTGATTTCGAAGAACTCGCCTCAAAAAGCGCGGCCTTGCCGTTTTTGCTGAACCATCCCGAGGTGACCGCGTTCTTCTGCGCTTCCGACGTGATGGCGCTCGGTGTCCTTCAGGCCACACGCGAACTCGGCTTGAATGTGCCGGAAGACCTGTCGATTATCGGGTTCGATAACATCTTATTGTCTCAATATGTGTCCCCGCCCCTCACAACTGTCGGCCAACAGCCGTATGAGATGGGCCGTAAGGCAGCTTCGATGGTCGTCCATATCGTCGAGGGACAAGACGTGCCGCACGAGGCGTTCGTCAATAACGAGCTGATTCTAAGAGAATCGGTCGCGAAAAATCGGCGATGATCATTCATCGCCGATTTTTCGTATCGTCATAAACGCAAAGATGCCGACGGTCGCCCAATATAGAACAGCTAGCATCGGCACGGTGACCGGCAATAAAGCGATGACCGTTCGCACTAACAGAGGTGCCGTGATGCCATAAGCCGTAATCGTCCACGCCTCTTTATAGCGAATCGGCACGAAGCGACGGAATCCGAGTCCTGCGAGCGCGAGGAAGGAAATGACGACGAGATGAATCAATACGTCTACCACGATCGCCCCATAAATGTAGAGCGGATAGAACCATTCCAAATCGTCGAGAATCCGTGCGACATCTCGTTCCGTTAATTCCGTCTCGCCTAAAAATTCGAGTAAGCTACTGTATTCCTTCAACTCAGTCGAGACACCGCTACGTTTGAAGACCCAGCCCGAATCATCCAACAAGAGCGTCTGCAACGCATCCGTTTCACGTTCCTCTCCTACCATCACTGCCAAATCCAGCACTTCCATGTTGAATAGGAATGGCTCTTCGTATTGAATTCCGTCCTCTGTGACTGTAAACGCCGGCAAATTCGTTGGCGTTTCGTTTGATTGGTTCACCCACTTTAAACCAAATACGAACGCATTCGCCAACATCACCGCGATGATCACATAGAAGATTGACTTCCAGATTGATTGTTTTCTCCACGCTTGTACCTTTTCGAATTGAAACCCCAGACTAGCAATCACCTGCTCCATGTCAAACCTCTTTTCTAAAACGTTTCTGACCCCATTTAATCACGTTTTCGAAGCTAAGGAAAGAAATTAAAGGAAAATTAGTATTGAATATCCGAAACGTTTCGGATAGAATGGGGTCGAATCAAGAAAGCGCTTTATTATACAGGAGGTTACAAGGTGACGAATACACTGATGAACTATACGACTGGTACTGGAGAGTTAGAACATTGGCTCGTCTCAGAGGACGGGTTCCGCACAAAATGGCTCGGTAAAGGAGAAGCCGTCTTTTCACTTGGAAACGGCTATATGGGACTTCGTTCGGTTACGGAGGAACACTATGCCAACGAGCAACGAAATTTATTCGTCGCTGGAACATTCAATAAATTTGCTAATAACGAAGTGACGGAACTTCCGAACGCGGCGGATGTGTTGTGGATGGAGTTTACATTGAACGGGATTCGGTTTGACCTCACCCAAGGTACAATTCTCACGTATCGGCGTACACTCAACTTGAAACAGGCTGAACTGGTACGTGAAGTGACGTGGCAAAGTCCTGACGGTGACGTCTATGACCTCGTCTTCCGTCGTTTCGTGTCGATGGCCAACTTGCATGTCATTGCCCAACGCGTCACTGTCACACCAAAGCAAGAGAGCGTGTTGACGATGACATCCGGCATTAATGGACAAATGACCAACAGTGGCGTCCAACACTTTTTAGAAGGCGACAAACGTCTCTATGACGGCCGTTTCATGCAACAGCTCCAAACGACGACAGAATCCGGCATCGACTTTGCTTTCCATAGCGTCCACCGATTCAGTCAACATGAATTATTCGAACCGAAATCCATCATCAAGATGGACCGTCGCCAAATTTTCTTCGACTATTCAAACATCGTCATCCCGGCGAACGAGACGCTGACAATCGAGAAATACTCGACTGTTTTCACTTCTCGTGATCAAGAATTGCCAGTGGACACAACAGCAGAACTTGCAAACTATGCGTTGAGCGTGACGCGCGAAGTCGAAGCACGTGGCTATGACCGTTTGTTTATCGATCACGTCAATGCTTGGGACAATCTCGTCTGGTCGCACGCACCGATCACCATCGAATCAGAAGAAATGTTCGATCAGTTGGCCGTTCGGTTCGCCCAATATCATTTGGCAGTCATGACACCGAAACATGACAATCGGATGAACGTCGCGGCGAAAGGTTTATCAGGTGAAGGTTATAAAGGGCATACATTCTGGGACACAGAAATCTTTATCTTGCCTTACTACACGTACACAAACCCAAAAATCGCACGTAGTTTGCTCGAATATCGTTATCTCTCGTTGCCAGGAGCGCACCGAAAAGCGAAAGAGAACGGATATGAAGGCGCGATGTTCCCTTGGGAATCGGCATGGCTCGACGACGGTGAAGTGACACCGGTCTGGGGTGCAGCCGACATCGTGACCGGGGAAGCCACAAAAATATGGTCTGGCTTTATCGAGCAACATATCACGTCCGACATCGCGTTCGCGGCTTGGCAATACTATCATGTCACGGGTGACCAAGACTTCATGGACAGTTACGGCTATGAATTGCTCATCGATACGGCCAAGTTCTGGGCGAGCCGACTTGAGTGGGATGAAGCAGAGGGTCGTTATGAAATCAATCAAGTCGTCGGTCCCGATGAATATAAGGAACATGTCGACAACAACGCGTTCACGAACTATACGGCGCACTGGAACATCCAAACAGCGATTGAATACGTGGAACTGCTCCGCAATGAGAAACCAGAACTATACGAGCGGTTGAACGAAAAACTAGATCTTAGGACAGCCGACGAACGGTTCCGCCACGTCCTCGATTTGATTTACTTACCACAAGTCCGTGAAGACGGTGTCTTGCCACAAGATGATACGTATTTGCAGAAAGAAATCATCGATTTGACGAAATACAAAAATCAAGAAAACGTCGGCTCGATGTTCTACGACTACAACCTTGAGCAAGTGAACGAGATTCAAGTATCGAAACAAGCAGACGTCATGATTTTGATGTACCTGCTCGAAGACTTGTTCCCAGCAGACGTCAAACGTGCCAACTGGGAGTACTATGAGCCGAAGACACTACATGACTCGTCGCTCTCTCTCTCAACACATAGCGTCCTCGCCTCTGATCTCGGCGATCAAGAACTCGCCTACGACTTGTTCCGTCGCGCATCTGAAATCGATCTCGGGCCGAACATGAAGACATCCGACGCAGGCATCCACGCAGCGTCGCTCGGTGGGATTTGGCAAGCGGTCGTCAACGGTTTCGGCGGCGTCCGGATGACAGGCGGAAACTTGCGCATCTCGCCAATGCTCCCGAAAGCATGGAACGCCCTCGCGTATTCGATCGATTGGAAAGGTGAGACGCTTGACGTTCACGCGTCACAAGATCAAGTCACCATCACGCGTCGAACACCATCGACCGAACCGCTCATCATCGAAGTATATGGCGAACAACGAGAAATCACGGATACGTTCACAAGTGAAGTGTTGTCCGTATGAGCTATCGTCCCTGTTACCATTTCGCTCCGCCCTTCGGTTGGATGAACGACCCGAACGGACTCTGTCAGTTCAACGGTGTCTATCATTTGTTTTATCAGTATCATCCGTTCGGTGTGGAGTGGGACGATATGTACTGGGGACACGCCACATCGACCGACCTCCTTCATTGGGAACATAAACCGATTGCACTTCGGCCAGATCATGACTATGACCGCGACGGCGTCTTCTCCGGAAGCGCCTTAGTGAAAGATGGGGTACTTCATCTCTACTACACGGGCAACACATGGCTCGACGAGAAACGGGAGACATTGCGTCAAGTCCAGTGTCTCGCCACTTCCGCCGATGGAGTGACATTCGTGAAGTCCGCACAGAATCCTATCATCTCTGAAATCCCGCAACAGGGAAACGCCCATGTCCGGGACCCAAAGGTATGGGAAGCGGACGGCCGTTTCTACATGGTACTCGGCACGCGTGACGCGACGGACGGGAAAGTCGTCTTGTATGGATCGGACGACGCCATCCATTGGTCCGAGCGTGGCGTCATTGCCGGAGAAACCGGACGCCACGGTTGGATGTGGGAATGCCCGGACGTCTTCTCGCTTGACGGTCAAGACGTATTGCTCCTATCACCCCAAGGAATGGAGCCAGACGGTGACCGGTATCATAACCTACATCAATGTGGGTATTTCGTGGGTACACTCGATCTCGAACTCCCGCATTTTACGCATGGTGCCTTCACTGAACTCGATTATGGTCATGACTTTTACGCGGCTCAAACGTTCCTCGACGAGCGCGGCCGGCGTATTTTAATCGGATGGAATGCGATGTGGGAATGCGAGTGGCCTGAACAAGCCGAGGGATGGACGAACCAGATGACGATTCCACGTGAACTGTCGCTTCGGGATAATCGTTTATACATGACACCGATTGAAGAGATAATTTCGCTTCGACAACAAAGTCATGTGTTGGCTGGTCCGAAGTTTGAAGGAGATTCGTTCGAATTGTCCTTCGAGACGCAAAACGATTTTCAATTCGACTGTTTCGGGAACGCCGCTACTTTCTCGAAAACAGGCGATTGGCTCGAATTGACACGAGGCACAGATGTCCGCCGGCTACAGGCAACAGGCACGACGTTCCGGATTTTCGTCGACGCGTCTTCTATGGAGGTATTCGTGAACGATGGCGAGTTCGTCTTCTCGAGCCGCGTCTATCCAACGTCTTCACGCACCCATCAACTACGTGGTGACTTAGAAGCAATCTTACACCGTTTTTAACCGACAACACCCGAGACACTGGTCTCGGGTGTTGTTTAATGACGCGACATCGATTGAAACCGCTCGACCTCGTCCGTCATGATGGCGTCGACACCAGTCATGTCCGGCAACTCGCTCGGGTCATTGATCGTGTAGAGACGAAGTGACCGATTTTGTTCGCGGAGCGTCATCCAGTCTCTTGTCCCCATAAACTCCGGCTGGGCGTGGACGGCCTCGGCTCCGACTCGTTCCACAAATTCAACCAAATTCGGATGCCCATCAGTTGTCAGGACGGCAATCCTCGCCTCACGGGCGATATCCCGCAATCGGATGAGCGTGTCTGGATTGAATGAAGAGAAGACGACACGTTGTTCGAGCTTGAACTCGGTGACGGCGAGCCACGTCAGATACTCGATCCCGTCATAGTCGAACCGGTCCGTCTTCAGCTCGATGTTGAGCGTGACGTCGGTCGGTTCGAGCAAGACGAGCACTTCCTCGAGCGTCGGGATTCGTTCCCCGCTCTCCGTCCGGAGCAAGCGGAGCTGCCGGAGCGTCATATCTTTGACGAAACCGCTCCCGTTCGTCGTCCGGTCGACCGTCTCGTCATGGATGACGACAAGGCGTCCGTCGCGCGTCAATTGGACGTCGAGTTCGATGCCGTCGACGTGAGGCAACGCCGCCTTGAACGCGCTTAGTGTGTTCTCCGGATACTTGGCGCTATAGCCGCGATGTGCGTAAATCAACATATCATTGTCCCAAGGTGGAAGTCGTCTCATCGGCCGCGCGCTTCAACGCCTCTTCGACCGATACGCCTTGGTATAGGCTCTCCATGGCGTTGACGACGCTTTGACGGGACTGCGGGAACGTCGAGATGAGCGCTCCTTGTGTCGCTGGTGAGGCTGTCGTCTCGCTCAATTGATCGACCGTCACTTTCAGTTGTGGATATTCGGCCCACATCTCTTTGACGCTCGGCTCGTCATACGCCTCCGGATTGATGGCGAAGTAGCCCGTCTCGACGTGCCATTTAGCCTGTGCTTCTTTAGAGGCCGCATACTTCATGAACTCCCATGCTCCCTGCTTCGTCTCGTCGGCGATGCCGTCACCCATCCAGAGCGAGGCTCCACCGATGATGACGCCTTCCCGCTCCGCTTCGTTCGGCACCGGCAAGTATGATGCCCCGACCTCGAAGTCGGCGTTATCCGCGACGGTGCGAATCCCGGCCGACGAGTCGAGATACATGGCGACTTTCCCTGATTGGAAGGCGGCACGCATGTCGTCCCAGTTTTGGCCGACGTTCATGAACGTCTTCTCGTCGTACATCTCTTTGATCAAGTTGAAGGCGTTCTGTCCTTCTTCCCCATCGAATACCGCTTTCGTCGGCGCACCGCTGCGCCCGTTGTCGTTATCGACGTAGAGCCCGCCTTGCGCGGCGACGAGCTGTTCGAAGAACCAACCGTAGTTGAGCATCGTGAAGCCGGTCTGGCCGTCGGTCGTCAGTGTCTTCGCCGCCTGCTTCAGTTCATCATACGTCCGCGGCGCTTTCTCCGGATCGAGTCCCGCTTTTTCGAACGCATCCTTGTTGTAGATGAGCACCGGTGTCGACGAGTTGAACGGCATCGAGTACTGCTTGCCGTCGACTTGGTAATAGCTCAAGATGTTCTCTTCCCAGACGCTCGTATCGAAGTCCTCTTTGTCGATGAACTCCTGGACCGGCGTGATTTTGTTCGAGTCGATCATATACTTCGTGCCGACCTCGAACGTCTGCATGATGGCCGGTGCGTCCGGTGACCCTGCGACGGCGTTGAACTTCGTGAGCGCCTCTTCATACGTGCCTTGGAACACCGGTTTCACTTCATATTCTTCTTGCGACTCGTTGAAGGCATCGACTTGGTTGTTGAGCGCGGTCTCTAAGTCTCCGCTCATCGCGTGCCAAAACACGACTTCCGTCTTTCCGTCCGTCGTCGTAGTCGCCGCGGCCTCTTCCGCTTCTTGACTGCCACATGCCCCGAGCAACAATACCGAACTAGCCAACCCTGCGAATAACGCTTTCTTTTTCATCATATATTCCCCCTATTATTTGATCGCGCCTTGTGTCAAACCTTCTTGTAACTGCTTTTGTCCTGCGAATAACAGCATCAGCGTCGGGATGATAATCAAGATAACCGCCGCCATGACGACACCCCAATCCGAGGCGACCTCGTTCGACTGCATCTGCTTAATCCCGATTTGCACCGTGCGTGCCTGCTCCGTGTTTGTCACGAGGAGCGGCCATAAGTACATGTTCCATGTCGTCAAGAAGCTATATACCGACAACGTGACGAGCGGTGTCTTCGAGACCGGCAAGACGACGTTCCAAAAGAAACGGAAACGGCTGATGCCGGCGATTTGTGATGCCTCGTACATCTCGTACGGAATCGTCTTGAACTGTTGTCTTAGCAAAAACGTCCCGAACGCGAGCGCGAAGAATGGCACCGACAGCCCCCACACCGAGTTGAGCCAGCCGAGCGACTGAATCGTCAAGAAGTTCGGTACCATCGTCGCTTCCCATGGCACCATCATCGTCGCGAGGAAGAGCATGAAGATGAGCCCTTTCCCTTTGAAGTCGATGAAGACGAACGCGAAGGCGGCGAGGCTCGACAAGACGACTTGGCCGACCATGACGAGGAGCGCGACGACGAGACTATTCCATAAGTACGTCATGAGCGGGATCCGCTCAAAGGCGGCAATATAGTTGTCGAATGTGACGTCGCGCGGGATGAGATTCCCTTTCAACACCTCGCTCCCGTCCATCAGGCTGATCGAGAAGGCGTAGCCAATCGGGAACAGCATGACGACGGCGCTCAAGACGAGGAGCGTATACGTGACTACTTTCCGGAGCGTCATTGGTAATGCACCTTCCTTTCGACGAGCTTGAACTGGAGCCACGTCAACAGAAGGACCGTCAAGAACAAGAGCACGGCCTGCGCACTCGCCCCGCCGACGTTATAGTTGATGAACGCGTCCTTATAGATGGCGTAGACGATGACGTTCGTCGAGTTCGTCGGTCCGCCTTTCGTCAGCAAATCGATTTGCCCGAACGTCTGGAACGCGTTGATGAGCGAGATGATGCCGACGAAGAAGAGCGTCGGAGACAGCATCGGGATTGTGATGGCCCGGAGCTGGGTCCAATATCCGGTTCCGGCGATGTCCGCACTCTCATACAGTGTCCGGTCGATGTTTTGCAGCCCGCCGAGGAGAATCAAGAACGTGAAGCCGATATTCATCCAGACGGTCGCGAGCGACACGGATAAGAGCGCGTACTGCGGGTCAAGGAGCCACTGCACCCCGCTTGCCCCAACCGCTTCCAAGAAGCGATTGAAGATACCGATGGACGGGTTGTACATGAACATCCAAATGACCGACGAGGCTGCGACGCTCATCCCCATCGTCGCCGAGAATGCCGTCCGGAAGATGCCAATCCCGCGCAGCTTCTCGTTGGCGAGGAGCGCGAGCCCGAGCGCGATGATGATTGTGAGCGGGACGGTCAACAGAACGAAGCCGACCGTCGCCTGGATGCTCTGCCAAAACGAGGCGCTCGTGAACAGTTTGGCGTAATGCTCGCCGCCGACGTAACTGAGCGGCGTCCCTTGTGTGTCCGTTTGAAAGAAACTCAAGTAAATCGTCCGGAACAACGGATAGACGAGAAAGATCCCAAATAACGCGATCGACGGGGACAAGTAGAGGAGTCCGCTCGTCGCGTCTGATAATCGGGTCCGGACGCGTTGTCTCGGAAGGGCGACCGTCATTGGAACACCTCCAACGCCTCGAACAGTTTCGGTTGCCGCGGTTCGATGCGATTCCCCGTCGCGTCAAACAGTGACATCTGTTTCGGGTCGACGTAACAGGCAATCTTCTCCCCAATCGCGAGCGGCCATTGTCCGGGCCATTTGGCGAGCCACTCGACGCCGCCCATGTCAAAGGCGAGAATCGTCTCCGTGCCGAGCACTTCGATATTTTTCAGTTCGGCGTAGAACGTGATCTCGTCTTTCGCCGGCGTGATTTGTTCCGGCCGGATGCCGAGCGTCGCCGTATCTTCTCGCGTCAGCGTGTTCGGGTGGAATAGACGCCCGTCCGAGGCGACCCAGCCCTTGTCACTCCGTTGCACCGACGTCAAATTCATCGGCGGTGACCCGATGAACGAGGCGACGAACGTGTTCGCCGGCTTATTGTACAAATCGAGCGGTTGACCGACTTGTTGGACCTGACCATCGTTCAACAGCATCATCCGGTCGGCCATCGTCATCGCCTCGACTTGGTCGTGCGTGACGTAAATCATCGTCAGTTTGAGCTTGCGTTGCAGCTGCCGGATCTCCGAGCGCATCTTGGCCCGAAGTTTCGCGTCCAAGTTCGAGAGCGGCTCGTCCATGAGGCAAATCGGCGACTCGGTCACGATGGCCCGGGCTAGTGCGACCCGTTGCCGTTGCCCGCCCGACAGTTCGCGCGGCTTCCGCTTTAAATAATCCGTCAGTCCGAGCGTATCGGCCGCTTCCAAGCAACGTTCACGCTGCTCGAGCTTCGTCAGTCCTTTCGTATGTAACCCGAACGTGATGTTTTTCTCGACGGTCATGTGCGGATAGAGCGCATAGTTTTGGAATACCATCGATAGTTGCCGCTCGCTCGGTTTCAGTTCGTTCGCGGCGACGCCGTCGATGCGGAGCGTCCCGCTCGTGATCGACTCGAGCCCGGCGATCATCCGGAGCATCGTGCTCTTGCCACAGCCGGATGGTCCGACGAGGGCGAAGAACTCACCGGCCTCGATCGTCACGTCGATGCCACGAATGACTTCCGTCTCGTCGTATGACTTTTTGATATTCTGCAGTTGAATCGATTTCATAAGATATCCTCCTTCATTCCTTGCGACGCCCATAACCGCTCGTCCCCGGTCGAGACGGCGAACGCCCCGTGGGACAGAGCTTCGTGCACGTGAATCGGCTTCCGAATCATCCCGCCCGTCACAATCGGTAGCGAGACGTTTTCCGCGACATGTTCGATGACGCTCGGGATGAGACCTGGCATCAGTTCGAGCGCGTCCGGCTGTTGGTCCCGTGCCATCTTGATGCCTGAGGTGATCGCGTCCGAGTCGACGAGGAACAGGCGCTGCACCGTCATCAGGCCGGCCCGTTTGGCGTGTTGGATGACAGACGCCTTCGTCGTCACAATCCCATCGGCGCCGACCCGTTTCGCCAAATAGTCGATGCCGTCCCGGTCGAGGCTGATGCCGTTGATGCGTTCGGCGTGCAGGAACACGGTCCGATTCTCACGCTTCAAATGGGCGACGTAGCGGTCGAGCGTGCTGAGCGTCCCCATCATGAGGAACGTCGTCGTCACGTCCGACTGCAGGAACTTCTCGAGTTGTTTCGGTGATTTGATGGAGGCGATCATCTTCTCTTGTCCGATCGTGCGGAGCGTTTCATTCACTTGAATCATCCTTCCCTAAAAAAAGGACCAACAGAAACAGGACGTCATGGACGTACGGGCTTCTGTTGGTCTCTCGAATGTTCTACCAGTTGCTATTCACTTGGCATGAGGGGTCTCACAAGTCATATCGTACCGGATGAATGTAAAGCGTCCGTGAAGCTCGTGCAAAAGTTTGTGAAGCCGACGTAAAAAAAACGACTCATAATGAGTCGGTGTCGTCGAGCGTCTGTCTCGCTTTCGCCAAGATGTCGGCTTTGCCGGCATCATCCCGGCCTTGCCAGTTACGGACCATCATCTTCATGTGCTGATTCTTCGCGAACCGGTCCTCGTGCTTGTCGATGAAGTTCCAATACAAAGCGTTGAACGGACAGGCGTCGTCCTCGGTCGTATGTTTCGGGTTATACTTGCAGCCTTTGCAGTAGTCGCTCATCTTGTCGATATATTTCCCCGAGGCGATATACGGCTTCGTCGCCAATCTCCCGCCATCGGCATGGAGCGCCATCCCGAGCACGTTCGGCAACACGACCCAGTCGTAGGCATCGATATACATCTCGTTGAACCAGTCGCTCGTCTGTTGCGGCGACACTTCGAACAGCGTCGCGAAGTTGCCGAGCACCATGAGCCGCTGGATGTGGTGGTTGTGCGCCCGCTCGATGACCGGCTTCACACTTTGATGGACACAGTGCAGGTCTGTCTTAGCGTCCCAGAAGTAGCTCGGCAAATCGCGCTCATGCTTGAACGTGTTGACCGATTCATAACCCGGCATCGACGCCACATAGACGGCGCGCATATATTCGCGCCAGCCGAGGAGTTGACGGACGAATCCTTCGACCGAGGCGAGCGGCGCGTCCGACGCCACCGCCGCCTGGACGACCTCGTCCGGTGTCAGGAGCCCGATGTTGATGGCCGCGGACAACAGGCTGTGCGACATGTTTTGATTGTCCGACAGCATCGCGTCCTGATACGGACCGAACGTCTCGAGACGCGCTTCGACGAAACGCGAGAGCGCACGGCGTGCCTCATTGCGCGTCACCGGCCAGACGAACGGGGTGATGTCTCCGGGGTGGTCGGCGAAGCCCGTCTCGACTTTTTGGATGACGTCTTTCGTGATGGCGTCCGGCCGGAAATGGATCGGTGGTGGGAACGTGAGTCCTGCTTTCGGCGGCTGGCGGTTGTCCGCATCGAACGACCACTTGCCACCCCGCGGCTTCCCGTCCTCGAACAACACATCGAACCGTTTCCGCATCTCGCGATAGAAGCGGTCCATCCGCCATGGCGTGCTGCCAATTGTGTCGACGGCTTCCTTCTTCGTTAAATAGAAGAGCGGCACGTCCGTATGTTCGACGAGCTTGTACTGCTGACCGAACTGTTGCAACTTCTTCTCCATCGCGGCGTCGGTGACGGCCGTGTAATGGACCTCTTCCGGTTCATATCGTGTGAAGTGGTCGTCCCATGCGTCTTGGAACGAGTCGGCCTCGTGATAGTCGACGGTATAGCCCTTTTCCCTTAGCTCCTCAGCGAAGTGACGCATCGCCGAGAAAATGAGGACGAGCTTCTGTTTATGGTACGGCCGCCACGTCGCCCGTGATGTCGCCTCGATCATGACGATGACGTCATCGCTCTCAACGTGATCGAATAGCTCGAGCTCGTGCGACAACTGATTGCCGAAGATCCAAAAGGAACGCATCGATTCAACTCCCCTCCCAAAATGGTTATGCTACACTCAATCTACCTCGACTTTATTTGGAAAGGAATGGTTCGATGCGCTTCACGCGTCTCCAAACATGGATTGACAGTCAATACGAGAATCCACGCGGCGTCGTCGGCACGTATATCGGTGAGAAGATGGTCAGGCAACACCGGGTCGAAGTCGATTGGACGATTGAGCAACTTCATATTCAGCCCGACAATCGCGTCCTCGATCTCGGTTGCGGGGCCGGCGACGCGCTGGCACAGATGCTGCGTAGCTTTGATCACGTGCATGTGACCGGACTCGATCGTTCCCCGACCATCGTCCGCTCGGCGCTCCGACGAAATCGAGTGGACGTGCAAACCGGGCGAGCCGAAGTCGTCCAAGGCGACCTCGGGACGCTCCCGTTCCCGGACGCGCAGTTTGACCGCGTCTTCAGCATCCACACACTCTACTTTTGGGAAGACGTGCCGGCGGTGCTTGCCGAGATTGATCGCGTTCTCGCACCAGGTGGGTCGTTCGTCATCACGTACTGCGATGGGAAAGCTGACGTGACGTGGGATGGCATCGCGTCTATCGTGCGGGAACAGTTCATCCCCGCCGCTTCCGCTCTTAATTTGACCGATCTCGTCGAGACACGTGGACCTGACTCACGAGACTATCATACGGTCGCCGTGTCCGGACGAAAGCCCATCTAACGTCAACTCCGGCTCTTCCGTGTGACCGCTACCCCGCCAAAGCCGCTGATGATGGCGATGTAGAAGCCCAAATCGTAGAACCAACCGGTGTTGTTCACTTCATAGACGCGATACGTGTCATTGAACAATCCTAAAACGAGTGACACTGGTGCGATCCAACCATGCCAGACGCCCCAAAAGAATCCGGCCGGGTCGGTCGTGTACGTCCCGTCGCCCGGCACACAGCCGCCGAGGACGACAATCAAACTGAGCATGATGGCCAATAATCCGATTCGTTTCATCATAAATCCCTCCTGCTATGAGTATTCCCGGTTTTGCAGAATTCAGTACGGGCCAACATGCGTCAAAAGAATGAAAACAAGCAGCGACTCATTATGAGCCGCTGCTTGTTTGTGTTACCGCCAAAGTTGGACCGTGTTCGCGAACTCGATATCGGTCGCGATTTCCCCGTCGAGGGCATGTAAATCGAAATCTTTGCCGTCGAGCCACTCCTGAAAATCGAAGATGACCGGGTCGCGGTCGCCACCGAGGGCGAACCACGTCTCGAGCGTCTCCGGGAAGTAAGCCGCCGTGTGAATCGTGCCGGCCCAGCTCTTATACAGCTCCGAGAAGACGCCCTTGTCCGAGTCGTTCATGAGCCGGAACGCACTCTCGGCGTCCTGGACGATATGTTGATACATCTTGATTTCCATCATCCGACGTGTTGAATCGTCGAGATGGTAACGGTTCTCGTGTTGCAACAGCTCGAAATGGTTCGTGCAGATGTTCGACTCGCGGACACGAATATCGCGCGGTGTCGCTTCGATGACGCGTGTCTTCGACGACTTGTCGTGGACGACATACGTGAACGAGCCGCGGTGCGGAATCTCTTGCAGCAGATTGACCGCTTCCTCGACCGTGGCGCACGTCTCGAGAATCATTCGGCCGATCATCTGGCAGACGAACCCATCTCCAGGCCGGCGGCGGTTGATGAAGTTATAGCCCATGGCGAGCCCTTTCTCGTTCATCCCGTCCATCCGGCCGGTGACGCGCGAGACGGGACCGATGACGGCGTAACCCTCATCTGGCTGGAACACGTTATAGCGTCCATCGTACGTCATCGGATGGTAGTCATAGTTGCGGACGAGGAAGTTGTCCCCCGTCAAAATCGAACAGCCGCTGACCGGGTTATTGACCCGGAAATGACCGAAGTGAAGGAGCGTGTCGGCGAGCGTCAACTCGAGTTCGTCCTGCAGACCGAGCAGTTCTTCCCAAATCTTCGGGGCGAACCGGTCGAACGCCTGCTTCGCCTCGCGCTCATCAATCTCAAAGCGCGGGACGCGGAGCTTCCATTGGTCGGTCCGATTCTCGAGCAGCTTGCTGCGCTTGATGTATTGTCCTTGAAAGCGGCCAAAGTCATAGTGACTGCCGCGGAATTGTGTGAGTTCACTTGAGACACGTTGCATGAAAAAACCTCCCTTGCGCCTAGTATAACGGACGCAACGGAGGTATGTCTGACTTGAGACTGTTCACAACTTGAACTGGCGGCTCATGCGTTGCATGTCCTCGGCCGTGTGCGACAAATCTTTGACGAGCCGGTTCATCGTCTCGCTCGTCGCCGACATCTGTTCGGTCGAGGCTGCCACTTCCTCGTTACCAGCCGTACTCTCTTCAGAAATCGACGCGATGTCAGAGAGACCACGTTTGATGTCGTCTTGGTTCGTCTTGACGCGCCCGAGTTGTCCTTGCATCGAGTTCGTCAGGCGCTGCATCTCCCGCACGCTCTGCTCGATCTCATTGAAGGCGCGCTTCGTCTCCTCGAGCGTCCGCTTGCCGTCCTCGGCGGCGTGCATGCTGTCCGTGAACGTCTCGCCGAGCGCGATCGAGTTTCGTTTGACGCTGCCAACGATTTCCGAGATCTCACTGACCGATCGGGCGACGCTGTCGGATAACTTGCGAATCTCAGAAGCGACGACGGCGAAGCCTTTTCCATGCTCCCCGGCACGGGCCGCCTCGATGGCCGCGTTCAAGGCGAGCAAGTTCGTCTGTTCCGAGATTTGACGGATCATCGTGACGAGCGCCGTCACTTCGTCAGCCTGTTGTTCGAAGTCCTTCACTTGTCCTTGCGACTCGCGCACTTGCAGATGGATGTTCGTCATCTTGCCGACGGCATCCTCCATCAGTCCAAGCCCTTCGGCCGTCACGCGGCTGACGACTTCCGCTTGCTCGCTCACACCGTTGCCGTCCTGCGCCGTCTGGTCGACGAGTCCCGAGAACTCGTTCATGTGTCCGTACAGTTTCATCGTGAGCACGCTCTGATTCTCGACACCGCCCGCGATTTCTTCCATCGTGAACGCGATTTGACGCGAGGCATCGTTCACTTCTTCCGAGATACTCGCCACGTTGCCGCTCTCGTCACGCACCGTCTGAGCGGACGTCTGCAATCCCGAGATCAAGTCGCGGAGCATTTTCGTCATCTGATCCATCGAGGCGGTGAGCCGCTTGATCTCATCGTTCGCTTTCAACTGGATGTTGTCCATCTCCCTGGCCGCTGTCGCCAAGTCGCCGCTCGCGATATGGGTCGCGACACGTTCGAGCTCACGGAGCGGTCGGAGTTTCCAGCCAAGGTAGCGCCAGATGATGACCGAGGCGATCCCAAGCAAGATGACGAGTCCGATGAGAATCGGCGGCAAGCTCTCTTGCAACACGTCTTCCGTCACCGCGGCGACGTCACTCGCCCCTTTATCGATTCCAAGGACACCGATGACGTCCCCGCCTTGTTTGATTGGAACGAGCACAGTCATATAGTCCCCGTACTCTGGATCCTCGACAATCGGTGTCGTGACGGTCCCACCTTCAAACGCCGCTCTCGCATCTGCAAACGACGTCGCTGTCGTCGGCGTTCCGATATCGACCGCGTCGGCCGCGCTCATCCCATCGACGATGATTTGAAGCTCTTCGCCGTCGGCTGCGAGTGTGTACACATACATGGCCCCGATTTGCGTCCGATACGTGTCGAGCTGTTCCCGAAACTGCTCGAACCGTTCATCTTTCGTCGGGTTCTGTAAAAAGGCCGCATACGCTTCCGTGTCGATCGCCTCGCTGATGCGGGCCCCGTCCGCTAACAGGACCGCTTGCATCGAGCTCTGTACCGTATGCTTCGTGCTGACGTACTGCAGCACGCCGAACATGACGATCAGCAGCGTGATGAATGCCAACATCATCGCCAAAATCCGTGTCTGCAGTGACTGTGGTTTATTTCGTTTCATGTGATTCCCTCCATTCGTCCTTACTCCTTATATCGGACGACTGTCGCGAAGAGTCCACAAAAAAACGGATGATTTTCGACAAAAATCATCCGTTCGTTCATTCATTTGTCGAATCTACAACCTCGAGCGGCATCGACACCTCGGCCTCGCCTTCTTCTCCGATATGGAAGAGCGGGAGGGTCTCGGTAACGAATAGGTCAGGGTTCAAATCCGCTTGATAGACGTACGTCCGGACGTCCCCTTCGCGTTCCGCGACGAGTTCACCGAACGGGATTGGGACACGGGTGCCATCGACTTCATAACTGATGATCGTCGTCGGATCGAGGCGACGGTCTTCGAGCATCCGAATCGTGAACAGCATCGTCGAGCTGTTCGTCCGCTCGAGCGAGACCGCAATCGATTCCGATTGACCGGCCCGTTTTTCAATCATCGCATCTTCGACGTCCTGCTCGAACACGACGTTCTCTTCGGCCGGATCATCTTGCACTTGTTGGCAACCGACGATGGTCGCCAATCCGAGAATCAAGGCAATCACCAATACGCGCATCTCGTTCTCTCCTCACTTCAAGGCGAAAGTGAGTTCCGCTTCACAAGCAACTTCTCCATCGACCGTCGCCACGGCGCGCCCTTTACCGATTGGTCCGCGCACTTTCAAAATCTCGACCTCGAGGCGTAATTGATCGCCCGGGACGACTTGACGTTTGAAGCGACATCCATCGATACCTGCGAAGAACGCGAGCTTGCCTCGGTTCGACTCCTGCTTGAGCATCGCGAACGCGCCGACTTGCGCGAGCGCCTCGACGATCAACACGCCAGGCATGACGTTATAGTCTGGGAAATGTCCATTGAAGAACTCTTCGTTCGCCGTCACATTCTTTAATCCAACGGCCCGTTTGCCTTCTTCGACCTCAAGAATCCGGTCGATGAGCAAAAACGGGTACCGATGCGGGATCACTTCTTTAATCTGTTCAATCGTGTACATGGTTCCACCACCCTTATGATGTTAGCCAAAAATCGGTGATATGGCGCCACGTGTCGATGTTGAACACGTCCTTCCACTCGCCTCCGCCAATCACGCTGTACCCGATGATGGCCCCAATCGCAAGCATCACGAAAGCCAACAACAGGACAACGATGACGCGTAACAAGATTGGGAAACGTCGATGGTTCGATAATCGTTTCCGCTCCGTCCGCTCTTTAGACTCGGTCTGTTCCGAGCCGTTTTGTTCTTCCTTCGCCACGTCCATACATCCTTTCAGCTGAATTAATTATAACATATTAGTACCAGGTAATAAAACTGTTGCATGAGTTCTATATAAGTGTAACGTATCTACTATACGTCGAACAAGCGCCCGGCCTAGGGCAAGGGCGACGCTTCTGTGAAAAATACTGCCCGTTTCCACCTATGCTGTGCTACCGTAAGAGTATTCATCATTTAGGAGGGTTTATTTTTATGTGGAAAGAATTCAAAGAGTTTGCAATCAAAGGCAATGTAATTGACCTCGCCGTCGCCTTCATCCTCGGGGCCGCCTTCACGGCCATCGTCACGTCGCTCGTCAACGACATCTTCATGCCGTTCCTCGGCATCCTCATCGGCGGCATCGACTTCTCGACGCTCGCGGTGTCGGTGCTCGGCGTGAACGTGACGTACGGCAACTTCTTACAAGAAATCGTCAAGTTTTTCCTCATCGCCTTCGCCTTGTTCATGATGGTCAAAGTGTTGAACCGTCTGAAACGTGAGAAAGCGGTCGAAGAGACACCAGAACCGGAACTGTCGCGTGAAGAGCAGCTCCTATCTGAAATCCGTGACTTGTTAAAAGAGCGTCCATAACGTAGTAACGCCTGAACCGAAGTCGGTTCAGGCGTTTTTGTCGAGAATCGACATCACTCGGCTGACGGCGTCCGTGAGAAGCGGTTCTGCCTGGTGCATCGCCTCGGCGAGCGTCATTACCCGGGAAATGATTGAAAACACGGCACGGATTCCGGCGTCCGGAACGGCGATTACGTCTGTTTGTCCGGTGAAGACGAGCGTCGGGACCCCGTGTGCGTGGGCGAGACGGGCCAACCCGTACGGTGCTTTCCCGTGAAGCGACTGCGCATCGAAGCGACCTTCTCCCGTGATCAACCAGTCGGCCGTGCGCAGTTTCTTCTCCAGGTTCGACCAGCGTATGACTTCTTCAATGCCGCTCACGTACCGGGCACCGAGGTGGTAGAGCGCGAAGCCGATGCCTCCGGCTGCGCCCGCCCCAGGTCGCGTGGTCAAATCACGTTCGAAACAACGGGCGTACGTGGCAAGCAGTTCGTCATAGCACACGACTTCTTCTGGCGCCAACCCTTTCTGCGGACCGAACACGGCCGCGGCCCCGTCTTGTCCAAGGAGTGGATTCGTCACGTCCGCGGCGATGCGCCATTCGACATAACCCGCTTCCGGGAGGAGTCCTGTCCAATCGACTTGCACGACGCGCTCAAGTTGATGCGGGAACGGTCCAATGACATGTCCAAACTCATCGAAGAAGCGGACACCAAGCGCCTCGAGCAATCCCTTTCCCCCGTCGACGGTCGCGCTCCCGCCGAGGCCGACGGTGATGCGTGTCGCCCCGCGCTCGAGCGCATGCCGGATTTGCAAACCCGTTCCGTACGAACTATAGCGCCACGGGTCGAGCGTATCGACGAGTGTGAGCCCGGACGCTTCGGCGACTTCGATGACCGCTGCTCGTCCCGCCTCGAGCCACCCGTAACGCGTTGTTCGTAACGTCCCGTCGAGCGACACGACGTCCTGCGTGACGATTTCGGCATCCGGATGTGTCAGCAGCCACGCGTCTAAAAAGCCTTCCCCGCCGTCTGAGATCGGTACCTCGACGACGTCGTGCCCAGCGAGCGCCCGACCAACCACTCGGTTCGCCTCCACACTCGTCATCGACCCTTTGAACGAATCCATCGCCACGACAATTCGCATGTCCATCCCTCCTCCTATTCAGTGTAACGCAAAAACCGCCCTTCCGAAGAAGAACGGTCCCTGATTAACGAAGCGACGTGACGAGTCCCATCATCTGGTCACTCATCGACAACGCCCGTGAATTCATCTGATACGCGCGCTGCGTGATCGTCATATCGGTCATCTCTTTCGTCAAATCGACGTTCGACGATTCGAGGGTGCCTTCAATCAACAAATTGCCGAGTGGACGGTCGATGTCAGCCGCCAAGTCGGCCGCATAGACGTTGTCTCCGAGTGGACGGAGCGCCGACGTGTTGCGTACCTCGACAATATCGAGGCGGCCGAACTCTTGCTCGACGCCGTTCACGCTGGCGACGACCGTGCCGTCTTGACGGACGCGGTGCGCCGTCGCCTCGTTCGGCATGACGATCGGATTGCCGTCCGCACCAAGAAGGGCGTTCCCGTTCACGTCGACGAGCGTCGTTTGTTCACCGACCGAGAGCTGCATGTTCCCGCTCCGGGTCAATCCGACACCGTTCTCTGTCTCGACGGCGAAGAACTGGCGGCTCGCTTTCAAGAACACATCAAGGCCACGGTCCGTCTTCCGGATTTGGCCGATATTGAACTGTTGACTGATGTCAGCGACGTGGCCGCCAACGCCGATGCGAATCCCATTCGGGGTGTCGCGTCCGACTTCAAGTTCGGCACGCGGTTGATTGTCATACGCCTGCGACAAGAGCGAGGCAAAGTGGGTCTGTTCCCGCTTATAGCCGGCCGTATCGACGTTGGCGATGTTATGGCCCGTCACGTCAAGTTGACGCTGAAGCTGGGTGAGCGACGAGACCGAGTTATAGATCGATTGCATGGGCTTCCTCCTTAACGAATCCGAGCGATCTCAATCGCCCGCTCGGCACTCTTGTCATACGCTTGAACGACTTTTTGGTTCGCCTCGAACTGGCGGTACGTCGTCATCAAGTCGGCCATCGTCCGATCGAGGTCAACGTTCGCCTCTTCGATGAATCCTTGTTGGAATTGGACGTTCGCAGCAGGTGGGGCGTCTCCGTTGACCCGATAATCGTTCCCGACCTGTTCGAGCGTCGCTAAGTCATTAACTTGGACGGCACCGAGTGTCGCCACATTCTCACCGAGCGACGTGATTTGACCATCGACCGACAACGTGAACTCACTTGACGGCAGCTGGATGCGCTCGCCTGCGTCAGAGAGGATATAACCGCCATCCGCCGAGCGTAAGAAACGCTCCTCATCGACCGCGAAGCGTCCGTTCGTCGTATAGAGCGTCTCGCCGTTCTGTTCGACGGCGAACATGGCGGCACCCGTCGCGTCAGCCGGCACCTTCATATATACGTCGGTCGGGCTGCCCGTCTCCGAGATGCTCCCGCTCGAGAACCGAGGCATCGTCTCTTGAAGGTAGACACCTGTCGATAACGTGCCGACTTCACCTTGGACGCGTGAGCGCGCATTCCCAGGGTGGCTCACTTGGGCGAGCAACATTTCCGGGAACGAGCGAACGACGCCGTTGGACGCCTTGAATCCTGGTGTCCGGACGTTACCGAGGTTATTGCTCAAAATCTCTTGTTGGCGCTGGAGCGCGTTCATCGCGCCCGCCGCCGTATATAATCCGCGTAGCATGGTCGTCTTCCTTTCATCGTTCAAAGTCTTCACTCTGTATATCGTACCAAATGAATGTTTCATTCACCGTTTTTTGAAAAAAAGTAAAAAAACCACTTCACAATGATGAAGTGGTTTTGCATCAAGCGACGATCGGGAGTTCGACCATCATCGTCGTCCCGTTCCCAAGTTCCGAACGGACACTGATTGTCCCGCCGTGCGATTCGATGATTTCTTTACAGATCGCGAGTCCGAGGCCGGTGCCTCCAATATTTCGACTCTGCTCGTTCTGGACACGGTAAAACTTCTCAAACAGTCGTTCGGCATCTGCGGGTGCCACACCCATGCCTTCGTCTTCGATGGCGATCCGGATGACATCGTCCTCGCACGAGACGTTGACGGCGATATTACCGCCTTCGGGTGAATATTTAATGGCGTTGTTCAAGATATTCGAGAACACTTGGCGCAGTTGCGCCGGGTCTCCTGAGACACGGAGCGTTTCATCACAATCGAAATGGAACGCATGCAACTCGGTCGATCCGGCATGAATCTCGAGAACGTCCGACAACAGTTCGAACAAACTCTCGACTTTGAAGTCTTGCTCCGCTTTACCGGCCTCCATCTTCTGAACATCGAGCAAGTTGCTGACGAGCCGCTCGAGCCGGGTCGTCTCACTGTGTATCATGCTCAAGTAGCGTTTCCGCTTCTCTTCGTCGACGTGACGATGTTCAAGCAGTTCGGTAAAACCGAGAATCGATGTGAGCGGGGTCCGAAGTTCATGAGACACCGTCGCGACGAGTTCCGTCTTCAAGCGGTCGATCTCAATCTCTTTCGTAATGTCCCGTGACACAAACATCACGCCGAAACGTTCGTCCTGCAGTTCAATCGGTTCGGCGTACATCCGTATGATACGTCTTCCCCCTTGCATCGAATACGTAAACGTCTCATCGAAGATTCCACAGTTCTTCGCCCGGTGTGTGAAGCGATTGAGACCGTCCTGATCATCGATTTGGTCCATGAACGGCTCATAAAACGCGTCAATCGGATACAGGCTCTGACGGTCGCCGAACGGGAACAGCTGCTCATACAGTTCGAACAGCGCCTCATTGGCGAAACGTTGATTTGTGTCCACCTCGACGAAGACAATCGCGTCGCGCATCGTGTGCAAGATCCGAGCCGTCTTCTCGCGCTCTTTCTCGAGTTCATCATGTTGATGAATCAACGAGCTCGACATCTCCGTGAATGATTTCGACAGTTGACCGACCTCGTTTTGGAGCGGTTTGATTGGAATGAGCGTGGCGTGCGGGTCGACCGCGAGCCGTTCACTGTTCGTGATGAGCGCCTCGAGCTGTCTCGTTAAGCGTACGATATACGGTTGCAAGCTGATGAACAGAACAAACAAAGCTCCGAGTAGAATGAGCAGCCACATCCATTGGGCTTTCGCGAGCTGTTCGGATAGTTGCTCACGCAGGCCCGTCTCTTGATAATCGAGCTCAGACCGATAGTCCGTGAACACCGATTCCATGTCGACGATGCTCGCGCTCATATCGGCCGCACTATTTGAATTAAATTTGAATCGCGTCTGATTCGATGATGCGTTGCTCGGCATGAGTTGGCCGACAGTCGCCATCTGTAAGAACGGCTCATTGACCTCTCCGTTCGCTTTAGCGACGACGTAACGCTCGAGGCCAGGCATGACCCGGGTCGTATAGATGGTAAAGAGCAACCGCGCATCGTCCGCGAACGTCGTCTCTTCGCTCGTCGCAGCGTTTTGTTCGAACCACTTCGTCTGGTCGTCGATTCGGTCTTGGGCTCGCTTGACTTCCGCTAGCAACGCGTCATCTCCGAGCAAGACGTGACCGCGCATCTCGTATTGCATCGACTGCCATGTTTCAAACAAATCGGTCGCCCGCGATCTTTGTTCACTGATCCGTTCGAGCTCGACTGTCGTTTCGCGGATTGCCTGTTGGGTATAAAAGTATGTGCCGAGTGACGTCAATGTGATTAAGGCGATCAATACGTAAAACACAGTGAGGACTTGGCGGCTAATTCGTTGTTCGATCCAGCGCTTCATATGTGGCCTTCTTTCATATCGGGGATTGATCGGATTGGATAAGTCAGTATGTTCGGCTATTCAAAAAAGTCAGTTTCGTGTACGATAAGAAAACATTCGTCACGTTTATATGTGAACGATTAGTGTCAGTATATCGTTCGTTTCTCACAAGAAACTCACAAACCACGAAGGGAATATGCAGATGACCCCTAAATCGATTGGGCTGGTCGTGTTGATGGTCTTCTTCGCGCTCGCAGGCGGCTACGCCTTGACGCGCGGACAGACGATTGACGACTCAGTCACCGTCACACAAGGAACGGCCGATTTGACCGATTCTCGTGTGACCGAACAACTCATGCGTCTCGATGGGACGTGGCGCTTTCAATCGAGCCTGCTCGAGCGAGTCGACCGCGAGTCTTATCGACAACTCCCGCATGTGACACCACACAAGATGGCTACTTATGAAGCTGACATTTCACTACCTCCCGGACAATACGCTTTGCGTGTGCCGCGTAACCACCCACATGTCAACCTTCTCATTGATGGAGAAGCTGTTTCACCCGTCTACGCATCGACAGATGAAGACCTTCGGCATGCCTACCTCGTTCTTCTGGATACGCATACCCCGACGTTCCGTCTGACGATTCAAACGGCTGAGACGAATGAGCTCTCGACTGGAATTTCCGATAGCCTGCTCATCGGTCCAACGAGCAATATGATGACCTATCATAATCAATACTTCAGTTATGAGTTCGTGATTATCCTCATCTCGCTCCTCATTTTTTCATTCTACGCAATCGTTTGGCTGTTCCATCGTAAGGAATCGCTCTATTTATATGGGGCTGCTTTCTTTTTCCTCGTCAGCGTCTCGCTTATGACGAGTGATCAAATGATTGTATTCGAAATCGTCCCTATGATGTCTTACGTTTTGGCCCATAAATTAAATTTGATTACGGCATTACTAAGTGTCGCGATGTTAATCAACTTTGCGTTACGTCTCGAACGCGTCCCGTTTCGGCACTTTTTGAAATACGCGTCCTACCCGCTCTATGCGTTCAGCCTGATCGCCTTGGTGCTGCCAGAAGGTGCGCACGCGACGTTCGACCAATTCCCTTGGGTGTATGTCCTGTTCATCACGTTTTTCTGGACCGGGCTGAACATCAATTGGCTGTTCGAACGAAAAAACGACGGCTATCCGTTCGAATTTCTCGTGTTCACGATTTCACTCATCATCGGCTATGTCGGCCAGTTGATCAACGTTCTGATTGACCACCCGAACCAAGAACTGTATACGAGCGTCATGTCGCTCATTTACTTCCTGCTCATGTTCACGTTGCTCCCGATTCACTTGTCGACGGATAAACGGCAAAAGCGTGAAGTGCAGACGTTCGCCAACCAAAGTGAGATTTCGTTCTTCAACGCCCAAATCAAGCCACACTTCCTATACAACACGTTCGGGAACGTGATTGCGCTCTGTTACACGGCACCGACCGAGGCGGCACGTTTGCTCAGTCATTTGAGCACATATGTCCGCTTCATCTTCGAGAACGGGCGGACCGAGAACAATATCTCGCTCAAGCAAGAACTCGACGTCATCGACTCGTATTTGATGATCGAGCAGACTCGCTTCAATGATGCATTCACCATCACGAAAGATATCGACGAATCCGTCCTCAACGCCTCGATTCCACCGCTGTTATTGCAACCGCTCGTCGAGAACGCGGTCCAGCATGGGTTGATGAAACAACCAGGCATCAAACGGCTCATGCTGTCTGTGAAATCTTCAAACGATGCGATCGATATCCGGATTGCTGACAACGGCATCGGGTTCAATCCGACACCGCACTTGAGAAAATCGAATGGAATCGGTATCCCGAATGTCAAGAATCGGATCGACTTCATACCAGATGCCACGTTTAAATTAAATTCTGAACCAGGAGTCGGCACGCATGTGCATATCCGACTCCCAAAACGAGAGAGGATGAACGAGCAACATGCGCACGATTTTGATTGAAGATGAACACCATATTTTAAGGATGATGGAGCGCCTCATCCAAGCCGAACCGAATTTGAAATGGATGGGGTCGTTCCACGATCCGTTCCAAGCGCTTGAATTTTTAGCAAACCAGGAAGTCGACCTTGTCTTCCTCGATATCGAGATGCCGCAGATGAACGGTCTCGATTTCGCCAAGCGCTTGCCCGAGACGACACAAGTCGTCTTCACGACGGCGCACAGCCAATACGCGGTCGATGCGTTCAACCTGCAAGCGACGCACTATCTGCTCAAGCCGATTACCGAACAGATGATTCACGATTTGATTCCACGCGTCTCGAAGCGATACAAGGAGACAATGTCGACCGAGCATCACCGGACGTGTACGATTCAATGTCTCGACCACTTCTCGGTCAAGACGCAAGACGGCGACCTCGTCAAATGGCCGACACAAAAGACCGAGGAACTGTTCGCCTACTTGATTTTCCATCGTGATAAAGTCGTCAACAAGTGGCTGATCGCCGAGACGCTGTACCCGGACATCGACGAGCCGCAACGTGCGCTCCACAATGTCTATAACCTCGTCTATCGTTTGAAGAAGACGCTCGCCGAGTACGATTTGAGCATCTCGGTCCAGACGATCAATAACGGCTACTCGCTTCACTTGGACGACGTCTGTCTATGCGATTACCATGATTGGCTGGACGCGAAGCACAAACCGTTCCCACAAGCAGATTTGAACGCCCGTCTCTTCGTCGACAAAGACTATACGTGGCATTGAAAAAGAGCTTGTCCCGATTCAGGAGAAGCTCAGCTCGTTGACCACTATGAAACATCCTGCTCGTCTTTCGGCGCCCACGCTTTCCGCAGGCAATCCCGGAGCCGCATCGCGACTCGCGTCGCTGCTGGGTCTCCGTCGGATTGCTTTCCTGTCGGAGTCGGGGCGCCCTTGACGAGCAACGCAAACGGTCGCCTTCAGGCGGCCGTTTTTCATGTCTATCGCTCTTCATTCACATAACAATCATTGAACACAAGAGACGGCAACTATACACCGTCGCCCCCATTCAAAACGAACCAACTCGCTGTTTGGCGAATCGGTTCGTTCACAACCCGAGCTTGTTCCTATCTATGGGACAAGCTCTTTTTAACGGCCGACGAAGCCGCCGTCGACGTGAAGATGTTGCCCGTTGACCCACACCCCGTCCGGCCCCATGAGGAACGCGATATAGCGGGCCGTGTCCTCGGGTGTCCCGACACGCCCATGCGGGAACAGCGGTACGAGCTGCTCACGGAGCGCGTCATCAATCCAACCCGAATCGGTCGGACCCGGATCGAGCGCGTTCACAGAGATTCCGTACTGCCCTGCCCCGTTGGCGAGCGCCGGTGTGATGGCGATCAACATACCCTTTGTGGCGATATAGGCCAGGTTGGACGCATCCGCGCCCCCGGACACCATGAACAAGATGCGTCCGTCCGTATGCGCCGCTCGTTTGTATCGCTCGATGAAGGCGAACGTCAGGCCGAGCGTCCCTTCGTTATTGACGAGATAATGGCGACGGAGCGTCTCGGTCGAGAACGTATCGACACTCACGTGCCGCTCATACGTCGCGTTGTTGATGAGACGGCTCGGAGTACCTAGCGCCGCTTCGACGCGGTCGAGCAGCCCTTCTGCGTCTCCAGACGACAAATCATACGCCTCGTGTGCGACACGGGCGCCTGAGGCTCGTAATTCGTCGACAAAGCCGTCGATGAAGTCGGGTTCCGCTCCGATGCCTTCCGTGCCGTCAAACGGGCTCCAGTGCGTCATATACAAATCGTGGCCTGCCATAGCAAGTTTTCGCGCGATGGCCGCCCCGATGCCTTGCGTCCGGCTGACACCGGTAATGAGTGTGAGTGGTCGTGTCATTCAATCATCCCCTTTCATTCCTAATTTAGTGAGAAAATACGGTCCCCAGTCCGCTTCGTGCGGGATGACATACGTCCACGTGTAAGCCGGATCGACGATATAGATATCCGCGTAGTCCATGGTCTCGACAATCAAGTCTCTCCTAGTGAGTGGTTTTGCTTGCGTCAAATCGAGCTCGAGCACATCGTTCGAGTGTTGAAAAAAGAGGATCGCTTTCCACTTTCCGGCCCGTTCGAACGCGTGATCAGCAGCCGTTCCGACGAGACAGCTGTCAGTCCTTGCCACGATATCCTCCCATAGATAAGGAGAAAGCCGTGTCGGCTGTTCTGGTCGTATGAAGTGCGCCACCCATGTCTGACGCGCTTCTTGGCCCCGGTCTTCAACCTCTGTGACCTCGACCCCTTTCGCCATCAATCGCTCAATCAATGGATTCATATGCAGCCCTCCCTCTCTTATTCTATCCATTTCCAGGAAATTCAGACAGTGTTGAACGCAAAAAAAGGCACGACGCCTGCAGACGTCGTACCTCTATATCGTATTACTTCAAACGATCCAAATGCTCGAGCATGATGCCCGTGCCGTGCGCGACGCTGAGCGTCGGCTCTTCGGCGATCATGACCGGCAATCCGACACGCTCGGCGACGAGCTGGTCGATTCCGTGGAGGAGCGAGCCGCCACCTGTCATGATGATGCCGCGGTCGATGATATCGGCTGCAAGTTCCGGAGGCGTCTGTTCGAGGACGCGCTTCGTCGCTTCGACGATTTCATTCGCCGATTCGGCCATCGCTTCACGGAGTTCTTCCGACGTAATCGTTACCGTACGCGGAAGCCCACGCACCATGTCACGACCGCGGATATCCATCGTCTCGTTACGACCGCCTGGGAAGACCGTCGCAATCTCTTTCTTGATTTGCTCGGCCGTCCGCTCACCGATGACGAGCTTATGCTTGTCTTTGATGGCGCGGAGGATGTCCGTATCGAAACGGTCCCCGGCGATTTTAATCGTTTCACCGCAGACGATATCGCCCATCGAGAGGATGGCAACGTCTGTCGTCCCGCCACCGATGTCGACGATCATATGGCCGACCGGCTTCCAGATGTCCATGCCCGAACCGACCGCTGCTGCCTTCGGTTCTACGGCGAGGAAGACCTCTTTCGCGCCGGCCTTCTCGGCCGCCTCACGGATCGCTTTCGCTTCAACCGGTGTCACGTTTGCCGGTGTACAGATGAGCATGCGGATGCCGCCAAAGAAACCGCGGACTTGGATCTTCTCGACGAAATGGCGAAGCATTTCTTCGGTTGTCGCGAAGTCAGCGATGACCCCATCACGGAGTGGACGGATGGCGACGATGTCACCTGGCGTACGTCCGACCATCTGATACGCTTCCGTTCCGACAGCGAGTACTTTCCCTGTCGAACGCTTGATGGCAACGACGGATGGCTCGTCGAGGACGATGCCTCGACCTTTGACGTGGATGACGACGTTTGCTGTTCCTAAATCAATCCCGATATCTTTTGAAAACATGGTGTGTAGGTTCCTCCGTTCGTTACTTCATTGAAAAGAGCGAGAAGAGTCTCTCCTCGCTCCTATGAGTCTATTAATTAGTTCTTGACCATCTCTTCGGCAACTTCGACGTTCCCTTGGATCCGCTCGATGTCAGCACCAAGCGCTTGCAATTTCTTGTGGAAGTCGACGTAGCCACGGTCGATGTGGTAGAGATCGCCAACGCGTGTCTCTTCGTCCGCGATGAGTCCCGCGAGGACGAGGGCAGCACCGGCACGAAGGTCAGTCGAGACGACTTCAGCACCTTGGAGGCGAACGCCGCCTTTGATGATCGCCGAGCGTCCTTCGATTTTAATGTCTGCGTTCATACGGCGGAATTCTTCGACGTGCATGAAGCGGTTCTCGAACACTGTTTCGGTGATGACCGATGTGCCGCCAGCTTTCAAGACGAGCGCCATCATTTGTGCTTGGATGTCAGTCGGGAAACCAGGGTGTGGCATCGTCTTCACGTCGACCGGCTTCAACACATCCGGTGCGATGACACGCATGCCTTCTGACGTATCCTCGAACTTGACGCCCATTTCTTCCATCTTCGAGATGAGCGGGCGAAGGTGCTCGCGCTCTGCGCCGATGACTTCGATGTCGCCACCTGTGATCGCTCCAGCAACGAGGAACGTACCGGCTTCGATGCGGTCAGGGATGATTGAATGCTCGGCACCATGGAGTTTCTCCACGCCTTCGATTCGAATCGTTTCTGTACCGGCACCACGGACGTGTGCGCCCATACCGTTCAAGAAGTTGGCAAGGTCGACGATTTCAGGTTCTTTGGCGACGTTTTCGATGACCGTTGTTCCTTCAGCAAGGACTGCCGCCATCATGATGTTCTCTGTCGCGCCGACAGATGGGAAGTCCAAGTAGATCTTCGCACCTTTCAAGCGACCGTCGACCGAAGCTTCGACGAAACCGTTGCCGATGACCGTCTTCGCGCCCATTGCCTCGAAGCCTTTTAAGTGGAGGTCAATCGGACGTGACCCGATCGAGCAACCGCCTGGCATTGCGACACGCGCATGCCCAAGACGAGCAAGGAGAGGACCCATAACAAGGATCGAGGCACGCATCTTGCGGACGTACTCAAGCGGCGCCTCGTCTTTGATTGTGCCCGACGCATCGACAGTGACTTCGTTATTCGCTTCGTCAAACGCAACCTCTGCACCGAGGTGGCGAAGTACTTTGTTAATCGTGTACACATCAGCGAGGCGTGGCACGTTTTGAAGTACCGACTTTCCTTCGCTTGCTAAAAGAGTGGCAACCAATGTTTTGAGTACGGCGTTTTTAGCTCCTTCAACACGCACAGTACCTGACAATTTACGTCCTCCACGGACTACAATCAAATCCTTCATATCTCTCTTTGTCCTCCAACTTCGTTGTTTTTTTGTTTTATACGTCGATATCCGCTACCGGATGTGGTTATGTCGATTACTACGATGGTTTGTAACACGTGACGCTTCATCAGAGAGAAAAATAATAATAAAAGCACTCATGAAATTCTGATGAAAAATTCGTCATGTCAGACGAATTTATCCTACACGATAAACATATAAGAAACGTTACAGCAGGATTACAGTTTAGTAATCGTTTCCCTGCCTACTGTAATGGTGCGAGCGCCTGGGCCAATCGGATATACTCCAAAAAGAACTGGGCGATCAGTGAACCGAAGACGACGGCCACGAGGACACGCAAGACTGCTGCTTGCGGACTCCTCACTTGATTGAGCAAGCGGTCCCATTTGACCGGCATGAGTGCCCACCAAGCGACGTAGATCGCTACGACGTAAATGACGAGCGATAACACGGTGTTCAACATCGACGATTCCCCTCTTTTCAAAAATTCGTACCATTTTTAATCATAGCATGTCACGTCAGAGAAAAAAAGACTTAGCGTTTAAGTGAGTGGTGGAATGGGTTCATCCGATCAACTCGCTTTCTCTCCATAAACCGCATACAAAAAGGAACGTCAATCGGCGCATGGCCTTAGTACAGTAATTGACGTCCCTTCAACATTTCAAACATTATTCACTTCGCCATCATACGTTTGGCTCCATCGAATCGCCTCGACATAGTAACGTGACAAGTCAGGCGCTGTCTCCTCGACAGGCACGGTCAACTGCTCGTAGGCGAGGACCATGTCGAGTAAACCGCGCAACTCGTTGTCTTCTCCGAGGAGCGCTGCCTTGACGATTGGTTCGACCGGCAGCTCCGAGACGAGCGTCTGCATCTCCTCATCCAAAATCACATCGAGCGACGAGAAGATCCCGGTGATGAACGCATCGAACGCCGTCACTTGCGGCAACGTCTCGGCGGCGATCAGCTCCATCATCTTGCCCCGGATCACACTCTGTTTAATCAATTCTTTCGATTCGGACGTCTGCAGCTCCCGAAGCAACATCAAGTACGACCAGCGCCGCATCTCATCGAGACCGATTCGTGCGACGGCCTGCTCAATCGATTGAATCGTATGACGACCTTTCTGATAGACCGTGTTGACCGAACGCAACATCTTATACGACAAATCCACACTGCGTTCGATTTGGCTCGCGATGCGGCGGAAGTTCGGCTCTGGCGTATCGAGCTCTTTCAACACTTCGACGAGCGTATGCCGGAGCGGATGAACCTCGGCACCGTGGACGACCGTCGGCCGGCTGAAGAAATAACCTTGGAACATGTGATAGCCGAGTTTTTTGGCGATCTCATATTCAAACGGCGTCTCAATCTTTTCCGCTAAAAATTCGACGCGATGCCCGAGCGCATCGATCAGCCGCTTCTGTTGGTCGATCGGCGTTGCTTGATAATCGATTTTAATGATATCGGCGAGCCCGATGAGCGGTCGATACTTCTCTTCGAACACGAAGTCGTCGAGGGCGATCGTATAACCTTTCCGGCGCAAGGAGCGCAAGGCGGCCAATACTTTCTCTGTCGGCTCGACGTGTTCGAGCACTTCGACGACGAGTGTCTGCCGTGGCAACAAAGCCGGCACTTCGCTCTCAATCAAATTTTGTGGAAAGTTGATGAACGCCCGCGTCCCTTCCGTCAACTCCCGAAAGTTGAAGACGAGATAGGCATTATGTATCACGTCGGCGGTCGCGAGTGCGTCATCGACGTGTTCAAATATATTTTTCTCGCTGCGGCGATATAACAGTTCATAGCCACAGACGCGTAATTTCTGATCAAAGATCGGTTGGCGCGCAACATAAACTTTCATTCCCTTTAGCTCCTTTACCGTAGTTCCCACCTATATTATCGGATAAGGCGCCCCTCCCTTCCACTATTTGGGCGTGAAACTTCTGATGCTTTTGACCTATATATATAGAAGGAACGTAATCTATTCGGTCTAGACGCAAAAAAATCTCCCCTGCGGCTGCAGGAGAGATGTTGGTTATTCTTTGATATCGCGAATGCTCAAGCGGTTGATCGCTTTTTTGAGCGCGAGCTCCGCGCGACGGAATTCGAGGTCCGAGAGCTTCGTGTCTTGGAGACGACGCTCGGCACGAACTTTCGCCGCAGAAGCGCGGTCGTAGTCGATTTTATCCGCCATTTCGGCTGTTTCAGCTAAGATCGTCACCGTGTCGGGACGAACTTCCATGAAACCGCCGCTGAGTGCGATCAGCGTGCGTCCACCATCTTCGTGGCGCAGTTTGAGAACTGAGATGTCGAGCGGTGTCACCATCGGGATGTGTTTCGGTAAGATACCGAGTTCACCAGTCACCGATTTTGCGACGACCATCCGTGCCTCGCCCTCATAGGCTGCACCATCCGGGGTGACGACGTTGACGTGAAGAGTATTCATCGTCTAGTTTCCCCCTTCCGTGTAGGTCTTAGACCAACGTCTTCGCTTTTTCGATGACGTCTTCGATTGGACCAACGAGACGGAATGCATCTTCTGGAAGATCATCGTGTTTACCATCGAGGATCTCTTTGAAGCCGCGGACTGTCTCTTTAACTGGTACGTACGAACCTTTTTGGCCTGTGAACTGCTCAGCCACGTGGAAGTTTTGTGACAAGAAGAACTGAATGCGACGTGCACGGTGAACCGTGAGCTTATCGTCTTCAGACAACTCGTCCATACCGAGGATTGCGATGATATCTTGAAGCTCTTTGTAACGTTGAAGCGTCTGCTGGACGTTACGGGCTACTTCGTAGTGCTCTGGTCCGACGATGTCAGGCGAGAGGGCACGTGAAGTCGATGCGAGCGGGTCAACGGCTGGGTAAATCCCCATCTCCGAAAGACGACGCTCCAAGTTAGTCGTTGCATCAAGGTGAGCGAACGTTGTCGCTGGAGCCGGGTCAGTATAGTCATCGGCTGGTACATATACGGCTTGAATCGATGTAACCGATCCTTTAGCTGTTGACGTGATCCGCTCTTGAAGCATACCCATTTCCGTCGCGAGTGTCGGCTGGTAACCTACGGCAGATGGCATCCGACCGAGAAGGGCCGAAACTTCCGAACCTGCCTGTGTGAAACGGAAGATGTTATCGACGAAGAGAAGAACGTCTTGTCCTTGCTCATCGCGGAAGTATTCTGCCATTGTAAGACCCGTCAAGGCTACGCGAAGACGCGCGCCCGGCGGCTCGTTCATCTGACCGAAGACCATCGCCGTTTGCTTGATAACGCCTGAGTCCGTCATCTCGTGGAACAAGTCATTTCCTTCACGCGTACGCTCGCCGACTCCTGCGAATACAGAAATCCCGCTGTGCTCTTGCGCGATGTTGTTGATGAGTTCCTGGATGAGAACGGTTTTACCTACACCGGCACCACCGAAGAGGCCGATTTTACCACCTTTGATGTAAGGCGCGAGAAGGTCGACGACTTTGATCCCTGTTTCCAAGATCTCAACTTTTGTCGACAATTCATCGAACGTCGGTGCGAGACGGTGGATTGGTGACCGACGGACAGTCGGTGATACTTCTTTATCGTCAATCGGGTTACCGAGTACGTTGAAGACACGACCGAGCGTCTCTTCTCCGACCGGTACTGAAATCGGTGAACCTAAGTCAAGTACTTCCATGCCGCGGCGAACGCCGTCCGTTGAGTCCATCGCAATCGTACGGACCGTGTCATCCCCAAGGTGAATCGCCACCTCGAGCGTCAAGTCGACACTGACATCTTGCGCCGATTCAGCCACATGCGTGACTTTAAGGGCGTTGTAGATGTTCGGTAAGTGGTTGTCGAACTTAACGTCGATAACTGGGCCCATGACTGCGACTACGCGGCCTTTCATGCCGTATTCGTTCATCGTGTTAGCCTCCTACAATCTAGAGGGCGTGCGCTTATTCAAGCGCAGCCGCACCTCCGACAATCTCTGTGATTTCTTGTGTGATCGCCGCTTGACGCGCGCGGTTGAACTTGAGCTTGAGTCCACGGATGAGTTCATCCGCGTTGTCCGTCGCGTTCGACATCGCCGTCATCCGAGCCGCGTGCTCCGATACTTTCGCATCGAGGAGCGCGCCATAGATGAGTCCTTCCGCGTAACGCGGGAGGAGCGCTGCTAAGATCGTTTCTTCTTCTGGTTCGTATTCATACATCACATTAGATGCGGTCTGTTCGATATTCCCAAGCGGAAGCAATCGATCGATCTTCACTTCTTGGCTGATGACAGAGATGAATGAGTTGTAGCAAAGCTTCAATTCATCGATCTCGCCTTCACTGAACGCGCCGACCGTCTGTTTGACGATCTCTGCGACTTCAACGAATGATGGCTGGTCGTTGAGTCCTGTCATGGCACTGTACACCGGAATGTTACGGGCCTTGAAGAACTGAACGCCGACCTTCCCGATCACGTACAGACGGTATTCGTCTGTTGAACCGTGTTTGGCTTTCAACTCGCGATACACGTCACGAAGGACGCTGGCGTTGTATCCACCAGCAAGTCCGCGGTCTGACGTGATGACGATATAGCCGGTCCGTTTAACGGGACGGACTTGAAGCATCGGGTGTGTTGCGCCTGAAGTACCGCCGGCAATCGACGAGATGACTTCCTGCAACTTGGTCATGTACGGCTTGAAGTTGGCGTTGCTCCCTTGAGCGCGGTTCAATTTCGAGGCCGACACCATGTTCATCGCTTTCGTGATTTGCTTCGTGCTTTGGGTCGAGGTGATCCGCATCTGGATCTCACGTAATGATGCCATTTCGATTCACCACCTTAATAGACGCTCGTCACCGGATTAAACCGATGGCGAGAACGTCTTTTTGAATTCCGTAAGTGCATCGACCATCGCCTCGTCAGCAGGAAGGTTTCCTGTTTGACGGATTTCACGGCAGAGGTCCGCACGGTTTTGGTCGAGCCATGCGTTCATTTCTTTTTCGAAACGACGGATGTCTTCGACTGGGACGTCATCGAGATGACCTTTCGTGAGAGCGTAGATGATGATTACTTGCTTGTCGACCGAAAGCGGTGCGTTCAAGTCTTGTTTCAAGACTTCAACAGTCCGTTGTCCACGGTTGAGCTTCGCTTGTGTCGCTTTGTCGAGGTCCGACCCGAACTGGGCGAACGCTTCGAGCTCACGGTATGACGCGAGGTCAAGACGGAGCGTACCGGCAACTTTCTTCATCGCTTTCACTTGAGCCGAACCACCAACACGCGATACCGAGAGACCGGCGTTGATCGCTGGACGTACCCCTGAGAAGAAGAGGTCCGACTGAAGGAAGATTTGACCGTCTGTGATCGAGATTACGTTCGTCGGGATGTAAGCCGAGATATCCGACGCTTGTGTCTCGATGAACGGAAGTGCTGTCAATGAACCGCCGCCGAGTTCGTCGTTCAACTTCGCCGCACGCTCAAGAAGGCGTGAGTGGAGGTAGAAGACATCCCCTGGGTAGGCTTCGCGGCCTGGAGGACGACGGAGAAGAAGCGAGAGCTCACGATAAGCTGCCGCTTGTTTCGAGAGGTCATCATACACGACGAGGACGTGTTGTCCGCGGTCCATGAAGTACTCACCCATCGATACCCCAGCGAATGGTGCGAGGTAAAGAAGTGGGGCTGGCTGTGAAGCCGATGCCGAAACAACGATCGTGTAATCGAGGGCGCCGTTTTGACGGAGCGTCTCAACTACGCCACGGACAGTCGATTCTTTCTGACCGATTGCGACGTAGATACAGACCATGTTTTCTTCTTTTTGGTTGATGATCGCGTCGATTGCGATCGAAGTCTTACCAGTTTGACGGTCACCGATGATGAGCTCACGCTGACCGCGACCGATTGGTACGAGGGCGTCAATCGCCTTAATCCCAGTTTGGAGCGGTTCGTGAACTGACTTACGGGCCATAACGCCGTAAGCTTTACGCTCGATCGGGTTGTATGTGTCCGTCACGATCGGTCCGAGACCGTCGATTGGTTGTCCGAGCGGGTTGACGACGCGTCCGAGGAGCGCTTCACCGACTGGAACTTCCATGATGCGGCCCGTACGTTTTACCGAGTCGCCTTCTTTGATGCCTTTGTAGTCGCCAAGGATGATAATCCCGACGTTACCTTCTTCTAAGTTTTGCGCCAAGCCCATTACGCCGTTAGAGAACTCTACGAGTTCCCCCGCCATAACGTTATCGAGTCCGTATGCACGAGCGATACCGTCACCTACTTGAATGACTGTACCTGTCTCACTGACTTCGATTTCAGAACCGTACGAAGCGATCCGCTCTTTTAGCAGGGCGCTGATTTCTTCAGCTTTGATCGTCATTGAATTCACCCCTATTTCTTACGCATTCAACAATTCACGCTCGAGGCGTGTTAGTTTGTTTTCGATTGTGTCATCATACGTCGTGTAGCCGATCTGGACACGGAGTCCACCGATGACGTCTTCATCGACGACGTTCTTCAATTGAAGCGTCTTGTTCATCTTCTGACCGAAGACGAGTTCGACTTCTTTCAACTCTGTTGCCGACAACGGGTAAGCACTCGTGACGAACCCTTCGGCGATGCCACGGTAGTCGTTGATATAATCAAGGACGTAGCGCGACAAGCCGCGAACTTCGCTCGCACGGTCGTTTTCGACCATGACGAGAAGTGTGTTGAGCACGATATCTGTCATGTCACCAAAGCTATGTGTTAAAAGCTGTGCAAGCTCGCTGTCACTGATCGCCGGATTCGTTAAGAGATCCGTGAGTTCAGGAGTCGCGTGGAGCACTTCATCGAGCAGACGCACTTCCGCTTCGACTTGGTCGAGCGTGCCTTGTTCCCGCGCTAAGTCGAAGAGCGCTTTGGCATAGCGTTTTGCTAACGATGTGTTCATCAGTTAGCACCTTTCGCTTTAGACAGGAAGTCTGTAACGAGGGCACGTTGTTTCACTTCGTCGCCTTTAAGGTCTGACTGAAGGACGTGGCGTGCGGCCGAGAGCGCCTGTGTGACGACTTCGGTCTGGAGCGATTGCTTCGCGAGCTCACGCTCACGTTCGATCGCTTTACCCGCCTCGATCTTGATTTGTTCGGCTTCCAAACGCGCCTGCTCCACCAAGCGTGCTTGTTCCGCTTCTGCTTGACGACGGCTTGAATCAAGCATTTCTTTCGATTCTGTACGTGCTGCGCTTAACGCGTCACGTTGTTCGACTACATATGTTTCCGCATCTTTGCGGCTCTTTTCAGCGAGCTCAATTTCGTTCGCTACATACTCTTCACGCTGTCTCATCATTCCAAGGAGTGGTCCCCAAGCAAATTTCTTCAACAGGGCCAAGAGTACGAGGAATGTGAAAAGTGTAAAGATCATATCCAGGATGCGGAGGCCTTCGCCGCCAGCACCAGCTGCAATCATCATCGTATCCATGCATACCCTCCTCTTGACTAAATAAGTGAGGGAGACACGCTCCCTCTTACGTTGTTCTCGTTAACTCGTAATCAAGAGTTGAGGAGAAGGAAACCGACAGCCACACCGATGATCGGGAGGGCTTCAACCAAACCGATACCGATGAACATTGTTTGACGAAGTTCGTTTTTGAGTTCTGGCTGACGTGCTTGTCCTTGTACTGTTCCGTATACGATGAGACCGTTACCGATACCAGCCGCGAGTGCTCCAAGACCGATAACGAGTGCTGTTGCGAGAAGATTCATTTGTTCCATTGTGTATATTCCTCCTAAAAGTTAAGTAAATAGTTTTTTTGTTCAACGCTTTGGCGAGACCTGCCCGAATTAATGCTCGGCAGAAGCTTTATGCCCGATATACACCATTGCAAGCGTCAGGAAAATGTAGGATTGGATAACCCCGATAAAGATTGAGAAACCTTGCCATAAAATCATTGGGAGAATTGCGAACACAGCACCGAGCGGGTTAAGTGCCCCTTCTGCGGTAATTGCGAGTCCCAAGATGATGGTAATCATGATTTCACCGGCAAAGATGTTACCGTAAAGACGCAGACCGAGCGTCAAGGTGTTCGCGAACTCCTCGATGAGCTTGATCGGCAATAAGAACCAGACCGGCTTCACGAATTCCGCCGAGTAGTGCTTCAAACCGTGTAGCTTCACGCCGTAATAGTGCGACATTGCAACGACGAGTGTCGACAATGCCAACGTGACGTAAGGATCGGCCGTCGGTGAGTTGAACCATAGATAGTGACCAGAAATGACGTTAAACGGTAGACCCATTAAGTTTGAGAAGAGAATGAACAAAATCAACGTCATTCCAAACCCGATAAAACGGCCACCTGTCTTCCAGTCCATCGCACTCGAGATAATCCCGCGTGTGAATTCTGCGAAGAATTCCATTAAGTTCTGCTTACCAGTCGGCTTCATAGCCAAGCGTCGCGTTCCCCAAACGGCAAACGTAAATACGAGTAGTGATGCGATCAGCACCGTAATGACGTTCGTCCAGCTCCCATATAACGTATAATCTCCGAGTTGTAGAGAATATGTGGGAAACTCATGACCCATTAGTATTCACCTCTTTTCCTGCTGAGCTGGGCAAGTGTGAACTCGCCAAATTGTATGATGTGGCCGGCGATTAGACCAGTTACCACCGCAATCAGCGATACTCGATCCTCATAAAAGAGACCGACTATCACGGCTAGTGCACCGACTGCCATCCTTGAAACAGTCCCGTGCGACTTCGGGCGTCGTCCATGTTCGATTACGTCAAACATCCGAATGACGCTTCGATTCTGCATATGTAGAATGATGAGACTGGCGACCCCGCCTAAGAACAAGCCGAGAAATACCGGTTTGTACATAGGGACGATGAGCGCTCCGATGAGGAGAATGGCGAACCATCCGATAAACCACTTCGTATAGCGTTTCATCAACTGCTGTTGTGCTTTTCTGTCTGCTTGCACTTGTTGTAAGTTCATTCGTCCTCTCCTGTCAGTAAACTTCGAAGGGTGAGAACTAGCGCCGTGATCCCGAAAGCCATTCCGAGAAGCACTGACACATTCCAACCAAACGTGCCCCAAATTTCACGTCTCGCCCCGTATTGGCCAACGAGATAACCGATGACGATCGGTCCAGCGAGCGCGGTCGAGATTTGAGAGGCGAGCGAGGCATAAGATAGGTAACGATTGTCTTTTTTCGTCATCCCCATCCCCCTTTCGAGCTGCCGAGCCATGCATCTTCTCCATCGGATTCACACTCGCGTGACCATCAAAAGTCACACAAGTTCAGAGTACTGGAAATGGCATAAGAAGTCAATTGATTTCACAATTATAAAAGCGCTTTAAATCAAGTCGTATCAAGGCTTTTACGCAGTTCACAAACTAAATTAAAATCATCAAATTTTAAGAAAGTATGAAGAAACGGTGAAATAAAAATGTTGACTTTATAACATTTCACATTACGAACCAGATGAAGAATAGTTCAGTTATACCTTCACGTTTTGGAAATTACAATGCAAAACGGCTTACGTTCACAAAAGGTTTTGAAACAAACGTTGACCCGATTTTGAAATCGTTTACATCGTCCTGTATCAGTATACCGATTATCTTTTTGTCATGTCGAGGGGTTCTGACGAATTTGTAGTGATGAATATCACACCGCCTTTTCCGAGCGGTCAATCGCCTGGAAATCCCTTCCCATCAAGCCGAAATGGGTGGACAATACCAGTTCGAATGGCTACGATTACGATGTAAGCGCTATCTAAAAATGTGTCGATTTTGTGACTTTCGAAACCGACGCCCGCATCGAATGCATGTTGATGCGTGTGAGGAGGAACTAGAATGGATTGGATGACCCAGCTACGCGAGGAGATCGGCGCCGATGTCGTCTTCACGGACTCGACGACCCGACTCGCCTATTCATTTGACGCGACGCCGAACTATCAAGCGATGCCAGACGCGATCGTGGCCCCCCGCTCGACCGAGGACGTGCAGGCCGTGTTGCGGCTGTGCCACGAACACCGGATCCCCGTCGTCCCACGCGGATCGGCGACAAATCTTGCCGGCGGCGCGACGCCGCTTTCAGGTGGTGTCGTCATGGACTTCCGTCATATGGACAAGATTGTCGAGATCGACGAGAAGAATTTGACGGTGACGGTCGAACCGGGCTGCATCACCGCCCATTTGGCACAAGCCGTCGAGGCGAGAGGCCTGTTTTATCCGCCGGACCCGAGCTCGATGAAAATCTCGACGATTGGCGGCAACATCAGTGAGAACTCCGGCGGCTTGCGCGGGCTGAAATACGGGGTCACGGCCGATTATGTGCTCGCGCTCGAAGCGGTGCTCCCGAACGGCGAAGTGCTCCGTACGGGCGGGAAGCTCGCGAAAGACGTCGCCGGTTATGATTTGACCCGTGTCCTCGTCGGCTCGGAAGGGACGCTCGCCGTCATCACGCAAGCGACGCTCAAGCTCATCCCGCTCCCCGAGACGAAACAGACGATGCTCGCCTATTTCGAGGACTTGGACAGCGCGGCCCGGACGGTGAGCCGCATCATCGAGAACCGCATCATCCCGGCGACGCTCGAGTTCATGGACAAGAAGACGATCGAGGTCGTCGAGGCGTATGCGAACATCGGATTGCCGACCGACGTCGGCGCTCTCCTTCTATTAGAACAGGACGGACCGCGTGACGTCGTCCGTCAAGATGTCGAAGCGATGCACGCTGTTTGTCTCGAGGAAGGGGCCTTGTCGGTCGAAGTGGCCCGGGACGAAGCGCACGCCGAGACACTCCGCTACGCCCGGCGCATCGCTTTGTCCGCCCTCGCCCGGCTCAGCCCGACGACGATTTTAGAGGATGCGACCGTACCACGGAGCGAGATCGCCGAGATGGTCCGGCGCATCGAAGCGATCGGGCGGGCGTACGACATTCAAATCGCCACGTTCGGCCACGCCGGTGACGGCAACCTGCATCCGACGGTCGCGACCGACGCCCGGAACCACGAAGAGATGGAGCGCGTCGAGGCGGCGTTCGCCGATATTTTCGCCGCCGCGCTCGATCTCGGCGGGACGATCACTGGCGAGCATGGGGTCGGGGCGATGAAAGCCCCGTATCTCGAATGGAAGCTCGGACCGGCCGGGATTGACGTCATGAAAGGCATCAAGCTCGCCTTCGACCCGCACGGCATCATGAACCCGCAGAAGATGTTCGCCAAAGCGGCGAAGAAACGCATCGTCCAAGGAGGCCAATCATGAAGCAAAGAACCGAACTTTCCACCCGCATGACCGAACAACTCGACTATGAAGAGATGCTTGGCTGCATGCGCTGCGGCTTTTGCCTGCCGACGTGCCCGACGTATATCCGCTCGAAAGACGAGTCGGCATCCCCGCGCGGGCGTATCGCCATCATGAAAGGTGTCGTCGACGGGTTGATCGAACCGGATGAGGGCGTCGAGAAGACGCTCAATGAATGCCTCGGTTGTCTCGCCTGTGAGCCGGCATGCCCGGCCGGGGTGCGCTATAGCGTTCTGCTCGAGGACGCCCGCGCCGCCATCACCGAGCATAAACGTGCGACCGGGCAGATGCCGGTCCGCGAACGTCTCGTCCGGAAAGTCGTCTTTGACGGGCTGTTCTTGAACAAAGCGAAGATGGAGACGGCAACGGGCTTCCTTCGCTTTTATCAACAGTCCGGCGTCCAGACGCTCACCCATAAACTCCGCATCCTCGACTGGTTCCCAGACCAACTCCAAAAGATGGAGACGATCTTACCGACGGTCCCGGCGAAGACGGAGCGCCGTCGTCGTCCCGAGCGGATTCGAGCGACGTGTGCGACGACGGCCCGGGTCGCCTTCTTCAGCGGCTGTCTGATGGACACGATGTTTTATGAGACGAACGCGAACACGATCAAACTGCTCCAAGCGGCAGGTTGCGATATCGTCATCCCGAACGCGCAGCAGTGCTGCGGGGCACTACACGGACATGCCGGTGAACAGGCGGGCGCCGTCACGCTCGCCAAACAGAACATCGCGGCGTTCGAGGCCGAGGACGTCGACTACATCATCACGAACGCCGGTGGTTGCGGGGCGTTCCTCGTCGGTTATGATCATCTGTTGAAGCACGACCCGGAATGGGCCGAACGCGCCGAACGATTCACGGCCAAGATCAAAGACTTCGCCTCGATCTTACTCGAGGTCGGCTTCCTCGACCGCGTACCGCTCACGCTGCCGGCGCAACTCATCACGTACCAAGACTCGTGTCACCTTCGCAACGTCCAAAAAGGGGCACTCGCCCCGCGGGTATTGCTCCAGGCGATTGAAGGGTCGGTCTACGTCGAGCAGAAGCACGCCGACCACTGCTGCGGCTCGGCCGGTGTGTACAACATTCTGCAGCCCCATATCGCCAACGACATCCTCGAGATGAAGATGGGGCACGTGAACGCCACGGCAGCACAAACGATCGTGACGTCAAATCCGGGTTGCCACATGCAGATGCAACTCGGGATTCAAGAGCATGGGACTGAATCGATGCGCGCCGTCCACTTGGCGGACCTGCTCGTCGAGGCGATGTCATCCTGACCAATCAAGAGGAACGGCCCGCTGATCCGGGTGCTGTTCCTCTTTTTTCTCCTTTTATAAAAAAAATAGAAGTAATAATCCCCGCTTTATTCGACCTTTAAACGCTTTTTTCAAAAATAATGTTTACAATCCTTCGACAACGGGCATATAAGGTTATGTGAAAATAATTATTGAAAAGGGTGAATGCATGATTGAATTTAAACAAGTGCAAAAAACATTCAAGAACACGACCGTCTTGAAAGAGATGAACCTCACCATCAACAAAGGTGAACTCGTCGTCTTTATCGGCCCGTCCGGCTGCGGGAAGACGACATCGCTCAAAATGATCAACCGTTTGATCGAGCCGACGGAAGGGACGATCATCGTCAACGGACAGGATACCCGGAAGATGGACCCGATTGAACTGCGTCGCCAGATGGGCTACGTCATTCAACAGACCGGCCTCTTTCCGCATATGACGATTCGCGAAAACATTCAATTGATCGCCGGTCTCGAAGGACACGCCGAACAAGACATGGATGCGCGCACCGAACACCTCCTCCGCATGGTCGGCCTCGACCCGGACCAATTCATCGATCGCTATCCGAGCGAATTGAGCGGCGGTCAGCAGCAGCGTATCGGTTTCGCCCGTGCCCTCATGAACGACCCGGAAGTCATTTTGATGGATGAACCGTTCAGCGCCCTTGACCCTGTCACTCGAAACGATCTCCAAGAAGAACTGTTCAATCTTCAAGAAGAAGTGAAAAAGACGATTGTGTTCGTCACCCATGATATGGATGAGGCGATCAAGCTGGCCGATCGCATTTGTATCATGCGCGACGGGGAAATCGTCCAATTCGATACTCCGGAACAAATTCTCCGGAACCCGAAAGACGAATACGTCGAGTCGTTCATCGGGAAGAATCGGATTTGGAACAGCCCTGAATTCATTAAAGCGAAAGACATCATGATCACCGACCCGGTATCGATCAGCGGGAAGCGGACGGTGCTTCAAGCGATTGAAATCATGCGCTCCCGCAAGGTCGACAGTTTGTTGATCACAGACCGTGATCGTGTCCTTCAAGGACTCATCAAATTGAAAGATGTCCACGGCATCCAAGACAAGACGAAGCGGCTCGAGGAAGTCATGAACACGAACTATGCTTTCGTCTCAATCGAGGACTCGCTCCTCGACATTTTAGACGTCATGAACACGAGCGACCAAGGGTATCTCCCGGTCGTCGACGGTTCGATGCTTCACGGTTTGATCACACGCAGCAGTTTGCTTTCCGTCCTCAGTGAGCAATTCATGCAAGAGGAGGAAACTATATGAATGCCATTCAATCGTTTTTCAATTACTTCACGAGCAACACCGACCAAATCGGGACGCTCTTGCTCGAACACTTACAGCTGACGGTCTTCGCCGTCTCACTCGCGGTCTTACTCGGGGTACCACTCGGGATTCTCATCTTACGGATTCCACGTCTCGCCAAGCCGATTCTCGGTCTGACGAGCGTCGTCCAAGCCGTACCGAGTTTAGCACTCCTCGGATTTTTGATCCCATTCATCGGAATCGGATCGACCCCGGCCATCATCATGGTCGTCTTGTACTCGCTCCTCCCGATCGTGAAAAACACGTATACGGGACTATCGAGCATCCCGGGCGATACGCTTGAGTCGGCCAAAGGGATCGGGCTCACCGACCGCCAAATTTTGAGTAAAATCCAGCTTCCGCTCGCACTGCCGATCATCATGGCCGGGATTCGGATCTCGGCGGTCACGGCCGTCGGTCTCATGACGATCTCGGCGTTCGTCGGAGCAGGTGGTCTCGGTTACCTCGTCTTCGCCGGAATCCAGACCGTCGACAACAATCAAATCCTCGCCGGTGCCATCCCGGCCGGACTGCTCGCCTTGTTGATTGACTTCATCGTCAGTCGCATCGAGTATAAAGTAGCCCCGAACGGCATCGTCCTCGCGGATGGACGGATGAAGAAGAAAACACGTCGTTCTGCGAAGAAAGTGACGAAGCCGCTCATCGTCATCGCGACGGCGTTCACGCTTCTCCTCGCCGGTTCGATTTACGCCTTCACCCGTGAAGACGATACGATTGTCGTCGGTTCGAAAAACTTCACCGAGCAATTGATTCTCGGGAACATGGTCGCCGACTTGATTGAGGACAAGACCGACCTCGATGTGAAACGTCAACTGAACCTCGGTGGCACACAGGTCGCTTTCAGCGCCTTGCGCACCGGAGAGATTGACACGTATGTCGAATATACGGGCACATTGTTCGTCGACGTCTTGAAGCAAGAAGTCGAGAACGACCCCGACGTCGTTTACGACAAAGTCGTGAAGCAAGTGAACGAGCGGTTTAATATCCGGACGCTCGACCCGATTGGCTTCAATAACACGTATGCTATCGCCGTCAAACAAGAAGACGTCGACACGTACGACTTAAAGACCGTCTCTGACCTCGCCGCAGTAAGTGACGAGCTCGTCTTCGGTCCGACGATCGAGTTCTCGAACCGGGAAGACGGCTACCTCGGATTGAAAGAGGCGTACCCGTTCAACTTCGAAGACGTGAAACCGGTCGACGGCGGACTCCGCTACACGGCACTCATGAACAATGAGAGTAACGCCATCGACAGCTTCTCGACCGATGGATTGCTCAAGCGTTTCGACTTGACCGTCCTCGAAGACGACAAACAGTTCTTCCCACCGTACTATGCGGTCCCGATCGTCAGCGAAGAGACGCTCGCCGAGCATCCTGAGCTCGCGGACGTATTGAACTTGCTGAGCGGGAAAATCACGGATGAGACGATGCAAGAACTCAACTACCTTGCTGATGTCGAAAAACAACGTCCGGAGAAAGTCGCCCGCGACTTCCTCATCGAAGAAGGATTGATCGCAGAATAATCATGCAAAAGACGACCATCCCGTATCCATCGGAATGGTCGTCTTTTGGCGTTCCTTGATTCAAACGGCTTTCCCGACCGAGACGCGATTGCGCCCGCTCCGCTTCGCCTGATACAGTGCCCGGTCGGCCGCCTCAATCAAGTCACCTTTCTCGCTACCCGGCGCAGGCGCTTGTTCGGCGACACCGATACTGACACTTACTTTCCGAAGCGGATGATAACCTTCATGTGGGATGTTCAGTTTGAGCACCGCTTGTCGAATGCGTTCAGCAATCTCTTTCGGTTGTCGGGCGTGACGTGGCTTGAGCAGCACCGCGAACTCTTCTCCGCCATAGCGAGCGGTCATCCCGTCTCCCCCGACCGCCTTGTCGATCGCGTTCGTCACCCGTTCGAGACAAGCGTCTCCGGCCAAATGGCCGTACGTATCGTTGTACACCTTGAACGCATCGATGTCGAGCAAGAGGAGTGCGAGCACGTCTCCGGTCTCCGCAGCCTCATCCCACATCCGCTCGAATCGTTCATCGAAGGCGCGTCGATTCCAAATACCGGTCAACGCATCATGCAACGAGCGATGGATGAGCGCTTGTTTGCTGCGCTCGAGCCGGAACGTATGCATGAACGTCAGCAACAGTAACAACGCGATCCCGACGACGATCACGATCACCCACTTCGCCGAGCTCGAGGCGATATCACTCCGGATTGACGCCTGTTGAATAATGTTGTCGATATCCTCACGAATCGCCGCATCGACGTCCCTAAATCGATTGATGTAGCCGATGCCACTATAGCGTCGCGCGTTCGCCATTTCAATATCTCCAGCCTCGACGAGCTCAATTTGCGATTCGTGGAACGCTTCCATCTGTCGGATGAGCGGCAACGCCTCTTCTTGAATCAACTCCTGCATGATCGGGTGACGATGATCGAGTTCTCGGATGACGTGAATCATCTCCGACAACGAGCGCTTCGTCGCTTCATACTGTTCGAGTGACAGGGTGTCTTGATTATATGTATAGCCTCGGACCGACAGCTCTTGATCGAGCAACAACCGGAGCAGCTCTGAGGCGGCGTTCGCAATCGGGATCGCCTCTTCGACGATACGACGGTTCTCTCGTTCGATATCTTGAAACGCGCTATAGCTCCAGATGCTCGTCAAAAACAGCGCCATCAAAGAAATGAGCAAATATCTTTGTAGTAGTGAGAATTTAGTCTTCACGGCGTCTCTTCCCTTTTTCATGATCGGACCGCCATACGGTCCCTTCCTTTTCTACTATCGGTCGTGACTCGCTTCACCTCAACTATTTTGAATCGATCGCGGCACATTCCACAAAAAAGAGGATCACTCGGATCCTCTCTGTACGGGTTCGTGCTTATTTTGTTCCGAACAAACGGTCACCCGCGTCACCGAGTCCTGGGACGATGTAACCATGGTCGTTCAACTTCTCGTCAAGTGCGGCGAGATAGATTTCGACGTCTGGGTGTTCAGCTTGAACACGTTCCACACCTTCAGGGGCTGCGCAGAGGCAAGCGAGCTTGATCGACTTGGCACCGTGCTTTTTAAGCGCGGCAATCGCATCAGCGGCCGAACCACCAGTTGCGAGCATCGGGTCGACGACGATGAAGTCACGCTCTGTGACGTCCGTCGGCAACTTGAGATAGTATTCGTGCGGCTCGAGCGTCTCCGGGTCACGGTATAGACCGATGTGACCGACTTTGACGTTCGGCATCATTTTGAGGAAGCCATCCACCATGCCGAGGCCTGCCCGTAAAATTGGGACGATTCCCAATTTCTTGCCGGCGATCATCTTCTGTGTCGATACAGAGACCGGTGTCTCGATTTCTACATCAGTAAGCGGAAGGTCGCGTGTAATTTCGTATGCCATGAGTGACGAGACCTCGTCTACGAGTTCACGGAACTGCTTTGTCCCCGTCTCTACTTTGCGCATAATCGTCATCTTGTGCTGAATCAATGGGTGGTCATAAACGTGTACTTTGCCCATCATGCTTCACTCCTCTCTCAATCTCTCTTGAGCATTGTACCCTAACTTTTCTGAGAAAGGTAGGGTCAACTTCTGTTTTCTAAGAGGTCAGACGAAACCCGAAGGAACGGAATCGATCCCTCGGGCTTCAGGTGACACGTCGATCAGAATTTGAAGAAATTCAGAAAACCGGCCGTCTTGTGTTTCACTTTTCCACACATCTTGCCTTTGGCGGCCTGATGGTGTTTTGACGTTTCATGCTTGGCGGCATGTTTTTTAGCATGCTTCTTTGCAAGTTTTTTTGCCTTCTTCTTGTCTTTCTTCTCTTGCTTCAACTCGGCTTTTGTCTTTTGTGTCGACTTCTCTTTTGACGCAGTCTGGTCATTCGTCGACGGAGCCGGTTTCGTCGTTGTCGTCGGCTTAGCGACTGGCGTTGTTGACGTTCCTGTCGCAGGTTTGGTCGCGGCTGGCTTCGTTGTTGTAGCCGGCTTTGTCGTAGTTGTTTCAGCTGGCTTCGTTGTTGTCGTTGTAGCCGGCTTTGTCGTAGTCGTTTCAGCTGGCTTCGTTGTTGTCGTTGTAGCCGGTTTCGTCGTAGTCGTTTCAGCTGGCTTCGTCGTTGTCGTTGTAGCCGGTTTCGTCGTAGTCGTTTCAGCTGGCTTCGTCGTTGTCGTTGTAGCCGGCTTTGTCGTAGTCGTTTCAGCTGGCTTCGTCGTTGTCGTTGTAGCCGGCTTTGTCGTAGTCGTTTCAGCTGGCTTTGTCGCCGGTGCTACCGCGACTGGCGCTGGTGTCGGCGCCGTGTCTTTCGTACGTGTCACAAGTCCCGCGTTCCAGTTCACGTAAGCATCCGCTTCATGGAAGTGGATGAAGCCAGAATCTTTGGCGAGCTTGTGGCTGTCCGCGCTAAGACGTGTCGAAATCGTGAGCGTCTTGACCGAGTGCTTTGCGTCGACCGCTTGTAGTTTCTTGATCATGTTTTGTGACCAAGCGTCACTCTTGATCGTATCGGCGTTGAAGCTCTCCCACATGATGCCGTCGACATATGGCGCCGTCGATGTTTCAAGTGTGTCGAAACCCCAGTTTTGAACCATGGCGATATCCCCATAGCGAGCCCGTGCTTGTTTCAAGAAGTTGACGAGGCCGTCTCGTTGTTGTTTGAGCACCGTCGGGTTGTTCAAATGTTCATTATCGATATCGCCGACCGTGTCCATGAATACGCCATCGATGCCTTTGGCGATGACTTGGTTCTGGATTTCCGTAAGGAGTAACCCTTGGAAGTGCGGCGAGGCGATGTTCGTCAAGTACGAATCCCATTCCGAGTAATGGACACGTTGTCCGTTACGCGTAAAGAAGTCACCTGATTGAAGTTTTGACATGAGACCGGTGTTCCATGTCGCGACTTCCATGACGCTAATATAACCGAGCACTTTCGTCCCGCGCGCTTTGATTTGCTCCACTTGTGCTTTCGTGTAGTGGAGCGGCTCAATGATGACGAGATCGTAGTTCTGCATATCTTTTAGAATCGCTGCCGTTGGATGGCCATAATACACTTGATAGTTCTTCACACCGTCGAGTGGGTTCATGGTTTGTGCCCCCGTTTTAGACATGTTCAGACTAACAATTAACAACACTACCGTTAGAGACATAATTAACTTTTTCAATTTCACTACCTATTCCTCTCCTGATGACTGACAAAACGTGGTGACGGACGATGATGGTTGAATGGAGTTGTGTCTCGTTGTTCCCCCTTTTCTTTCTATTCAAATGACGAGAAGGTTAGTGCTGTGTGTTTTATGGATGTATCGGATTCGTGTATGTAATGTTGAACCTTCGCAAAAAAAATTATAGGATAGTTTTTCACGAAAACATAGTGTCAATTTGACAACAAAAAACCGCTTCACGACATGAAAGTGTCATGAAACGGGTAAAACAATAAGTTATTTGGTCATATGTAAGTATTCAGCGTTGACTCTAATTCGAGACGATCAATCAAATAGACTCGTTCCGTCTCGACGTCCATCAATTGAAGGGTGTCTTGCCCTTCCTCCATCCAGACGTCAAACCGTTGTTCGGTCAACTGTTCATAGAGCGCGAGCGTCCCGCATCGTTCCCCGGTCGGCTGTCCACTACTCGGCTTCACGTGGGATAACAATTCAAATAGGTCGCTCGTACTCGGCCCACCGAGATGGGCGATTTTCGTCTCCGTCTCATACGTCGCCAGACGCATCGTCTCTTTTGGCTCCGATACAATCGTCAATTCCCCGGCGCCAGGCCGTTTCACCGTGCCCCACACCTCGATTACGGTCCCGTAACGTTCCGACAACTCGACCGATGCCCGTTCAGTGAAATCATGGATGGGCACATCTGCTAGGACAACCCGCTTCAGCAGCCTGCGCTCATTCGCAATTGATGCAAAAACGGCTTCCGTTGAGTCGACGGCGACATATTCGCCCGTGAAGACGGCCGGTAGCACGGTACGTTCCCATGCTTCTTCCCTCCCCATCTGTAACGTGATTCGCTTGTCGGCCAATTGAGTCAAGAAGGCGACCCCATCGTTCTTCCCGCTCTCAAAGACGAACAATCCGGGCTCGATCATTTGCCCTTTCGCCGCCCCGTCCTGAAAGACTTGGTACGTGACGTGGAGCGCCCCTCGGTCCGGTGTCTCATACCGGAAGACGGATCCTGGGATGATCGTCTCGTGTGCCTTATTGACCGAGAAGGACTGTATCACATTTTCGACGTTCGGTTCAGGAATGAACGACAGCGTATCTCCGACTTCGATTTCAACAGAATTCGCCGTAACGGCAGCCTCGAACGCTGCGATCTTGTCCGTGCGGAAGACCCGTGCGTTTTGCTCGTCACTGTTCAAGCACGAGACGTAGTGCGACTCCCCGCTCCGCCAATATTTGACGGTCTTGCTGCCTAATTCGTCGTAGAAAGGATGACGGAATGTAATGGAGGCCACTTCAGCCCGACGCATCGGCAACACGTCCGTCGGTTTTTGCTCACAGTAATTCAATAATCGCGACTTCAGCGCAGACGTCAACGGGATGTCTCGGTCTTGGTGAATCGCATACGTCGACAATGACCGCAAGTTGAGCGCGTTCGTCTCGTTTGCGCCACATCCGCTTAAAAAGATGATGCCAACGATCATCATCCATAAGACGTGTTTCATTCCGCCCCCTCCTTTCACATTTATTTGGGTACTATCACCTAAAATTTTCTTTTTCACTTTATCATACAATAATAATTACTTATATAGTTAGAAGAACAAACAAAAAATGCCACTTGCGTGGCACTTTTTTAGTCGTCGTCTTGATCATCGTCCCGATCGTCATCTTGGTCGTCATCATTTTGATCGTCGTTTTGATCATCTTGATCGTCTTGGTCATCCCGGTCATCGTCACGTTCAATCTCTTTCACTTGCTGTTGAAGGTTCAACTCAAGTTTGACGCGGTCACCGGCTTTTGGCGCCTCGTCGTCAAGCTCGTAGCGGCTCGCGAGTTTGAACGTCTCTGACTTGCCGTCACGCTCGATGGTCACGTCACGGTCCGACAAGCTGACGAACGTACCGTAGATGTCAAAGTCGTCACTCTCGCGGTCGACTTCCTTCACTTCCTCGTTTTGATTGAACTCGAGTTTGACGCGGTCACCGGCTTTCGGTGTGTCGTCGTCAATCTCATGACGGGCCGCGAGCGGATACGTCGATTCTTTACCGCTGAAGCTGATCGTCACGTCCCGGTCTGATAGGTTGACGAGGGTACCATACAATTCATAATCATCGTCATCGACCGAGCGGACCGGCGTATCACTCGAGGCTGTTCCTTCTGTCGACGCGGCCGCTTCTTGGTTCGCCTCGTCTTGTGCGTCATCTGCAGCATCATCCGTTCCACTGTTCACACTGTCGACCGACCGCGGGACGATGACCGTGTCCGTGTTGTCATTCGCAACATACAACCCGATCCCTGCGACGGCGAGGACTGCCAAGCCGACGCCTAAAATCCATCCGATTAGTTTCATGATGTTTCCTCCTCGTTTCATGTGGTGAACTTGTTCTACATCTTCATCATAGAACGGTGACCTTAGAGCACCACGAGGATTCCATTAGAAAATGATGAGAATCTGCGAAAGTTTTGTCATTTTGCGACGAAGAAGACGCTGCCGTCCGGCGCGTTCGCGTAACTGCCGACCGACCAACCGTTCATGTCGGCCACTTCCTTGGCGATGGCGAGCCCGAGTCCGCTGCCGCTCCGGTCCCGCGCCTCATCGAGTCGATAAAAACGGTCGAACAGACGCGCCCTGCCGTCATCGCTCAGCGTCGTCCCATGGTCACGCACTTCAATCCGACTCGGTGTCATCGTCACGTGCGTGTCAGTCGCGTACTTCAAGCTGTTGTCGATGAAGATGACGACGAGCCTTTGCAGCGAATCACGGTGCCCGTACCACGTTCCTGTCGCCTCGATTGGAACCCGGACGCCATGCGAACGCTCGAACCGCTCGGTCAATTGTTCGGCGAGCTCGGTTAATTCAATCGCTTCAGCCTCGATTTCTTCAAGTGAGGAGAAGCGGCTCAGTTCAAGCATCGGTTCAATCAAGTCTTCGCGCATTTGCCGGGACTCGGTCAAAATATGGTCGATCGCCTCGTCACGGACGGCCGGGTCGCTTTGTCCCCAGCGCCGGAGCAGTTTGGCGTACCCTTCGATGACCGTGAGCGGCGTCTTCAGTTCATGTGAAACATCGGCGACGAAACGACGCTGTTGCTCCATCGACCCTTCGACCCGGCCAATCATTTGATTGAAGCCGGTCGCAAGTGTCGACACTTCGTCTTGGCTCGTCCCGACATCGATGGTCTCAAGGGTGCCCGATTCCGTGATTCGTTCCATCGTCGTCTCGAGCCGGCGGAGCGGGTCGAGCCCTTGCCTGACGATCCAAAGGCTGCCGATGAACGTCATCGCCACGGCGATCAAAAAGATGATGAGAAAGATCGTGGCGAGCGTCTGGAGTGTCTCACTCACGGCCGCGTCTTGAAACGCGTAGCCGAGCCCGTTCGACGTCGCGATGACGAACCAGTCGTCGACGAGGGCCGGCTCGCCGAAATTGACGGGAAACCGCAATCCTTCCTCGGCCTCTCCGCCGATGATGCCCCAGGCGCCGTTCGCTTGTCGCTCGAGCACGACACTGTCCTCGTGTAACGACAAGACGGCCTGGCGATTCCGCTCGTCCTCCTCGAGCAAGCTGAGTGCCTGGCGCAAGACGTCATAGCGGGCGTCGACAATCTGTTGACGCGAGACGAGCCAGGCGACACCGAACGAGGTGATCAGGAGGAACAACATGAACCCCGCCATCGCCAAAGCGATTTTCGTCCGTAGCTTCACCTTATTCACCACGCTTCAGCATATAGCCGACGCCTCGGACCGTCTGAATCCAAGAGCCTCCGAGTTTCTTGCGGACATAGCGGACGTACACATCGACGACGTTCGTGTCCCCGTAATAGTCAAAGCCCCAGACGTGTTCGACGAGTTGGTCGCGCGTGAGCACGCGTTCCGAATGTTCGAGCAGATAGACGAGCAAATCGAACTCTCTCCGGGTCAGGTCGACTTTTTGCCCCTCGCAGATTACTTCGTGACGATTGACGTCGACGGTCAGCCCTTCATAAGATAAGACCCGTTCACTCGTATCGACTTGGACGTGTTGCCGCATCCGTAAGAACGCCCGGATCCGTGCGAGCAACTCTTCCATCTCGAACGGTTTCGTGATGTAATCATCGGCCCCGAGGTCGAGCCCGCTCACTTTGTCGTAACGGTCCCCACGTGCCGTCACCATCAATACCGGGAGAAGCGGCTGCTCTTCTTTGACGCGGCGAACGACTTCAAGTCCGCTCATCTGTGGCAACATGACATCGAGCAACATGAGGTCAATCCCACCAGTGAGTGCCCGGTCGAGCCCGGTCCGCCCGTCATGAGCGACCTCGACTTGATAACCGGCATGCATAAGTTCAAGTTCGAGTAATCTGGCAATTTTAGCATCGTCTTCAACGACGAGAATCGTAGGCATTCCATTCATCCTTTCTTAAAAAAACGCCGAGCAGTCCGCCCGACGCATCATTCTAAGTGTTCCCGGATTCCTCAGTCAAAAAACGGACGAACTGCTTCTGGAATCGCTTGTTCGATGCGCAATTCGAGTGAATCGCCCATCCGGTCAAACGTCGTTTCAATTCCTTCCGCCTGAAATGCCAAATCAGTCCCGACTTGAGCGATTTGGTCGAGCCAAGCGTTACCGGTCAAGGTGAATAATAGGAACCCGGCGACCCCTGCCGCCATGAGTGTCAATGCGAGCGCACCGACGGCCACTCTTCGAATCATTCTTCCAATCTTTCCTCTGCTAGTTGCGCGCATAAATCCCTCTCCCTTGTCTATTTTCTTTCTTTACTGTACGGGAGCGAGCTGAGAAAGAGCGGTGAAACAGATTAGAATTTGATGAGAAAAAAAGGCCACAGCACGCTGCGACCTCAATTTTCTTCAAGCACCGACTTGGCGATCGGCGCCCAATACGTTCCATCCATGGCAGCGACTTCTGCGAGCGTCGTCCGGTACGTGTCGTCCCCGGCCTTCTTCTCGGCGATGCCTTTCATCCATAAGACGTCCGCTTTATACCCTGATTCGGGATACGTCTCGACATAGGCGGCATAGTCTTCGATCTCCGCTTCACCGAGCTTGTTGTCGACGAGCAAGCGATAAAATCCGACCGCTTGTTCTTGACCGGCTTTCGCCTTGCCGACGAGGAGCGCATCGGCTTCCTCGTATCGTTTGTCCGAGACGAGTGTCTCGACTTTAGCGAGCGGGATGACGGCCTGTGCCTCAGGCGACTCGGTCGTCTCGTCCTCGGTTTGGAGCGCCTCGTTCGCTTCTTCAAGCCGGGCGACTTCTTTCTCGAGTTCTTCTAACCGTTTCGCGAGTGCCTCCTCTTCCGTCACCGTCACGACCCGCTCGTCGGAAGCGGACGGCGTCACTGGGGGTGGCGCCGGGTCCGGCCAAAAGGCGAGCGCGACCAGCCCGAGCCCGACGACAAGCGGCAGGCCGAGCCATGTCTTGTCCCACTTGAACGCATTCTTCCAATCTGACAAGTCCGCATGACCGATGACGGCCGGCGAGAACGAACGAAAGCGGCGCTTGGCCGCCTTCTTTCCGTTCGCCTTCACTTCGAGCGCGAGCCCAAGCCGATGAAACGCCGCCGGCACTTTCATCCCGAGAAGCGGTACGATCCGTTCACTTGCCTCGATATAATAGCCATGATCGAGCAGCGTCGTCACGACCTCGAACTCGTTCGCGACGAGGCGAAACGTCGGGTCGTGCTCGCCTTTTCGGACGAGCCATTCGGTCATATCGATGAGCGGCAGTTCCGCGAGTTCCCGATCTGCGAGTGTCCGTACGTCCATTCGTCAGCCTCGTTCAGGATAGAGCGGGAACTTCGACGTCAACGCGCGCACGGCTTCGTGCGCTTCGGTGAGCACCGCCTCATCTTCATGGTTCGTCAAGACGCGTCCAATCAAGCGAGCGACTTCACGCATATCGTCTTCTTTCAATCCGCGCGTCGTCATCGCGGCCGTCCCGAGACGAATCCCGCTCGTCACGAACGGTGATGCCGGATCGAATGGGATCGTGTTCTTGTTGACCGTGATGCCGGCTGCGTCGAGCGCATGCTCGGCCGCTTTCCCGGTGATATCGATGCCACGGAGGTCGACGAGGAGAAGGTGGTTATCCGTGCCGCCCGATACGATGCGGAGTCCCTCTTCTTCTAATCCTTGCGCGAGCACTTGTGCGTTCTTGATGACTTGTGCCTGATAATCTTTGAACTCAGGTTGAAGCGCTTCTCCGAACGCCACTGCCTTCGCAGCGATGACGTGCATGAGCGGACCACCTTGAATCCCTGGGAAGATCGACTTGTCAATCGCCTTGGCGAACTCCTCTTTACAGAGGATCATGCCGCCGCGTGGACCGCGGAGCGTCTTGTGCGTCGTCGTCGTCACGAAGTGCGCGTGCTCGACCGGGTTCGGATGAAGCCCGGCCGCGACGAGACCGGCGATGTGCGCCATGTCGACCATGAGGTAAGCATCGACGCTATCGGCGATCTCACGGAACTTGGCGAAGTCGATTGTCCGCGGGTACGCCGAGGCACCAGCGACGATGAGTTTTGGTTTATGTTCTTTCGCGAGGGCTGCGACAACGTCATAATCGATGTGTTCTGTCTCTTTGTCCACACCGTATTCGACGAAATTGTATTGAACGCCCGAGAAGTTGACCGGACTTCCGTGCGTCAAATGGCCACCGTGCGACAAGTTCATGCCGAGCACCGTGTCACCGGCTTCAAGTACTGTAAAGTAGACGGCCATGTTCGCTTGGGCACCCGAATGCGGCTGCACGTTGGCATGTTCTGCACCGAACAGCTCTTTCGCACGGTCGCGGGCCAAGTTCTCGGCTACGTCGACGAACTCACAACCACCGTAGTAGCGACGGCCTGGATAACCTTCCGCGTACTTGTTCGTGAGCACGCCACCTTGCGCTTCCATGACTGCTTCTGAGACAAAATTCTCCGAGGCAATGAGTTCGATGTTCTCGCGTTGGCGACCGAGCTCGTGTTGCATCGCTTCAAACAATTCCGCATCCTGTACTTTCAACTTCGTCGTGTTTACCATGTTGAAACCCCCTCTGAATGTCTAAAAATCAACACCCCCATCGTAACATATGCTTCTTTTTTTGGGTATCGTCTAATCCACGGGCAAGTCGGGTATCATAATGAAGAAGACGATCAGAGGAGGATGTTTATGATTGAGACAAAACAAATCACGATTACCCCGTTTGAACGCGAGCGGACGGTTCGGATTTATACACCTGCGGATTACGACACGACGGACAAACGTTATCCCGTGCTCTATATGCATGACGGCCAGAACGTGTTCGCCGACGAGGACGCGAGCTATAAGATGAGTTGGCGCGCCGGCGAGTATGTGGACGCCTCGAAACGCGACTTGATTATCGTCGGCATCGACAGTGCCCCCGGCGAGATGCGACTCGACGAATACGGACCGTGGGAAAACCCATACATCGGTGAGAGCCTGCTCGGTCAAGATGTGACGCTCGGCGGCCAAGGGTCGGCCTACATCGAATACATCGCCCAAGAGTTAAAACCGATGATTGATGCGAACTATCGGACGAATCCGGACGAGACGGCGATGATGGGCAGTTCGATGGGCGGCTTGATCTCGATTTACGCCGCATGTGTCTATCCCGACATCTTCAAACGCGTCGCCTCGCTATCATCGGCGTTCTGGTTCAACCAGACCGAGCTTGAACAGTTAATCGAGTCGAGCGATTTGAGCGGTGTCGAACGTCTATATATGGACGTCGGTCGGAAAGAAGTCGAACAACCGTCAGCGGACGGTCCGACGAACGAAATGTATCTCGAGTCGAGCGAACGCGTCTATGCGCTCCTCCACGACAAAGTCGACCATATCCGTTTCGAGGTCATCGAGGAAGGCGTGCATAACGAGCTCGCTTGGCGTGAACGGTTCCCGATGGTCCTTTCTTACTTGTTCAGTGAAGAGTTATAACATACAAAAAAAGCCGGTCCTCGCGACCGGCTTTCGTTTATTTCGCTGGATAGTGGGCCCGGGGGCCGCCAATCAGTTTCGGCCGCGTGACGGCGAACGTGACATACGCCTCACCGAGCTGCTTCGCTGATAAACGGACCGGGATCGCGACCGGTTTCAAATGCATACCGATCAGCGTCGACCCGATATCGATCCCTGCATCCGCTTGAATCGATTCGACGACGCAAGGCGTATCGAAGCTTTCGTACGCTTTCTCCGCCATCGCCCCGCCCGCTGCACGCACAGGGACGACCGTCACTTCTGTCAAACCGAACTGTTTCTGCGTCCGTCGTTCGACCGTGAGCGCCCGATTAATATGTTCACAGCCTTGAAAGGCGAGATGGACGCCGGTCTTGTCGCGAAACGTCAGAAACGCTTCGATGAAGTCCGACGCCACATCAATCGAGCCCGCTTTCCCAATCGTCTTACCGACGACCTCGCTCGTCGAACAACCGATGACGAGAATCTTGTCCTCATCTAACGGAAACCGTTCGTGCAACTCCGTCAATAAGTTCAAAAGCTCCGCCTTCATCGTCGTCACTTCGTTTCGTAAGCGCTCATCTTATCGACACGGTTCGAGTGGCGTCCGCCCTCGAAATCTGTATCGAGCCATGTCGCCACTAAATCGAGTGCAAGACCCGGTCCGATGACGCGTTCGCCCATCGTCATGATGTTCGAGTCGTTGTGTTGACGTGTCGCTTTCGCGCTGAACGAGTCATGGACGAGTGCCGCCCGGATGCCTTTCACTTTGTTGGCGGCAATTCCGATGCCGATCCCTGTCCCGCAAATCAAGATGCCACGGTCGAACTCACCAGCCGCGACGGCTTCAGCGACCGGAATCGCCACGTCTGGATAATCGATTGACTCGGCCGAGTGTGTCCCGAAGTCCTTATACTCGTGACCAAGCTCTTCCAATAGTCCGATGATGTCTTTTTTCAAGTTAAATCCGCCATGATCGGCGCCAATTGCGATTTTCATTCGTTCATTCCCCCGTCTTCTTTGGTAGGCGTCTCGGTGGTTTTGTCACCTTTGACCCGTCATTCGTCAATTTTAGCACAAGTCGATTCACGAGTGGTTCGAGTTCGTTTCGGACTTGGCGGTAGACGTTCATCGACCCTCCGAACGGGTCATTGATGTCGCGCTCGAGTCCGGTGACGAACTCGTATAACGTGAACGTGCGGTCGGCCAAATCCGGGTACGTGTCCCGAATCTGTTCACGATGCGCCCGTGTCATCGTCAAGATGACGTCCGCCCAACGTCCGAGGACGTCGTCGAATGTCTGGGTCACGTGATCGAGCTCAATTCCTCGTTCACGCAACACTTGGAGTGCATTTTCTGAGGCGTCGAACCCTTGCATCGTCCGCAGCCCGGCCGAACGAATATCGAACTCGTCCCCCGTCACTTTCGAGCGGAGCAGGGCCATCGCCATCGGGCTTCGGCATGTGTTCCCACTACATATGAATAATACGCGTTTCATTGACATCGCGTGATCCTCCTCTATGTCCTTAAGCCTCTTCCTGTGGACGGATGACTTTACCGCCTGCCGCCTTGTAGAGGCGGTTATATACGGCAAGAGCGACTCCCGTCGGTTCAATCCGATTCACGTAAATCTCTTCTACATCCGTCTCATCAAACTTTCGCAACGCCTCATACAAACGCTGGGCCGCTGTCTCCATCGAAATACCGAGGGAGAGCGTGACGTCCGCCGGGGTCGTCGCTTCATCGAATACGAGTGCGCCAACTCGCTTGCCCGTCGCCTGTCGTGTCGTGATGACACGGACGAGGTCATCGCGTCCTCCTTCGACTAAATAAAGAGGGGCGCTCGGGGCGTAATGGGTGTACTTCATTCCTGGTGATCGTGGCGCAGCTGCTTCATCGCTCAAGTTGGCATCGAGAATGACCGGGCCGATGACCGCCTCAATCGCTTCTTTCGTCACGCCGCCCGGACGTAAAATCGTCGCCGGCTTCGTCGTGCAGTCGATCACGGTCGATTCGACACCGATGCCTGTCGGTCCCCCATCCATAATACCCGCGATCCGGCCAGTCAAATCATCTGCCACGTGCCGGGCTGACGTCGGTGATGGACGTCCAGAACGGTTCGCGCTCGGTGCCGCCAGTCCAAGACCGGACGTACGAATCAATTCCAGCGCGGCCGGATGATTCGGCATTCTGAGTCCGATCGAATCAAGACCAGCCGTCACGAACGAAGACGCTCGGCCGTTCGACGGTAAGATGATGGTCAAGGCACCAGGCCAAAACGCTTCCATCAAGCGTCTGGCGACTGGCGGGATGGTTTGCGCGAAATGCTCGGCCTGTTCGACCGAGGCCACGTGGACGATGAGCGGGTTGTCCGACGGTCTTCCTTTCGCCTCGAAAATCTTTTTGATGGCGACGTCGTTCGTCGCGTCTCCGGCGAGTCCGTAGACGGTCTCCGTCGGCATGGCGATTACCTCGCCAGCCTGCAAGAGACGTACCCCTTCCTCAACTTCTGTCGGCTTGATCCATTTCGTTTCCATGCGCAATCCCTTCCCTCACGGCGTAGACGATTCGGTCTTTGCCGTTTATATCTTTTAAAATACCCGTTTCTGCTTCAGGATAACGTTCGGACAGGTACGATTTCACAACTTGTCCTTGATTATACCCGATTTCAAATGCAATCAATTGCCAATCGGCACACAAGACGCGCATCGAGTCGGCGATGATCGTTCGATAAAAGTCGAGCCCATCCGCTCCTCCGAACAAGGCGAGGTGCGGCTCATAGCCTGCGACCGTCTCATCGAGCAGTTCGTCGGCCTCGATATAGGGCGGATTCGAGACGAGCACACGAATCGAGTCGTCGGCAATCGGGGCGAGGCAATCTCCTTCATGGAAGGACACGTCCGCCCCGAGCGCTATTGCGTTCCGCTTGGCGACAGCAATCGCTTCCCGGGAAATATCGACCGTCTGGACGCGGACACCGAGTTCGAGACTGAGCGTGACGGCGATTGCCCCGCTGCCGGTCCCGATATCGACGATGTCATCATCGGCCACGTCGGTCACGTGCTCAACGACCCATTCAATCAACTCTTCCGTTTCCGGACGCGGAATCAAGACGTCCCGATTGACCTCGAACATCCGCCCGTAAAACGGGGCGTGACCAATCAAATGCTGGACCGGCTCGCCTGCGAGCAGGCGCTCGAATCCTGTTCGGAATTCAGATTCCTCATCATCTGTCAATTCGTCGGATAAACGGATGAGCAGTCCCGTCCGGTCGACGTCAAGGACGTGCATGAGCCACCACTCCGCGGTCGAGGCATCGCGCCCCGCGTCAAGAAGTTCCCGCTCCGCTTGCTTCAATCTCGCAGCGATTCGCATCAATCCACGTCCTCCATGAGACGGGCCTGCTCGTCCATGACGAGGGCGTCGATGATATCCTCGAGTTCCCCAGCGAGGACGCGGTCGAGCTTTTGAAGCGTGAGTCCGATGCGGTGATCGGTCACGCGGCTCTGTGGGAAGTTATACGTCCGAATCCGCTCCGAGCGGTCCCCTGTCCCGACGGCAGACTTGCGCTGCGCTGACAGTTCTTCGAGATGTTCGCTCTGCATCTTGTCATAGAGCCGAGCCCGGAGCACTTTGAGTGCCTTGTCTTTATTCTTATGTTGCGATTTTTCATCCTGACATGAGACGACGAGTCCCGAGGGAATGTGCGTCAACCGCACGGCCGATTGGGTCGTGTTGACCGACTGGCCCCCTGGTCCTGACGATGTGAACGTGTCGACACGGACGTCTTTCATATCGATATGCACTTCGACGTCCTCGGCTTCCGGCAATACCGCGACGGTCGCCGTCGATGTATGGATGCGTCCACCCGACTCGGTCGATGGGACGCGTTGAACCCGATGCGCCCCATTCTCGAACTTCAATTTCGAGTAGGCGCCGGTCCCGTTGATTAGGAACGTCACTTCTTTGAAGCCGCCGAGTTCTGTATAGTTGGCGTCGATCAATTCGGTCTTCCAGTTCTGCCGCTCGGCGAAACGCGTGTACATCTTGTACAGGTCGACTGCGAACAGTGCCGCTTCGTCCCCACCGGCCGCTCCGCGAATCTCGACGATGACGTTCTTGTCGTCGTTCGGGTCTTTCGGCAACAGCAAGACGCGAAGTTTCGCTTCGAGCGCCTTCACTTCCGGCTCGAGGAGTGCCATCTCTTCTTTGGCGAGCTCTCGCATGTCGGCATCGAGTGTGCGGTCTTCAAGCATGAGTTTCGCTTCTTTATACGCCGTGCTCGTTTCTTTATAGTGGCGATATGCCTGTACCGTCTCCTCGAGTTGAGACTGTTCTTTTGAATATTGTCGTAATTTATTCGCATCGCTGAGCACTTCAGGGTCAGCGAGCATCTCATTTAATTGCATATAGCGTTCTTCTAATACGCTCAAACGGTCAAACATGATGATCCGTCCTTTCTCCGTCAAATCGAACTGTCTTCATTATAGCAAAAAACGAACCGCCGAGGGCGGTCCGTGGACGTCAGTCGGCCACTGTATGGCGGACTGGGCGTGGTTTATTCGGGACGTCATGACAATGGCGGCAACGCGGCTCATACGACTCCGAGGCACCGACCAAGATGACCGGATCCTCGAAACGGGCCGGTTCCCCGTCAATCAATCGTTGCGTCCGGGAAGCCGGCGCCCCGCATGACAGACAAATCGCCTGCAGTTTCGTGACGAATTCGGCACGTGACAACAGTTCCGGCATCATTGTGAACGGCTCGCCTCGGAAGTCCATGTCGAGTCCAGCGCAGATGACACGTTTGTCTTCTGACGCCAATTGCTCAATCACATCGACGATCCCTTCGTCGAAGAACTGAACCTCGTCGATGGCGATGACTTGCGTCTCTTCGCGCACCGCATCGTACAAATCTTGACTCGATTGAATCGGTACGGCCACGACCGAATTGCCGCTGTGGGAAACGACGTTTTCCTCATGGTAACGGTCGTCAATCGCCGGTTTGAACACTTGGACAGGGATTTTCCCGTAATGCGCCCGACGGACACGGCGGATCAGTTCCTCCGATTTCCCAGAAAACATACTCCCACAAATCACTTCTATCCAACCGTAACGGTTCGTCACATGCATCATTCTACTTCGCCCTCTCCTTCGTTAATCGCTTTCCGATTATAACCATCTTTCGGTCACAGGAAAAGGGTTGACTTCTGACAAAAATCGGAACGGCATGCTCCCGTCCCGATTTCGCTTCATTCGTCTGCCGCTTCTTCTTTTTTATTATCGATTAAATGCAATTTTCGGGCGAGCGGTCGAATCGTCAGCCCGTGTAGTGTCACAGAAATAAAGACCAGTCCGATCGTGAGCGGTAGCATTTGCGACGCGTCGTCAATCCCGAGATGCGCCACTTCTTCTGCGAAGAAACCGGCGACTGTCATGGCGACGATTCCACGAGGTGCAATCCATCCGATGAAACCACGTTCGCTGAGCGGAAGCCCGACGCCGATCGTCGATCCATAAATCGCGAGCGGACGAACGAGAAACAAAATGCCGGCAATCGTCAAAAGAAGCGGCCATTGGAAGATGTTGAGCAGTTCATCGCGTGATAACGACGCCGTCAACAGGATGAACACCGACGAGATGAGCAAGATCGAGATGTCCTCTTTAAATGATTGCAACTCCTCGATGATCTCCTCATCCCGATGTTTCGTGTTCGCCATCGTCATTCCCATCGCCGTCACGGCGAGCAGACCGACTTCGTGCATCATGAATTCACTCAATGAGAACAAGATCAAGACGGCCGTCAACGTGACCGAGGCCCGGAGATAGCGAGGGATTTTCTCACCGACAAACCAGCCCATCAACACGTGCCCGAACAAGTAACCGAGACCGATCCCGACGAGACAAGCGCCCGCGAACAATAGTTGCATCCACAAGTCCATTCCTTCATAGACGATATAACCGATGCGGATGACGAACAGACCGAGGAGGGCGCCGACCGGGTCAACGATGATCCCTTCCCATTTCAAAATGGCACCGACCCGATCCTTTAAATGCGCTTGGCGCAATAACGGGATGACGACCGTCGGACCGGTGACGACGAAAAGTGCGCCCATCGTCCAAGCGACGACCCAATGGAGACCTCCGACGTATTGAATCAACAGTGAGGCCCCGACGAACGATAGCGTCACCCCGATCGTCACGATGCGGACGATGGAACGGCGAAATTGATTGATTTCACTGAAATGGAGGCCGAGGCTCCCTTCAAACAAGATGATAGCGACGGCAAAAGAAATGATCGGGCTATACAGTTCACCGAGCAGTTCTCGCGGGTCGAACAATCCGAGCATCGGCCCGGCCAGTACACCGGCGACCGTCATGACGATGATGGCCGGGATTTGATAGCGCCAGGCCAACCATTGTGACAGAATACCGACGCCAATCAATAAACTGATACTAATCAGTATGAATTCCATAAAAGCCCCCTCACGTCAGTCTTTCGTCTCTTTACCCATCAGAAGACAACAAAAAACCGCCAAGGGCAATCCCTAGGCGGTGTGCATACAAGTTGACGATTAACGTTGGTACTTCTTGTTGAAGCGCTCGATACGACCGTCTGCAGATGCGAATTTCTGGCGACCTGTGTAGAACGGGTGCGAGTCAGAAGATACATCGACACGGATGAGTGGGTATTCGTTACCATCTTCCATCGTGATTGTCTCGTTAGAGTAACGAGTCGAACCAGAGATGAATTTGAACTCAGTCGTCGAGTCCATGAATACGACTTTACGGTATTCTGGGTGGATTCCTTGTTTCATTGCTTTTCAACTCCTTCGGCCCTAAGTATTCTTTCAACCTAGAGAAAGTTCACTAGAATATAATAGCACCCGGCTCACGGATTTACAAGTCTGTTTTCGTTTTTTTCACCGGGCGTCGACTCTTTTTCTTATCGGCCTCGAGCGCCGCAAAAAAGTCGAGGTTCGTTTTCGTTTCGCGGACCCGCCGCAAGAACTGATCGACGAAATCTGGTGACTCGTTCATCGTCCGTCGAATCGTCCAAAGCGAGTCGAGCTCGCCTTTGCCGAGCAGTAATTCTTCCTTGCGCGTTCCCGAACGACGGATGTCGATGGCCGGGAAGATTCGGCGTTCCGCGAGCTTCCGGTCGAGATGGAGCTCCATGTTGCCCGTCCCTTTGAACTCTTCATAGATGACGTCGTCCATGCGTGACCCTGTGTCAACGAGCGCCGTACCGAGGATAGTCAAACTGCCGCCGTCCTCGATGTTACGGGCCGCCCCGAAGAACTTCTTCGGTTTATGGAACGCGGCCGGGTCGATTCCGCCGGAGAGCGTCCGTCCGCTCGGTGGGACAGACAAGTTATACGCTCGTGTCAGACGCGTGATCGAGTCGAGCAGAATGACGACATCCTTCTTGTGTTCCACGAGACGCATCGCCCGCTCTAAGACGAGCTCTGAAATCCGGGCGTGGTTCTCCGGTGTCTCATCAAACGTCGAGTAGGCGACATCTGCGCCCGGCACCGAACGCTGGATGTCCGTCACTTCTTCTGGCCGCTCGTCAATCAAGAGAATGATCAACTCGACGTTCGGATGGTTCGTCGTGATCGAGTTGGCAATCTCTTTTAAAAGCGATGTCTTCCCGGCTTTCGGCGGGGCGACAATCAACCCACGCTGTCCAAATCCGACAGGCGCGATCATGTCCATGACGCGGACCGACAAGTGATTCGGCTCTGTCTCGAGCACCATCTGCTGTTCCGGGTAAATCGGCGTGAGCGCCGGGAAGTAATCCCGATTCCGAGTCGAGTCGGTCGTCTCACCGTTGACCGCTTCGACACTGAGCAGCCCTTGGAACCGTTCGTTCTCTTTCGGTTTCCGGACTTTCCCCGTCACGAGGTCCCCGTTGCGAAGATTAAAGCGCCGGATTTGCGAGGCGGCGATGTAGATGTCTTCAGACGATTGAGAGTAGTTGATCGGTCGGAGGAAACCGAAGCCTCCGTCGTTTTGGGACTGCGGGTTTGGCGGGATGATCTCAAGGATGCCTTCGAGGAAATAAAGATCTTTCGATTCAGCCTGTGATTTTAAAATCCGAAACATGAGCTCGCGCTTGCGTGCCTCTCGATATTGGGGCACGTTCACTTCTTTCGCGATTTCATATAATTCTTTCAACGTCTTCGTCTCGAGTTCCCGAAGCGTGTAATTTTTAGCCGGTTCTGTCGCTTGACTCATTCAAGTCACCTGTCTTTCATGATTCTATATTTCAAAAATAAACGTTCAATCCTCATTCATCTAATCACAATTTTGTCGAGCCGTCACTGTTTGAAAAACGGCTTCATGACAGTCTATTCCCCTGTTGTTGAAAACATAACAGTCTTTTTCCTTTCTATGTAACAAACAAGTCTCTATTCTCGCATATTGTTTCAAATATGTTACAAGAAAACCGTTTTTGTCTCGCGATTGAAAAATGCCATCGGTCTTGCGCATGATATAGTTTATTTGCACAGGAAACCGGGTAACATACGCAACTTGTGCTCTAATCTTGTTTATACACATCGATCATATACAGCCACTTAGGGTTTTATTTTAAAAAACGGAGGGAAATATATTATGTTAAAGCGTTTCGCATCTATCATTGTCGCTGCCACTCTCGCTTTCTCGGGTCTTGCTTTCACAACAGGTGAACAAGCAGAAGCCGCTACCGGAACATTCGCTTACTCGAAAGTTAACGGCTTGAACATCCGCACAGCACCGTCGCTCAAATCGAAAGTCACGACAACGATGAACAAAGGCCAACGCTATACATACCTCGGTAAAGTTGGTTCGTTCTACAAAATCAACTATAAAGGGTCTCACCGTTATATCTCAGCTTCATCGACATATACGTACTTGAAGCCAAACACGAAAACAGCGACTGCGAAGAAAGTCACAACGTCTTCTACATCAAGCGCTCGTACGAAACTTGTCGCTGAGTCGAAGAAGTACCTTGGTACACCTTACCGTTACGGCGGAACGACAACTTCAGGATTTGACTGCTCAGGTTACACAGGTCACGTTTACAAGAAAGCCATCAACAAATCGATTCCACGTGATTCACGTTCGCAATACGCAAACTCGAAAAAAGTTTCGAAGTCAGCGATTCAAGCCGGCGACCTCGTGTTCTTCTCACACAACGGCCGCACGATCCAACACGTTGGAATGGCACTCAGCAAAACACAAATGATTAACTCTGAGACAGGCGGCGTTAAATACGCGAGCTTCACATCAGGTTACTGGGCACCACGTTATGTCGGTGCAGGCACGTACCTCTAATTTAAACGATCAAACGACTCGGTTCATCGGAACCGAGTCGTTTTTTTCGTCTGGACGTTTCGTAACACCGTATCCGTGCTCGTCAACACCGAGAATGTCCCATCCGTCTCCAAGACGACAGCCTCGACTTGATCAAAATCCGTCCCGCTCGATCGAATCGCCTGCAACACTTCAATCTCGAGCACCCGTTCCCGGCGCATCGTTTCCTCTAAATATGTCCCGTCATAGTAAAGCAGTGCCGGCGTCGACTTGATCAGTTGATTCACACGTTTCGAGCGGGTCGCCAATTTGGCCATGACGTATTGCATGAACACGAGCGTCGCAAACGCGGTCAGTCCGTTCAGCAGCGGTGTCTGGCGACTCGTGAGTGTCGTCGCCAAAATTGATCCGAGCGCCACGGTGACGATAAAATCGAAGGCGTTCATTTTGGCGAGTGTCCGCTTGCCGGAGACGCGCAAGATGAGGATGATCGCCAAATAGGCTCCCACCCCGGTCAGTATGATTTGCAGCATCGTTCGCAGTTGGTCCATCGTCTCCCTCCTTCTCTACTGCTGTTCCACGAAGCACATCGATTCAATCCCTGTTCATCTTCCGTTCATCTTGATTCGCTACGATGGAGCCATCACCTTGAAGGAGTTGTTCTACGCCATGGAAAAGATTTGGAGTCTTCGTTTGATTCGCCTCGCCGCTCTGTTCGGCGTCATCGGGACGGCGCTCGGGTCTCATATGTCCGGATCCGGCAGTTACGCCTTCCGCCCGATTCACGCCCATCTCTTGCTCGCCGGTTGGTTATCGGTCTTCGCTTGGGGCGTGTTCTATCGTGTCTATTCGGTCCGAAACCAACTGCTCGTGACGATTCACGGATGGACGGCCGTGCTCGGATCGATTGGATTGACGAGCGGGATGTGGCTCTATACGATGAACCCGTTCCAATGGAATGAGACCGTCACCCTCGTCTATTTCATTATCGGGGGCACGGTCTCATTGATCAGTTTCATTCTCTTTTTGATTGTCACGTTTATGATCGACCAGGACGAGCGGGGTTAAATCCTGCTCGTCATTTTTGTTTTAAGGCGCCGCGCGCGTTCGTCGCCGCGAACACGACCATGATGATGCTCATCGCTCCGGCGACGGCGAGTCCAGCCGATAACGCGCTCCAATCGATTGTCGGTTGCGTCAAGACGGCACGCATCCCTTCAAAAATATACGTCGTCGGATTGAACGTCGCCGCTACTTTCAGCCACTCGGCCTCAATCAACTCTTTCGGGACGAACGTCGTCGATAAGAAGATGAGCGGGAAGAATAAGAGCGTACCGGCCTGGGCGGCCTGAGCGTTCCGTGTTTTCAGCGCGACACCGACCGAATACCCAGCGAAACCGAGGCCGAACCCGATGGCGAGCAACACCGTGAACAAGAAGCCAGGCAGACCGACCGGAATCGACAAACCAAGCAAGAACGCGACGCCGAAAATGAGGAGTGTCTGAACGAGCAGTTGCAACATGCCGGCGATCATCGGGCCGAGCACGATCGCCGTCCGCGTCGCTGGCGTGAGGAGCAACCGGGCGAAGTACCCGCTCTCGATATCACGGACGAGCGCTTGTCCCGTCCCACCGGCCCCACCGACCGCCCCTGAGACGATGGAGACGGGCAAGATGAAGTTCAAATAGGCGCTCCCATCAAACTGAGGAAGCGAAGCGACGCTCGACAATCCGCTCGTGTAAACCAGTAAGAAGAAGACAGAGATGATCAAGTTCGGGATGAATGAGAACGGATTTCGAATCGTCGTGACGAGACTCCGTTTCGTGAAGAGCCATGTCTCAGTCCACATCGGGCACACCTCCTTCGTATGACTCGCCGGTCACTTTCAAAAAGACGTCGTCGAGCGACGGTTGCTTCACGGTCAAACTTTCCGGTTGAAGCGAACGCTCATCGAGCTGACGCACGACTTCCATCAGCGTATGATCGACAAGCTCGAACGCCACGTGTTGCCCGGTCGCCGCATGACCGAACAGCGCAGCGGCTGCGGCCGCCTCTTGATCGCTGTGAAACGTCATCGCAATCGTCTCGCCGCCGACGAGTCGTTTCAACGCTTCAGCCGTCCCTTCACTGACGATTTTCCCATGATGGATGATGGCAATCCGGTCGGCCAGTTCATCCGCTTCTTCTAAGTACTGGGTCGTCAAAAAAATCGTTGTGCCGAACTCCTCGTTGAGCCGTCGCACCTCGTTCCAAATCTCGATGCGGCTCGCCGGATCGAGACCCGTCGTCGGTTCATCTAAAAACAAGACAGTCGGGCGATGGACGAGCGTGAGCGCCAAATCGAGACGGCGCCGCATCCCGCCTGAATACGTGCCGCTTCGGCGGTCGGCCGCCTCGGTGAGCGAGACGACACGGAGCAGTTCCTCGGCGCGCGTCTCCGCCTCTTGTTTCGTCATCTTGAACAACCGGCCTTGCAAGACGAGCAGTTCCCGCCCGGTCAATACTTTGTCGATCCCGGTCTCTTGTAGGGCGACCCCAATCGATAGGCGAACGTCTTTCTCTTGTTTGACGACATCGAATCCGTTCACCCGCGCCTTACCCTCGGTCGGACGGACGAGTGTCGTCAACATTTGCACGGTCGTCGACTTCCCGGCCCCGTTCGGTCCTAAAAATGCGAAGATTTCCCCTTCCTGGACCGAGAACGAGATGCCATCGACGGCAGGGACATCTCCGTACGTCTTGACGAGTGACTCCACTTCAATCATCCTCACACACCTCCTGCCCTTCCTTTCCCGTTCTGCGTGCATTATAAATATGTAGGAACACATCAAAAAAGCCGCGGACATCACGTCCGCGACTCGAGAGAATTAAGGTTTCATGACCATTTTCGGTTTTTTCTTCAAGGAGTGGATGCCTTCGACGAAGCGGACCGTCCCTGACTTGGCACGCATGACGACCGAGTGCGTCTGACCGCCCTGTCCGGTGAACTGTACGCCGCGGAGCAACTCCCCGTCCGTCACGCCCGTCGCCGCGAAGATGCAGTCTTCACCTTTGACGAGGTCGTCTAGAAGCAAAATCCGGCCCGTGTCGGCGATGCCCATGTCTTGGCAACGCTTCTCTTGGGCTTCGTCTTCAGGAAGCAGACGGCCTTGGAAATCACCGCCGAGGCACTTCATCGCGACGGCCGCGATGACGCCTTCCGGCGCTCCGCCCGAACCGAGCAACAAATCGACCCCCGTTTTCGGGAACGCCGTGTTGATGGCCGCGGCCACGTCACCGTCTGGAATCAACTTGATGCGAGCACCCGTCGCCCGGACGCGTTGAATCATCTCTTCGTGACGGTCACGATGTAAGATCGTCACGACGACGTCTTCGACGTTCTTGTTCTTCGCCTTGGCGACGATGGCGATATTCTCTTCAATCGAATTATCGAGACTAATCAATCCAGCCGCTTCCGGACCTACGGCAATCTTGTCCATGTACATGTCCGGCGCGTGGAGCAAATCACCGGCATCGGCGACAGCGAGGACGGCGAGCGCTCCCCACGTTCCGGTCGCGACGATGCTCGTCCCTTCGAGCGGGTCGACGGCGACGTCGAGACGTGAGCCGTATCCATTCCCGACTTTCTCACCGATATAGAGCATCGGCGCCTCATCCATCTCACCTTCACCGATGACGACGACCCCTTTCATCGGGATCGTATCGAACACTTCACGCATCGCGGTCGTCGCCGCGTCGTCCGCTTCTTCTTTCAAGCCTTTACCCATCCAGCGAGCCGAAGATAGCGCTGCCGCTTCTGTGACTCGGACCAATTCCATTGATAAACTACGTTCCACCCGAATTCTCCCCTTTGTTACTCGGACACCTCATCGACCCAGGCGAGGGCGCCGAGTTGTTTTAGTTTGCCGACGAAATCGACATAAGAATCGTTCAATTTTTCCGCATGGATCACCGTGGATTCGCCACTCGCCTGAAGTCCTGCCAAGACGAGTGCCGCCCCGCTCCTCGCGTCCGCACATTCCATCTCCGCATTGGCGAGCGTCGACCCACCACGGATGACGGCCGAAGCGTCCTCGAGCGTGATCTGTGCGTTCATCCGTCGCATTTCCGCGATATGGCGGAAGCGTTGGGCGTACAGTTTATCCGTGACGACACTCGTTCCGTTCGCCTTTAGGAGCGCGGCCGACATGATCGGTTGCAGGTCGGTCGGATATCCCGAATAGTGGAAGACGCGAATATCGATCGGACGGAAGGCGTTCGCCCGTACTGTAATCGATTCTTCGTCCACTTCGACTTCAGCCCCGTAATCCATCAACTTTTGGATGACGCCTTCTAAGTGGGTCGGGATGACGTTTCGAACCGTCACTTCCCCTGCCACAGCACCAAAAATCATAAATGTCCCGGCCTCTAAGCGGTCAGGAATGAGCGTATGCGTGCAGCCGTGTAATTTGTCGACCCCTTTAATGCGAATCTCGTCAGTCCCTGCCCCGATGACATGTGCCCCCATCGAAGTGAGCATCGTCGCGACGTCGACAATTTCCGGGTCGATGGCCGCGTTTTCGATGACGGTCGTCCCGTCTGCGAGCACGGCCGCGAGCATGGCGCTCACCGTCGCCCCGAACGAGCGAAGGTCGAGATAAATCCGATTCCCTTCCAACTTTTCGGCGTTCACATGATAGAGTCCCGATTCGTTCTCGACTTTAATCCCGAGACGTTCGAGTGCTTTCAAATGTAAATCGATCGGTCGTGGACCAATCGCATATCCACCGGGAAGCCCGACGGCCCCTTTCCCAAAACGAGCCGCAAACACCCCGAGCAAATAGACAGCGGCTCGGACTTTACGCGTTTCTGAGCCGAGTAGCGGCATGGCGACAGCGTCTTTCGCATGAAGCGTCATCCGCTCCCCGTCCCGTTCAATCGCGACCCCGAGTTCTTGTAATAGACTGAGCATCACTTCGACGTCCTCGATCACGGGGACGTTTTCAATCGTCACCGGTTCTTCCGTCAACAGTGCTGCGACGAGACAAGGCAAGGCGCTCTGTTTGGCACCGCTAATGTCAACTGTTCCTTCAAGCTTTTGCTGTCCTACGATATGGAGAATTTCCACGATGATCAAACCTTTCTGCGACAAACTTATTTGGATTGAGCGTTGTTCCAATCCGCTAAGAATTGCTCGATCCCTTTGTCAGTGAGCGGATGTTTCATCATCTGTTCGATGACTTTATATGGTACCGTGGCGATGTCAGCGCCAAGAAGGGCTGCTTTCGTCGCGTGAACCGGATGGCGAACGGAAGCCGCGATGATTTCCGTCTCGATCCCATGAATAGCAAAGATATTGGCAATCGTCTCGACAAGGTCGAGGCCATCTTGACCGATATCGTCGAGGCGACCGATGAATGGCGATACGTATGACGCGCCGGCCCGAGCCGCAAGTAAGGCTTGGTTGGCGTTAAAGATGAGTGTCACGTTCGTCTTGATACCGAGCTGTGAAAACGTATTGACCGCTTCCATGCCTGCTGGCGTCATCGGTACCTTGACAGTAATATTCGGCGCGATGGCCGCAAGTTCCTTTCCTTCTTCCACCATACCCGCTGCGTCGAGCGCAATAACTTCCGCACTGACTGAGAGATCCCCGACGATCTCACAGATTTCGCGTAGCCGTGTATGGAAATCGACGCCTTCTTTGGCGACGAGCGATGGATTCGTCGTCACGCCCCCGATGACGCCCATCTGATGAGCTTTCTTGATGTCTTCCACGTTTGCCGTATCAATGAAAAAACGCATGTACAATTCCTCCTCGAATGGTGTTGTGATCGCTTACACTTCTTATTATGAGGAAATTGTCATGGAATTGCTACACCCTTTACGTCAATGCGGCGATGGCGAACATCGATCCGATGAGTAAACCAACGCCGACAAGCGTCCCCACTGCCGTCCATCGTTTCACGTTTTTTTGTTTTGTCTCAAACTCTTGATACGGCCCTTTCTTCAAGCGCTCCGATCCATGCGTCTCGATCCAAAGTCCGACCGCGGTCTCTTCGTCGGTCACGAGGTTGCCTGTATACGTGAACGGGATGATTTCTTCGGGTCGACGGAGCATGTCGAACCGCTCCCGCCGTGTCGCGATGTTCGCCCCGATCCAGTAGAGCCGTTTCGGTGTATAGAAAACTGGCACGCTATCTCCGATAAAATACTGAATCCACTGTTCGAACGCGGCGAGATCGCGTTGGTCGAACAAGATTTCCATTGAATCCTCCTCGGTCATGATGGCGAGCATCGGGCACAACTCAATCGTCCGTCGTCTATAGGGATGCGGCATGGCCGCTTCTGTCTTTCGGACGATGGCCGGGAAGAAGACGACTTGCTTGATCGCATCGAGCGGGAACGATTGCTCGACTGACTCACCTAGCTCGTGCCGATACGTCGTCCCCTCAATATGTGTCGCGGTCACTTGATAGTGCGATTGGTGCCGCTCTTTCCAGAACAGCTGGCGAAACAGTTGCAAGAACCGATACACGCCGTAACCGCCGAGTGCAGTGAGTGACAACAGCGGAATCAACCACGGTTTCGGATTCATGAGGATGAGAATGACCGGCAGCGCGGCAAAGGCCAACGTTATACCAATTATAATGATGGGACCGACGATATAAAAAATGCGCCAAAATGATTCTGTCGAACGTTCTTGATACTTCATGCAAACTCCCCCTTTTCATCTATATACGGTACCCTAACCGCTTACGTTTCAATAAAAAAAGCCGGTTCTCACAGGGAGAACCGACTGATGTGACAGGATTATGCTTGGTTGCTTGAACCGAACTCACGCATTTTTCCAGTAACGACGTTGTAGATCGCTTCGACACCAGGGCCGATGACTTTACGTGGGTCATATACTTTCGAGTCCGTGTTGAGCTTCTCACGTACGGCACGAGTCCATTCTTGTTGGCACTCTGTGTTAACGTTGATTTTGCTGTGACCGAGCTCGATTGCTTTTTTGATTTGGTGCTCAGGAATACCTGAACCGCCGTGAAGAACGAGTGGAGTTTTAGTCGCTTCTGCGATTTCTTCCATCTCTTTGAAGCCGAGTTTTGGCTCGCCTTGGTATTCTCCGTGTACAGAACCGAGTGCTGCCGCAAGAGCGTCAACTTTCGCTTCTTTAACGACACGTACACACTCGTCGAGGTCAGCGTATTGTACGCCGCCGACAACGCCGTCTTCTTCGCCGCCGACTGTGCCGACTTCCGCTTCAACTGAAGCGCCTTTAGCGTGTGCATATTCAACGACTTGTTTCGTCATTTCGATGTTCTCTTCGATCGGGTGGTGTGAACCGTCGATCATAACAGACGTGAAACCAGCGTCGATCGCTGCTTTACACTTGTCGAAAGATGAACCGTGGTCGAGGTGGATTGCAACTGGAACAGTGATGTTGTAGTCGTGCATGAGACCTTCAGTCATTTTAACAACTGTTGTGAAGCCACCCATGTACTTCGCTGCACCTTCTGATACACCGAGGATAACTGGTGATTTCTCGTCTTCCGCAGCGCGAAGAATCGCTTGCGTCCACTCGAGGTTGTTGATGTTGAATTGGCCGACTGCATACTTGCCTTCGAATGCTTTGTTAAGCATTTCTGTCATTGATACTAATGGCATAATGACATCCTCCTGTCTGTTCGCTATTGTGCACTATGGGAAAAGTGCTCCCGTGCAATTCGTTCCCATTATAACACACGTCGAAACGTGTGCCTATGCTATTCGGGCATAGAAATGGCTCTGCGCAAGCGTTTACATATGTCATCTTCGTGACGAATCACTAGATTTTTAGGACTTCTTTCACTTTTTCAATCATGCCATAAATATCGAACGGCTTTTCGAATTGCGCGGTGATGCCCAGGCGTTGCACTTCTTCGAGTGTCGATTTCTCGCCGAACGCGGTCATGATCATGACCGGGGTATCAATGTCTCGTTGACGCATGTTTCGAAGCACCTCGTGGCCGAACATGCGCGGCATGTTCATATCGAGCAATACTAAATCATATCCGTTCTGTTCAAGCATTTCCCAAGCACTCAGTCCGTCATTCGCCGTGTCGACCTCAATGCCGAGGTTTTGGAACACCTGCGCCAACATCAACCGAATCCCGTCTTGGTCGTCTGCGATCAACATCCGTGACATCCATCTACCTTCTCTCCATATTTTGCAATACTCTAACCATACCAAATCCAATTTCATTTGGCGACGCGACTATTTTGAAATCAAGGCAACGGTATCGCTACCGGTTCATCGGTCTGTTCGTCCTTCAGCTGGGCCGGCACTTCCGACTCGGCTACCGGTTCGTACGCGGTCACCCGTCCCTCATCTTTGACATATACTTTCAAAAAATCACCTTCAGCCAAGCGCGTCGGGTCCTGGAACGTAATCGGGCGTTTCTTTCCATCTTCGTCATAGCCGATCATCTCATACGTGTATGTTGTTCCTCGGTCAATCACTTCCGCGCTCGGTACTTTCGCGTAGTAGACGTCGGCAAAGAGCCGATTCGTGTCGACGAATTGCCAGCCGAGAAACAAGATGAGGACGATGCCACTAATCGTAAGTCCTCGTTTCATCGCATATCCCCCACTCTCCTCGTTTCCATCTTGTTCAATACCATCGTGTCCCCATTTCTAAACGTCGGAACGATTGCTATACTGAACTGACTACATGAATGGGAAACGAACTATGAGACATCATCTATGGTACATTCTTTTTTTATTCCTCTTAGGAGGACGCAAGACCACGCTGACGGTCGAGACAGAAGTGTACCGTGAGGACGGTACGTATCTTTATCTCTATTTGTTCGGTGAACCAGACGTCGTCGAGGCGCTCGACGAACGCATCATGGCGTATTATGAAGAACTGGGCATATGAAAAGGAACCTCGCCGCGGCGAGGTTCCTTTTGGTTCATTTCATTATTCAACCGTCACAGGGACAACGGCGAGATCAATCTCTTTCTCGACTTCGGCCCGCTCTTCAGCGAGACGAGCATCCGACCATTTGAAGACGTCAGCCATGCAACGGAGCACGCCGTCTTTATAGTCGCGGACGAAATCGATGTCGAAGAACATCGCCCCGGTCCGGCGTACGAGGAAGTCGATGGCCCGAACGACCGACTCTTCTTCAATGCCGTACATGAGTTGTGCATAGACGTACTCTGGAAGGTCGTACGCGTTCGAGTCCATCCGCTCGATGACACGATCGATGTTCGATCCGTATAGACGAACGAGCTGCTCGGCTTTGACGTCATCGAGACCAAGGTTTTTCAGTTCAGCCTTCTTCTTCGTCAAGAAGTCATCGAACCCTTTCGAACCGCCGACATGGCCGCCCGACATCGGCATATGCTTCGTACGCGAGGCGAGGAAGACGATACCTTCTTCTTGTTTGAGCAGTTTCGCCACTAAATCGACGACTGTCTCTGACATCTTGCGGTAACCCGTCAACTTCCCGCCGGCAATCGTAATCAAACCGCTCTCTGACTGCCAGACCTCATCTTTACGTGAAATCTCAGACGGGTCTTTGCCTTCTTCATAGATGAGCGGACGAATCCCGGCCCAGCTCGACTCGACGTCGTCTGCCGTCACATTGACATCTGGGAACATATAGTGGATCGCCTCTAAAATATAGTCGCGATCCTCGGTCGTCATACGTGGGTGAGCCTTATCCTTATCGAAGAACGTGTCCGTCGTCCCGACGTACGCCTTGCCGTCACGTGGAATCGCGAATACCATCCGTCCGTCCGGTGTATCGAAGTAAATCGCTTGCTTGAGCGGGAATTTCGATTGGTCGATGACGAGGTGAATCCCTTTCGTCAAGCGGAGCATCTTCCCTTTGTTCGAGCCGTCCTGCTCGCGGAGCACGTCGACCCAAGGTCCGGTCGCATTGATGACTTTCTTCGCATAGACCTCATACGTCTTACCGTCGATTTGGTCCTCGACGTGCACGCCGACGACTTTGCCTTGCTCATAGATGAGACCGGTCACTTTCGAGTAGTTCATTAAGAGGGCACCGTGATTGGCCGCCTCTTTCGCAACTTCAATCGTCATCCGAGCGTCATCCGTCCGATATTCGACGTAATATCCGCCACCGACAAGACCGTCTTTTTTGACGAGCGGTGCTTTTTGAATGACTTCATCCGGTTTCAACATCAAGCGGCGCTCTGCGCGTTTGACGCCGGCCAAGAAGTCGTACACCATCAAGCCGACCGCGGTCGAAAGTGGTCCGAACGTGCCGCCCTTATGCATCGGCAACAGCATGCGCTCCGGTGTCGTGACGTGTGGCCCGTTCTCATAGACGATTGCCCGCTCTTTACCGACTTCGGCGACGAGTGCGACTTCGAACTGTTTCAAATAACGTAAACCTCCGTGGACGAGTTTCGTCGAGCGGCTCGACGTTCCGGCCGCGAAGTCTTGCATCTCGAGTACGGCCGTCTTCATCCCACGGGATGCGGCATCGAGCGCAATCCCGGCACCAGTGATGCCTCCGCCGACGACGAGAATATCATGGCGTTCCCCCGTCAATTGTTCGTATCGTTTGGCACGTTCTTTTGCTGAGAAATTTCTGATTTCCATCTTGTCCCCTCCTATAATGAATCCGGTCAGATGTATATGAAAAGAGACCACAACAAAACAAGGCTTCGCCCCCCATGTCGTGGTCTCTCTGTAGTCTCCAACCGGTTATCAACTTTTCTCCTGTATTATACCCTATTCTCACGTCTTCAACCATCGACCCGCTCACCGAGTGTGCAACCTGCCCCTCAGAAAGCGTCCTGCTCGCAATTTCGAAAAGAGACGACTAGACTTCAAGGTATCACCAACAAGGAGGAGTTTTTATGAAACGCATGTTACAACCTTTCCAATTTAAAAACGGCGTCGAGCTCCACAACCGGCTCGTACTCGCGCCGATGACGCACTATTCGTCTGAACCGACGGGTGAAGTGTCAGAGCACGAACTCGCCTACTACCGGAAGCGGGCCAAGAACGTCGGACTCGCCATCACGGCATGTGCTTACGTGACCGAGGACGGCAAAGGGTTCCCGAACGCTTTCGGTGTGAACGACGACAAGTTCATTCCAGGGCTGCGCCAGCTCGCCGAAAGTCTAAAAGCGGAAGGCGCGAAAGCGATTCTCCAAATCTTCCATGCGGGACGCATGTCTCCTCCGGAACTCGTACCGAACGAACAACCGGTAAGCGCAAGTGCCGTCGCACCGGTCCGTGAAGGGGCCGCCACTCCACGTGCCCTCGAGACCGAGGAAGTCGAAGCCATCATCGAGGCGTTCGGCGATGCGACACGTCGTGCCATCGAGGCCGGCTTTGACGGCGTCGAGATTCATGGGGCGAACACATACTTGATTCAGCAGTTCTTCTCACCCCACTCGAACCGACGCGACGACCGCTTCGGCGGCGACGTGAACGCACGTCTCACATTCCCGCGTGAAGTCATCCGCTCGGTGAAACGTGCGGCCGAAGGCACAGACGACTTCTTGATCGGTTACCGCTTCTCACCGGAAGAAGTCGAAAAGCCGGGTATCACGCTCGACGATACGGACGTATTGATCGATATGTTGCTCGAAGAAAACCTCGATTACCTCCACGCCTCGCTCTGGAACTTCAACATCGGTTCAATGCGGAACGAGAACGTGACGGAGCGGTCGATTGATCGCATCGCCAAACGCATCAACGGTGCCATCCCGCTCATCGGAGTCGGACAGCTCCAGCGCCCAGGTCAAGTCGAAGACGCACTGAACGTCATCGACCTCGCCGCGCTAGGCCGCGAACTCATCATCGACCCGGATTGGCTCGAGAAAGTGAAAGACGACCGAGAAGACGAGATCGAGACCGAACTCGACTTGAACAAGCAAGCCGAACTCGCCGTACCGGCTCCGCTCTGGAACGCCATCACGACACGCGCCGGCTGGTTCCCAATCAAAGACCAAGCCGTCAAATAAACCACGATCCGCAGACTTCACGTCTGCGGATTTTTTTGTTTCCACCCAATCTATCGAGCGGTGTGAGAAATAAGATGTGCCACGGACACAATTCCGTCACATTTTTCATCTTTTTCACCACTCCTTTCGTGTTGACCTAACTTTGCAAGCCTTCTCCCCCTTCGTAAGCTAAGGACAGGAACCGTTTCCTCCATGAGACTGCTGGACAAGCCACGCTTGCGCCACGACTGTCTGTTTGACCGTCTTTTGAAAGGGGCATATGATGTATGACAAAAAAGCCAATCGATCTCGATGCGTACAACAAACAGCTCAATCAACACCAACAGCGGACGAAACAAATCGCTGAAACGTATCGACAAAAAAGCAAGGAACTCGAACACCACCTCGAATCATCCACTCGTTCCCGTGAAGAAACGCTCGCACGAGAAATCGCCGAGTTGAAACAAGCGACCAAGCGGAACGTTCCACGCGATAAATAAACAGTTCCGAACTGTACGACGAAAGAAGTGAATCATCCGGTGGAAAACAAAATCAAGCGCCAATTTCTGAATCACCTGCATCGTGACAAAAATTTGTTCGATGATTTTCAGCATGTGGATAACTTTTATACGCTCGACCAACAGATCGTGAGTGCGCTCCGCAGCGCCCACCCGATTCGGGCCGAGCAACTGCTCGAGACGCTAACGCTCGACCTGCTGAAACTCCCGGTCGCGGATGAATATATGAGTGTCCGTTTCTATTACCGCGGTCTCGTCTATCACGTCATCCGCTTGATCCCGGTAGATAATCCGAACGTCCAAACCGCACTCAATTACACGAGCGCACTTCTCACCTTAATCGATGAACTGACGACGACGCTCGATTTTCTCTACGCCATTCCCGTCATTGTCGACCATTTGACGAAAATGATGGCGTTTCTCTCCCCTTCCGTCTCGACCAATCCGAACGTCACGACGGCCATCCATTTGATTGAAGACCACTTGAAAGAACCGACGTTGTCACTCCCGTGGATCGCCCAGCAAACCGGGTTGTCGAACAATTACTTGTCGGCTCTGTTCAAACAGGAAGTCGGCGAGAGTGTACCGGAACGAATCCGGCGCCGCCGCATCGATACGTCCATCGCCGATTTGCTCGGGACGAACTTACCGATCTGTGCCATCGGCGAGAAATATTGTTTCGCCTCGTGCACGGCCTATATCAATACGTTCAAGACATATAAACAAATGACCCCGCTCCAATACCGCCAACTGTTCCACATATGAAAAGCGCTAAGCCTCTACCGAGACTTAGCGCTTTCTGTCATCCATTCTTCTCGCAACATGCCCATGCGAATCGAGTCGTAACGCACGTCGTCGACGACGCGCACCTGACGAATCCGACCTTCGAGTTGCATGCCGACCTTCGTGGCCACTTTCATCATCCGCTCATTGCCGGACCACGTCGTCAATCCGACCCGGACCGTCGGCAACGTATGAAACAGATGGCCGACCCACAGCTTGAGCGCCCGCGTCCCAATGCCCCGATTCCAACGATCGGCTTGATGGAGGATGATCCCGACCTCGAGCCAGTTCTGACCCGCATCTTCATAATAGAAGGAAACCGTCCCGTAGACAGTCCCATCGACCTCGATGACCCACATGTCGTCACGCCCGACGTGCTCGTCGGCGCTCTCGCGATACACCTCATACGTCTGCGCCCGATGTTCAAAATACGGCGCGTCCCACTTCTTGAATTCTGGTGCCTCATCCTTATACATCAATTCCCATAACCGATCCAAGTCGCGTACCTCGATCGGTCGAATCACTAACGCTTCATCACGAATCATACCCTCGTCCTCTCTATCAGTGCTGCTATACTCTTTCAAGGAATCAGTTCGAATTCCCTTTTTTCCGCTTTCGCCAGACGAGCGCCAAGATGACGAGCAAGAGACTCGCCGTCACCGAGACGATGGCGAACGGACTCGCACCGGTGATGAACAATTCGCCGAGCGAGACCGAATAGGCGAGACCGAACGACGTGACGAGCTTCGCCCCAATCGCAATCAACGCGAATCGAGGGAACGGTACTCGGCTGAACCCGGCCGCGAGACAAATGATCTCGTCAGGCAAGATTGGAATGATGAACAAGACAAGTAAGACACCGAGACCATATTTGTCCACATACCGGTCATACGTCGCGAGCTTGTCAGCATCGATGAGACGCATGATTCGTTCTCGTCCGAACCGGGCAAGTCCGTACATGACGAGAATACCGAGCGTCGTCGCGACGCTTCCGATCAAGGCCGCTCGGAGCGGCCCAAGGGCGACACTGCCGATCGGGACACTGACCGCCTCCGGGACCGGGAGCGCGATCGGTTGCAGGAAGCTGAAGGCGGCGAACAACCACATCGCCTGGTCCTCGTACTGTTCGAGCAGCCGCTCGAGCCCGTAAGAATCGTATAAAACAAGACCGAACGAGACGTAATACACGAAGACGAACAATAGGAACAACGTGAACGTGACTTTGAGCATCTGTTTCAAGTACGTATTCGACCCTTCACGAATCGATCGCAATAGACCGATCGACAGTGCGAGCAACACGATCCCGGTCCATCCAAGTTGATAAGGGAGCAATAGCGTCGGCAAGACGACGAACGGCAACAGGCTGAGCGCGACGAGCGCGCCTCCGTATCCGATATACACCATCATTCGTTTCTGCATGTCGCATCGCCCTCTCCCCGTTCTACTCTTAGTGTACCCGGATTCCTGCCTCGATGTATCCATCTGGGGCTACGGAATGTATCAGCCTTTTGCCCGAGAAAAAAGGCCACAGTCTGATGAGACTGTGACCTGACACTCACTCGCCGAGTGAAGCTTGGATGAAATCGTGGAACAAGCGTTGTGGACGCTCCGGACGCGAAATGAGTTCTGGATGGAACTGCGACGCGACGAACCACTTGTGCTCTGGAATCTCGATGATTTCGACGAGACGGCCGTCCGGGCTCGTTCCTGAGAACTTGAACCCTTCCGCCTCGAACGCCTCACGGTACTCGTTGTTGAACTCGTAACGGTGACGATGGCGCTCGTAGACGAGCTCTTGATTGTACGCCGCATGTGCTTTCGTACCTGGCTCGAGCTTACATGGATAAAGGCCGAGACGGAGCGTGCCGCCGAGGTCCTCGATATCTTTTTGCTCTGGGAGAAGGTCGATGATCGGGTAGTCCGTCGTCGGATCGATCTCCGCCGAATGGGCGCCATCGAGCTTCAAGACGTTGCGGGCGAACTCGACCGTCGCAAGCTGCATGCCGAGACAAATCCCGAAGAATGGGACGTTGTTCTCACGGGCATAACGTGTCGCTTCGATTTTCCCTTCGATTCCGCGTTCTCCGAATCCGCCTGGGACGAGAATCCCATCAGCATCCCCGAGAATCGTCTCGACGTTTTCCGCCGTCACGTCTTCTGCGTTGACCCAATCGATATCGATGTCCGCGTTGAAGGCGTAACCGGCGTGTTTGAGCGATTCCGCGACCGAGATGTACGCGTCACGAAGTTCAACGTATTTCCCGACGAGGGCGATTTTCACTTTCTTCTCGAGGTGCGTGACCGTATGGACGAGTTCTTTCCAAGCCGTCATATCCGCAGCTGGCGTGTTGAAGCCGAAGTAGTCGTTGACGAGTTGGTCCATCCCTTGTTTTTGAAGGTTGAGCGGTACTTCATAAAGGGTTGATGCGTCTTGTGCCTCGATGACCGCTTCTTTGCGCGTGTCACAGAACAAGGCGATCTTTTCACGCATATCTTCCGGGATGTCGTGCTCGGTACGGAGGACGATGATATCCGGTTGAATCCCGTAACTGCGAAGCTCTTTGACGCTGTGTTGCGTCGGTTTCGTCTTCATCTCACCGGCAGCACGAAGGTAAGGGACGAGCGTACAGTGGACGTACATGACGTTCTCTTTGCCGATGTCGTTCTTCACTTGACGAATGGCCTCAATGAACGGAAGCGACTCGATGTCCCCGACTGTTCCACCAATCTCTGTGATGACGACATCTGCATTCGTCTCGCGACCGGCGCGGAAGACGCGGTCTTTAATCTCGTTCGTGATGTGCGGGATGACTTGGACCGTACCCCCGTTATAATCGCCACGGCGTTCTTTTTTCAAGACCGTCGAGTAGATGCGACCTGACGTCACGTTGGCGTTTTGCGACAAGTTGATGTCGATGAAGCGCTCGTAGTGACCGAGGTCAAGGTCCGTCTCGGCGCCGTCATCTGTAACGAACACCTCGCCGTGCTGGTACGGGCTCATCGTCCCTGGGTCGATATTGATATATGGGTCAAACTTTTGAATCGTCACGTTCAAACCTCGGTTTTTGAGTAGACGTGCGAGCGAAGCGGCTGTGATCCCTTTACCGAGTGAAGATACTACCCCACCTGTTACGAAAATATACTTTGTCATCATCATTCTCCTCTCTTGAATGCCACAACGGGAAACGAAAAAACAAAAAAAGCAAAAGTGCCCCCACTGAAATGGAGGACACTTTTGCTGCATCGTTACGTGCTAAACTAGCCCATGACTAATTTACGTCAGAGACGATGCAGTCGTCAAGTCATTATTTTTTCTTTTTTTCAACTATCAAAAAAGAAAAAGAGACACGCCTAGCCGGGACAAATGCCCGGCTTTTTGCGGTCTCTTATAAATCATCCTCGTCTTCAAGGTCGAGGTCGTCGTCCAAGTCTTCGTCCTCGAACTCGTCAAGGCCTTCCACTTTTTCGGCTTCATCCTCGGCATCGAACTCAGATGCGTCAAAATCTTCACCTTTTGCAAAGACGTCAAGGTCGTCTTCAATGTCGACGATGCCTTCATCTGTCTCATCGATCTCTTCTTCGAACTCATCGAGCTCACCGCGTTGGCGTGCTTCGATGACGAGATCTTCGTCTGACTTATCGAACGGATACCAAACACGAAGCGCCCAACGGTTAGCTCCCAAGTTGACGAATAGTCCGTCGATGTTCATGTCCGTGTAGAGTTGCGCGATTTTCTCGAGCTCTTCCTCTTCACTTGCGAACGTATAGTTTTGTCTGATCAGCTCACGGATCTCATCAAATGACACTGGTTGCTCGCCAGTCTTTTGAAGAATTTCGTAAACGAAATCGATCAACGATTTATTCATTAAAGGACACTCCTTTTCCGTCACTAGTTAAACATCACTCCTCATTATAAACAAAACCGATATGAAAAAGCTAGAGGAAATTATTTTGAAGTTTCAACGGTTTTTTGGATGCTTAACCAATAGAGCGTAATCAATCCAACGTTGAAGATCCACGTCAAACCGAGCACCCCGAGCATCCAATCGCGTGGGACTTTGAAGGACAACTCTGCATTGACGGACTGGCCAGTATATAGGCCGTAGCCGAGCAATCCAACCATAAGCGCGGAATACGCGACGACCATCCCGAATCGTTTCCATAGCTGCAGCAGCAACGAGGCAAACTCTTTATTGTCCCCATACGATGCATATAGATAGACGTGACCCGCACTCGCATACATCGTCTGGACGTACCCACTCACAAACAGGACCGGGATGAACACGAGCGGCTCCAAGAAACCGAGGAAGAATACCAATGACGTGACGAGCAGGACGTAGTACGGATGACGCGCCACATCGAACACACGGTTCAATAATATCCAGCCGATGACGCCCGCCAAGAACGGCATGAACACATAGAACAAGAGCACTTGAAACGAATATAGGGCCAGACTGACGAATACGGCGCCAATCAACGTCCACCCGCCGAACAATCCGACGACGAACGCGAGCAACTGGACTTGCCGTGTTTTGGTCGCACTGACGTACGTTCTCGTCCGCTCCTGGAACAATACCCATCCGACGTACCCGAGCAGAATAATCATCAATAAAAAGATTTCCACGTACCCGCTCGCCCCTTCCAACAGGCTGAGGAGACGGCTCACCAACGTGAACACGGTGACGGTGATGAAGGCAAGCACGAACTTCCCGGTCGCCCACGTCCACGTCGCCGTTTTCTCGAGCGGCAATTTTCTCACGAACAGCCACGACAGGATCAGACTGATGAGGAAGAGGATGACAGCCTCGTCATATGATCGACTCAACACATAAGAGAAAACGATGATCCAGGCAACGAGAGCGAGTACGAGCGGGAGCGAACTCCCTTTCTCATCTGACAGTTGTTTTGGTGCCGACAATTCGCTTAGCTGTGACAGAATCGTCGTCATAATCGACCCGACACCGATCGATCCGACACCGACAAGAAAGGCGCTCAATTCGATGGCCCAGCCAAACGGCAACAAAAAGCAGATGAGTCCGGTCACCAAGACGGATAATGCCAACAAGAATGTCCGTTTCGAGCCAAGCCGACCGATGACATACACCGATGACATACACCCATAGCAATAGCCCCGACATACTCGCTACATAAAAAATCATGAACGGGATTAATCGTCCTGAGCCTTCTTCCACTGCCATGAGCGATAAAAATAGGATTTGGGGCAAAATTTGACTGCTGAGAGCGCTGACAATCGTCAATAACACGACCGTGTTCTTCAAACGGAACACCTCATTTCTCAAAAGTGGCCGAACCCATCTCTCTTTCTTCTCTTTCCCGCTTCTAACACGAAAACAACCAGCTTCATCGCACATCGATTTCTCAGTTTTTTCACATGTTTGCCGATATAAAGGAGAACGCTATTTTAGCTGTATGAGAAAAAGGAGAATGAATCATGGCACTGTTCCGTAAAGCAAAACCTGCCGCCTACGCCGCGTCGATCGGCTTTCCCGATGTGGCGACGATCGCGCAACCAAATGACCCGAATTTGAACGGACGCACCCATTATATGGGTTATACGGCGTCGCAAGTGAAACAACTTCAAAACATGGCCCCGCTCGTCGAGTCCGTGTTAGACGATGTCCTTGAAAACGTGCTCGACCACTTGATGTTGCAACCCGAGATGGTCCAACTCGCCAACGCCTCATCGACGCGTGAACGTCTGAAAAAAGTGTTCGCCGACTACTTCCGTAGCCTGTTGACCGGAAAGATCGATGACAAGTTCCTCGCCATGCGCAAGCGGATGGGACAAACGCATCATCACTTCTCGGTACCGGTCGTCTGGTTCCTCGCGACGTATTCCGCCTTCAACACGTTGCTCATCCCCAAAATCGTCGAGGCGTATCAACACGACCCGGCCACGATGACTGAGTCGCTCCTCGCTTTGTCTCACGCGATGAACTTGGACGCTCAAATCGTCACCGAACAATATGTCGACGCCCGCCTCGATGAAATCGAATCGGCGAACGTCGCTCGGGCAACGCTACTTCATGACGTGAGCCGCGTCAGCACAGAAGTCGCGACGACGATGGAACAGACCGGCCATGCCATGTCCGAGACGAGCAAGCGGGCCCATCAAGTCTTGTCCGAGACCGAACAGACGGAGAAGATGAGCCGCCACTTGATGAACTTGACGCATACGAATGGCGAACAAATCGAACAGATGGAGACCGAGTTCAAGCAATCGGCGACGTACGTCGATGCCTCGCTCGAACGGATCACCGCCCTCAAGGACGGTTCACAAGACATCGTCAGCATGACCCGGAGCATCGAACAGATCGCCAATCAGACGAACTTGCTCGCCTTGAACGCATCGATTGAAGCGGCCCGGGCCGGTGAGCACGGTAAAGGCTTCGCCGTCGTCGCCACCGAGGTGCGCACGCTCGCCGAGAACGCCAAGCAGCTGAGCAGTCAAATCAACGTCCTCATCCATGAGAACGAGACGAACATCGCCGCCCTGCTCGACCAAATGGGACAGATGCATCGGACGAACGACGAGGCGATGCGTCAACTCGGTGCCGTCAAAGCAGGCTTCTCGACCGTCAAAGACGAGATGGGCAATTACGTCCTGTCGTTCGAACGAAACAAGCAAGACCTCGGCCAAATGGTCGAGACGATCTCAGCCATCAACGAGACGACGCAAGGCTTATCGCACTTGACGTCTTCTTTACTAGCTACGTCCGAAATGCACTGACGACAAAACAAGGCACGGTCCGCGGACCGTGCCTTGTTTTTTTATTGAACGAGTGGTTCTGCTACTTCGATCGGAGCGAGGGAGCGATCAAGCAATTCGACGACGTCGAACGTGCCGACCGTCTCATCGACTTCTTTCGCTTTCGTCCCGTCCGAGAGCATCGTCAAGCAGTACGGACAAGCCGAGCCGATGACGGTCGGCTTCGTCTCGAGCAGCTGCTCGGTCCGGGCCACGTTGACGCGCGTCCCGACTTTCTCTTCTTGCCACATGAGACCGCCGCCGGCGCCGCAGCACATGCCGTTCTCACGGTTCCGCTCCGCCTCGACGAGTTCGACACCCGGGATGCGTTCCAAGACGAAACGTGGGGCGTCGTAAATGCCGTTATAGCGCCCGAGGTAGCACGAGTCGTGATAGACGACCCGCTCGTTCACGGAGAAGTCCGGTTTGACCCGGCCCGTATCGAGCAGCTCGGCGAGGAGCTCGGTATGGTGATACACTTTCACACCCGTGAGCCCGAAGTCCGGATACTCGTTTTTGAACGTGTTGTACGCGTGCGGGTCGACCGTGACGATTTTCGTGACCCCATACTTCTCGAACAGCTTGATGTTCGCTTCGGCAAGCTCTTGGAACAACAGCTCGTTCCCGATGCGGCGCGGCGTGTCCCCTGAGTTCTTCTCTTCGTTCCCGAGGATGGCGAACGAGACGCCGGCCTTGTTCAAGACGCTCGCAAAGCTTTGCGCGACTTTTTGGCTGCGGCTATCGTATGAGCCCATCGCCCCGACCCAGAAGAGGAATTCGAACTCTTCACCGGCCTTCTTCTTCTCTTTCGCTGTCGGGATGACAAGTTCTTCCCGGTCTTTGCGCCAGTTCTCGCGCTCTTTCCGGTTCATCCCCCACGGATTGCCTTGACGTTCGATGTTCGCGACCGTACGCTGCGCCTCAGGATCCATCTTGCCTTCCATCATGACGAGGTAACGGCGAAGGTCGATGATCTTGTCGACGTGCTCGTTCATGACCGGGCATTGGTCCTCGCAGTTGCGACATGTCGTACATGCCCAAATCTCTTCTTCGGTGATGACGTTGCCAATCAACTCGTCGGCGACGAGCATATGCCCGTCTTGAGCCGCGGCCGCAATCTCGGCCCCTTGCGTGTTTTGGAACATGAGCGCCGGTGCCCACGGCGATTTACGCGTGATGGCGGCTCCTTTCATGTTCATGTGGTCGCGCAGTTTGACGATGAGGTCCATCGGCGACAACATTTTACCAGTCCCGGTCGCCGGGCAGACGTTCGTACAGCGTCCGCATTCGACACAGGCATACAAGTCAACGAGTTGTTTTTGGTTGAAGTCTTCGATTTTATTGACGCCGAAGACGATTTCTTCATCCGACTCCTCCGCCTCTTCCATCGCTGAGAAGTCGACCGGTGCGAGACGACCGACTTGGTGCGTCCGTCCGAGCCAGACGTTGAGCGTCCCGGCAATCAAATGGGCGTGCTTGCCTTGCGGGATATAGATCATGAAGCTGAGCAAGAACAAGAGGTGAAGCCACCAGAAGACGACGAACAAGGCGAAGGCGACCCCTCCCGGTACCCAAGCGAACGCCGAACCGATGAGTGTCGCGACCGGTTCGCCCCACATCGGGAGTTCTTCTTTATAGACGAGGTAGAACCCGTTCCCGAACAAGACCGATACCATCAACCCACCGATGAAGATGAGGGCGAGACCGGCCAGAAAGTTTCGTTTTAAGCGCACGAGTTTCTCGACGTAACGACGGTAGAATCCCCAAACGACCGCGACGAGAATCATGAGCATGACGATTTCTTGCATGAACGTGAAAATCGGATAGAGCGGACCGAGCGGGATGTGCGGGAAACGCGTCCCGACGGCAAGTCCTTTCCAGATGAAGTCGATGGCCCCGAACTGGACGAGGATGAACCCATAGAACATCATGACGTGAATGATGCCGCTCTTCTTGTCTTTCAACAATTTCTTTTGCCCGAACACGTTGATCATGACCTGCTCAAGCCGTTCCTTATTCGTTTGGCTCCACTCTGCCTTTTTCCCGAGCTTGATGAACGTATAGCGCTGGTACACCAACGATGCGAACAAATATAGTCCATAGCCGAGGACGAGCAAGAATAGAATCCAGTTGACGATTAAAAATGTAGACATCCCCAAAACTCCCCCTTATGAAAACGGATTCAATCTTGAGTTCAGTATATCAAACAATGAATGAACAGTCATTCATTTTATTGGAAGGGTCAAAAATTGAGCACATGTTTTAAGAATAAGAGGATACCGCCATACCCGACGACGGCGAGGACGAACGTCCGGAAGTGAAGGTTGCGGTCGGCCGGGAGCTCGAACTTGACGATGTTCAGAATCATCGCCCCGGCGACGAACGCGAACAAGATGGCCTCGACGTGCGAGGCGAGGTCGATAAAGCGGGAGAAGAAACCGCCGGCAAGAATCCCGCCGCTCAACAAATAACGCCCTTGCCGGATGTACCGTTCCCCGTAATGGCGATACAAGTCGTGGCCGACGGCGAGGAAGTGGACGCCGAGCGCCGTCGCGTAGAAGCTGCGTGCGACGAACGTGACGGATGATGCCGTGACGACGTAAGCCGAGAACGACATATATGCCGTCAACAGCGTCACTTGGAGCCAGTACGACACGTTCTGGTCAATCGTCTCGTCTTTGAAATGGGGCGTCCGGACGACACGCATCGTCCCGTAAAAGACGGTGAAACCGAGCAGGCTGATGACATAAATCTCCGACGGCAAGGCCAGGTCGAGCCAATCCACTTGAAGCGTGTCTTGCCGCTTGTTCAAGGACGGCAAGAGATACATGAAAAAGTATGTGATGGCGATCCCGCTCGAAAACGAGAACCATTTTTGAGACGGCACCCGGTCTCGCGGAAACAGATAAATCCCGAAAAAATTGATGAGCGCTAAATAGACCACGATCCAGTTCGCCATCTCATGTCACCCCTTCAGTTCAATCCAAAACCGCTCGACAATTTTTCCGCCTTCCGCTGTGAACGGCGTGTCCGGCACGCCGCCATTGTTCAAAATGACTCGGCGTGACGCTTCGTTCGTCCGGTCGCACGTAATCAACGCCCGCTCGATCCCGAGTTCTTTCGCTTTCTCGAGTGCGAGCTCGAGCTGTTTCGTAGCGAGACCACGTCCGCGGGCACTCGGCTTGATGCCGTACCCGATATGTCCCCCTAAGTTGAGGAGGTTGTCATTCAATTCGTGACGGATATTCGTCGCCCCGAGCAACTCGTCCCCATCCGTCAGCCAATACGTCGTGCTCGGTACCCAACTGACGTTGTTCACCCGTACTTCTTTATCACGAATCTGTTTAACGTACGACGCAAAGTCGGACGCGTCACGGTCGACGGCGTTCGGGACGATCGTTTCGGAGCGTTCCCGCCATTCCTTTAAAAAATCGAGCACGTTCGCTTCCTGCTCCATAGATGTCTTCACTAGTCGCAACATAACGCTTCCCCCTATTTTTATGTATAGAAAAGACCGCAAAGCGGCCTTAATCTTCGAGTCCTAATCGTTTTGGCATCTGCGGGGCGAGCTCACGTGCCTCGTCAAGACGGCCCGCTTCGACGAGCGTATGGAACCGTAAAAATTCTTCATGCGTCGCGTCACCGATGGCCGCCAAGTAGTCGATGTAGCGGTCGTATACCGATCTATCTTCCGGTCGCGCTTCAATCAAGGCAATATAGAGCCGGACCGTGTCTTCCCCATAAAGAAGCGGGAACTCATCGTTCAATTGGAGCAATTTATCGACCGAGTCCATATCGACGCCGGTCTCGTTATCGTAGTGCCCGACGACCTGTTCGGCGTGGTCCTCGAGGCGGCCGCGCCACTCTTCATATTCGTCCTCATTCGTCTCAAGCATCTCGAACCAATCCTCGTTCAACATCTCTTCAATCTTTCTCACGCGTTCTGCAAAATTCATGCGAACTCTCCTCCTTCAAACGTCCACGTGACGTCGACTACATAGTTACCTGCCAAGTCATCGTTCATCGACAACTCGTAGGCGAAGCGACAACGTCCGTCCGCGACATCGAGCCGCTCCGTCGTCGTCGCCATCGTCATCGACATGTATGGGTTTTTATATAGGCTTTGGGTCAAGCGCCCTTCAATAAAGGAATGATTCATCTCAATCGGTCCTTTACAGATGAGCGCGAGCCGGCCCGTCGTATATTTGATCGTTGTCGGCACGACGCCGTCTTCTCGTTCTTGATCGAACGTCAAGACGAAGCCGGTCTTCAATTCATAATAGAGCCCGTCGGCTTGCAGCTCAATCGGCTCCTCGATTTCACTGATCATTGTCTTTTGGCGCACACGTACGCGTTTCGGTTCAATTGCCATGGTGATTCCCCTTTCCGCTGTCCCATCGTACCATATCTCGCGAACGGTCCGGAATCGGTAACTTTTTCTTTCCCGGTTCGCGGACCGTTCACACTACAAAAAAGACAGGGTTCCCCCTGTCTTTGAATCAACTTAGCTTATAGACGCGACCTTCGAACGGCTTCAAATGAAGCAGTGTCGTCTCGTCATGCGGCTCGAGCGGCATGTTTTTCAAGACGACGTCTTCTGAGCGAAGCGTGATCTCCGTCGCAAAGATGGCTTCTTTCCCTGTCAAATTCGTCATGACGAGGTATTGCGAGTCACCGAGCGTGCGTGTGTACGCGTAAATCTCTGGGTGCTCCGGCAAGACGATGTCATACGTCCCATAGACGAATGTCTCATCTTGCTTGCGAAGACGAATCATCTCTTTATAGAAGTTGAGAATCGAGTCGTCGTCTTCGAGCTGGGCGCCGACGTTGATGTCCGTGTAGTTCGGGTTGATGCCGAACCACGGCGTCTCCGCGAACGTGAAGCCCGCGTTCGGGGCGTCGCTCCACTGCATTGGTGTGCGCGTGTTATCACGTGACGAGTTCCACGTGATGTCCATCATCTCGTCATGGCTCTTGCCGTTCTCGAGACCGATGTAATACCGGTTGCGCGTCGCGATATCATCGTACTGGTCAATCGAGTCGAACTTCACGTTCGTCATGCCGATCTCTTGGCCTTGATAGATGAACGGCGTCCCTTGCATGAGGAAATACATCATCGCAATCGACTTGGCGCTTTCTTTCCAATAGCGCTCGTCATCACCCCATGATGACACGGTCCGCGTTTGGTCATGGTTCTCGACGTAAAGGGCGTTCCAGCCGTCCGCTTCGAGGCCTTTTTGCCATTTCGTGAGGACGTTCTTCAAGTGGACGACGTCGAGCTTCGACTCGGCGTCTTCACGCCAGAGACCCATGTGTTCGAATTGGAACACCATGTTCATCTTGCCTTCCTTCTCGCCGACCCAAAGGTGGGCATCGTCAGGCGAGACGCCGTTCGCTTCGCCGACCGTCATGATGTCGTGCTTGTTGAACGTCTCGTCGCGAAGTTCTTCTAAATAACCGTGAATCCCGTCGACGTTCATATGCATCTCGAACGATGGCACGAAGTCGAGGCCTTCCGGGTTCGGCAAGTCGCCGAACGACGGGTGTTTGCGGATGTGGCTGATTGCATCGACACGGAAACCGTCAATCCCCTTGTCGAGCCACCAGTTGATCATGTTGTACACCGTCTGGCGCATCTCCGCGTTCTCCCAGTTCAGGTCCGGCTGTTTCTTCGAGAAGACGTGCAAGAAGTATTGTTCCGTCGTCTCGTCAAACTCCCAAGCCGACCCGCCAAAAATTGACTCCCAGTTGTTCGGTTTCGAGCCGTCGGGTTTGCCGTCACGCCAAATGTACCAGTCACGCTTCGGATTGTCTTTCGAGCTCTTCGATTCGATGAACCATGGGTGCTCATCCGACGTATGGTTGACGACGAGGTCTAACAGCAATTTCATGCCGCGCGCATGGACTTCCGTCAACAGACGGTCGAAATCTTCCATCGTCCCGAACTCGTCCATGATGGCTTGATAGTCGCTAATGTCATAGCCGTTGTCATCATTCGGCGATTTGTACATCGGACAAATCCAGATGACGTCGACGCCGAGGTCTTTCAAGTAATCGAGTTTGTCGATGATGCCTTGAATATCGCCAATCCCGTCCCCGTTCGCATCATAAAAACTGCGCGGGTAGATTTGATAAGCGACAGCTTCTTTCCACCAGTTTCGTTTCAGTGTTTTCGTTTGTGTGTGTTGGTCACGTTGTAAAAGTTGCATGTGTCAATGATACTCCCTTGTCCCTAAACTCACTGCGCATCCTATATACTAATATCAGTGCTGTTGTCTCTTTATCTCGTTAGCGCAATCGTTTGCACGATTACAGTAAGTTTATCTTACCAAAAATCATTCCACGACACAAAGATGTTTTCAACAGCTTACTCATCGTGTACCCTACACGAATTTGAAATGAAATGAAAGTGAGGCGACTTACATGATCCGTTTGGCCACACAGGCCGATCTCTCGGCAATCGATCAACTGATTTTAACGAAAGCGCAATCGTTTCGGGCCGCTGGAAAAACGCAATGGCAAAAATATTTAGAGCCGAGTCGGACCGATTTTGTGACCCATGACGTCACGAACGGAACCGTCTATGTATACGAAGTGAACGGAGACATCGCCGGGTCGGTCAGCTTGATCCCACCGACGTCTTGGGACGAAAACTTGTGGGACGATCCTGACGCGGCCGTCTATTTACATCGCCTCGTCGTCGATGACCGGATGAAAGGCCGACAAGTCGGTGAACAGTTGATGCGTTATGCGCTTGCAGCGACGTCGGATCGAGTTCGCCTCGACTGCGTCGCCACGAATCACTTCTTGAACGCCTATTATCCCCGCTTCGGCTTCAATTATGTCGGCGAACGAGATGGATTCTCTTTGTTCGAAAAAGAGGCTTGACCTTGACGCGACGTCAACGTGTACGCTGACTTCAAGGAGGTGAGGACATGTACACGATTCAACAACTCGCGACACTCTCTGGCACGACCACAAGGACGTTGCGTCATTATGACGCCGTCGGTCTGCTCGTCCCGGAACGTGACGTCAACGGCTATCGGCGCTACTCGTCGCATGATGCCGAGCGGTTGCAGACGATTCTGCTGTATCGTTCGCTCGACTTCCCGCTCGAGACGATTCAAGGCTTACTCGAAGCCGAACCGTTCGATCGGACCCGTGCCCTCGAAGAGCAAGTGACCGCCCTGCGCGCGAAAGCCGCCTATTTTGCGACACTCGCCGAGACGGCGGAATCGACGCTCACCTCACTGAGAGGAGGAATTCCAATGGAAGACAAATCGTTGTTCAAGGGATTATCGTTTGACGAACTGAAAGCCCATGAAGCGAAGCACGAGGCGGAGACAGAAGAACGTTGGGGCGAGAGCGAGGCGTACAAGACGTCACGTGCGCGCGCCGACAAGCGATCGAAAGAGGACTGGGAAGCGCTCAGTCAACAACAAGTCGATCTCGTCAAGCCGCTCGTCGACTTGTTCATGGCCGGCGTCCCGGTCGAAGACCCGCGTGTCCAAGCGGCCGTCCGGGCGAACCACCTGTTCATCAATGACCAGTTTTATGACTGCTCGCTCGACATGTTCAGCGGACTCGGGCAGATGTACGTCATGGACGAACGTTTCACCGCGTTCTATGACAAGTACGCGCCTGGACTGGCCGTCTATTATAATGACGCCATCCAACACTATTGCATCACCCAAAGCTAAACGGCCAAAGCATCGCGCTTTGGCCGTTATTTTGCCGTTCGACGGTCATACACATCTTCCTTTAGCAATAACTCGATTTGACGTCTCAAGAGCGGGAGCGCCGTCGTGAGCTGCAAGTACGGATACGTGGCAAAATTATCCGTCCCGCCGATGTAGAGCACGGCCCGGTCGACCACGGACCAGCCCCGCTCGGTCCACTGTTCGATTCGTGCCTCACAGACGTCCGGTTTGGCCCGGAACGCCCAGTACGCTTGGAGTTGTCCTTCTGCCATCGTCGGTGCGACCGTCAATACCGGACAGTCGAATCGGGCGAGGACGCTCGGGTCAATCGACCCCGTCTCATGGGTGACGATGAGCTGCGGGTCGAGACGATCGAGCCACATCGTCGTCTTCGTATCGTTCAATGAGGTGACACGTAGAATGTGGTGGAACGGAATTGGCTCATCGTTCAATGGATAGCGACCTTTCAGTTCTCGGATCCGCGCCCGGCTCGAAAGGCGCATGACAGGCGACGTCAGCCGGACGTATATATGCGTCAGCCAATGCTTGATGGATTCCGGACGATGCTCGCTCGGTCCATCTTCCTGAATGACATGGGTCACCCCTAAGTTGCGGATCGCATGATAGACGTAGGCAGATGTCCGGTGTTCTCCAATGAGTAGTACGATCGGTCGGCCCATTTTGTCCCTCCCCTTTCCCTTCCTCCGAACGCCTCTCATCCGTGTCGCTCCTGCGTCGAGACGACGGCCGGGCGGCAACGGTCCGCCACTTCTTCCATCGATAAACTTTCAAATTGATACGTTTGATGCAACGTTTCATAATGGGCGATGATTTCACCCAACAAGGCCATGTTTTCGGATACATGTTTGCCGAAGTTGTGCGGGTGCCACCAAAGATGGAATACTTCCCCCCGTTTGGCCGCATGCGTCATGCTCCGTTTGATGCGCCGCACTTTGAGTCGGTCGAGGAGTCGGAGCGCCGGCACGTAAGGTCGAAGGAATCGGCTCGATGGGACGTTATAAGGAGATGATTGCCGAATGGCTGCCCACGAGACCGTGTGGTGCCCCGTCAAATTGACGTAGGCATCAAGCAGACGAAGGGCCCGTCGGCCTAATCCCTCATCCCCTCTCGCATCGGCCCGATAAATGTAATGGGTCTCATTGCCGCGATAGACATCGATTCCGACTTCTTGCGCCGCTTGGAAATGCGCCGGGCTCGATTGATTGCGCGGATAGACGATGCTCTGAATGGGTAAGTCTCGACGTGCGGCCACCCGCTTCGCCGCCTCGAGATCGGCCTTGAACGCCTCGATGGTCACTCCTTCTTCTAAACAAGATAGATGACAATACGTATGCGTCCCGATGGTTTGACCAGGCGTCGCCGCGATTTGATCGACGAGTGATTTCCCGAAGTGATACGGGTCGACCGCCTCGTCCGCCCCGACGTGCTGCATCCAATTGTATGAAGAATATTCGGGATGCCGATACGCCGGTTGAATCGTCGGCAAGTCTTTCAATAGCTCTGCTTTCGTCTCATAGAACAGGAATCCGACCGTCGCCCAAGTCGCATGAATCTGATGCGCGGCAAACAAGTCGAGCAAGCTCGGCACGACTTGCCGGACCCCGAGTAGATTCTCGCCATACGCCTCAATCGTCGTACCGTCAAACGTGCCCCAGTTCAATTCAAAATCTAGTGAGATGACAAACGCTCCGTTCATCGAGACCCCTCCTCTGTCTTCACTTCTTTCCTTCACACGACTCACGAAGCTCTAGTTCGGCGAGCGCCCGTTTCCAGGAGCCGTATCGACGGGATACTTTGGCGACACTTGGTCGTCTATGTTGTTTCGCCCATTTTTGATAGGTGATCGCGTTGAATGGCACGACGACCCGACTTGCTTCTAGCAACGATTGGACGATTTCTGCTTTTTCACGTTCTGGCTGGACGGTAAAATGGAGCTCCTCTAGACGCTCTACCGTTTTCACGGCCAGACTCCAAGACCCGAAATGGGAAATAATATCACCTAGGGAAGGACCGGGATGATCTTTGACCCATTGTTGGTAATGGGTGCTCGTCAACTTCCCTTCCTGTTCAAGTGCGAGCCGAAGCGCTGCAACGAGTTCTTGTTGGGTATAGTGCTTTCGGGCTTCTAAGAGGCCGGCTGCTTTCAAGGCGCCGGTCCATGACCCGTAAAAATTGAGAACGTCGAGAAATGTCGGGACGTCCCGGTCTCGGCTCCAGAGCTGATATTGTTTAACCGTGAGGGTCGGAGTCAGAGATGCAGCGGCTCGAAGCGCTTGAATGATCTCTGCTTCCCGGTTCATCGTTCGTCCTCCTCAGACACTTTGTTCCGTGACGATCGAGCGCGTATCGAGCACGGTCTGGATGACTTGCTGTTGTTCCCCGAGGGTCAAGTCGGATCCCGATGGAAGGCAGATCCCATTCTCGAACAGACGCCGACTGACATCTTCTCCATCGACCGTCACATATTCGGCATCGCGATACACCGGTTGCAGATGCATCGGTTTCCAGACAGGACGGGATTCGATGCCGGCACTGGCGAGTCGCTCCATCACCGTGTCTCGGTGCAAGTCTGTCTGATCCAACTGCATGGCGGTCAGCCAACGATTGGCCCGTGAGTGTGGGACTTCTTGCTGATACGTCGTCCCGAGCTGACGGAACATATGCTCATAGCGAGCGAACACGCGACGTCGTGCTTGAACGCGCTGCTCAATCACTTCGAGCTGTCCCCGACCGATCCCGGCCGAGACGTTGCTCAATCGATAGTTATAGCCGACTTGTTCGTGCTCATAATGCGGTGCGTCTTCCCGAGCTTGCGTGGCCAACTTGAGCGCCAACTGTCTCGTTTCCTCATTCGGCACCATGAGCATGCCGCCGCCTGATGTCGTGATGATTTTATTGCCGTTGAACGAATAAAACCCGATGTCCCCAATGGTTCCCGTCATTTGCCCGTGCCACGTCGAGCCGAGTGATTCGGCCGCGTCCTCGATCAATGGGACACCGAACTCACGACAGATGTGGCGAATCTCACCGATTTTCGCGACGACGCCGTATAGGTGGACGACGATGACCGCTTTCGGAAGTTTCCCTTTCGTCGCGGCTTGGACGAGCGCTTTCCGAAGCGCGTCTGGCGACATATTCCACGTCGTCGTTTCCGAGTCGATAAAGACCGGAATGGCGCCGACGTAACGGATTGGATTGACCGATGCGACGAACGTGAGTGACTGACAGAAGACCGTGTCCCCTGTCCCGACGCCGAGCGTAAGTAGCGCCAAATGGAGGGCAGCCGTCCCTGAGCTTGTCGCCAAGGCGTACGGATGGTCTGCGTAAGCGGCGACTTCCGCCTCAAACGCGTTGACGTTTGGCCCAAGCGGGGCGATCCAATTGCTCGCGAACGCCTCTTCGATGTAGGCCATCTCACGGCCCGACATATGGGGCTTCGATAATAGGATGTTCATTTGATGCCCTCCTTCATCATGGTTTTATACGAGATATACCAATCGACGACTTGCTCGAGTCCTTCAAACAGCGATGTGCTCGGGCTGAAGCCGATCAGCGTGTCGAGCGTCGGGACGGCCGACTGCCGAAGTACCGACTCGCGCATCGGCAACGACGTCTTCGCCGATTTGTTGAGGATATGTCCGATGTCGGACAGTAACGTTTGGACGTTCACGTAGTCGGAGGCCGGGATTTGGAAATATCCGACTGGCGACATCCCGGTTTGAATCAAGCGAAGCAAGCGGACGACCGATTCGACGACATCATCGATATAAGAGACGTTGATGATATCCGTCGCGTAATACCCTGAGAGTCGGACACCGCGGTCGACGGCGACAATGGCCTTTGACACTAGCGTCGAGGCATCGTCCCAAGGGCCGAAGACGTCTTCTGTGAACAGATGGATCACCGGACGTTCCCCGTCTTCCTGTTTTATAGGCAAGTCGAACGTGATGAACGATTCAACCGGGACCCGTTTCGTTTGGATGGCGATGTAGCGTTTCATCAACTCGTAACGTTCCAGCGGCTCTTCACTTCCGTTATGGCGACGGGTCGAACATAAGATGATGTGGCGCGGTTCATGTCGCTTCAAAATGCTGCGTATGACCGTCTTGTTGACGAGTGTCGTACGAATCAACTGAAACTGCGGGTGCGTCAAGACATAGAGACGTTGTTTGGCGATTCGCGTCTTGTGCCGCCCTTCATCGTCAATCCCGACGACATCAAACCCTTCCTGCAATAGCCGACGTGCGATATGAAACCCTTGGAAACTGGCTACCCCGACAATAAGAACCGTTTGATCGACCATCATTCTCCCCCTCTTCACTCGTTATGACCTTCAATTTCCGTCAGCGAGGCGTGTCCCGGCAATGTGAGGACGCATTCGCTTCACGCCATGTGTAAAGAGACGATCGATGTCTCGGTCGAGGTCGTCACTATTGGCGATAAAGAGCAGCAGGTAGGTCAGGGCCTCTTGGTCGTCTCGTAACGTCTCAATCAGGTGCAGCACGGAAGCGACGGTCGTGAAGGGACGGGTCCGGCCGACAAAGATTTTGGGGAAGACGTTCGCTTCTGGACCGAGTTCGCTCGCGGCGAGCAATTCTTCATATAACTTCTCACCCGGACGAATGCCGGTGACTTCAATGTCGATCTGTTCGGTCGTAAAACCGCTCAACTCGATCATTTTCTTCGCCAAGTCGATGATTTTGACCGGCTCGCCCATGTCGAGCACGAAAATCTCTCCCCCTCTGGACAAGACGCTCGCTTGGATGACAAGCCGACTCGCTTCCGGGATGGTCATGAAGTAGCGGGTCATCTCAGGATCGGTAACGGTGACCGGTCCGCCCCGGAGAATCTGTTCTTTAAAGAGCGGTACGACCGAGCCGCGACTGCCTAAGACATTTCCGAAGCGTACGACTGCGAAGATCGTCTCGCTCGTTCGGGCTTTCTCTTGGACGACCATCTCGGCGATTCGTTTTGTCGAGCCCATCACGTTCGTCGGATTGACCGCCTTGTCGGTCGAGACCATGATGAAGCGGCTCACGTTATGCCGGGCCGCGACATCGACCATATGTTTTGTCCCGTAAATATTGTTTTTGACGGCTTCGAGCGGATTGTCTTCCATGAGCGGCACATGTTTATGAGCGGCGGCATGATAGACGATGTCCGGCTGGTACGTACGGAACACATCTTCGAGCCGAGCTTCGTCTTGCACATCCCCGATGACCGGGTGCAGAATCGTCTCCGTGCCGAGCCCACGCAACTCTCGCTCGATCAAGTAAATGCTGTTCTCCCCATGACCGAGGAGAATGATTTCTGCCGGGGCGAATTTGATCAATTGGCGACACAACTCCGAGCCGATTGAGCCACCGGCGCCAGTGACGAGCACAGTCGCGCCTTCGACATGGCGAGATATTCCAGATATGTCCAACTGGACCGGCTCACGTCCTAGCAAATCCTCGATTTTCACTTCGCGAATCTCGTTGATGGAGACTTTTCCGGTCGCCAGTTCCGAAATCATCGGCAAGGCGTGGGATTCGGCTCCTGTCTTCTCGATTCGTTTCAGCAAGGCGAGACGCCGTGTATAAGGCAAGCTTGGAATGGCCAAAATAACCACTTCGATACCATGTTCTTGAATGATGCGTTCCAAATCGTCCGTCATCCCGAGGACCGGGACACCGTGGACGTAGAGTGCCTGCAGTTGCGGGTTGTCGTCGAGCAGACCGACGACGCAGAGGACGGTCGTCCGATGCTCCTTCAACTCGCGGACAATCAACTGTCCGGAATCCCCGGCTCCGATGATGAGTGCTTTTCGTCCCGGATGGTTCGAATGGGGTTTGAACACGTCAAACACATGGTTGCGGGCTAAGAAGCGGGTGAACAAGATGAGGTTGAATGCGAGCAACCCTTGTACGGCGATGATCATCCCAAGGCCAGCCCCGAAGTGGAACTGGTTGTAGGCGTACAACACCAAGTCACTGCTCAGTAAGGCGATGGCGACTTGTTTCATCTCATGGACCGAAGCGTAACGCCAGTCGATGCGATGAATCTTCAAGACGCTCCCGACGAGACTGAAGCTGACGATTTTAATGGCGACCATCATCAACATCTCGCTCGATTCGAGTGCCGCGTACGACGTGATCGTGGAGAACATCAGTTCAAACGTCGCGTACAATACAAACGAGACGATCAAGATGTCGAGACATAAAAAGAGCAAATTGCGTTGATTCTTCCGATAGACGTTCACAAGTGTTGCCATGGTAGTTCGCACCTCCAAGAGTCTGAGTTGTTCGTTCGTGGTGTAGGTTGGAATGCGCAAAAGATGCGTCGATGCTAGTAAACTACCCGACTATCCTCAACAAGTTTAAAGATAAAACGAGCTTTTTCTCATTAACGACATAGATGCGAAAAAGGAGTTCACGAAATTATTATCATGATTTCATTCACATAATGAATAATTGTCGGACAAACGGGAAATGGAAATACATATAACCCGAATTGGGTATCGTTTACATTATTTTGAACTTAGCTAAAACGCCACATAAGGAGGTAGAAATCGATCGTAAGCATCCTTTTTGACTAGCTCGTTGACTCTTCAACCAATACATGCTGTTCATTCACACCAAGAGACCTTCCGAGACGCTCGCTGCGTCTCCCTCCAAAGGAGAGACACCAAGATGAAAAAATGGACACGCCCTCAAATCGTACAAGCGTTGCAGTTAGCTGCTCAAGAACATGCCGAGCTCGATTCGAAACGGTATAGTGTATGGTCGCAAACCAAAAATGTCCCGTCCCTTTCCACCGTCATCCATCAGTTCGGGTCTTGGCGCGAGGCGCTCGCCGCTGCCCAAATCCAAATGTCGTTCCATTACTACTCGGATGAAGACATCCTCCGCGCGTTGAATCAAGCCGCCGAGGAGTTACCGCTCTTCACGAGCCAAACGTATCGGGAATGGTCGAAAGTGACACGCTCCCCGTCGCTCACGTTGATCAGCAGTCGTTTCGGCTCCTGGTCGAACGCGCTCCGGGAAGCGAAACTTCAGACGACCGCCGCGAAAAACAATGAAGAGCGCATCATCCAAGCCTTGATTGAAGCGTCCGAAGAACTCGAACGTCTTACGTCCCAGCACTACGCCATCTGGGCCCAAGAACGCGGTTATCCGACAGTCGCGACGATCGCCCGGAAATATGGATCTTGGAGCTACGCCTTGTTCGTCCTCGACATCGCCCCGCCGAAACGGAAATGGGACGAAGAAGATGTCATCGAAGCCCTCCGCGTCGCGAAACATGAATTGTCACACTTCAGTATTCTGCATTACCGGAAATGGGCCGAGGGACGTAACGTGCCGAGCACGTCGACCATCAACGCCCTCTTCGGCAGTTGGACGGCCGCATTAAAATGCATGGAAGAACAGACGATCACCCAATAACAAAAGCCCTGTCTCATCGTGAGACAGGGCTTTTGTTCAAGTGACGATCGAAATGAATAGCGGGATGCCGATGAGCAAGTTGAACGGGAACGTGACGGCGAGGGCGAGCGTCAAATAAAACGACGGCTCCGCCTCCGGGACCGATGCTTGGAGCATGGCCGGTGCGGCGATGTACGACCCGCTCGCCGCGAGCGTCATAAGCAGAATCGTTCCCCCATCAGACAGTCCAGCCATTCCGGCAGCGAGAAAACCGATGGCCGCGCCGACGAGCGGAAACGTCATCCCGACGACTAAAAACTTCATCCCGTACGACGGTAGCGTCTTCAGCTGATGACCGACCTTTACGCCGAGGCTGAGCAAGAACAACAGCAACACGCCTGGGAACAAATCGACAAAAAACGGGGTTAATGCCGACGTATCCGGGGTGACCAGCCCGACAATGAGACCAGCCAAAAGCAGCAAGATGCTTTTCGAGAGCAGACTGTCACGGATGACGGTGAGCGATTGGGTCGGTGCGGCCGTGATGCCGAGGACGCGGCTTTGATTGTATAACAACAGCGCGACGACGAGACCCGGAATTTCGAGGACGACGACGAGCGTTGTCATGAACGGCTCATAACTGATGCCGAGACGTTCGAGCTGCGCCGTCGCGGCGACATACGTCACGAGCGAGACCGAGCCGAACGTCGCGGCCATGGCGATGCGTTCCGGAAACGTGAACTTCAAGAACGCTCCAAGGCCGAACGCGACGAGCGGAAGTACGAGACCAAGCACGAGCGTGACGGCGAGCGGGAACGCCGACTCGTCCATCGATACCGAGGCGAGCCCCATCCCTCCTTTCAATCCGATGGCAAGCAGTAAGTATAGGTTGAGCGTGATGCTGAGTGACTCAGGAATCTTCAAATTCGATTTGCCGAGAGCGGCAATCACACCTGTCACGAATAGGAGCACCGGGGCGCTCGTCAATAAAAACATCAATTGTTCCATCTTTTCCTCCTGGACGACAAAAGCGCACACCAAAGAAAGGTGTGCGCTGCATGCCGACGGCTCGAACACGTTCGCTCCGTCTAGCCGACAACTGTCGGGTATTTAGTTCGTCAGCTCCGGGACAGGACGACGGGAATGTCGCACGGACACTTCCCAATCCTGAACCGTCTCTGCTTCTAGTGTAAAAATGTCGTCACGGCTTGTCAATCCCGCCATCCCATGGTGCATCAAGTCGAAAGACGATGAGGCGTTCCCCTGTCTTCGTGCTGATATCCGTGTGAAGCGAGACGAGACGCCGACCGAGCACGTCATGTAAAATCGCCTCGAGTTGGGCTCGCCCTGATTCGACGAGGTTATTGCGATATTTCTTCAATTGCTCACGACCGGCCGACTTGGCGGCCAGTTCGTACTCGGCCGGGGTCAAGACGCCCTGAAGCGTCACGATGGCCAAGTCGCGGAGCAGGTCTGCTTTACACGTCAAAGAGCCGCGCCCGAGATACTCTTTCTCCCATTGGGTGATGCGAGCACTCAGTTCCATTTCGAGCTGACCTTTTTTCGGCATCGTTACTTCACGAATCCGATCATCATCTCGCGAAGGATTTTCGCGGCGGCGATGGCCGTCATGTCCGATTGGTCATATGCTGGTGATACTTCGACGAGATCGGCACCGATGATGTCGATGTCGGCGTTCGCGATGGCGTGCACTGCTTCGAGCAATTCTTTCGTCGTGATGCCACCGATTTCTTGCGTACCCGTTCCCGGTGCAGCCGATGGGTCGAGGACGTCGATGTCGATCGTGACGTACACTTTCTTCCCGGCAAGCGTCGGCAACACGCGTTTGAGCGGTTCGATCACTTCATATTTATACATGTTATAGCCGACTTCTTTGACCCAGTCGAACTCTTCTTTCATCCCAGAACGAATTCCGAACGAGTAGCAGTTAGACGGTCCGATCAGTTCGGCCGCTTTTTTGAGCGGTGTCGAGTGCGACAATGGCTCACCTTCATAGTCGTCACGGAGGTCCGTGTGCGCATCGAGGTGCAAGATGACGAAATCATCCCCGTACGCATCATGCATCGCCTTGATGACCGGCCATGTGACGAGATGTTCTCCCCCCATACCGAGTGGGAACTTGCCTTCTTTGATGATGTCTTTGACGAACGATTCGATCATGTCGAGTGATTTCTGGGCGTTTCCGAACGGGAGCGGGATATCGCCGGCGTCATAGACGGCGGCTTCCGTCAAATCACCATCAAGATAAGGGCTATATTCTTCGAGTCCGATCGAGACTTCACGGATTCGGTTCGGACCGAATCGTGAGCCTGGACGGAAACTGACCGTCCAGTCCATCGGCATACCGTAAAGGACCGTCTTCGCGTCCGTCACTTCCGGCAAGCTCGCGATAAACACTTTGCCTGAGTAGGCTTCATCGAAACGTTTAATCATTTCGTCAAGTCCTCCACAAATTTAGGAAGGACGAAGGCCGCATTGTGAAGCTTCGGCGTGTAGTACTTCGTCTCGATGTCATGGAAACGCTCGGCCGGCACTTGTTCTGGGTCGTACTGTTTCGAGCCGATCGTGAACGTCCACATGCCGCTCGGATACGTCGGTACGTTGGCAGTGTAGAGCTTCGTGATTGGGAAAATCTCTTTCACGTCACGTTGAACCGTTTGGATGAGCTCTGGCGTGAACCATGGGTTGTCCGTCTGCGCGACGAAAATGCCGTCGTCTTTGAGCGCTCTCGAGATGCCGGCGTAGAATCCTTTTGTGAACAAGTTGGCCGCTGGGCCGACCGGTTCTGTCGAGTCGACCATGATGACGTCATACTCGTTCTCTGATTCGGCGATATGCATGAAGCCGTCACCGACGATGACTTCAACACGCGGGTTGTCGAGTTCACCTGCGATATTTGGTAAGTATTTCTTCGAATATTCAATGACTTTCCCGTCGATGTCGACGAGAACTGCTTTTTCGACTGATGGGTGTTTCATAATCTCACGGATGACGCCACCGTCTCCGCCACCGACAACGAGCACATGCTTCGGATTCGGGTGTGTGAAGAGTGGGACGTGAGCCACCATCTCGTGATAGACGAATTCGTCCTTATCCGTCGTCATGACCATTCCGTCAAGCAACAACATTGTTCCGAACTCGTCCGTTTCGACCATTTCTAGTCGTTGAAACTCCGTTTGTTCGCTCTCATAAACGTGGTTTACACGGAACGTGATTCCGTAATCTTCTGTTTGGTGCTCCGTAAACCATAATTTTAATTTTTGGTCCATCGATAGAACCCCTTTCTGTTCAAAAAGTTGTTCGTATGCGAGTGGCGTTTTGAGGCGCTTCTTATTCATACGATAGGAAGTATACAAAAACTGTACCCATTTTGCACGATTTTTTTATTTATTTACCTCGATGTGTGAGTTTTAGGTGAGTTTTGTCCGATAAACTGATTAGAGAGTATTTCGATTATTTGAAAGGAGGGATCCTATGTGGTCTCCTTGTACCGCCTGCTCCACGACCATCCCATTTTTTGAACGGGGCCTCGTCGTCGTCAATGACAAGCCCCACCCGTACGACTCATTTGACGAATTGACGCAACGCCTCGCCGCTGTCGAGGAAGACGTGTACTGTGTCGACCCGGCCACCAAACGCCAGACCGCCGTCGTCTCGGCGAGCGACCTGCTTGAACAAATCGCCAACCGCGACACAATCGAATTGATTCAACACGGTGACTTCGAGAGCCACTTGCAACCGATCATCCATCTCGACACCGGAGAACGGTTCGGCTACGAGGCTCTTCTCAGAAGCCAGAACAACGTCTCACCGGGCGAACTGTTCCGGGCCGCGAACCGATTCGGGCTTCACTCGAAGCTAGATCAACGTGCTCGCGCCGAAGCGATCAAAGCGACGTATCACGCCGTCGAGCCTCACGAGAAGACGTTCATCAACTTCTTGCCCTCGACGATTTATAACCCAGACTATTGTCTCCAACACACGTTCGAGATTATCGACCGGTACGGACTCAGTCCCGATCGTTTCATCTTCGAGGTCGTTGAGACGGAGAAAGTCCAAGATGTCGCCCATTTGCAACATGTGTTCTCTACATATAAGAAGCGTGGTATGAAAGTCGCCCTCGATGATGTCGGCGCTGGCTTCTCGACGCTCGATATGTTGAAGCGACTTGAGCCCGACTATGTCAAAATCGACCGGTCGTACATCTCCTTCTGCGACCAAGACGCCGAGAAACGAGCGTTCTTGAAAAACGTACGTCAATTGACGCGCTCAATGGGCATCACCATCCTCGCCGAGGGCATCGAACGCCCCGAAGAAGTCGACGTCTGTCGCGAACTCGGGTTCGACCTCGCCCAAGGCTATTATTTCGGTAAACCGTCTCCTTATGCGCTTTGACGCAATGAAGGCCTAGAGCACCCGCTCTAGGCCGTTTTTTTAATCCTCGTCTTCCTCTTCGTCCATGTCTTCTTGCATCTCTGTATCTTCATTGTTCATCGGTTCTTCCTCTGCTCCCCCGCAAGCCCCGAGGATGATGCCCGTCGCCAACAGCGACGCGGCCAATGCACCTTTCTTTTTCATCATGAACACCCCTTTTTACGTTGTGTCGTACAGTACGGTTAATTCCCTCGCGCTTCATGCTGAAACGTTTTTTAGGTTAAGAACGTGTAAACGGTGGAATGAATCTAGTGATGACAACTGAACAGAAAGAAGGTGTACTTGTTGAAACGACGCGTCTGGCAACTCCTCATCATGATTGTACTCGGCATCTTCCTTCTTGGTTTGCTTTACTCGATCGACGGGCTCATCCCGTTCCTAATTGGGGCCGCCATTCTCATTCCGCTCATCGTCGGCTGGCATATCTTATTTGACCATGTCCAACCGCAGGCCAAGCTCGCCTGGCTGCTCGCCGTCTTGTTCATTCCGTTCCTCGGTGCCCTCGCCTGGGTACTGTTCGGCCGAACACCTCGACGACACCGACGCATCAAACGGACCTCGACCGAGATTCGGATGTTCCGGCAAGCAATCGAGGCCGAACGGATCGAGACAGCAAACGACGTGTCGGATCGCTTTCCTCTCACGCGCACACTCGAGAAGCTCGGCGCGACCGGTGCGGATGGTCACACGTCGACGAAACTGCTCGTCAACGGCGAGGAAAAATTCGATGCGGTGATTAAAGATATCGAGCAAGCGACCCATCATATCCACGTCCAGTATTATCTATTCCGGACCGATGAAATCTCGCTCAAAATTCGTGACGCTCTCATTAAACGATCCAACGAGAATGTCACCGTCCGCTTTTTGTATGACGGCCTCGGCAGCCAAGAGATTAGCGAAGCGTTTCTCGAACCGCTCCGCGAGTCCCGCGTCCACGTCGAAGCGTTCGACCCGGTCGTCCACCCGCTCCTCGTCTTTAACGCCAACTTCCGCAACCATCAAAAGTTGATCGTCATCGATGGGCGAATCGCTTACACCGGCGGACTGAACGTCGGGGATGAATATCTCGGGAAACATAAAAAGCTTGGATTTTGGCGTGATACCCATCTGCGCCTCGAAGGACCGCTCGTCCGGGAACTTCAGCGTTTGTTCGTCGAGAATTGGCTGTATGCCGGTCATGAAGACGATACAGAACGCTGGGACTTGTTCGCCGACAGCAAACATTTACCGGAGTATTTTATCGATGACCCGCAACCGGACAACGGGGCGACACAGCTACTCGTCACGTCTCCCGGGAAAGATGTCACGATCCGAGACGGGCTCATTACGCTTTTGATGGAGGCGAAGGAGTCGATTTGGATTACGACACCATATTTGATTCCGCCTCCCGAATTGCTCGCGCTGTTAGAAGTCGCCGGCCGGCGTGGCATCGATGTGCGAATCGTCGTCCCCGGAAAAGGAGACGAATGGTTCAGCTTCCATGCGACCGAATATTATTTCGAACAACTGCTCAAACGGAACATTCGGATTTATAAATACAATCGCCATTTCATCCATGCAAAAACCGTCCTCATCGATGGCAAGATTGCGCTCGTCGGGACGGCTAACTTTGATTTTAGGAGCATGTACTTGAACCACGAGATGACAATCGCCCAGTATGAGACGTCGTCCATCCAACAGCTGCAAGAAGCGTTCTTGAAAGACTTTGATGAGTCGATTCTCATCGACTGGTCAATGCTTCGCAAGAAATCGAGCGGCAAACGTTTCATCGAAGCGTTCTGTCATATCTTCTCGCCACTCCTTTGAGACAAGCGCCAAACCGCATACAGGATAAGGAGAACCGCAATGAGACCGAGTTGCCAGCCCGCGGCCACGTGTAAGACCGCCGCGACCGCGAGCGCCTCGATCAACAATGCCGGCACTTTCCCAATCGTGCTCGCTACGGCGAAGGACGGGAGCGACATCCGGCTGAACGCGGCCGACAGCGTGACGAGTCCGGACGGTACGAACGGCATCAGCCTCAGCCCGAGGACAAGAAACCATGCCTCAATACCATCTGCTTCGCGGAGCCGTTTCAAACGCTCCCCATCCGGTGAGGTGAACCGGTGGAGCGCTTTGTGATAGAGAATAAAACTGAGCACAGCACCCACGGCCTCGCCGACGATAGAGACGGCGACGCCCGGTCCAAATCCTAGCAGTTGCACGTTCAACGCCGTCAAAAATGCGCTCGGTAATATACCGGCGACGGCGATGAGCATATTCAACAAGATACTGATCACAACAAACAACGGGATCGGCAAAGCTGCCCATTCCATATAAAAACCTCACTTCATTTGAAAAGGCTGGCCCGTCAACGACGGGTCAGCCTTCTGTTTATTTTGCTTCGACTTCATCCCACGCGTCTTCGTCGACAGGTGGAAGGTGTTTCTCTTCAAGTTTCGAGACAACGACCGCGCATGTCGCGTCGCCGGTAATGTTGACCGACGTCCGGAGCATGTCGAGGATACGGTCGACACCGATGATCAGGGCGATCCCTTCGACCGGTAAGTTGACCGACTGCAAGACGAGCGCGAGCATGATGAGCCCGACACCAGGTACACCCGCCGTCCCGATCGAGGCGAGTACCGCTGTGATGACGACCGTCACGAGTTCGGTCATCGTCAAATCAGCCGCGAATACTTGGGCGATGAAAATCGTCGCGACCCCTTGCATGATCGCCGTCCCGTCCATGTTCACCGTCGCGCCGAGCGGCTGAACGAATGAGGAGATGGAACGCGGCACGCCGAGCTTCGTCTGGGCGAGTTCCATCGATACAGGGAGCGTCGCGTTCGAAGACGACGTCGAAAACGCGAGCGTGATCGCTTCGTAGAAGTTTTTAAAGAAGAAGACCGGACTCATCTTCCCGAGCAGGACGAGCGCCCCGCCGTAGACGAGTACCGAGTGTAAAAATAGCGTCAAGACGACCGCGAACATATACCACGCCATCGCTTTGACAGCATCGAAACCGATACCTCCGATGGCCGAGGCGATCAAAGCGAACGCGCCGTATGGGGCGAGCTTCATGACCAAGTGAATCAAGTGCATCATGATGCGGTCGCCTTGTTTGACGAAACGGCGCCACGTTTTGGCCCGTTCGCCGAGAGCGATCATCGCAAATCCGATGAGAGCCGCAAACACGATGATTTGAAGCATGTTGCCTTCAGCGAGCGCTTGAATCGGGTTCGTCGGAATCATGTTGACGAATGTCTGCACGATGTTTGACGACTCTTCAGCCGCACCCGATTCGAATTCAAGGTTTGCTGTTTGGAAATCGCCACGCTCTCCCGGTTTGATGACCGAAGCGACACCCATCGCCAAGATGATGGCGAGCGCCGTCGTCGTCAAGAAGAAGAGAAGCGCCTTCGATCCGACCCGACCGAGCTCTTTCGGGTCCCCGAGACCCATGACGCCGAGAATGATCGAGAAGAAGACGATCGGAACGACCAGCATTTTAATCAAGTTCAAAAATACGGTACCGACTGGGGAAAGGATATACGTATTGACGATGTCATATACGTTACCGGACAGACCGGCGAGCCCTAGCCCGACAAGGACCCCTAAGGCGAGGCCAATTAAAATTTTCTTCGTTTCACTCATCGTGTCACCCTTTCTTTTTTGCACAGTGCGTTTAGTATAGCATAATGCTGAATATTCATACAATTACGGTAAAATCACAACATCATAACAAGTTCATGTTCCCATCTTCACTTGAACGAAAACAAAAAAGATTGGAGACCAAAACGGTCCAATCTTTTCACTCGGCATCGAGACGCGCAAGTTCGGTTTGAAGTTCGGTCGATTGCTCCCAAATCTCAGGACGATGTTCTTTCAAAAACGCGGCTAGCACGCTGCGTGACGGTGCGTCCATCATATCGATGAGAATACGGCCTTTGAGCGATTTGTCCATCTGGTTGACGTGGTACGGCAACAGCTTGTATCCGCGCCGTGCCTCGAGGTCGACCGACATGTCACAGGCCGCGACACCGCCATAATAGAACCCTTCCGGCTTTCGACCGACCGTGACCCAGACAATCCAGTACGGTTTGCCGTTCGGCACCGCTTCCGGGTCCGTCAAAAACTTGATGCGTTTCTCAATCGCCGATTTGGCATGCATGGCCCCCATATCGATGACCGCAGTCCCCGCCTCGACATCGATGATGACGGGAGACATATTGTTCAAACTGAGCGAACCGACCCCAAAACCGCCGTGGCCATCGGTCGAATCGTCAGCGACGATATTAAAATTAATCTCTTTCATAGACTTCCCTCCCTCTCTACTGTACACAATGACGAGGGAATGTGGCAATCCGGAACGTCAGCACCACTCAATCCGAAACGTCGTACCCGGTCCGATGGCACGGATGAGCGGACGGTCTGCCTCGATGACCCGGCCGAGAACGTTGACTCGTGCATCAGGCGGAAGATCCCGTTTCGTCACTTGCATCTCGCCGGCATAGCGCCCGTAATCCGCATTATCGACCGTGATCGTCCCAAGCGGACGCGGTCTCGCATCCATCGGTTCAAGCAAGCGGTCCCCAGGTCGGCCGTAAGCCCGAGACTCGACCGAACGGACGACGTCACGCGCCGGGTCCATCCGGTTCGTCTGGACGCGATAGAAAGCAGCCTCAATCGTCGTCTCCGCTTCGGCCCGGAGGACGAGCATCCCGTCGGCGTTTGAAGCGAACTGTTCAATCGTCTCGTCAGCAAGTCCCGGATCACCGATTAAAATGCGATCGACTGAATCCATGAGGTCCATGTAGCAGGCGAACGTCGATAACGTTCGATGGTCTTCGAGCGTCGGCAACCGTTCCAACAGCGGTCCGCGGAGTGTCCCATCTCCCGGGATGAACGCTTGAACGCTCAATCCTTGGCGTTTCAACCAATCGTTCTTGTCATCGAACCAGTTTCGATCAAGCCCCGTCTCCGGGCGCGGATAGAAGTTGTGCCATGCCTCGACGTTGTCCGTCACGAGACCGTGCCGCCTCATCTCCGCGAACTCACTTTCTGTGAGCGTGCTCGCGTTCAAGGCGACCGTCATCCGCGTCGACAAGTCGGCGACTTGTTTCGGGGTCACGCCGTAATCGACGCGCAGTCCGGTCACACCCCACTCGACGAGCGTGTGGGCATCATCCCACGTTTTGCCGAGCGCGGCAAGCGACGTTGGCGCGATATCGGCGAACAGCTCCATGTCGAGTTCACGTGCGAGCATGCCGAGCTGTCGCAATCGTTCCGTATATACGGATGGATCGTCCTCTGGAATATGTAGGGATGTGAACATCGACGTAAAGCCAATCTCACGCATGCGTCCGACCCATGCCTTGAAGTTTGACGTGAGCGGTTCGCTCAAATATACCGATAATCCTTTCATCAGAAAACCTCCTCTTAAATGAAAAGGCGACTCCAAAGAGCCGCCTCGGTTGTTAAATTCCGTCCGCCATCTCTTCTTTGAATCCGAAGAAATATGTGAAGACGAAGCCTGCCGTGTACGAAATGACAAGACCTGCGATGTACGTCAAGTACATGCCGTTGTCGATGAGCGGTGTGAGCGAGAGACCCGAGACCCCAATCCCGAGTGCTGCCGTCTTCATCGTCGCTTGGAATGCGCCGCCGACCGCTGCGCCCATACAAGCCGTCAAGAACGGACGACCGAGCGGAAGCGTGACCCCGTAGAGGAGCGGCTCACCGATGCCAAGGAATCCGACCGGGATCGCCCCTTTGATGATGTTACGGAGGCGTTGGTTGCGCGTCTTCACAAAGATGGCAAGTGCTGCCCCGACTTGTCCGGCCCCGGCCATCGCCAAGATCGGCAAGAGTGCCGTGTTACCGACCGTGTTCAACAGCTCCAAGTGAATCGGTGTGAGTCCGTGGTGCAATCCGACCATGACGAGCGGCAAGAAGAATCCAGCAAGAACAGCCCCTGCGACCGGTCCACCGACTTCGAGCACAGCGTTAAGACCTTGCATGATACCGTCCGACAACACGCCTGCGACCGGCATGATCGCATAGAGCGCCGTGAAACCGACGACGAGTACCGTGAGAAGTGGTGTGAAGATGATATCAACCGCTGTCGGCATGAAGCGACGGACATGTTTCTCGATGTACGTCATGAGCCAAGCGGCAAAGATGACCCCGAACAGTCCACCCCGCCCGACGACGAGCGGTTCCCCATAAATGGTGATGTCCGCGAGCACCGGGTTGAAGAGGATCCCCCCGGCGATGGCACCGAGTACCGGCGTCCCGCCGAACTCTTTTGCCGTGTTCCAACCGACGAGAATGGCGAGGTAGGCGAATACCGTGCTACCGAGCAATAAGAGGATTTGCATCCACGTTTCCGTCGGGTCGACCCCGGCGTTCTTCGCGAAGTTGGCTCCTCCGTTAATGATACCTGAAGCGACAAGTCCTGGAATGAGCGGAATGAAAATATTCCCTAAGCGACGTAAGAAGCGCTTGAACGGCGACTTCTGTTTGTCTTTCACTTTTTGTCGTTCGATGGCGGCCCGTTCGTCCGGCGTCAAGTTCGCGTCGACCGATTCTTCTCCGATGGCGAGCCCCGTCTCGCGGCTGAGATGGTCCGCCACGCGGTTGACCGTCCCCGGGCCAACGACGATTTGCAACGTCTCATCATCGATGACACCCATGACACCATCGATTTGTTTCAAGGCGGCAAGATCCGCTTTCGTCGGATCCTTGAGCGCCAAACGCACACGTGTCATACAGTGCGCGAGTTGACGAATGTTGTCTTTCCCCCCGACATGCTCGAGTATCGCATGCGCAAGAACCTCTTCTTTCTTCATCTCGAATCCCCCTTATAGTGCGTCACGGACGAATCCGTTCGCACGCTCTAATCGCTCGACTGCCTCCGCATGCGGGACATCGGCTAAAATCATGACGATCGCCGTCTTGACGTGCCCACCGGATGAATCAAAATAACGCGCGGCCGTCTGTTCGTCGACCCCTGTCGCTTCCGCAATCATCCGTTTGGCCCGCACTTCCAACTTCTCGTTCGTCGGCTGCACGTCGACCATCAGGTTTTGATACACTTTCCCTACTCCAATCATCGACGCCGTCGAAATCATGTTGAGGACGAGTTTTTGCGCCGTCCCTGCTTTCAAACGGGTCGACCCGGTCAACACTTCCGGTCCCGTCTCGACCTCGATTTTATACTCGGCGTGGTCGCTGATTTTTGATCCTTTGTTACATGATAACGCAGCTGTCGTCGCCCCGACTTCACGGGCGTAATCGAGCCCGCCGATGACGTACGGTGTCCGGCCGCTCGCGGCGATTCCGACGACCGTGTCCTTCTCGCTCAAGTGAAGCGCTTTCAAATCATTGACTGCCAAATCCTTGCTGTCTTCTGCTCCCTCGACGGCTTTGATGAGCGCACGCTCGCCTCCGGCGATGAGTCCGACGACCATGTCCGGTGATACGCCGAACGTCGGCACACATTCTGCCGCATCCAAGATACCGAGCCGTCCGCTCGTCCCTGCGCCGATATAAATCAAACGCCCGCCTTGTTTGAAGGATGCGATGGCACGCTTCGTCACTTCGGCAATGACCGATAGCTCTTCTTTAATGACGTGGGGGACCGATTGATCTTCCTCGTTCATCACCGCGAGGAACTCCTCGACTGCCATCTCGTCCAAGTGCATCGTTCGTTCATTCCGTCTTTCAGTAGCCAGTTTGTCTAACATCGCCACCATCCTTTCTTCTCTCTGATTTCATTGTACTAACTTGAAATTAAAAGTCAAACTTATTTAAAAAAATAAGGAAGTAAAATTTCATAAAAGAAATGAGGATGCCGCCCAGTCCATAGAAAAAGCCCAGCCCATATCGGACCGAGCCCTTCATTCGACCAGTTTCTTCATCACGTGGACGTGGTCGCCCCGTGCTGTGACGGAATCTTTTTCGTACACATAACCTTGTCGTTCCCAAAAGTGATGTGCCCGTTCATTGTGCGGCAAGACACCGAGCCGAAACACCGTCTGGAAAGGGCGCATATACTCCTGTTCAAGTTGCTCATACAGCCGTTGTGCGACGCCGGTACCATGAAATCGTTCGTCGACGACGAACAGGCCGAGCCAGAGCGATCCGTCGACTGGATGTTCTTTCAACAAATCAGCGACCGCGATGACGTTTCCTTCTTCAAACACGAGGCTGACGGTCCCTTCGGCTTCAAAGTCGGTCAAATTCTCGTCTCGAAACGCTTCAGGCGTCTGTCCGTTCAAGCTTGCGAACGCCGACTGCCGCAACAAGAACGCCGCGACCTTGTCGCGCCACGTCGCATCATAAACGTGAATCATCGGCGCAACTTCACCATCTCGTCACGCGCCTCGGCGTAACGGTCAATCAAACTTTCGCCTTTTCGGTGCAACAGACCCATATAGAGCGTATCGATGATCGTCAACTGGGTCATCCGTGACGCGATGCTCGCGATCCGGAAGTCACGTTCGACGCTCGGCGTGCAAAGACGGACGTCCGCCTCCCGATAGAGCGGAGATTTATCGAGGTCCGTGATGGCGACGACCGGCACCCCTTTCTTCTTGGCGAAGCGGACGAGTTCGAGCACGTCTTTCGTCCGACCCGATGTGCTGATGGCGACGAAGACGTCGTTCGGTCCGAGATGCGGGATGAGTGACAACATGTAATGGAAATCTTGCGACGTCTGGGCCGCATAGCCGAGCTTTGTGAATTTATATTGCGCGTCATAGGCAGCCGTTGACGAACCGCCGACCCCATAAAACACGACCCGGTTCGCTCGGGCAAACGTATCGATCGCATGCTCGAGCTCACGCTTGTCCATCGCCTCGGCGCACGCCTCGATCGCCATCTTGTTCACATGGATGACTTTTTGAAACGAATCGTACGGTGTGTCTTTCTGCTGTAACACGTTGAAGTCGGTGAGTGTCGTCTCGGTGATGGCCAAGTCTTTGACGAGGGCGAGCTTGAACGCCTTGAAGCTGTCGATGCCGACGACGCGGGCGAACCGGACGATACTCGCCTCTGACACATCCGTCTTTTGAGCAAGTTCTTTCGTCGTCATGTTCGGAACGAGCGTCGAGTGGGTCAAAATATAGTCTGCGATTTTCTTCTCGACAGACGTCATCTCACTTTTAGCGAGTTCGATTTTTTTGAGTAAGGATTCCATCGGGTCATCCCCTTCCTACTTCTAGTTTCTGTTTCCATGATAGCGGATTCTTTCTGCACAAGCCAACTTGGATATGAAAAAGGCCAAGCCGAAGCTTGACCTGATCGTTATAAGTTTTTGGCATTGAACGTATCGCCGCCTTGAATCGTCCCGTTTTGGAACCCTTTGTCGAACCAGCGTTTCCGCTGTTCGGACGTCCCATGGGTGAACGAGTCTGGCGTCACATAGCCGCGTGCCTGTTTTTGAAGCGTGTCATCCCCGATTTGGTGCGCCGCGTTCATCGCCTCTTCGACGTCGCCAGCCTCGAGGTAGCCCATGCCTTGGGCGTGGTGGGCCCAGACGCCCGCATAATAATCGGCCTGAAGCTCGAAGCGGACCAAATATTTATTGAACTCGGTCTCACTCATCTCGTTACGGAGCGGCATGATTTCATCGGTCGTGCCGAGCAACGTCTGGACGTGGTGGCCGACTTCGTGGGCGACGACATACGCCATCGCGAAGTCACCCGGTGCGTTGAAACGTTGACTGAGTTCATCATAGAAACTTAAATCGATGTATAGTTTTTGGTCACCGGGACAGTAGAACGGTCCGACAGCTGATCCTGCGATACCGCAGGCAGATTCAACTTGGTCTTTATACAAGACGAGCGTCGGTTCCCGATACGTCAATCCGTTCTCCGCGAATATATCGGTCCATACTTCCTCGGTATCTCTTAGCACGACCGACACGAAGTCCGCCATCTCTTCTTCCCGTGCCGACCCTTGATACGTCTCGGACGACTGTGGTTCGCCGATCCCGATGTTGTTGACAATGTCTGCCGGATTGCCCCCGTTCAGCAACGTGAAGACGATGACCAAGATGAGACCGAAGCCTCCGCCAATCCCGGCAATCCCTTTCCCTCCGACACGTTGTCCCCGTCGATCTTCGACGTTACGACTTGCTTGTCTACCCTTCCATTTCATCCGCCTGTTCCTCCTACGTCTAGTCTGTCTTGTTCCTTACCCCGTTTTCACATATTTCGCACCTGCATTTTTTCTTTATACCGTCCGCTCAATCGATTTTCTGCTTTCCACCCGCCTCACCTTTCACTAGAATGAAAGGGAACGAACTAAAAGGAGGAAATGTTATGCCATACGTAACTGTCAAAATGCTCCCAGGCCGCACAGTCGAACAAAAACGTGCCTTGATTGAAAAAGTGACGGACGCCGTCTCAGAGACGACGAACGCACCGAAAGAAAACATCACCGTCTTCATCGAAGAAATGGACGCGACGCACTACGGTCAAGCCGGCGTTATGCACGCGGACAAGAAGTAATGAGGTAAAAAGAATGCCATGTCCCTGTTGTGGACATGGCATTCTTTTTACCTCAAAACGGCATTTTATTAGAAATAGTTTTCATAATCAAATCTTCTACGATTGCTTCGACTTTAGTGATTTCTAAAAAGCCGCTCTCATCAATCCGTGGAACCGCATTAGTCTCAAGGAATCTCCAATCATATTGAATCGTTTCTAAATCATTCGCATTGGCAATTTCTTTAGACGTTGCTCTCATTAAAATACGGAATTTATATGGCCAGAGCCCAGTTTTGTGTTTTTGCATGACAAAGTGCTCATTTTGTTGAACATTACTCCAAAAATTCAATCCGCCCATTGTTGAAACAGGTTTTCTAAATGGCATAAAAAATCCTCCCATAATGTCTAATGTACAATCATTATACAAATATAGATGTTAACAGTGTTTGGATTTTTATTTTTTTGGTATATATTTTCAATTACATAATAAATGTTGGATGTATTTTTACAAATGTGGTCAGTCTTCCAGATTCACTTCAAACCGCTCGCTCGGGACGGTCGGTTTAATGAGATGACGCGTCGCCCGCCAAATGTGATAGCCAATCCGATCGAGCCAGAGGAGAGCTTGCACCTTTTGAATCGTCTGGTCCATCTCAAGCTGATTGGCCGCCGTCTCCTCGAGCAGTTCGGCCCGGTGCGCTTTTCGATATTCGGCGAGCTGTTTCGAGGCCGTTTTCCACTGCCGAGACTCTTCCGGGGGCGTGTGATGGTTGAGCGTCTCCAACATGTCGAGTTCATGCAAGACGAGCTGGCGCGCGACTAGGAAGTCTGTATCCCGAAGGGCGTCGACCGGGTCGACTTCACGCATGACGAACAGCCACCGCTCCAAGTGATCAATCGTATGAAGCAGCGACAAGTGTTGCCCATAGTCATTGCGGCCCCGCCCTTCTTCCAATTGAATCGTGCTCAAAAAGACACGCACGTCCCCGAGCGTCTTCTCCACGAGTTGGAGCTCGTCGTCGCGCTTTCGTCCTTCCGCTAGCAACAGTTTCGTCTCTTTGGCGAGATAGCGCTCGATTTCAATCAACGAGCGTCGGGCCGCTTCGAGCGCGACCGTCGGGATGCGGGCCATGTTCGGGTTCAAGAACCGGGTCAGCTTCTCCGCCCGGCTCGGGACCCACTTCAGCAACCGACGGCTGAACGCCTCGTGGAACGGCAAAAACGTGAACACACCAAGCAGATGGAACGACGTGTGGAACAAGGCGAGCCGCAACAGTTCGTTCCAATTGAGACGGTCGGCCACACCATTGACGACGCCGAACAAGAGCGGGAACGTCAGCCAGCCAATGAGTAAAATCGAGCCGTGGACGAGCACGTGCGCCAAGACGATGCGGCGGGCCGACTTCCAGCCTCCGATCGACCCGAGCGCGACGACGAGACTTGTACCGGCACTTTGCCCTAAGACGAGCAGACACGCTTGGGCAAGGGTGACCGTATCAGTCGCGAGCGCCGTCATCGTCAAGACGAGACCGATGCTTGAAGACTGCAATAAAACAGTCATCAACAGGCCCGTACCGAGAAGCGCAAGTTGGTGGAGCGGTGTGTCCGCTTCCCAACTGGCGAACGAGAACGTGACAACTTCCCGCATCGCCTCTTGGAGCGTTCCGATGCCGACAAAAATGAGGCCAAGTCCGACCATGAGCATGCCGATGCGTTTGACGCGCCGCCCAATCAAGCGCAGCGCCATGCCGACCCCGATGAGCGGGAGCAACAGCTCGCGGATATCGACGTTATAACCTAAGAGCGCTACGATCCATCCGGTCGTCGCGCTACCCGCGTTCGCTCCGATGACGAGTGTGAGCGCTTGGGTGAACGTCAGCAGGCCGGCACTGACAAAACTGATTGTCATGAGCGTCGTCACGGTCGAGGACTGAAACAACGTCGTCATCGTCGCTCCGAGAAAGGCACCCGAAACAGGTCCTTCAGCCAAGCGATTCAATCGTTGCCGGAGGCGTTCCCCGGCCATGCTTTTCAACGTATCCGTCAACAGCATCATCCCGAGTAGGAAGATGCCGACTCCCCCGACCAATGTGCCGATTCCCATGGTGTCACTTCCTTTTCAACGATTCAATCGCCTCGTAACGTTGACAACATCCATGTTTTTTCTGATGCGTGATCTTTCAAGTTGAGCAGTACGTCCTCCGGATAATAGATTTTCTCGTCGGACTGTCGTGAGTTTAAAATCGATTGGACGAGCATCGACACTTCCGAAATTTCCCGGCGGTCGCCATCATTCATCTTGAGATAGATGCCTTCGTATGTCCCGTGCCCTTTATACAAATCGTATGGCAATTGGCTGAGCTGATCCTCGAGCAAGTAGTAGCGGGTCGGTAAACCGATTGCCTCCATCGTTGAACGCAAGCGGTCCATATAGCGGACACGGTTCGCTTCCGGGAAGTTCTTATATTTCAACAAACGACGGTTGACGAAGCGGCTCGCAAGGTCGGCCAAAATCGGGTCCGCCTCATCCATCCATTCCTGGAAATAGAAATAGACGATCGTCTCATCGAGCTTCAAATAATGCTCGAGCGTCATGTCTTCATGGTTAAAAATCGGCAAGAAATGCTTTGGAGTCATCTCGAAAGAATAACCCGATTCGTATAGTTCTTGCGCCCGTTCGAGCACGGCTTTGAGCAATAAATCGCTCGATCGCGTCGCCGGATGCAAGTAGACTTGCCAATACATTTGATAGCGGCGCATGATATAGTCCTCAATCGTATGCATCCCCGACTGTTTGACGACGACTTGGTCCTCGTCAGGACGCAACACCCGAAGCATGCGCTCAAGATCGAACTTCCCATAACTGACACCGGCGAAATGGGCGTCGCGAAGCAGATAGTCCATCCGGTCGACATCGAGCTGCGAGCTCAGTATATTGACGAGCAAGCGGTTCGGGTGCGTCTTATTGATGATGGCCGCTACTTCTTCCGGGAAACCAACGCCCATCTCCGACAGCACTTTGTTCACTTCCGTGTCGCCGAGGATGATTCGTTCGGTCCATACCTCGTGACGAACGGCGAAGACGTGCTCGAACGCGTGTGAGAACGGACCGTGGCCGACATCGTGCAGCAGTGCCGCTGCGAGCAACAGCTCCCGGTTGCGGTCGTCCCACTCTGGATACTCGTGGAATTGGTCGATCAGCTGCCGAGCGATCTCATAGACGCCGAGCGAATGATGGAACCGGGTATGTTCGGCGCCATGGAACGTCAAAAACGACGTCCCGAGCTGTTTGATGCGCCGCAAGCGCTGAAACTCTTTCGTGTTGATCAATTCCCAGACGAGATGATCATAGACATATATATAGCGGTGAACCGGATCTTTGAACACTTTCGACCCGGATAATTGACCTCGTGACGTGTACATGACGTTGCCCCCTACATTTCATTAATGATTGGATTCGACTTCTAGCGCGTGGTTCCTCCCATGCTATAATGGGGAGGAAATTATTTATTGAAAAGGAATTATGTATATGACCCATCCATTATTACAACAACCGACCTACCGTGTCATCGATCAGTCCTCGCTCGGTCCTGCGTTTCAAGCCGAGCAATCGTTCGCGACGGACGACACGCTCTGTGCGTCGACCGCAACGTCTGGTGCCGTCCTCAGGGCCTGGGTTCATCTAAACACGGTCGTGCTCGGCATTCAAGACGCCCGCCTGCCTCACTTGTCAGACGGCATCCGTTTTCTACATGAACATGGATTCCGTCCCGTCGTGCGAAATTCAGGAGGGCTTGCCGTCGTCTTGGATGAAGACGTATTGAACTTATCCCTGATTTTACCTGAAAAAGACGGGATTCAAATCGATAGCGGCTACGAGGCGATGACGTCGCTCATCCAACTCATGTTTCAAGACGTGACGACAGACATTGTCGCTGGCGAAATCGTTGGGTCTTACTGCCCCGGCAGTTTCGACTTATCCATCGGCGGCAAGAAGTTCGCGGGCATCTCACAGCGCCGTGTCCGTGGCGGTGTCGCCGTCCAAATTTATTTGAGCGTTCGCAAGAGCGGGAGCGAACGCGCCGCCCTCATCCGTGATTTTTATGAGCGCGCCATCCAAGGCGAAGCGACAAAGTTCACCTACCCGGCCATCGTCCCTGAGACGATGGCGTCACTCGAGGACTTGCTCGGTATCCCGCTCACCGTCGATGACGTGTTGCGCCGCGCCTACACCGTCCTTAGTGACGTGAGCCGGCTCATACCTGGCACTCTCGATGCAGACGAGCAGGCGACGCTCGTGACCCAGCTCGACCGGATGTGGAAGCGCAATGAACCGATCCGTGAGATTGAACAACAATTGATAGAGGAGTGACCGCATGTTTAAAATCATAACCGATACCGGCGCCGATTTGACCCAAGACCAGATCGTCGAGTACGGTCTCGAAATGCTACCGCTCGGTGTCGTCATCGACAACGACGAATTTTTAGACGGTGAGACGATTCAACCAAAAGACGTGTACGACGCGATGCGTGCCGGGAAGACGCCGAAGACGTTCCAAATCGAGACGGCCCGCCTCGAACAATGTTTCCGTCAACATCTCGAATCGGAAATCCCGTTCCTGTACCTCGCCTTCTCCGGTGAGCTTTCAGGCACCTATCAGACGGCCGTCATGGTCGGCAACCTACTTAAAGAAGAATACCCGAACAGCACGTTCCATATTCTTGATACGCGTGCCGCGTCCGTCGGCCAAGGACTGTTCGTCAAGGCGGTCGCCGAGTATGGTCAAGACCATACGTATGAAGAGACGGTCGCCTACGCTACGTCGCTCGTCGGCAAAATCCGTCATTTGTTCACGGTCGAATCGCTTGAATATTTGATGCGCGGCGGTCGTGTCTCAAAAGCGAGCGCGTTCATCGGTGACTTGTTGACGATTTTACCGCTCCTCACGGTCGAAGACGGCAAGCTCGTCCCAATCGAGAAGGTGCGCGGTCACAAGAAAGTGTTACGCCGCATCGTCGAATGGATGACCGAGTCGAAACCGCTCGTCGAGGGTGGGCACGTCTTCATCGGCCACGGCGATGATCCAGTCAAAGCCGACCAATTCGAGGCGTTGTTACGGGAACATGTGAACCCAGCGAGCGTCACGAAGACGATCGTCGGTTCGGCCATTGGGGCGCACACAGGCCCAGGCTTGCTCGTCGTCGGCTATTTTGAAGCATGACGAAACGACGCGTTTGGCTCACGATCGGATTACTCCTGATTATTGGAGCATATGCGTTGTTTCACATCGATGAAGCCAATAAACGACGGTTTCTTCAGAATTATTTGCAGGAACATCATGCACTTTCTAATTCGTCTTATTCATCGCATGCCAGTATCACTCAATTCGGTACCATGTTCCATGTCACGTTAGTTGATGAACCGGACATCATGTACGACTTTTTTGTCAAACGACGCGATGGTGTCATGCATGTCGTTTACAGTTTTAATTTGGAACAAGGACACGGTCTCCGTGACCGCGAGTTCGAAACCGTCAACTACGCCATCCTTGATACGTTATTCAAATGAAAAACCGCGAGCACCCTCATGGGGCGCCCGCGGTTTTTGTTTACTTGTTCCAGTTGCGGAATCCGTCACCAAACTCGAGGTGCAAGTCGTCACCGAACGCGCCGTTCTCGAACGTCGGTACGTCGACTGGGAGTTTGCCCGTCGGTTTCACTTCACCGAAGATGGCGCGAATGCCGGCCGGGAGGTTCGGTCCTGCCGATTTGGCATTGCCTGCCTCTGAATCCGGTCCGTTCGGGTCACCTTTGAAGCCGTAGATGATGAGCTGGGCCGGTGCATCCGGTTGAACCGCCACATCGTACGGGTTACGCAGGCTGAGCAAGACTGACTTCTTGCCCGTCTCGTTCGCATAACGGAACACTTCGGCCGGCACGTAGTTGTCCGCCGACGTCGATTTCAGCTTGGCGCTGTTGTTCACGTTCGAGCCGACGATGATATAGTCGGCCGCGTCGAGTTTTTCTTTCAATACCGGGTTTTGATCCAAGTGCTTCGTCGATGCCGTATAGTTCGCTGCGATGACGTTCACGTCTTTCATGTTGCCGGCGTTCTTCTCAAGCGACTTGATCGTCTTGATCATGCTGTCCGTCTGGTCTTTCGCCGGCGACAAGACGAGGACCGTCTCACCTTTTTTCGGTTTGAACGGAAGCGTCTTGTCGTCGTTTTTCACGAGCGTGACCGCCGCCTCGGCGATTTCACGTTCTTTCGCTTTATGCTCGGCACTGCCGACGACCGCGTTCGCCTCGGCGAGCTTCGCCTCGAGCGTCGTCGTGTCGACCGACTCGTCCCAAATACCACGTTTCGCTTTGAGCGTCAAAATGCGCTCGACCGCTGCATCAATCTTCTCTTCTGACAGGCGTCCGTCTTCGACGGCCGCGATGACGTCGTCAAAGATCGTCTCGAGCTTCACGACGTCCGCGTTCGACCGCAAGATCGTCGGCATGAGGGCGATATCCACGCCCGCCTCGAACGTCTTGATGACCGCTTCGGCTTCCGTGAAGTTATCGGCGATCGCCTGCATGTTCAAGGCGTCCGTGACGACGATGCCTTCATAGCCCATCTCTTCACGCAAGACGCCGGTGATGACATCGTCCGACAACGTCGCTGGGAGCGGGAACGTGCCGCGTGGCGAGTTCACGACCTCATCCTCGATTTGTGGCATGCCGATGTGCGCCGTCATAATCATGTCGATGCCTTCCGTGATGGCCCGTTTGAACGGTAACAGTTCGAGCCCACGCAAGTCTTCGAGCGACTTATCGACGATCGGAAGCCCGTAATGGGAATCGACCGCCGTGTCACCATGACCCGGGAAATGCTTCGCCGTCGCAGCGACACCCTGGTCTTGAATTCCTTGTGTCATCGCCGAGCCGAGCTCGCCGACGAGTTCCGGGTCGCTCGAGAACGAGCGGACGCCGATGACCGGGTTGGCCGGATTGTTGTTGACGTCTAGCACCGGACCGAAGTTGACGTTCACCCCGAGTGCATTCAACTCTGAACCGATGATATTCCCCGCGTCGTATGCGTATTGGCTGCTCCGTGTCGCCCCGAGCGCCATGTTGCCCGGCAAGTTCGTGCCCGTTCCGAGACGTGTCACAATCCCACCCTCTTGGTCGATCGTGATGAAGAGCGGCACGTCGTTGCTTTCGTCTTGTTTGACGACTTCTTGGAGGTCGTGGACGAGTTTCGTCGTCTGTTCGGTCTCAGTCACGTTTTCCGCGAACAAGATGACACCCCCGAGATCAAACCGATCGACGACACGCGCCACGTCTGTTGCGAGTGCCGTATGGTTTGCCCCGTTCCATAATCGGAAGTCTGGCATGATCATTTGGCCGAGCTTTTGTTCAAGCGTCATCGAATCGAGCTTGGCGTCGACACGCTGCTCAATCGACGGGGCCGGCGTCTCCTCTGCCACGACCGCGTTCGCCATCGGGACCGATGAGACGAGTAGTGCTGTCGTTAGCCCCAGTGTCGCCGTCCAGTTCAGTGCTTTGTTCATGTTTTCCCCACTCCTTTTTGAAAGTTTCCCCGACCCCCAAACAAAAAGGCATGGAGGAAGAAGCGTTGCCTCACCAACGCTCGTTCACCCCATGCCTGATCGTATCAGTTACATATGGTCCTTATTCAGGTGGTCAACGTCAGTATAGCAATTCAAAAAATGGGAAACAACACTTCACATGAAAGCGTAACCATTTTGAAATATATGTTCTGTTTTGACACACATCCAAGCTGTATTGGCAAAGCCAATAATTTCGCTGGTTCGAATTCGTCCTCATCTTTGGTAAACTCTTTTTGTTAGGGGTTAACTTTCAAAAAGGGGGAAATCATCTTGGCACGAGGGGAACTGAAACGAAAGCCGGAATGGTTAAAGATTAAACTGAACACGAACGAGACATACACCGGTCTCAAAAACATGATGCGCGAGAAAAATCTACATACCGTCTGTGAAGAGGCGAAATGTCCGAACATCCACGAATGTTGGGCCGTCCGCCGCACCGCGACGTTCATGATTCTCGGAAGTATCTGTACGCGGGCTTGCCGCTTCTGCGCCGTCACGACAGGCAAGCCGAACGAGCTCGACTGGGAAGAACCGAAACGCGTCGCCGAATCGGTCCGTCTCATGAACCTGAAGCACGTCGTCATCACGGCCGTCGCCCGCGACGACTTGAACGACTACGGAGCGACGGTATTCGCCGAGACAGTCCGCGCCGTCCGCGGGATGAACCCGGAGACGTCAATCGAAGTGCTCCCGTCCGATATGATGGGTGACTTCTCGGCGCTCCAGACGCTCATCGATGCCGGACCGGACATCATGAACCATAATTTGGAGACGGTCCGCCGCTTGACGCCGAGAGTCCGCGCCAAAGCGACGTACGACCGGACGCTCGAATTTTTAAAACGATCGAAAGAGCTGAACCCGGACATCCCGACGAAGTCGTCGATCATGGTCGGACTCGGCGAGACGCGCGAAGAGTTGATTGAGGCGATGGATGACCTGCGGGCCCACCACGTCGATATCCTCACGCTTGGCCAATACTTGCAGCCGACGAAGAAGCACCTCGACGTCGAGCGCTATTACCATCCAGATGAGTTCGCCGAGTTAAAAGAGATTGCGTTGGCGAAAGGCTTCTCCCATTGTGAGGCCGGACCGCTCGTCCGTTCCTCGTATCACGCGGACGAACAAGTCCACAAGGCACGTCGTCACACGATGTTGCCAATCGACTGATAGAAAGAAGAGACGTTTATGACTGGAACGACATGGCATTTGCTTCACACCGTCCCGCTGTCCCCGGCCGAGAACATGGCCATCGATGAGGCCATCGCCGGCTGGGTCGCGCGCGGTGACTTGAAACCGACACTCCGTTTTTACGCCTGGGCCCCGCACGCCATCAGCGTCGGACGCTTCCAACGGGCGACGCGCGACCTCGATCGGGACGCACTCACGTTGAACGGCATCCCGGTCGTCCGTCGTTTGACCGGCGGGCGGGCCGTCTTGCACGCGGACGAGCTGACGTATAGCGTGATTCTCCCTGAGACGATGCCGTCTTTGCCGACGAACGTCATCGAGAGCTATCGCCTCTTGACCGAAGGGGTGCGCCGTGGCTACCACGCGCTCGGCGTCCCTGCCGAGTTCTCGGTGCCGCTGACCGAGGCAGACCGTGAGGCACTCCGAAAACCAAAGTCGGCCGTCTGTTTTGACGCCGCTTCGTACTATGAGCTCGCCGTCGACGGGAAAAAGATTGCCGGGAGCGCCCAAGTGCGCCACCAAGGCGCCGTCTTGCAACACGGGTCAATCCCATTGTCGATTGACGATGACGTCCTGTTCGACTGCTTCAATCTCGAGGCCGATGCGAAGGCGGAGGCGAAAGCCCGATTTGGTGACAAGGCCGTCTCCTTGAACGAGACACTCGGCCGACCGGTCGCCTTCGACGAGGTCGCGGCGGCGTTCACGGACGGATTTCGCGACGCGTTCGATTTGACGTTCGAGCCGCTGACGTTCACCGAGGCGCAGCAACAAGAGATTCAGGAGCTCGTCGCCAAATATGAGAGTGACGAGTGGGTCTGGAAACGCTAAATTCAAACAACACCCGATCGAAGAGAGGATCACCTCACTTCGATCGGGTGTTTTCGTTATTGTTGCGTATAAATCGAGACCGAGCCTCCGTTGACGAAGAACTGGCCCCAGCCGTCAGCATTGATCGTGACGAGACGGGCGTTGTTGTTCGTCATGTCTTTCCATACCTCGCCGGCGTTCTGTTTGCCGACGTACATCCACTTCGAGCCGCCCGAACCGTCCGATAGAATCGTCGCGAGACCCGATTTGGCACGGTCGGTCACACCTTCACGTGTCCAGCCGATGACGTCCTGATGATCGAGGTAGTCATGCTGCGTCCCGTAGGCGAAGTCTTTTCGTGCCTTCAAAATCGGTTGGAGCGTGCCCGACATGTTCGGGATTTCGCGGTTCGTCGTCCCTTTCGTGCCGTAATAGTCTCCATAGAAGAGGGCCGGATAACCCTGACCGCGCGTCATGATCGTCGCGTAGGCGAGCGGTTTGAACCAGTTGGCGACCGTCGACTCGAGCGACTGGCCCGGCTGTGAGTCGTGGTTATCGACAATCGTCACGGACAGCGACGGATGCTGTTCGGTGACGGTGCCTTTCAAGATGTTGCGCATATCGTAATACCCGCCGCCGTTACCGGCCGCTTGGAAGTTGTAATGGAGCGGCACATCGAAGACGGAGTGCGTGTAGCCCGTCTTATACAGATAGTCGTTGATGGCACCGAGATCGTTCTTCCAATACTCGGCGACCGTGAACATCTCTTTCCCGGTCGTCTGGCGCACGCTCGTCACCCACTCCTTCAAGTACGAGTGGCTGATATGTTTGACCGCATCCAACCGGAAACCGTCGAGCCCGAGCGAGTCGGCGTACCATTTGCCCCAGTTCTTCATCTCTTGGCGGACCTCGGGATGCTCGAAATCGACGTCGGCATACATAAGATAATCATAGTTGCCGTTCTCGTTCGACACGTCCGTGTCCCACGCCTTGCCCGTGCTCTTAAATTTATAGATGCGGCTCAAGCTGCGTGACTGATCCCAATCGGTGCCGTCAAAATGGTACCAGCGCCATTTGAACGGCGAGTATGTATTGTTGCGCCCCGCGAAGTTGAACCCGGTCCAGGCCGAGATGCCGTACTCGCCGGACGTCTCTTGGTTCCGGTTCGACGGATTGACCTCGATCGCCTGAACGGATTCGGTATAGTCGGCCCCGCCCTTATGATTCATGACGACGTCGCCGTACACGCCAATCCCTTTACCGCGCAAGTTCGAGATGGCGGTCTGGAGCTGCGCTTTCGTCCCGTACTTCGTCCGGGTCGTCCCTTTTTGGTTGAACTCGCCGAGATCGTACAAATCGTACGCCCCATACCCGACATCGTTCTGTGACGTACCTTTGTACGCCGGCGGAATCCATACCGTCGTCACCCCGATGTCCTTCAAGTGCTGCGAGTCATTCGATAGTCGGTTCCAATGCAGTCCGTCGTTCGGGACATACCATTCAAAGTACTGCATCATCGTACCGTTTTGCGGCGTCGCCGCCTGTGCGACCGGTTGCCCGGCGAGCAGTGCAATCGCGGTGACACCAGCCGTCATCGCTAACCCTTTCCGTCTTTTACCCATGCCCGTTCCTCCTCTCCAAAATGAATGCAAGCGCTTTCATTAATTATCATGCCTGATTCTACTTTCATTGAATAGAGGATTTCGAAAAAACGGTTCTCTGCGCCTAACTATTTTTTCCTTGAATAGTTCAGTCGACCAAAACAAAAACGGATGGCTTGTGCCATCCGCCTAGTTACAAGTCACGCTCCAATCGTTTTCGCTTCACGAGAAAACCAAGATACGGGAGGCCGGTGAAGACGAGTCCGATCACCACGAGGGTTTGGACAATCCAGATGATCGCCTCGGCCGTACCCGACCAATTTAATTGGAGCAATAGCATCAGCCCGATTGAAATGACCAGAAACACGAGCGCGGCTTTCCCCATTTGCCGCTCGACTTGCGCATATTTGTCATGCGTTGTCGTTTGATCGGTGTAAAGCGGTATGGCATCCGGACGACCTTTGAACACATGAATCTCATCACCGGTCGATGTCACGTGTTCCCAACCGCTCGCGGCGAACAGCTCGAAGTAATCTTCGTCCGGCCGTTGGCGGTAATCGAGACTGTAGCGTACGTCCATCGGCTCTCCTTCGACGAGCGTATAGCCGAGCGGTGCGAACTTCTCTAAATGCCAGCCTTCGGCGGCCATTTGCTGCAGCTTTTTCATCTCCCGCTCTTCGGCGAACGCCAGCCCCCAACTCGACATATATTTCCGTTTCATCGGTGTCCCTCCCCTTCCAAAATGAAGCGTGCATCGTCAACGATTGCTTGTCGTCGTTTCAAGTCCTCAGCCACGAGTGCGCGGCCTTGCGTCGTGATCACATAACTCTTCTTCTTCCCGTCTCCGTCGAGTGGCTCGATGAGTTGTGCGTTCACGAGCTTTTTGATAATCGTATACATCGACGCCGGGCCAATCTTAATTCGCCCGTTCGTCAACTCCTCGACGAACTGCATAATCAAGTAGCCGTGACGCGCCTCGGTCAAGGCGAGGAGAATGTAGAACATGCTGTCGGTCAATTCTCCGAGTTCGATCGTGTCATTACGTGGCATCCCGCCACCTCCTATATCATTCATTGATATATCTTACCCCCACTATATATCGTTGAATGATATATGTCAATGAATGATATAAAAAAAGCCGCAGACGGTTCGTCTGCGACCTCGTTAACTGGTGACGTAATCTAAATCGTGCAAGATGTACGCCAAGAAAAACAACATGCTCGGGTTCTCGTAACGCATCTGCACTTTACGGAGCTGCTCCCGATACGTGACCTCGTACTCGGCCCCGTTCATCTTCCGCTCCATGTTCATCTTGATGAGCGCGTCGAGCTTGTCCATCATATCGACGAGCATCCCTTCGTACGTGTCATCTTTCGAATCGGCCATATAGCGACGGAACGCCGGCTGCATGTAGTCAGGCAGGAGCGACAACAACGCCTCGCTCTCGGCTCGTTCGTATGCTTCGAACGCCGCACCGGTCTCCGCGGTCGAATGTTTCACCGGTCCGAGCACGTCCCCGGTCACCCCTTCGACGAGGTCGTGGCAGAGGAGACGCGCCGTCAGTTCGGCGACATCGACGTCGACGTCATACTTCTCGCGCTCCAACAAGCCGCTGAACAGCCCGAGCGCGGCCGCCCGGAATCCATGGATGGCGTCGTTATCGTCGATCGTATTGAAACGGCCTTTCCAACGCCTTACGCTGTCCATCCGCATGACGTTCTCGATGAACGTCGCCACGTCGGTCTCCGCCTCGACTTGTTCGTAGAGCCAGCGGACCGATTCGAGCGGATGATTGCGCAGGGCTGCTTTCATCTCTTCAAGCTTCGCGACGAAATGGGGCGAGCCGTGTCCGACTTCGCGCCGCACGAACAGCATCGCGTCGAACGAGTCGATGCCGTCGACGAGCCGTCCTTCGAATGAGTCGTCCTCCGCCTCGACGAGGAAACGATAGAAATGCGGCCGCAGCGACTGCGACAGTAACTCGACGAGGCCGAGACTCGCCGTCCGCTCCATCCGTTCGATATGTTCTTTGAGCGTCGGTTCTTTTTTCGTCCGGTGCATGATCGGTCCGGTCTGCACTTCGTTCATATCATGGAACAGTGCCTTCCCAAGCACGTCGAGCAAGTTGACGTCCTGTCCTTTGTTCTCTTCGTAGTATGCGGCAATCAAGCTGAAGACAGCGACGCGGAAACTGTGGCTTGCCGCGTTGTCATGATAATGCGGTGCATACTCGTCCCATCGTTGCACGTTCTGCATGCGTGTCATCTTGCGGATAAACGTTCCGTTATACATCAAATTCCTCCTTGGTTCAGTCGCTCCCACGAGTCATCGTGACAGACGATGTAAAGCATATCGCTCGCCTGAAGCGGTGTATCGAGCACCGTCGCGTAATCGAGACGGTCGTTGACAGCGATTAACGTGACGCCTTGATGCAACAAGCTTTCCGCAGCCTCCCGGATGGTCGTCCATTCCGGTTTCGGCGCGAGCGCCTGGATGTTGCCGCCTGACTGTTTACTAAGCAGCTGACGGAAAATCGATGTCGTCCCCGGTTGCAGCGTCGCTTTCGCCATGAGGAGTGACACCGAGTCGTTCGCGAGAATAAAGTCGTCAATCCGAACGTGTTTGAATTTCGAGATGTTCCGTTCCTCGCACACCTCAACGACTGTATGCAAATCGACGCCGCGTTCAGACGATAGCGCTTCGACCGCGGACGCGATGAGCAATGATTTTCCGTCGGCGAGGAGTGTCTCCGTGATGCGGGCATCCGCGAAGATGGCGATGCGGCGCGCCTTTAAAATATTGGCCTGCAAGAGTACGGCCTCATCCGACGCGTCACCGTGGACGAAGTGAACGTTATCGTGGTCGTACGGTTCTTCCTTCAACTGATCAATCAAGACGATCTCAGCCTTTGGCTCATAGATGAGCACTTCATCGATTGCTTTCTTTGTCTTCGGCGACCAGCCGATGTAGACGTAATGCCCTTCTCCTCGATACACTAACTTCCCCTCCCGTTTTAACCGTTGAAACGTCGCACCGACTTCAACGAGTTTTCCAATCAACGCCCCGATAATCCCAATCCCGAACAGGAACAAGAAAATCCCGAGCCAACGTCCCGCGACCGATGTCGGGAAAAAGTCACCATATCCGACGGTCGTGAGCGTCGTCATCGTCCACCAGAATGAGTCGAACATCGACGGGAACGTCTCCGGTTCAAGCACAAATCCGAGGACGGTACCGGTCAAGATGATGACGAGTGATGCCAAGACGACGTTTAAAAACGATAATTTCGATAATCCGCGCCAGACACGAAAAAAGATATGCACAGAAAACCCCCTCCTTTTCCTATATACTAGAGACAACTTACTTGATTTACGAAACCACTTTGCGTTCGGTTCCGTATAGAAAGAAAAAAGAAAGGACGACGTCATGAACTCAATCGTTTTAGAATATCGACTCTATAAAAATGAACTTTCATTCGAGCCACTCTACCATTATACATCGCTCGGCCTCGATGAAGTACTCGCCCGCCGCGAATGCGAATTTTTCGTCAAGGACGGCATGACCTACAAACAGCGCTCATCGGCGCTCGAAGGCGAGCAATATTTCTTGATTTACGTCGACCGCTACACGGAAGGGCCCGTCGACAAGCACGAGACGACCGACATTAAAGTGGAAATTCGGACGCTCGACGACCGATTCGACAACCCGATGCTCGAGGCGTATTACGTCGATCGGCATCTCGACGCACTCGCCATGCTCGGCAGTCAATACTTGTACGTCGCCGGCAAAGAGTATGAACGCGACTCGGCCGAGACGGACGAAGATCGTGGCGTCTATGTCATTTACGTTACCCCTACAGGTTATACATTGGAGGAATCAACATGAAGACAAGCAAAAAAATCTTGAGCGGTCTGTCGGCTGCTGTCTTGACCGCATCGTTAGCGGCTTGTGGTACCGACGAAACAGAACAAGCGACGTTACCTGAAGAACCGACCGGCTACGAGTGTGACGATTGGGATTGGGATGACGAAACGGAGTCATATTACTGTGACGATGATCGCTCGCCTCACTTCGGTAGCTTTTTCTTGCTCGGCAGCCTCTTTAACTCAAAGAGTGCCTTGAAGAACTCATCAGCGTATAAGAATTACCGCTCAAACGGCGGCGCCAGCAGCATCACCCCGAACAAATCAAACTCAGGCTCCAACTCGGGACTCGGCAGCGGCTCAAAAGGCGGCTTTGGGGGATGAAGCGAGACGCACTGTTTGGCCAAATCCCTTTCTTTTGGCCTGACTTGAATGACGAAGAGTACGCCCTTTACGACTGTCTCGCCATGTCGGATGACGTGGTGAGGCAGATTCGTGAGGCGACGCGTGACGTCGATGCGATTTTCCGCAAGACGAACCGTCTGCTTCGGACGCTCCCGGACGATACGCTCCGCCTGATCGGTTATCCTGAGGCGAGCCTGCCGTTCCTGCGCGACAAGGCGATCCCGCAAGAGACCATTATCGGTCGCTATGACTGGATCGTTAAAGACGACACGCTTAAACTGATGGAATTCAACGCCGACACACCGACGTTCATCAAAGAACTGTTCGATGTGAACGGCTATGTGACGACAGAATTCGGACTCGACGATCCGAACGCGGCGTCGACCGAAGAGCTCAAGGCCGAACTTCGAAAAGCCGTCATCGCAGCATGGCAACGACTCGACCGGGACGGGGCACCGAAAATCGTCTTCACGGCCCACGATGACAACATCGAGGACAAATGGACGACGCGTTTCCTTCAAGAGACGCTCGACTTGCCGTCAGAGTTCGTCCCGCTCGACCGGTTACTCGTCGAGGCGGATGGCGTGTTCACACCGACTGGGGAACGGATCGACGTCTTGTATCGTCAGACGTACCCGATTGAACACTTGGTCGACGACCGGGCACCCGATGGAGATTTGATCGGCATCCGCCTGCTCGAACTGAACGCGGCCAAACACGTCTCGCTGCTCAATCCGCTCTCGGCCTTCCTTATGCAGTCCAAAGGCGTCCAAGCGCTCATTTGGGAACTGTATGAGGCCGATACATATTTTGACGAAGCGGAGCGTTCCATCATCACAACGTATTTTTTACCGACGTATCTCGAAGCCGAGCCGTTTATCGGCCAGAGCGCGTACGTGCAAAAGCCCGCTTTCGGACGGGAAGGCGACTCGGTCATCCTCTATGACCAAGCCGGTGTCCCGTTCCATAAAGAGGCGCTCCAGACGTACGCCGACGAAACGGCGGTGTATCAACAGTTCATCGAGTTGCCGACCCGTCTGACGAACACGGTCAACGGCCCGCTCGAGACACACTACATGGTCGGCTGTTTTTGCTTGAACGGCCATCCGTCCGCCCTCGGCGTCCGCGCCGGCAGCATGATCACGAACAACCAGTCTTACTACTTAGCCATCGGCACAACAAAGGAGAATAACTTATGACGTTCATCACGCTCGATTCCATCTTGAGCTTCCTCGCTCACCTCGGTACAGGGTTTGGCCTGATTTTAGGCGGACTCGTCGTCTTCGCCCTCACGACGAAATACTCGGAACGTAAACTGATTAAAGAAGGCAACGTCGCCGTCGCGCTGAAACTTTGGGGGAAAGCGATCGGACTCGCCATCGTCATCTACACGGTGTGGGCGAACAGTGTCAACCTGCTCGACGCCTTCATCTGGGGACTCGTCGGGATTCTCGCCCAAGTGCTCGCCTTCTGGACGTTTGAATACATTCTGACGCCAGGCGTGAACTTAGAGAAAGAAGTCGAGAACGGCAACCTCGCCGTCGGGATCAGTCTGTTCTCCGCCTCACTCGTCGTCGGTATTATCGTCGCCGCGAGCTTGACGTACTGAATAACCTCTAACTGTTTCAATCGACAAAGAACGGCCATGATTTCCACTTTCGAGAAATCATGGCCGTTCTTTGTTCACACGTTATTTAAGACAACCTTCTAGAATCTCCATTGACTTGATAGATGGTTTGTCCGTTCGCAAATGTCCACAGAGTGTTTCCATTTGGTTTTGAAGGACCGTTTCTTCCAAGTACCATCGCAGCCGTAGCACTGGCACTCCCTTGAATTGGCTTCATAACCGTATATCCGTGACTATTTTTTTGGAGATGGCCACTTTGCTCGAGCGCATAGATATTTTCAAGCATCCATCCCTCGTTACCGTGGTTACTCGTAACCTGTGTTCCGGCTACTAACACGGAACGGGCGTTTCGTTTTTTAGTCCCATCATAATGAGCGCGCCCTAAATCACCAATAAAAACATTTGGCGTCACCATATCGATATCTGATGGCCGAACTGTCAGTTTTTTCATACATATTTCCTCCCTTGAAGTTGTTTTCCCGCTGGATTCCTGCCCCTCATTATAATTTTGCTTCAATCCGCTGCAGAACATTTAAAATTTCAGTCAATAACTGTTCAGTAGATTGATGCGCCTGTTCGTTCATCGTTATGTTCGACACGACCTGAATCTCTTCTTGTAAAATTGAGTTTAATCCTTGTTCAAACGCAACGGCCCATGTGGTGTGGTTCGCCAATTTAAATTCTTTGACATTTTTGAACATTCGAACATGCTCGTCTGAGAATTGTTGACGATTTCCAATCAATCCACGCTTTCTCAAATGCTGTTTGAAGAAACGAACGTTCCCAATCTTATCATGTACGATTTCTACAAATTCTAAATCACTGTAATGCCTCATCCGTTCTCGGCCCCTCCCTACAAAAAAACATTCGTTGACTTTTATTAAATTCATTATAAATCAACAAAATTTTTTTGTCGAGTTGTTTTTAGATTAACGATATGACAAATAAAAAAACTCCCACATTTAATGTCATGAGTCAAAAACTAAACCGTTTGACCATGTTTAAAAAGGGGAGTCTCATTTGAATCGTTGATCATTCAATTCTAGAAAGTTAGAAAGAATTAAGCTTTTGCAAGTACGGCCGATGGACCGAAGAACTCGTAACGGGCTTGTGGAATCGTTTGGACGACCGTCTCCATCATCGCGGTCGGACCGCACGTGTAGACGTCGTGTCCCTCGACATCAAGTGCTTCGAGTTGTTTTGCACTCATACAGCCTGATACGTCATCGACGTGCGTGATGAGCTGAAGACCAGCGTTCACGAGTTCATCGAGCTCTTCACCGAGCGGACGGAGGTTCGTGCTACGGACCGCGTGCAACAACGTGACTGAACGCCCTTGGCCGAGTGCCGTTTTCGCCATGTTGAAGAGCGGTGTGATACCGATCCCGCCAGCGACGAGTGTGAGCGGGCGGTCCGTGTCTTCAAGCACGAATTCACCAGCCGGCGCGCTCACTGGAATTTCCGTGCCGACCGTCTGCTCGTGGAGCCAGTTTGAGACGAGCCCTTCCGCTTTCGGAGCGATCCAGTAGCCGTCTTCTGTCGTCTCGACGACGCTATATTGACGATGGTGCAAGATGTCTTCCCCAGCGATACGAGCTTGGACCGAGATGTATTGACCTGGGATGGCCGTCCCGACGACGCCATCGTTCGCTTTGATTCGGAATCGTTTCACTTCCGGCGTGTCTTCGATCACTTCAGCGACCGTGAACGGTTTGAAACCAATCCATGGCGCATCGGCATACATCTGTTTCTCGAGTGAGATGAAGACGTCGGCGATGACACCATATGCTTTCGCCCACGCGTCAATGATGTCCGGCGTGGCTGCTTCACCGAGCACGTCTTGAATCGCGCCGAGTAAGTTCTCGCCGACAATCGGATAATGTTCCGGACGGATGTTCAAGCTCTTATGTTTATGAAGCGCCGGTTGGATGGCCGGAAGAATCGCTTCGAGACGATCGATATGGACGGCTGCCGCGTAGACAGCGTTGGCGAGCGCCTCTGGCTGACGACCGCGTTTTTGGTTCGTATGGTTGAAGAAGTGGCGGACTTCTGGGTTGTTTTCGAACATGCGCTTATAGAAGTGACTCGTGATGGCAACACCGTGGTCTTTCAAGACCGGTGCTGTTGCTTTGACGATATCCATGGTTTGTTGATCTAACATATTGTTTCCCCCTTTTTGAAAGTACACGTCCATTATGTGAGGTAAGTCACTTCAAAAGCAATATATAAAATACTTGTTTAGACACAAGTTCAAATTTCCGCCTTGAATCCGCCACGCTTTTTTCACATCTTCCATCGTCGCGCTTTCGTCAGATGTCTTGTACAATGAACGGATGAAGAGGTGAAACATCATGCGGCTCACGCAAACGTGCGATTACGCACTCCGAACACTCATGTATAGCGCCACGTTCTCCCATCGTCTCGTGACGATTCAAGAAGTGGCGGATCAATATCAGATTTCAAAGAATCACGTCATGAAAGTCGTCTATGAGCTCGGCAAGCACGGTTATCTCGAATCGGTGCGCGGCCGTGGCGGCGGTTTCCGACTCGCCCGACCGATGGAGGACATCAACGTCGGCGACGTCGTCCGGACGATGGAACCGTTCGAGCTCGTCGAATGTTTCGGCGAGGGACGATGTGTCATCGCGCCCGCATGCGATTTGCGGAGCGTCTTGAACGAGGCGATGCTCGCCTTCCTGCACGTGCTCGACCGCTACACGATTGCCGACCTCGTCGCTAACCGGACGAACGAACTGGCCATGTTGCTAGGCATACAAAACCCGACGGACTGAAATAGTCTGTCGGGTTTTCCTGTTATAGCGGCTTCAATTTGGCTTCGATCTCGGCTCGTCGTGGCTCGAGAAACGGCGGCAGCGCCAAGCGTTCTCCGAGCGTCTCGAGGGATTCGTCGGTCGTAAAACCAGGTCCGTCCGTCGCGAGTTCCACCAAAATCCCGCTCGGTTCGCGGAAATAAATCGATTTGAAATAATAACGGTCGATCAGACCTGAATGACTGATGCCGAATGAATCGAGCCGCTCGACCCAACGCGCCATCTCCAAATCATCCTCGACGCGGATTGCGACGTGGTGGACACTACCCCGGCCCGGGCGCTCCGATGGCAAATCGGGACGGTCGACGAGATGAATCTCTGTCGCCACACCGCCATCCCCCGTCTCGAACACACGAACCGATTGACCGTTTCGCTCGAACTCAGACACGAAGCGATATCCGAGCACGTCCGTCAGCACCCGTTCCGTCTTCTCAATTCGCCGCACCGTCCACTCGCTAAATCCGAGGCCGAAGACGGCGACGTCCGCCGGCACCGGTCCGTTTTTCCACGGCGTCCCTGACCCGCCCTCGACGAGACAGAGCCGTTGTCCTTCCTCATCTTCGAAGTAGAGCGTTGGCCGCCCTAGTACATCCTCTACCGGATCATGAAGTACACCGAATTCGGAAAATCGCTCAAGCCAGTACGACATTGCCCCTTCCGGCACCCGGAGCGCCGTCCGTGAGATGCTGCTCGATCCTTTATACGTCTGTCCGAGAAACGGTAGCTCGAAGAACGTTAAATCCGTCCCCGGTGTCCCCGATTCATCTGCGTAAAACAAGTGGTACATCGACGGATCGTCTTGGTTGACCGTCTTTTTGACAAGCCGCATCCCGAGGACTTCCGTATAGAATCGCAAGTTCTTCAACGCGTCCCCCGTCATCGCCGACACGTGATGTTGTCCTATAATCGCCTTCATCCAACTTCTCCCCTTTCGACTTTGATTATATTGTACCATCCACAAATAAGTAAAGTTAGCTTTACATTAAGTAAAGTTTATTTTACACTGAGGATAGAAATAAGAAATGAGGTGGCGGCATGCCATTAATCAATCGCGTCAAAGAGTTGCGGGCCCGGCATCAATTGACCCAAGGCGACTTGGCAGCCAAGGTCGGTGTGACGAGACAGACGATCATCTCGCTCGAAAAAGGGAGCTACACCCCGTCGCTTCTGCTGGCGATGCAAATCGCCCGCGTGTTCGAGGAACCGGTCGAATCTATTTTCACAATCGAGGAGGAAACAAATTGAAACACGTCGTCATCCAATCCATCTCCAGCATCATCTTGTACGTCCTGATGGCATTTCTGTTCAGTTCGTTCTTGTCTGACGTGTCGACCGTCATCGAGACCGACCGATTCGAAATTGAGTTTAACTTATTGCCGCTCTTGCTGTTAGTCGGCTTCTTCATCGTTTGGACGGTCTATTCGTTCAAGACGCGCCCGAACCAAAATTTAAGCTTCGGCCAATGGTCGGTCCGGATGACGGAATTTAGCGAAGTCGACGAGCGGGAACAAATCATCACGGCGAAAGCGACGAAAGCGGCCTACGTCTCGTTCGGGATCACCGTACCGCTCCTCATGGCGTCGTTCATGTTTTATCCGCTGTTCGAGAATGCGCTCCCAGCCTATCCGATTTACGCGCTCGCCTCGACACTGATCATCTCGACACTCGTCTACATGACGACTTGGATCCGCGCCTATACCCATTAAGGAATTCACATCGAATTCCTTTTTTTGTGTCGATTTTTCGTCGAGTCGTTCCCTACGATTGCGAATTCGGTCACGTCGTGCTTATATATAACTAAATGGTTATATACTAAATGTGTTGAAGGAGTCTTTCATCGTGAAAACCATCGATTTGACGACCGGTCAGGTTCAACGCGTCATCGTGGCGCTCGCCCTTCCGCTCGTCGGCAGTTCGCTTTTACAGTTCACCTATAGTCTCGTCGATATGTTCTGGGTCGGCGCGCTCGGCAGCGATGCCGTCGCCAGCATCGGCGCGGCCAGTTTTTATATCATGCTCGGTCAGGCGATTCAATCGCTCATCGTCGTCGGTGCCGGCATCAAAGTGTCGCAAGCCGTCGGACGGCGGGATCAAGAGTTGATTCAGCGCTACGTCCGGGCTGGGAGGCGAATGAACCTCGGGATCGGACTGTTGTTCGTCGTCCTCCTCGCCGTACTCGGCCAGACGCTCATCGGCTTTTTGAACATGAACGCACCGGCTGTCGAACGATTGGCTTACAGCTATTTGCTCGTCAGTGCACCGATGCTCGTGTTCTCGTTCTTCAACTTGCTGTTCGCCCGTCTGTTCAGTGCCTATGGCAATACGACGACGGCAATGCGTATCAACGCGACCGGGGTCACCCTCAATATGATCCTGTCACCGCTCTTCATCTATCCGCTCGGACTCGGCGTCGTCGGGGCCGGTCTCGCGACGCTCGTCGCGAACGTCGTCATGTTCGGTTTCTTCTGGCACCGAGCCCGCGCTTTATTCGATTGGGAGGAGACGGTCGAACCAAATCGCACGGACTATAAAGAAATTCTTCGCCTCGGTTTCCCGATGGCGACCCAGCGCGTCTTGTTCACGGTCATCAGCATTATCCTCGCCCGCATGATCGGTTCATACGGGACCGAAGCGATCGCGGCCCAGCGCATCGGGCTTCAAATCGAGTCGATCGCCTATATGATGATCGGTGGGCTGAACGGCGCCATCGCGAGTTATACGGGACAAAATCTCGGCGCCCGCAAAGTCGACCGGGTCCATGAAGGCTACCGGGTGACAACGCGGCTCGGTGTCTTGTATACCGGGCTGATCACCCTCGTGTTTTTATTCGTACCGGACGTCCTGATCGGGCTGTTCGTCGATGATCCGAGAACGATTGACATTGGCGCGAATTATTTACGGATCATCGGGATCTCGCTCATCTTCGCCTCCTTCGAGATGATCGGGAACGGTTATTTCTCGGGGCTCGGTCTGCCGAAGATCCCAGCGACAATCTCAATCGTCTTCACCGTCGCCCGCATCCCGCTCGCGCTTGCCCTCGAGCCCTATCTCGGTCTCGATGCTATTTGGTGGAGCATCGCCATCTCAAGCATCGTCAAAGGGCTCGTCTCCGTACTCTATGTCCGACTAATGAAAAAGGAAGTGACTTCCCTTGCAGAAGCGATTTAATCAACTAAGCAAACAACTGTTGCACGGGCGTTTCGCCATCGAGCGTGAGATGCTCCGCGTGACACCTGAAGGGACGCTCGCCGTAACGAAGCATCCGGCAGGACTCGGTGACAAGGCGACGCACCCGTATATCACGACCGACTTCTCGGAAAGTCAGATTGAACTAATCACCCCGACGTTTCCGACCGTCGAAGCGGCGCACAATTTCTTAGAAACACTGTACGACGTCACGGCACTGAACATCGGCGATGAACGGCTTTGGCCACAGTCGATGCCGTGCGCGCTTCCGGACGGCGGGGTCATCCCGCTCGCGGATTTCGGCAATTCAGGACTCGAGGCCGGCCGCTATCGGGAACACCTGCTCCAAAAATACGGGGCGAAAAAACAGCTCATCTCGGGCATCCATTTCAACTTCTCGTTCGCAGACGAGTTGATTGCCGCCCTCTATGAAGGATCGCCGGAACGCTACGACCGTTTCAAGAACGACCTTTATTTAAAACTCGTCCGCAACTATTTACGGACGCGTTGGCTCGTCGTCTATCTGTTAGGCGGGACACCGGCTGTCCATACGAGCTATGAAGAACGTTGCGTCAGTCAAATGCAGGCACTCAGCGAGGACGTGTATTCGAATACGACGGCGTTGTCGTACCGGAATAGTGACTGCGGCTACACGAATGTCGAGCCGCTCTATCCGGACTATTCAACGCTCTCGGACTACACCGCGAGCGTGCGCCGCTTCATCGCCCAAGGTGACATCGCCAACCCGAACGAGCTCTACTCTCCGATTCGGCTGAAGACGTCACGGGGCGGCAATGACTTGGAACGACTGGAGACGAACGGCATCGATTACATCGAGATTCGTAACATCGACCTCAACCCGTTCGAGAAGACCGGCATCGCCCTGTCCGACTTGAAGTTCCTGCACGTCTTCTTGCTCTACTTGACGTTGAAAGACGAGACACGATTTACGGACTGGCAAGCCGAGGCGTTCCACAACCAGCAACGCGTGGCGAAAGAAGGCCTATCCCCAACGCTCTTGCTGTACCGCGATGGCGAGGCGGTGCCGCTTCAGACGTACGCACGCGATTTGCTCGACGAGATTGAAGCGTTCAATGACCGATACGCACTCGGGTTCGATGATGTCTTCGCCTCTGTCCGGGATCGGATTGACCATGTCGAGGCGACTTACGCGTCGCGGCTTACTTCCGCCATGACGACAGACGGCTACACGTCCTGGTCGCTCCGGCAAGCCGAAATGTTCTATCAAGATGCGTACGCTAACCGGTTCCGGATGCACGGCTACACGGATATGGAGCTGTCGACGCAGATTTTGATGAAGGCGGCCTTGAAACGCGGCTATGCCGTCGACGTGATTGACCGGGATGATCAGTTCATCCGAATCCGGAACGGTAACCAGACCGAATACGTCAAACAAGCGACGAAGACGTCGAAAGATAACTACGTCTCTGTCCTCATGATGGAAAATAAGACGGTAACGAAACACATACTCGCCGAACAGGGCATCCGGGTGCCGAGCGGGATCGAACTCCGGAGTGAAGTCGATTTACAAGACGCCTGGTCTACGTTCGCGAACCAGCCGATCGTCTTGAAACCGAAATCGACGAACTTTGGCATCGGCATCCACATCTTCAAGGACGGCACGACGTTCGACGAGACGCTCGAGGCGTTCCGTCACGCCCGTACGTTTGACGACGTCGTCCTGCTCGAGACGTTCCTGCCCGGGAAAGAGTATCGTTTCCTCGTCATCGGAGACGAAGTCGCAGGCATTTTACACCGCGTCCCGGCGAACGTGACCGGGGACGGTGTGTCGACGATCCGTGAGCTCGTCGCCAAAAAAAATGAGGATCCTCTCCGGGGCAAAGGTTATAAGACACCGCTCGAAAAAATCGACATCGATGACATCGTCGTGGCTTTCCTCCGTTCTCAAGGCAAGACACCGGACAGTGTCCTCGCCGATGGTGAGCTCGTCTTCTTGCGTGAGAACTCAAACATCAGCACAGGCGGTGACAGCATCGACTATACGGATCGAATCGCCGACTTCTATAAACAGATTGCGGTCGATTCAGCAAAAGCGATCGGTGCGACGATTTGCGGCGTCGATATGATGATTCCCTCACTTGATGGAGATATCGACTATGGCATCATCGAGCTGAACTTCAATCCGGCCATCCATATCCACGCCTTCCCTTACGAAGGCAAGGAACGGCCAATCGGCGAGACCGTGCTCGATTTGTTATTTGACGGAAAAGGTTGAAGAGGTCCATGAATCGGGAATAGAGACTACATTGATTAGACAGATGTATCTTCTTTCTCGAGAAAGGGGTCTTTCCAATGGAAAAAGTGAAATCTCAAGTCGAAGGCAACACGTTAGTTGTCGAACGAAGTTTCAACGCACCGCGTGAGCTCGTGTTCGAGGCGTTCTCGACACCGGCCCATCTCGAATCCTGGTGGGGGCCGGCTGGATGGAAGACGGAGATTCGAACGTTCGAGTTCGAACCTGGAGGCACGTGGCATTACAAAATGACGTGTGTCGACAAGGATCAAGGCGACTATTATGGTATGGAATCATGGGGGAAATCGACGTTTCTCGAGATTGATTCGCATCGAAAAATCGTCTACACGGATGCGTTCTCGGACGCAGACGGGCACGTCAATCCAGAACTTCCCGTCATGACAATTACCAATGAGTTCATCGATATCCCAAACGGCACGCTGTTCATCAGCCGCTCCGAATTCACGGACGCCGAGTCGCTCCAGCAAGTCGTCGAGATGGGGGCCGTCGAAGGCTTTTCTTCGCAGCTCGAACGGCTCGACGCCATCGTCTCCAGATAACGACAAGCACCGCTCCTCATCCGAGGCGCGGTGCTTGTTTGTCGTCAAAATAAAAAGTAACTGACAATCAAAATCAACGTGAAAATGAACACCATCCCGATGGCGAGCGCGACGAGGCTCATCTTCGCTGACTTGAACTGCTGAGAGTTGATCGTATGCACCTTTTTCAAATACGACCGGGTCCCGACGAGAATCGTCGCAATGCCGAAAATAATCGACAAGATGCCGATCGCCGTAATCAATTGGTGCTCGGCCCCGCTCAAATTTTCACTTCGATAGTAGTGGAAGTTCGTCACGAGAAAACCGATTCCGATGACCGTGATGGCCGTCCGAATCCAGGCGAGGAACGTCCGCTCGTTGGCGAGATGTTGCTGGATGTACTGCGAATCGACCGTCTTCTCTAAATCAAGTTTCATAACTCTCCCTCTTTCTAGCTGTCATCGTCGATCAACCGTTTTTTAAGCATAACGCGATCGGCTTCAGACTAATGCCAAGTGTCTCTCCAATCTCGATATTGCCGCAACCGAGCATCGTCAAACGTATCACTTCCGGTTCTCTTTCTTCTTCCATCATATCCCCGCGGGTAAATGATGCCAACTATTGTGAATACACAAACCGGACGTGATGCATCCACGTCCGGCCGAATTCATTATTTTTTTGTCTGTTCAGACAATACTTCGACCGTCGCTTGCATATATTTGAGCCCGTGTTGAACCGATGGCTCTTTCAGCCAACGAATGAGCGAGAACAACGTGATGTTGCGGTCGTCGCTTTCGGCCCGTGTTCGGATTTCTGTGAGCATCGCGCGCGTGACGTCGGCTTTCTCTTTTACCGGTGCGACATATTCATCGACCCGTTGACCAATCAATTCTCGTGTCTGCTCGTCCGCGTAGACGTCTTGTGCGAAAGCGAGCACCTGTTCAAGCTGATTCGTCACCTGAAGCAACATCGGCAACTTCTCAGCGAGCTTGACCGCAGCCTCGAGCGTCTCGACCTGTAAATTCGACGAGTCAAGGAGCGTGTCGAGTTTGTCTTTCACGTGTTGATCGTTCATCGTCGCCATCCCGAAATCGACGGCGTCTTCGAGGCGGCGCAGCGACTTTTCAATTTCGGGCAACCGTTCGACGAGGGAGACGAGCGCTTGCTCGACGTCCGGCCGCGTCAATACAGATTCTAATGTCTGATCTTTCGTTGTGGTATGTTCCATCGTCTTCTCCCCCTTTTTCACATCGTCCCTTTCAACATCCCGTTCCAATACATGACCGGAAGAAAGTCTTTTTTCAAGATGTACATGCTGTGGCGTTCTTTCGCCTGATTGAACGGCATCGATTCTTGTGGTACTTTTTCATAATCGAATTCGGCCAAGATGAGCTTGTTGTATCCTGTGACGATTGGACAAGACGAGTAACCATCATACGACGCGACCGGGACTTGACCATACATGAGATCGCTCACATTTTTAGCGACGACGGGTGCTTGTTTCCGAATCGCAGCCCCTGTCTTCGACGTTGGTAAATTCGTGCAGTCGCCGAGTCCGAAGACGTTTTTATATTGTTTATGTTGAAGCGTGTACATATCGACATCGACCCATCCACCCGCGTCTGCAAGCTTGCTCTCTCGAATGAATGCCGGTGCTTGCATCGGTGGCGTGACATGAATCATGTCATAGCGCACTTCGAACATTTCACCACTATCCAAATTCTCGAAGACGGCAAGTTTGTTATCTGCTTGAATCTCGATCAGATTGACGCGGAAATGTGTATCAATCCGTTTTCGTTCGAGTACTTTTTCGAGCGCCTCCCGATACTTTGCAACGTCAAAGATGGCCGGGTTGGCCGACCCGAAGACGATTTTACTGTGATCACGGACACCTGTTTTCACAAAATAGTCTTCTGCCAAGTACATGATTTTTTGTGGGGCTCCGCCACACTTCACGGGTGATGCCGGGTGCGTGAACAACGCGGTACCGCCCTCAAAACCCCTAAGGGTATCCCACGTGTAGTCGACGTGTTTATACGAGTAGTTGCTGCATACTTGTTTCGTGCCGAGCGCTGCTTCTAACCCTTTGATTCGACCCCAATCGATCTCAATCCCCGACGCGACGACCAAGTAGTCGTAGTGAATCGTCCCATTGACGGCGGTTTCGACCTGATTGGTTTCTGGGTCGAAGCTGACCACCTTGTCCTGAAGCCATTTCGCACCTTTTGGGATAAGTGTCGCCATGTCTCGCTCCGACTCTTCTTTTTCTACTGCGCCTGCTCCGACGAGCGTCCAAAGCGGCTGATAGTAGTGTTTCGTTTCAGGATCAATCAACAAAACTTCATCGACTAAATGATGTTTTTCGCGAAGCAGGCGAGCGGCGACGCTGATCCCTCCGGTACCGGCCCCGACGATGACGACTCGATAATGTGTACGCATCATGCAATTCCCCTTTCATTTCTATAAATGATAACCAGTGAATTCCCCCACATCTTCACCCGAATTGAAAGCGCATACATTTAATAAGATAAATCTTTTCCCGGACGATATGGATTAACCCCATTATACCACAGGGGGTATAATGGGGTTAATGATTCTCACTCTTCCTCTCTATTTTTGTCCGCACTCGAAACATCGTTCCTCGATGGGAGGTTGTTATTGTTGATGGAAAGTACCTCGAACAATCTGTCGAGCCGCGCCGTGTCAACCTCTAAAAAGCCGTCACCGATACTAATCTCGGTCGAACAATAGCCGTTATGCGGCACGACATAACCGGTGATGCCGATTCCTGTCTCCGTCTGGACACGTTCGATCCAACTTGAAACAGCTTCCGTACTGCCGTTCATATGAAGATGGAACATGTTCGTCACTGGCACGTCCGGTGTCGTCCACACCCCGTCAAGCGCATTGAAGCGGTGTGCGAGAGCTTTGGCTTGTTCGACATACGTCCCCATCTTGTCTTTCCGTAGCTCATAGTAATAGTCGGCCGGGATGATGTATGGATATAGTCCAATCAAATCACCGCCGTACCGACGTTTCCATATTCTCGCCTCGTCACAGAACGGTTTCGGTCCGGCCAAGATAGCCCCGGCAATACCGCCGATTCCTTTATAGAAAGAGACGTAGACGCTATCGAACAGCGCGCATACGTCCTCCGCCGTCTTCCCATAATACGGGAGCGTCTCGAGGAGGCGTGCTCCGTCGAGATGCAGACGAATCCCCCGCTCCCGGCAATACTGACTGATTGTCTCAAGCTCTTTAAACGGGGGCAAATAGCCCCCGAGTTCCCGTTGCGGCAACTCGATCAACAGGCAAGCGACGTCCGGTAACGCCCTCACTTCGTCGAGCGTCATCAACCGGTCGTCGTCCCCAATTAAAATCGGTTCGAGGTGATGCAACTCCTTCAACCCGTCCTGTTCGTGAATCTCCAAGTGACAGAGCGGATGATAGGCGACGTTTCGATTTTCGGTCTCGTCCGCCCAAATCCGTAAGGCGATTTGTTGTGCCATCGTGCCGCTCGGGAAGAAAATCGCATCCTCCATGCCCAGTTCTTGCGCCATTTTTTGCTCGAAGCGCGCGATGACCTCGCCCGTCCCGTAGTGGTCGCTCGCCTGATTCGGGTCGACCTCGGCGAACGCCTGCTGCAACACGCCGACGGTCCGTTTCCCGTGACCGCTCAGTTGATACGACGTCTGTTGATATGATGTCCGTAAATCCATGTCATTCCCTCCACAAGAAGCCCCCTGCCTACAGACAGGAGGCTCCCAAGTTAGTCGCGCATGCGGACGATTAATTTGCCGCGCACTTTGCGTGTTTGTAGCTGTTCCAAACCATCTTTTAACCGTTCGAACGGCAAGACGTCCGTGACGAGGTCGTTCAATTCACCCGCCTCGAGCAGCTTCATCATCTCTTCGGCCATATACGACAAGTTACGGATGGCCCGCTCGTTCTCACTCGCATGGGCCGCACCAAGGGCGACTTCATGAATCGACGGTGACAGCGTGAACCCTTTCATGTTCGACATGTCAGGTGGACCGGCGATATAAGCGAGCTGTCCACTGAATGCGAGCCGGTCGAGATCGGCCGTCGCCACATCGCGTCCGACCGTGTTCAAAATCAGGTCGACACCGCGACCGTCTGTCAGTTCCATGATTTTCTCCGTCACGTCCTCGACGTTGTAGTCGATGGCGACATCGGCACCGAGTGATGTGACCCAGTCAAAGTTTTCCGGCGATGCGGTCGTGAACACTTTAAGCCCAAGTTTTTTGGCGAGTTGAATCGCGTAACCACCGACTCCTCCCGCTCCGGCGTGGACGAGAATCGTCTCTTTGTCGCGCGTGTTCAACTTCTGCATGATAGCCTCATACGCTGTCATGCCGGCACAGAGGATGGCCGCAGCGGCCTCGTCGCTCACTTCCGGCGGAACGACGGCGCAAGCACGCGCATCGACGACCGCATACTCGGCGAAGCCGCCGTTGTTTCCAAGACTCGTATGGACGGCGACACGTGAACCGGTAATGATATTGGCGATGCTCGAACCGACTTCGACGACTTCCCCGACGAGGTCGACGCCGAGAATGTGTGGGTACGACCAGTTCGGGTTGCCGTTCGTGCCGACTTTATAGTCGACCGGGTTCAACGCGACCGCTTCGACTTTGATGAGCAGTTCGCCCGCATCTGGTGTCGGCCGCTCCACCTCACCGATGTGTAGATATTCTAATCCAGGTTGATCAAGTAGCCAAGCCTTCATGCTCAATACGCTCCTTCCGAATACGTCAGTTCATAGGAATGCGAGTAGATTTCGACGAGGTTGCCGAACGGGTCTTCACAATACACCATCCGGTACGGTTTATCGTCCGGGTAATATTCCCGGATTGGCATCCGTTGTTTTCCGCCATGGGCGACGATTTTCTCAACGAGCCCTTCGATGTCCGGGTCTTGAACACAATAGTGGAAAATACCCGTCTTCCAAAACTCGAAATTATTCTCCGGCTTCTCATTGTTTGGGAACTCGAACAGCTCGATGCCAATCTTATCACCCGTCGACATGTGGGCGATTCTGAAGCTGCCCCAGCCCGGTCCGAATACGTCCGTGCACATGACACCGATCGGCGAGTCGTCCTCGACGACGTCCGATGGTTGCATGATGGTGTACCAGCCCATCACGTCCTCATAAAATTTAACTGCTTCGGTCACACTCGGGACCGATAGCCCGATATGTGAGAATGTACGTGGATATGTCACTGTCATCCGCTCCTTTTTGTTTGCTCAATTTGATGGATAACGATACGATACCTTCATCGAAGCAATAAAAAAAGTACGCACATTCAAGTAACTACCCGAAAGCGAGGCGAATTGAACATGACGACCCCGTTCCCCGTCAATAAGGCGCTCGACATCATCGGCGGTAAATGGCGGCCTCAAGTGTACTGTACGCTCGAGAACGGCCCGCGCCGCTTCTCGGAGATTCAGCGCGCCATCCCTGACGTCAGCCGTAAAGTGTTGACCGACCAACTCCGTGAACTCGAACAACTTGGCATGGTCCGCCGCATCGACTATTCGACCGAGAAACAGCTTCACGTCGAATACTCGCTCACCGAGGACGCACTCAGCCTGCAACCAGCCATGAAGGCGCTCTGCTCTTGGGGCGAGACACACGACGAATAAACCCGCGCCGAATCCGGCGCGGGTTTTGTCATGCCGCGAATAGGCTGATCAGGTTTCCGTCCGGGTCGATGACGATGGCGTAACGTTGTCCCCAAAACGCATCCCACGGTTCGCGGTGCGAGGCATGGCCTTGCCCGACGATCGCTTCATAGCGCGCATCCAGTTCATCCCGACTGTCGCACAAGAAGGCGAGTTCGACCCGGTGCCCCGTCGCCGGTTTCCATTCCCCATACACCGACTCCGCCACTTCGACCGTATCGAAGGCGAGCCGGACACCGCCATCATCGATTTCGACGTGCGCTTCCCCATCCATCGCTTCCGGGATCGACAGGCCGAGCAAACGGTAAAAATCGAGCGCCCGTTTCATGTCTTCGACGACGATGCCAATCATATCTAGCTTGATTCCCATGTGATCACCTCATTTTCCAAGTTGGTGGTGCTATGATGAGTGTAGCACTACATCCTGCTCGTGAAACGAGGAAATTCAAATGACCCATCAATTCGCTGTCCTGACCCAGCCACAGGCGGAAACGATCGCCTACACGTGGCATTACGAAGGCGATTATGCGTTTTACAATATGGAGGCCGATCAGGACGATTTGGCCGAATTTTTAGACGCCGAACAGCGCGGACAGTCGGTGTTCGCCATCACCTCAGACGAGGAATTGGTCGGCTTCGTGAGCGTCGCGCAAGCGGATGCCGAGACGGTCGATATCGGGCTCGGCATGAAGCCCGATTTGACCGGGAACGGGAGCGGACGAGCGTTCGTCACATCGATTCTCGACTTCGTCAAAGCGACGTACTCACCTCATCGCATCACCTTGTCCGTCGCCGCCTTCAACGTGCGGGCAATCCGTGTCTATGAGTCGTGCGGGTTCACGCAGACCGGTTCGTTTCCACAACCGACGAACGGGAGCACGTTCACTTTCATCCAAATGGAACGTCAAGAAAGTCCTCAGAACCAACCGTTCTGAGGACTTTTCCTATGTGAGCTGTTTCTTTTGGATGTATGACAAGCCGAGCGCCGCAATCAAAATCACCCCTTTGACGATGTCTTGGGCGTAATACGGCACGTCCCACATCGTCAGCCCGTTCAGCAAAATCCCAATCAAGATGGCACCAATCAACGTACCGACGACGTTCGGTCGCCCGGTCCCGAAGACGGCGTAGCCGATATAGGCGGCCGCGACGGCGTCCATGAGGAGCGGTGCTCCGGCCGATACTTGTCCGGTACCGATGCGCGACGCCAAAATGATGCCGCCGATGGCCGCGAACAGACCGCTCAACACGTACGCGTACAGTTTGATCCGTGTGACGGCGATGCCGGAGCGGCGGGCCGCCTCGACGTTCGAGCCGACGTAATAAAATTCGCGTCCCGTCTTCGAATACGTCAAAAATAGATGGGCTCCGGCGAAGAAGAGAATCATCAAGATGGCGACGAATGGAACGGGACCAATCGAGCCTTGGCCGATGAAGAGGAACGACGGGATGAATCGTCCCGGTGCCGTCCCTCCTTCAATCGGCATGTTGTCGTAGATTGAAAAACCTTTCGTATACGTCAATTGGACCCCGTTGATGACGTACATGATGGCGAGCGTCGCGAGCAAATCCGGTAACCGGAACTTGATCGTCACGAGCGCGTTCAACAGCCCGACGAGCACGCCGAGGGCAATCGGGACGAGCAAAGCGACGAGCAGTTCTTGACTATGTAACACGAGACTCGACGCCGCCCCGATTGTCGCGAGGCTCGCCGTCGAGCCGACCGATAAGTCGAATCCGCCGACGATGAGCGAGAACGTCACCCCGAGGGCGAGAAGCGAGACGATTGACACGGACTTGATGATGTCGCTGAAGTTCGCGTACGTCAGAAACTGGTCGTTCGTCACTCCGAAGACAGCGATAAGTGCGAGAATCGCGAATAGCGTCCCATATTGACCAATTCCGCTGAAGCGTTTCGTACGTTGTTTTAAGACGAGTTGGGCCATGTTAGGCGCCTCCTTTCTGTTGCCAACGGCCGCGGTCGAGCCAGAGCGTCCGGTTGGCGACCAATTCTAGTTCGTGCGGTTCACTCGAGGTGAAAATGACGGTTTTCCCGTCTTTGGCGAGACGCGTGACTAGTTCATAAATATCCCGTTTCGCCGTCACGTCGACGCCTTTCGTCGGTTCGTCTAGCAAATAGACGTCCCGGTCCTCGAGGAGCCATTTGCTGAGGACGACTTTTTGTTGATTCCCCCCGCTCAGCTCTCGGACCGGTTGCCCGACCTGGTCGTATCTCACTCGCAGCGAGGCCAAGACGCGTGTGACCGCGTTCGCCTTCCCTTCAATCGCGAGGACGTTCCGTTCAATCGAATCGTCGAGGAAAAGCCCCTGTTTCCGGCGTTCTTCCGGTACGAGGGCGAACCCGGACCGGACCGCCTGACGTGGTTCACGAATCTTGATTGGTTTCCCCTCCAACGTCACTTGTTGTTCGACACCGGAGAGACCGAATAGCGCCTCGATCAACTCCGTCTTCCCGCTCCCAGTGACGCCGCCGATGCCGACGACTTCACCTTTATACGCCGTGAACGAAAGCTTCGTCCCGAACGTCGGTAACGTGAGCTCTGCCTGAATCCGCATCTCGGTTTCCGGAACGGCTTTCGCTACCGCTTCTGCCATGTCGGATCCGCTCAAATACGTATGGATCTCCTGTTCTGACAATGCCTGAAATGGCCCTTCGTAAGCGATGCGCCCGTCCCGGAGGAACGTCGTCGTCGTGGTGACGCGCGACAGTTCGTCCGACCGGTGCGTGATGAGAAGAATGCCGACACCGTCCTCTGCGAGCGACTGCAGTAATTTGAGCAGTGACGTCGCATCATCTGTCGACAGTGCGGCCGTCGGTTCGTCGAGCAAGAGGTAAGCCGCATCACTCGCGAGCGCCCGGGCAATCAAGACACGTTGCTTGACGCTGAGCGGGAATCGTCCGACCGGTTCGGTCACATCAAGATCCAGTCCGACGCGCTCCAAGTAGGTGGCCGCTCGCTGTTTTAGCTCACGAGGACGAATCCGTTCGACCGCCTGCCACGGCACGACGTTTTCATAAATCGGTAAATCGAGATAGAGGGCGTCATCGACTTCTTGCGACACCGTGATGATCCCACGGCGTATCGCCTCGGCCGGTGTGAATGTGACCGGTGTCTCATCGAGCTCGATCGTCCCGGATGTGGGGGTGATGGCGCCACTCAACAGCTTCACGAGCGTGCTCTTTCCGGCCCCGTTCAATCCAAGCAAGCCATGAATCTCGCCACGTCGGAGCGTGAAGTTGACATCGTCGAGCACGGTGACGTCGCCATAACGTTTCGTGACGCGTTCCAGCCGTAACATCAGTCCGTCCCTTTCATCCAGTCCGACCAGGCCGCGTCTGACGCGCCCCAGTTCGGGACGTATTGGCCGAGGTCGTCCATCGTCACTTTTTCGTCCGGCAAGACGTCACGGTCGACGAGATACGGATCGACCGAATGAATCGACGGCGTCTCTTCACCCGCCAGTTTTTGATACGCGTAACGGACTTGGATCCGTCCGATTTCAGCCGGATCCGTCGCCGCCGTCACTTTCCACGGGCTGCCGTCCTCTTGCATGAGTTGAAGGTCTTCGTCACTCAAATCGATGCCATAGACGGCGATTTCATCGCGTCCGGCCTGTTTGATGGCACGGCTCGCCCCTTTGGCGAACTCGTCCCACATCGCGAATACGGCATCAATCTCGCCTTCCGGATACTTCTTCAAGATCGCTTCCATCTGGCTCTGTGTGTCGAGCGCCGTATTGTTCGTCGCCGAACCGAACTTGGCGACTTCCGTGATGCCTGGGTAGCGTTTCAAGAACGCATCATAAATCGTGTGGCGTCGTTCCATCGGTGTGAAGCCACCGACCCAAATCGTGACGATTTTGCCTTCGCCGTCCAAATCTTCGGCCAGTGCCTTGAGCGAACGCCAAGCGAGCGAATAGTCGTCCTGGTCGATGACCGTCACCCCGTCGTTCGTCAAATCATTGTCGAACGCGACGACTTTGATGCCTTTGTCGAGTGCGCGTTGGACCGGTTCTTTCAATGCATCGGCGCGGCCATGGTCAATCAAGATGACATCGACGCCTTGCGTCGTCGCCGTGTCGACGTAACTCGCCATCTTCGACAGATCGTTGTCGGCGTTGTACACTTTCACGTTGCCGCCGAACGATTCGACTTGTTCCGTCACCCCATTGATATACTGCGACGAGAACGTCCCGATCGACATCTGCATGATGAGGGCGACATCGATATCTTTTGGCAACGTCCCGTTCGAGACCGAGACGGGTTTCGTCTCTGCCGTCTTCTCGGCCGGCTTCGATGGGGCCGCTTGCTCGTTCGTGCAACCGACGAGCGCCAAGACGAATGTGAATAACAAAATCAAGAGTTTTTTAGACATGAATCGTTCCCCCTACATGATGTGTGATGGCGGCCTCTGTCGGTTCGAACACACCCGCCTCGGTGATGAGTCCGGTGATGAGATCGGGCGTCGTGACGTCGAACGCCGGATTGAAGACGGTGATGCCGACGGGCGCCGTCGGTTGACCACCGATATGTGTGACTTCTGACGGGTTCCGCTCCTCGATTTCAATCGTGTCATCCGCCGTCAAATCGAACGTCGAATGCGGCGCAGCGACGTAGAACGGAATGCCGTAATGCTTGGCGAGGACGGCGAGCTGCAACGTCCCGATTTTATTGGCGACGTGCCCCGTCCGTGTGATGCGGTCGGCTCCGACGATGATGGCATCGACTCGTTTCGACTGAATCGTCCAAGCCGCCATATTGTCGGTGATGAGCGTCACGTCGATATCGGCCCGGTCGAGCTCCCAGACGGTGAGGCGTGCCCCTTGCAGGAGCGGCCGCGTCTCACAGGCGAAGACGTTGAAGGATACACCGCGTTCTTTTCCGACGTAAAACGGGGCGAGCGCCGTCCCGTAACGCGATGTCGCGATGGCACCGGCGTTGCAGGTCGTCAACACGTTCCCCCCGGCCGGCAACACCGTCAGTGCATGCTCGCCGATGGCCCGGTACGTATCGACGTCCCGGTCGTACAAAGCGATGGCGCGGCGTTTGATTTCCTCGGCAATCGCCTCGAAGTCGTCCCCGACATTTAAATCAAGGAGCGATTCGATCACGTTTTGCAGATTGACCGCTGTCGGCCGGGTCGCGATCAAGCGGCGTCCGACGAGGTCGAGCCGACGCGTAAAGTCCGGATCGTCGACTAACCGGCCCGCCTCTTTGGCGAGGACGAACGCCCCGAAGTATGCGATGGCCGGGGCGCCGCGGACTTGGAGCGTCTCGATGGCATGTTCGGCCTGTTCGAGCGTCTCAATCGTCACGTACCGCTCTTCATGCGGCAACAACGTCTGATCCAATACGATGAGTTCGTCTGTCTGTGAATGGAAACGGATGTTTTGAACCGTCATACGCGCACCCCCGACAGGAGTGTCACCAAGTCGTCAATCGATTCGACGCTGTGGCGTTCTTTAATGAGCGCCGTCCCGAGGGCGAGCGCGTCACGTTTTCGTTCGAGCCGCGTCGCTTCCGGCAACGTCTCGAGATCGGCGACACCGGCCAGTCCGACGGCACGGCGAATGAGTTCGCAACCGGCGTAGCCGATCGTGTCGCTGAAAATCGTCCGCAACAACTCGTCGACGAAACCAATCGTGTTGAACGGCTCGACGGCGCGTTCAAAATTGGCCCGAAACGTCTTCTCGAACGTCTCCCACACCGTCAAGACGTCCGTGAAACGCTCGAAGCGTTTGAGCGGGTCATGGAACGTCGACAGCGTCAAATGGGCGATGATTTGGCCGAGGTCGAAGCCGAACGGTCCGTAAAACGCGAACTCTGGATCGATGATTTTCGTCTCTTGTTGAGTCGCGAAGATGCTGCCCGTATGTAGGTCTCCGTGCAGGAGTGCCTCATGTTTCGTGACAAAGCCGACTTTCAGTTTCGTCACCTCGACTTTGAGCGCTTGGTCTTGCCAAAGGCGTTCGACATCTTCTCGCAGCGCCGTCTCGATGTTGTTCGACTCCGCGTCTTTGAACGGGTCGGTAAAGATGAGTTTCTCGGTGATGTCACACAGTTCCGGGTTGTAATAGTCACGTTCAATCCGCTTCTTCGCGATCGGCCCGGCCGCGTAATCCGACGTCGCGAACAGCGTCTCGCCTAAAAATTCACCGACATGGCGGGCAAGTTCAGGATACGTTTTCCCTTCCAAATAGCCAGTCCGAACGATCTCAAAATCTGACAGGTCCTCTAAAATCGTGTAGGCGAGCGGGCGGTCACTGCCAAGCACGACTGGCACGAAACGAGGGACGACGTTGGCGAATTCGCGCAACGCCAACTGCTCGATCCACGCCCGTTCAAGTGTGAGCGGCCAACTTTCGCCGACGACTTTCGCATATGGGAGCGCTTGTTTGACGATGAGACTCGTTTCGCCTTGTCGGATGCGGAAAACGAGGTTCAAATTGCCGTCCCCGATCTCCTCGCAATGCGTGATGCCTCCGTCTTCGATTAACCCCAACGTTTTCACATGCTCGACGACGGTCTGTTCTGTAAATGGTTGATATGACATAATGTTTTCCCCTTCCTGTACGTTGCCCATAAAAAAAGCCCCTTTCTCCGCGAGAAAGAGGCACAGCCAAACTGGTTGTTCCTCTCATCTGTCAGACATTCGTCTGGTGGATGTAGCACCGTGCCTAGTGGTCGGTTGCTGCGGCGTCATCGGGCCAATTCCCTCTGCCAACTCGCGATAAGAGTGGTTTATTCGATTCGGTGAACTTATGTGCTGAATATTACGGACTCGACGTCACGATTGTCAACGGCAATTTCCCGATGCAACTTCGTCTTTTTTTGTGCATATATGGAAACAACTTTCCAAAATATTTTTTTTGGAAAAAAAGGAATTGACGATGTGACGATTCTGTGCAAAAATTCAATTAAATTTCACAACTTCAAATCACATTCTTATCAAGAGCAGACGGAGGGACAAGCCCGATGATGTCGCAGCAACCGACCAGAGATGGCACGGTGCTAATTCTTGCAGCGTAAGCTGAGAGATAAGAGTTCATTTTTTTTATGATGACCTCTTGCCTCGGCATGGGGTCATTTTTGTTTGCCTGGAAGGAGGAACCATATGAGTATCACTGCCACATATGAAATCAAACGGACGGACGCGGTCGCGACCGTCGCCAACAAGATCGCCCTCGAGCTGACCGTCGGCACATGGACGGACTTGCCTCACTTAGAGCAAGAGCAGTTACAGGCGTTCCGAGGTGAGGTCGTATCAACCACACATACGGACACGACGAGCCGCTTCACGATCCGCTATCCGTTACATAATGTCAGCCCTGACTTTTCATCCATCTTGACGACGACGTTCGGGAAACTGTCCCTCGATGATTCGGTCCGATTAATCGATTTGACGTTGCCGGAGACGCTCGCCTCTGATTTCAAAGGCGCCAAGTTCGGTGTCGACGGGATTCGTGAGTTGCTCGGCGTTCAGGATCGCCCGCTCGTCATGAGCATCTTCAAAGGCGTCATCGGCCGTGACCTCGCGTTTCTCGAGCAGCAACTCCGCGATCAGTTCGCCGGTGGCATCGATATCGTCAAAGACGACGAGATTTTATACGACAACCCGCTCACCCCGTCGCTTGAACGGGCCCGGATCGGAGCGGACGTCATTCAAGCCCACTTCGAGGCGACCGGGAAACGCGTCCTGTACGCCATCACGCTGAGCGGCCCCGTGTTCGGTCTGCGTGACCAGGCGCTCCGTCTCATCGAGGCCGGTGCGACGGCGCTCCTGTTCAACGTCTATACGTACGGTCTCGACGCACTGCGCGAACTCGCGAACGATCCGGATATCCACGTCCCGATCTTGGCACATCCGGCCTTTGCCGGCGCCTTGACCGGATCAATCAGTCATTCGCTTTTGCTCGGTAAACTCCCTCGCCTCGCCGGGGGCGATTTGACGCTCTTCCCGTCACCGTACGGCTCACTTGCGACACCGCGCGACGAGGCGTTCGTGATTCGTGACCAGAGTGCCGAACCACATTGGTCGAAGCCGATTTTGCCGGTCCCGTCCGCGGGGATTCATCCGGGACTCGTCGCCGATATCATTCGGGACTTCGGGACGGATGTCGTCATCAACGCCGGCGGTGGCATTCACGGTCATCCGGACGGTGCAGCCGCCGGGGCTCGTGCGTTCCGACAAGCCATCGCTCACGTACTCGGTCAAACCGAAGGGCAGACGGACGAGCTCGATACCGCGTTGAAGGCGTGGGCGTCACGATGACGGCCCATATCCTCTGCGACTTTGACGGGACGATTACGGCGGAAGACAATATCATCGCGTTGATGAAGGCGTTCGCCCCGCCGGCTTGGGTCGAGTTGAAAGACGCGGTCCTCGAGCAACGGATTTCCATCCGATCCGGGGTCGGTCAAATGTTTCGACTGTTGCCGAGCGAGGCCGCCCCGGCTTACCGTGATTATTTGTTGGAGCGCATCACGCTCCGCCAAGGGTTCCCGGCATTTTTAGAAGAAGTTCGGGTCCATGGCTGGAAGTTTGACGTCGTCAGCGGCGGGATGGACTTCTTCGTGCAACCGGTCTTGGACGGGCATGTCGCCCCCGAGCATATCTACTGCAACGTCGCCGACTTCTCCGCTGAGACGGTCACCGTCGCTTGGCCGCACGCTTGCGATGAACAATGTACGAACGATTGCGGCTGTTGCAAGCCGACGCTCGCTCGCCGCCTTGTCAATCCCGCCGATCGCTTGATCGTCATCGGCGACTCGGTGACCGACTTCGAGGTCGCGAAGCGTGCCGACTTTGTCTACGCCCGAGGTCAACTCATCACGCTCTGCGAAGACGCAGGCATCCGTTACGCCCCGTTCGAGACGTTTGACGACATCACCCATCACTTGAAGGAGGTTGCCGTATGATCCTTGCCGCACGTTGGCTCGAACTGGCCGACATTAAAGACGAACTCGCCGCCCGCGACTGGTTCCCCGGAACGAGTGGGAATTTGGCGATTCGCGTTTCCGACGATCCGCTCGAATTTCTCGTCACGGCGAGCGGACGCGATAAACGAAAACGAACACCGGAAGACTTTGTTCACGTCGATGCGGCCGGACGCTTGATTGGCGAACAAAACGGTCGTCCATCCGCCGAGACGCTACTTCACGTCGAAGTGTTCAATCGGACGGACGCGACGTGTTCGCTCCACGTCCATACAGTCGACAATAATGTCATCTCCGAGCTCCATGCCGCCACCGGCGAAGTCGTCTTCACCGGCCAAGAGATCATCAAGGCGCTCGGCTTCTGGGACGAGGATGCGGTCGTCCGCGTACCGATTATCGAGAACCATGCGGACATCCCGACGCTCGCAGCCGCCTTCGCCCCTCATATCCGGGCAAACGCCGGCGCCGTCCTCATCCGCAATCACGGCATCACCGTCTGGGGCGAGACCCCGGCCGCGGCCAAACGTTATTTAGAGGCTTACGAGTTCTTGTTCAGCTATACGTTAAAACTACGCGCCCTAGGCGTCCATTCATAAGGAGGAACCAACCATGGCAACTGTCTATTTCCAACAAACCGAAGAACGTTACGTCGATCAAACTGAAGTGAGTGCCTTTTTAGAGTCACGCGGGATTTTATATGAGCAGTGGGATATCACAAAGCTCCCGGAAAACCTGCAAGAGAACTATCAGTTGACGGACGAGGACAAACAAGCGATCTTGTCGACGTTCCGTGACGAGATTCGTGACGTGTCGGAGCGCCGTGGCTATGAGACGGCAGACGTCATCTCGTTGTCGGATGCGACGCCGAACTTGGACGAACTGCTCGTCAACTTCCAAAAGGAACATCATCACACAGATGACGAGGTCCGCTTCATCGTCAGTGGCCATGGCATCTTCGCCATCGATGACGCCGAGCGCGGCTACTTCAACATCGAGCTTAACCCGGGTGACCTCATCTCGGTGCCGGTGAACACACGCCACTACTTCACGCTCCAAGACGACCGCAAAGTCGTCGCCGTCCGCATCTTTGTGACGACCGAGGGATGGGTGCCGATTTACGAGAAACAAGACGTGACAGCATGAAAAATGGTCTCTCGCCCAAAGGCGAGAGACCATTTTTTAATGTTTGGCAGCGGCTGTCGGTTTTGAAGAGAACCAACCCCATGCCGCGATCCCGACCATGACCGACCAGAAGAACACGGTCCACGCCGTCGAGTGGACGAATCCGTCCGGAAGACCCATGAATTCGAACGGTGTGCCGGCAATCAATTTCTTGAAGCCAGGGTGTTCGAGGACGAGCACCGTCAACTTCACGCCGACCCAGCCGACGATGATGAAAGCAGCTGTTTCGAGTGATGGGCGTTGATGCAACAACTTGACGAAAATACGTGCGGCGAAACGCATCAAGATGACCCCGATGAGTCCACCTGTCAAGACGACGAAGAACTGACCAGAGTCGATGCCGCCGATCTCACCGAGCCCGAGTGGCGGCAAGCTGACCGCGAGCGCGACTGCTGCGAGAATCGAATCGACCGCGAAGGCGATATCGGCGAACTCGACTTTAGCAACCGTCCACCAGAACTCTTTCTTCGTGACCGGCTTCTCCGTGATGGCCGTCTCTTCTTTCGCCTCAGCGGCGAGGTCTTGTTTCGGATCCATCTTACGGGCCTTATAGGTCATATACAGATGCCGCGCACTCATCCCGATCAAATAAAGCGCACCGAGCGCCTGGACTTGCCAGACGTTGATCAAGAACGAGATCAAGAACAAAGCGATGAAGCGGAAAACGAACGCTCCGAGTAATCCGTAAAATAGTGCCTTCTTCTGCTCTGTCCGTGGCAAGTGCTTGACCATGACCGCCAAGACGAGCGCGTTGTCTGCAGAAAGCAGCCCTTCAAGACCGACGAGTACGACGATGATCCAGGCGTACTGCAGGATTAACTGCCAATCCATTAAAACATCCCCTTTTTCTGTTGTGTTCCTTCATATTTAACAGTGATCTATATTTTAAGTTCACAGGAACATTTTATTCCCCATTTAGATTGAAATCAATCTTCTTTTCTTCAATTGCTGAAGTTTTTTCATTTGTGAGCACGTTCAAAGCATGTTCAAAGAGCAAAATGGTACCCGGTCGATGTACATTTCGTGATAAAATCCTAACAAGAACGAGTGGCAGTCATTTGCCCTCTCAAAAAAGGAGAATCCGATTATGTCTACAAGCCATGTCGCTTTACCTACTAAAGCAGAACGACATAAATTATTCGGTTCGGTCCCGCCGATCAAAGGCACGAAGCCAACTGAAAAAGATAAAATGGTCGATCTACAAAACACACCAAAAAACTTCTTGTTCGCGCTCGACAGCGTCGGCATCTCAAACGTCAAACACCCGGTCAACATCGAGACGCCAGACGGCATCCAAGCGACGGTCGCCACATTCGAGTTGACGACATCGCTCGTCCAAGACCGTAAAGGCATCAACATGTCGCGTCTCACAGAACAGCTCGACGCGTACCATACGCAAGGCTGGACGTTATCGAACCGCTCGCTCATCGAGTTCGCGCAAGAACTCGCCGAGCGCATGGAACAGACGGAAGGTCAATTGACGGTCCGTTACCCATGGTTCTTTAGCCGCAAAGCCCCGGCGACAGGTCTCAGCGGTCTTATGAACGCGGACGTCATGCACAACGTGACGTATAACTTAGAGACTGGTATGGCGAGCGTAACGGTCGGTCTTGTCATCAACGTGACAACACTTTGCCCATGCTCGAAAGAAATCAGTGAATACAGTGCCCACAACCAACGCGGCTACATCACGATTGAAGCTGGTCTCGATGAAGCATCGCTCGACGGTTTCGACTGGCGTCTCGCGCTTCTTGAGGCAGCTGAGTCGAACGCATCGGCCCCGCTTCACCCTGTCCTCAAACGTCCGGATGAGAAGCGTGCGACGGAAATCGCGTACGAGAACCCGCGTTTCGTTGAAGATATGGTCCGTTTGATCGCGGCTGACTTGTACGAAATGAAACAAGTCGTCAACTTCTTCGTCGAATGCCGCAACGAAGAGTCGATTCACCAACACGATGCGATCGCTTCGATCACATTCGATAAACGCGATAACTAAAAAACGAGTGAAGCCGCTGCGGGCTTCACTCGTTTTTCTATAGACTTTGGACGAGCCGAATCGTCAACATCATGACGATGACGATGATCCAGACCGCCCAGACGAGCCGCCACTTGTCCCCATCGACTCGCTTGACGAACGTATAGACGGTCAAATAAAGCGCGATCAACAGCGGGATGACGACCCATGGATTATCGAGCATCACGCTTCGACGTCACCGTCCCAAGCGAGCATGCCGCCCTCGACGTTGATGACCTTGTAGCCTGCTGACTCCAAATAATCACATGCCGTCACACTGCGGCCGCCTGAGCGACAGATAACGTGATAGACGTTGTCTTTCGCGAGCTTGTCCGTCACATCAGGAAATTCAGACAGCGGATAGAGCGGTACGTTCGGGATATGACCCGCATCGTACTCATCTTGTTCGCGGACGTCGATGATGTGGAGCGATTCGCCGTTCTCGAGTTTTTCACGTAATTCGGTTGCGTGGATGTTTTGCATGGTGGTTCCCCCTTCAAAGTGTTGTCCCTTACTAGTTTACCTCAGTTTCCGATGAAACAAACTCCAATTGATTGTCGTGTCGTCATCACAATAGAACCCTTCGATTTCGCACCGCTCGACCACCTGCTCGGCCCATGCTCGGCTGCCGCAAATCAACGTGAAATGGCTATCCCAAGGCGGTACGATGAGCCAATCATGTTGATGTCCAAAGAACGTCCGATGCCGCATCCCCCACGTATCGGAGGTTAGCGTCTCCCGAATGTTGATAAGATGCCGTTCCGTGCAGAACTCGTCCCCGCTCCACATCCACTCTTCTCCCATCTCAAGAAGTGCTCGTAACATCTGATTCTCTAAAAGATCAGACAGTTCCCCTTCGCCCGGTGGAAGTACGTTCTCGCGATCGCAAAATTCAATGATTCGATTCGCACCTTCTTGGTCTTCGGCGTGCGGTTTCAGCGCCCCAATCATCGTCCGAAGCGCATGATCGATGCGTTTGATGTCATCGAAACCAAGTCGGCGACGCATATCTGCCCATGTGATGGCCCGAAATTGCTGTTCGACCTCATTTTTATCCATCTCGACATAACGGTCAACCGCGGTCGGGTCGTCTTTTGGAACTAGAAACGGATGAAACACGACGAATACTGTTTCGAACACCCCTTCGTAATACGTTTTGATTGGATAATCATCTCCGCCACCGAACATGGCGTACCGATGCCCTTCCGGCAATGTGATGATACCTTCCACTTCATCCATTTCCTCGTCCCCCTTTTCCAATAGTTTACAATGGGACCACAAAAAAAGCATCCCCCGCTCAGGAAGGATGCTTTTGACTTACGCTTCGTTGCGCTCGTCGATCGCTTGTGCCGCTGTGATGAGCGTCAATTTATAGACGTCCTCTTCGTTACAGCCACGCGACAAGTCGTTGACTGGCTTGTTGAGACCTTGAAGGATCGGTCCGATCGCTTCGAATCCGCCGAAACGTTGAACCATCTTGTAGCCGATGTTTCCGGCTTCGAGGCTTGGGAAGACGAAGACGTTCGCATTTCCGGCTACTTCAGAGCCTGGTGCTTTCTTCGCCGCCACGCTCGGGACGAACGCCGCATCGAATTGAAGTTCGCCGTCGATTGGAAGGTTCGGTGCCTTCTCTTTGGCGAGACGTGTCGCTTCGATGACTTTCTCCGTCTCTGGCGACTTCGCTGAACCTTTTGTCGAGAAGCTGAGGAGCGCGACTTGCGGCTCGATGCCGAACGTCTTCGCTGTCAACGCTGACAAGTAGGCGTTTTCGGCGAGGTCAGCCGCGTCCGGTGCGATGTTGATCGCGCAGTCCGAGAAGACGTACTGCTCGTCGTCACGTACCATGATGAAGACGCCTGACGTCTTTTTGATGCCTGTTTGCATCTTGATGATTTGAAGGGCCGGACGAACCGTGTCGGCTGTCGCATGCATCGCGCCTGAGACGAGACCTTCTGCTTTTCCTGTGTGGACGAGCATCGTACCGAAGTAGTTCACGTCTGACGACAACAATTCACGTGCTTGTTCCGGTGTCGCTTTACCTTTACGGCGTTCGACGAACGACTCGACGAGTGTGTCGATGTCTTCGTACGTCGCTGGGTCGTATTGCGTCAAACCTGAGATGTCAAAGCCATGCTTCGCAGCGACCGCTTCAAGCTCAGCTTTTGGTCCGATGACGATTGGTTCGACCATGCCGTCATTCTTCAAACGAACAGCGGCGCCGAGGACGCGCTCGTCAACGCCTTCTGGGAAGACGATGGTCGGGCGAATCGGGCTGACTTTTTGTTTCAACGTGTCAAATAGTTTCATAGTGAATGAACTCCTTTTCGATTAGAAGAAATCGGATTTTTTCTCTCTCGGACGCTCTCGTCCATATGCGAGTTTTATTATACACAGTACGTTTTTTAAAATAAACTATTCTGCCCATTTCGTCATAAATCGCTTGAAATCAATCATTATATGGATAGAACAGTTTGTCGTTTTCGACTGATACAGCCCGTTGTGAAGCCGTTTTCATAAAAACTGCTCTTTACCTCTTTACCCAGCTCGAAGTGTGACTACCCTCACAACGGCGTCAAATTTGCCAGGCGGTGATTCGTGTATGGTAAAATAGTCAGCGAAGCCTAGTCTCGAAAGGAGTTTTTTTAATGTCAGAACGTCCAGCACCAACACCGACAACCGATACGCAACACGCAGCCGCCACGTTAGACGGTTGGTATACGCTCCATGATTTCCGATCCATCGATTGGACTCGTTTAAAAGCAGTCGATCCAACCGCCCGCCAAGAGATGATTGACGAGTTCGTCGCCTTCCTCGGCTCACTCGAAGATGTCGAGACACGCGGTGAAGGAAGCCACGCCTTCTATTCAATCCTTGGCCAAAAGGCGGACGTCGTCTTGATGGTCCTTCGTCCGACGTTCAAAGAGCTCGAGCAAGTCGAACTCGCCCTCCGCAAGACGAAATTGTACGATTATATGATTCCAAGCTATTCATACGTTTCCGTGATCGAACTCGGCATGTACCGTGGTTCAGGAGACGGTGACCCGTACGAGAACCCTCACATCCGGGCCCGCCTCTATCCGACACTCCCGAAAGCGGCCCACATCTGCTTCTACCCGATGAGCAAGGCTCGTCGCGATGGGGACAACTGGTACACGTTGTCGATGGATGAGCGCAAAGACCTCATGTATCGACACAGCATGATCGGCCGCAGCTATGCCGGTAAGATTCAACAGTTCATCGGCGGCTCGACTGGTTTCGACGGTTGGGAATGGGGCGTCACGTTGTTCGCGGAAGACTCGCTCCAATTCAAGAAGATCGTCTATGAGATGCGCTTTGACGAAGTCAGTGCCAAATATGGCGAGTTCGGTGACTTCTATGTCGGGAACATCCTTCCTAAAGAAGAACTGGGCACATTCCTCGGCTGAACGAGGTTTACGCCATCACGCCCTCGGGAATCATTGTTGTAGAAGCAACATTACAATGATCAATGAGGTGAACAACGATGCGCGTGTTCAAGGAATCAGATCGAGACACGGCGAAACGTTTAGATTCGTTCATTGAACGAATGGCACCGACGGCAGAACTAGTCCAACTTCGATTTGAACAGCAATTACAACATACACAGCGAAAGGGTCAGGCAAAAGCCTGACCCTTTCGCTATCTTTATTTAGTCGTGACCGTCAAGGCGTCCCCGAGGAATGTCGCGAGTTCGAGCATACCGTACTGCCCTGCTTTCGCTTCGGCGTCCGAGTTGTAGTTCGTGTTCGTGTTGACGTCATACGCGTACACGTTTCCATCCTCGTCTTCGATGATTTCAATTCCAGCAACGGCAATGTGATTGTTCTTCAGAAACGCCTCTAGCTGCTTGATAATCGGGTCGTCGAAACCAGAGACGATCTCGAACTTCGCCGGTGGCGTCTCGCCGACCGGGCAAAACTGGTCTTCAATCGAGCAGGCGTCGGCCGGGCAGAGTTCGAAGCCGTCTGACGTATCGACTCGTACCGCGTAAACGAACTTGCCCCCGATGAACTCACAGCGTGTGATGAACGGTTTCGGTGCCTCGATATATTGTTGGATGAGCGTAATCCCGTCAATCGATTCCTCGAACGTCGGTCCGTTCACGTATGCCTTCAACGCATCGATCGAATGGAACAGTTGGACACCGAGCCCTTTACCGGCCCGGTTGTGTTTCGTGATGAACGGCGTCATCCCGAGCTTCTCGGCCGCCTCGATGATTTGGGCTTTCCCGACGGCCGCAATCGTCTTCGGCACCCGAATTCCCTCTTGGCGGAGCGCCGTATATTGATTGACCTTGCTCACTTCGAGCCGAATCGCGCGTGTGCCGTTGAAGACGGTCCGTCCGTTCGCCTCGAGCCAAGCGAGCACACCTTCCGTCAACTCCGGCGCGTACCGGTGCCCCCGTGTGTGCGACGAAGCACTCATCCGGTTATAGAAGACGCCCTCTGGCGGCTCGGCCGCGATGTCGATGATGCCTTGATCGAGATGCCACAGCTCATATGGAAGTGATAATTCCTCGAGTCGTCGGACGAGATGGTCCGTCCATTCGTTGTTTTCGTGGAGTACGTGAATTTTGGCCATGTGAATCCCCCTTTTGATTGTCCTTACTTTACCATATCCATATCCGATTATTCCAATCTGCATAATCGACAGTGCGTTGATTCTTACTTCATAACCATTTCATGGTATAATGAACTTAATAATACAATGCGACTATTAACGTGAAGAAGGAAGTGATGTGTTTGACCGCACCGATTTTGAGTACCGATTTTTTGATTCTTTTATTTGGTCTGCTCCTTGTCGCCGGCGTGTTAGCCACACGCGTATCGACTCGTTTCGGCTTGCCTGCCTTAATCCTGTTTATGGGTATTGGCATGCTGATGGGTAGCGATATCACCGGGCTGATTTTCTTCGATGACACCAATCTCGCTCAAATGATCGGTGTCGCCGCACTCGTCGTCATTTTGTTCGAGGGTGGACTGCAGACGAAATGGTCATCGATTCGAAGTGTGCTTGCTCCGTCCGCTTCGCTCGCCACAATCGGCGTCTTGTTGACGACCGGACTTATCGCCGTGGCCGTTCGTTTCGTATTTGGTTTCGACTGGATTGAATCTTTCCTGTTCGGCGCCATCATCGGTTCAACCGATGCGGCTGCCGTCTTCGCCGCCTTTAAAGGAAAGAATATCTCGCCGAAAGTCGGCGCGACACTCGAAGCCGAGTCCGGCACGAATGACCCGATGGCGATGTTCTTGACGATTCTCGCCCTCGACTTCATGTTAAAACCCGACACGACGATTTGGGACGGTATTTGGATGTTCATCCTGCAAATCATTGTCGGCGCGTTCGTCGGTTACATGCTCGGAAACTTGTCCCGACTCATGCTTAACCATTTGCGTCTCGAGTCGAGTGGTCTGCATGCTGTCCTCATGATTTCGATGGCCTTTATGACGTATGGGGTCGCTGCTTACTTTGCCGGTAGCGGACTACTTGCCGTCTATCTCGCCGCGATGATTGTTGGGAATGCGCACACGGCCCATGAAGTGACAATCGTTCAATTCTCTGAGGCTTTGGCCTGGATCATGCAAATCATCATGTTCGTCATCCTCGGTCTGCTTGTCTTCCCGAGACAGTTGCTTGACCCCGAGCTCATCTGGAAAGGGTTATTGATTTCATTCATCCTGATGTTCATCGCCCGGCCGATTGCCGTCTATTTATCGACAATCAAGATGCAGTTTACCCACAAAGAAAAACTGTTTATCTCGTGGGCCGGACTGAAAGGCGCCGTGCCGATTGTCCTCGCTACGTTCCCGCTCATCGCAGGCATCGACAACGCCCAATTGATTTTCAACGCCGTCTTCTTCGTCGTCGTGACGAGTGCCTTGATTCAAGGAACGACATTAACACCGCTCGCGGCGAAACTCGATTTGCTCGGGCCGGATAAAATTCGCTCGCCGTATACGATCGCTCTCGTATCGAGCAAACAGTCGCAGCATCAGCTCGTCCCTTACGTGGCGACCGAGGAATCGTCGATGATCGGCAAGACGCTCGCTGATATCACCTTGCCACCGAACACGGTCGTGAATGCGATCGTCCGTCAAGACTATCTCATCCCGCCGACGGGCCAGACGAAAATCGAGCCGGGTGACTTGTTGTACGTCCTCGCCTCGACGTATCGTCATGACCAGCTCGACCGCAAGTTCGGGGAGGATGGGTTAGAACGCGTCGAATTGTGACTCTCGTTTCTTCAATAAACTGTCACGTCGATTACGTTTATCCCTAGCTAAAAACGGACAGAGTAAAAGTGACAACACTTCTACTCTGTCCGTTTTTTTGAAGGGGGAATTTGTATGTTCGATTTGACGCCATTCCGGAAGAATGAACTCGATCGATTGCGCAAAGACTTGTTTGGGGATGTCTTTGATCGGATGAATCAACTGTTCGACCCGAAAGACGGGGCGACATCGTTCCTCGACTCGTTCAAGCTCGACGTCCGGGACCAGGACGGTCAATACGTCATCGAGGCCGAGATGCCCGGCATTAAAAAAGACAACATCCACATCCGCTACGACAAAGATTATCTCATCCTCTCGGTCGACCAACGTGAAGAGAAGGAAGAAGACAAGGACTACGTCTATCGGGAACGCCGCGTCACGTCGATGCAACGTTCACTCTATCTGCCGAACGTGAAAGAAGACGCCATCAAAGCGAAACTGTCAGACGGCGTGCTCCACTTGACCGTACCGAAAGCCGATGACGGCTCGAGCACCCGCACCATCGAAATCGAGGAATGAATAAGGATCGTGCCGAGGCACGATCCTTATTTTTTTACGCTGACCGTCCGCGCCGATGCAATCAACGCGGCCACGTCTTGTTCACGTCCCGCATGGAGCGCCTCGACGATAAAACTGCCGACGACGACCCCGTCACAGGCTGCCCCGAGCGTCCGAACCTGATCGGCGCGATGGACACCGAATCCGGCGAGCACCGGTACCGGTGACCGCTCCGTCAACGAACGCAAGTGGTCGAGTAACTCCTCCGGGAACACGTCCGTTTTCCCGGTCGTCCCTTTGAGCGTCACCGCATAGACGAATCCTTCCGCCTGGCTTAAAATCGTGTCGATGCGAGCCTGACTGCTCGTCAACGTGACGAGCGGTACGACCGCGACCTCGTGACGATCGATGCCGGCGAACAAATCGAGGCTCTCTTCAAACGGCAAATCGGGAATGATGACGCCGCTGACCCCAGACGCTGCCGCTCGCTCGAAGAAGCGCTCGACCCCGAACCGGAACACCGGATTCAAGTACGTCATCAGGACGATCGGGACCGAAAAACGACCCGTTCCTTCTATTAAACGGTCCAACACGTCCGTCAACGTCACCCCTTGTTCGAGGGCGCGCATTCCAGCCGCCTCAATGATGGGGCCGTCCGCTACCGGATCGGAAAACGGGATACCGAGCTCGATCGCCGTCGCACCCATCGCCTCCAACCGTTCGATCGTCGGGATCAAGCTGTCGAGACCGTCGTCCCCGGCCATAATGTACGGGACGAACGCCGTCCCTTCACTCCGCTGTCGAATCGCTTCATCTAATCGCATCATTGTGTCACCCTTTCTCGAATCGTATGAACATCTTTATCCCCGCGACCAGATAGACAGATGACGAGCACGTCATCCGCGTCCATCGTTTGGGCGAGCGTTTCCGCATAGGCGAGCGCATGCGATGACTCGAGTGCCGGGATAATCCCTTCTTGGCGACTGAGCGTCATGCAGGCCGCGAGTGCGTCTGCGTCCGTTACCGCCGCGTAGCGAACCCGCTCAATGTCTTTTAAGAAGCTGTGCTCTGGTCCGACGCCCGGATAATCGAGCCCGGCCGAGATCGAGTGCGCTTCCTGGATTTGTCCGGCCGCGTCTTGCAAGACGTACATGAGCGACCCGTGGAGCACCCCGACCTCACCTTTCGTGAGCGTCGCCGCATGCTTGTCTGTATCGACGCCACTCCCTGCTGCCTCGACACCGTACAAGGCGACCGTTTCGTCATTCAAGAACGGATAGAACATGCCCATCGCGTTGCTCCCGCCACCGACACAAGCGACGACCGCGTCAGGGAGACGACCTGTCTTCTCAAGCACTTGGCGACGCGTCTCCGTCCCGATGACGCTTTGGAAATCGCGGACCATCGTCGGGAACGGGTGCGGTCCGAGCACCGACCCCATCACGTAATGCGTGTCATCGACGTGTTTGACCCAGTAACGGAGCGCCTCGTTGACGGCATCTTTCAGCGTTCGGCTCCCCGACTTGACGGGAACGACGGTCGCACCGAGTAGCTCCATCCGAAACACGTTCAATTCTTGACGTTCGACGTCGACCTCACCCATGAAAATCGTACATTCGAGATTGAGGAGCGCACATACCGTCGCCGTGGCGACACCGTGCTGCCCGGCCCCTGTTTCGGCGACGACTTTTCGTTTGCCCATTCGTTTGGCGAGGAGTGCCTGACCGATTGTGTTGTTGATTTTGTGGGCACCGGTATGGTTCAAATCTTCTCGTTTTAAATAGACGTTCGTCCCAAGACGGCGACTCATGTTCTCCGCATAATAGAGCGGCGTTTCCCGTCCTACATACTCACTGAGGAGATCGTTGAAGCGTTCCTGGAACTCAGGGTCTTGTTTCGCTTCCTCGTACGCCACTTCGAGCTCTTCGACTGCTTGCATGAGCGTCTCCGGTATATATTTCCCTCCATAGGGGCCGAACTTTCCGTTCACTGGTTGTGTATACATCGTGTTTCCTCCTTGGCGCGTCCGATGAACGCGCGAATTTTATCATGATCTTTCTGTCCATTCGTTTCCACACCGCTCGAGACGTCGACGCCGTCCGGTCGCATGGCGCGAATCGCCGCGCCGACATTGTCGACTGTCAATCCACCGGCGAGCCAAAACGTTCGCTCCGGACGTTCCAGCGTCTCCCAATCGAGCGCCTGCCCACTGCCCGGTGTCGGCGCGTCGAGTAAAATGACGTCAGCCTCCGACTGGTGATCCGCTTCGATGAGCGGAAGCTCGAACTGACGGAACGCTTCAAGCGGACGCGTCCGACGGTGCAATTGAATATCGGTCAAACCACAAGCGACGGCAGCTTCGACTTCTTCAACTGTCGGGTCGAGAAATACGCCGACGACCCGAACTTCATCTGGAATCAACCGTCGCAACCGCTGCGCCGTCGCGATATCGATTTGGCGCGGGCTATCCGCAAACACGAACCCGATGGCGTCCGCTCCCGCCTCTACCGCCGTGACGACACTGGCCTCGGTCGTCAGTCCACATATTTTAACGAACATGACGTCAACTCCTCGATCAAGGCTGTCGGGTCGTCCTGTCGCATAAGCGCCTCTCCGACAAGAATCGCCCGGGCCCCGGCTGTCTGTAACCGACGGGCCGCCTCTCCTGTGCTGACACCACTCTCGCTGACGAACGCGACATCGGGATACTTCGTCATCAAGTCGACCGATGTATCGAGCGATACCTCGAACGTCTTCAAGTTCCGATTATTGATGCCGATCAACACATCTCCGAGTTCGAGTGCCGTCTGAAGCTCGGCCTCATCGTGCACTTCGACGAGGACGTCGAGACCGATTGATCGGGCATACTGTTTTAACGTATGGAGCCGGCTCGGATGAAGCGCCGCGACGATTAACAATGCCGCACTCGCCCCGGCCGCTTTGGCCCGGTCGAGTTGCCGTTCGTCGATGATGAAATCTTTACAGAGGACCGGGATTTCAACGGCAGCCGCGACGTCGCGCAAGTCGTCGAACGAACCTTGAAAATACGTCGCGTCCGTCAAGACGGAAATCATTGTCGCTCCCGCCCGTTCATACGTCCGGGCCCGGCTCGCGACGTCCATTTCGCCGCGAATCAACCCTTTCGACGGGGAAGCCCGTTTAATCTCCGCGATGACATGAAACCCTTCCCCCATCAATCGCTGTAGCGAGATCGGTGTCGTCTTCGCCACCTCGATGTCTTCCATTTGATTGACCTCTTCGATTTTCGTTCCGATGATTTTCGTCAAGTAGCTCATGCGCCAACCTCCGTTCGTTGTAATTGTTTGAGTACGCGGATGGCGTGCCCTTCATCGATGCTTGCCATTGCGACGGCGACGCCTTCGCGAAGCGTCTGGACCGTCCCGTACGTACAGAGGGCGAGTGCGGCGTTCAATAAGACGACGTCGCGCGCCGGTCCCTGCTCTCCATTCAAGACGGCAAGGAGCGTCTCGGCATTCTCAGTCGGTGTCCCGCCTTGCAAGGCCGACAGCGGCGCTCGCATCAATCCGACGTCGCGCGGGTCGACGGTGTAGCGGGCCACTTTGTCGCCGTTGAAGAACAAGACTTCGTTTCTTCCGGCGAGACTCGCTTCATCCAGTCCGCCTGCCCCATGGACGACCATGCCGCGCTCGACGCCGAGGTGGCGCATCGCCGTCGCCATCTTCTCGATGAGCGATGGATGGTACACGCCGATCAATTGCCGCTTCGGCTTGAGCGGGTTCGTCAACGGGCCGATTTGATTGAAGATGGTCGCCGTGGCGAGTCGTTTCCGGACCGGCATGACGTGTTTCATGACCGGATGGATGTGCTGGGCGAACAAGAAACTCAAGTTCGTCCGCTCGAGGTCGGCGAGCATCGCCTCATGACTTTGGACGATCGGGATATTCAATGACTCGAGGACGTCGGCACTGCCTGACCGGCTCGACACGCTGCGATTCCCATGTTTGGCGACCGGGATATCGAGCCCCGCCAAGACGAACGCGACCGTCGAGCTGATATTGAACGTGTTCGCCCCGTCGCCGCCCGTGCCACAGACGTCGAGCACAGGAAGCGCCGTCTCGGGGAACGTTGCCGCCTCACGGATGTAATCAGCGAGTCCGGCCATCTCCTCGGCCGTCTCACCGCGCGCTTTCATGGCGAGTAACACCTCGGCGATTTGCGCTTCGTCGGCTTGGAACAACTCGGCCGCCGCCCGTTTCATTTCATTCGTCGTCAATGGGTTCGTCAATAGTCGTGTTAACATGTCCGTTCCTCCTCAAGCATTTTGGGTATAAAAAAACTCCATACGACGTCTGTCGTATGGAGGACGGTATGGACCGCGGTGCCACCTCTCGTTGGATCGATCGATCCCACTTTCCGATGCTATCACATCGTATCCCGATAACGGGGGAAGCCGTCATGACCTACTTGATTCAGCCATGCTCTCATGAGCCCATTCACGTAAATGTCTCGGCCAGGATCCCACCACCCCCGGCTCTCTTGACGAGACTTGTTCACGCTACTCTTCTCAATCACTGATTTATTATGCGTTGAAACGAAAAAGGGTTACCCGCCCGACTCATAGCTTGCGCTATGAGAAGGACGAGTAACCCCGTGGTGCCACCTTCGTTGGTTCCGTAGAACCCACTTCACGGACAATCATCCGCTTTCCCATGGTAACGGTGGGTGACCCGCTAAAGCCTACTAAAAGTTTCGGTTTAGAGCTCGGAAGTCCATTCGCGACGTCCCGCATACTGATTCACACCAACCATCAGCTCTCTGTCATACGGGGACCGTCGTTACTTCTCTTCGTCGACGCCTTTATTCGTTTCAGTTAAGTTAACTCGTACTATACAGGGCAGGAAACTTCCTGTCAAACAAAAGCGTGCAAAAAAAACTTTGCTTCTATAGGTGCGGCCGAATCGATACCGCTTTTTACGATATCGCGAGTTGACACTTGATTTTTTTGTCTGCTATAGTCGTCCCCAACAACACTTCACTCAACTAAAGGAGAATCAACTTTGGAAACTAGCAAATTAAAACGTGAACTGTCCACACGGCAGTTGACGATGATTTCGCTTGGTAGCGCCATCGGGACGGGCCTCTTCCTCGGAAGCGGGCTCGCCATCCAAACGGCAGGACCGAGCGTGCTCGTCAGTTACGCCATCGGGGCGTTCATCGTCCTTTTACTGATGGGCTGTCTCGCCGAGATGACGGTCGCCCATCCGACCTCAGGCTCATTCGGCACGATCGCCGAGCGATATGTCCATCCACTCGCCGGCTTTTTGGTCCGCTACTCGTACTGGGTCGCCAACGTCCTCGCCATCGGCGTCGAAGTGAGCGCGATCGCCATCTATATGCGCTACTGGTTCCCCGATGTGAACGGATTCGTCTGGGTCGCCGTATTCGGCGGTTTGCTCATCTATGTGAACGCCCGGCACGTCCATACGTTCGGGACGACCGAATACTGGTTATCGTTCATTAAAGTGACGGCCATCATTCTGTTTATCGTGCTCGGGGCAGCCACGCTGTTCGGTCAACCCGGTTCACCAATCGAATCGATCACGACCGGTGATGAAGGTTTCTTCGCCTTCGGGTTTTACGGGATGTGGGTGACGATTTTCATCTCCCTCTTCAGTTTCCTCGGGACCGAGCTCGTCGCCGTCACGGCCGGCGAAGCGAAAGACCCGGACCGTGCCGTCCCGAAAGCGTTACGCGCGACCGTGTTCCGCTTGACGTTCTTTTATCTCATCACGATTGGCATCATGCTCATGCTCATCCCTTGGCAGCAGGCCGGGATCGATCAAAGCCCATTCGTTCTCGTCATGCAGCAGTTCGACGTGCCTGGCGCAGCCGGCATTTTAAACTTTGTCATCTTGATTGCTGCCTTGTCGGCGATGAACGCTCAGCTCTATGCTTCAACGCGAATGATGTATTCACTCGCCGAGGCCGGTGATGCTCCGCGTATCTTTAAAAAGGTCAGTGGCAGCGGGATTCCAACGCCTGCACTATTCGTCTCGACGGGCGGAATCGTTCTCGCGGCGCTGCTTCAAGTGTTCATGGAATCGTCGTATCCGTTCCTCATGGGGATCTCGATGTTCGGAGCGATCTTCACGTGGTTCATGGTATTCGTCTCCCACTTGTTCTTCCGGAAGAAATGGTCCGGACGCAAGTTGCCGGTCCGCATGATCGGTTATCCGTTCCTACCGTTACTTGGTGCCGGATTGTTGCTCAGCCTCATGATCACGACATGGTTCACCGATTTCAACATTTTGCTCAAGTTCGGGATTCCGTGGTTGGTCGGATTGACCATCATCTATCTTGTCCGTGAACGGTTCCGTAAAGCGAACAATCAATCAGACGATATCGAACAAGCGAACTGAAACAAGCGCTTATCCGCAACGGATAGGCGCTATTTTTTTCGCATACATAAAAACGAGCACCGGTCACGATTGACGGGTGCTCGTTGAACATCAGAAGAACTGACGTGGATTGACTGTGCTGCCCGCGTCCGTTCCCGAGTACGAGTAGCTGCCTTGATGGATCTCGAAGTGAAGGTGCGGGCCTGAAGAGTTACCCGTGTTACCAAGTCCACCGATGTTTGATCCTTGCGTCACACGTTGACCGGCACTGACTGAGACCGAGTTCAAGTGCGCATAGACCGTTGTCCATACTTGTCCGTTGATGACGTGGGCGATCATGACGTGATTCCCATATGCTCCACCCCAGCCGGCACGGATGACCGTTCCGGTTGCCGAGGCACGGATTGGCGTCCCGACAGGTCCTGCAATGTCGACACCGTTATGGAACGAGTAGCCGAATTGACCGCTTGCCGGTCCCCATCCTTGTGAGAAACGACCCGTTGTCGGTTGAATGAACATCGCGCCAGATGGTGCTGGTGCTGATGTCGTCGGTGCAGTCGGTGCTGGTTTCGGTTTTGGCGCTGGTGCAGGTGCTGGTTTCGGTGCTGCCGGTTTTGGCGCTGGTGTATTATTTTGTGTCGTCTGGTTTGAAGATGCAGATGACTGGGTATTATTGTTACTGTTCTGCTGTTTTTGAGCTGCTGCTCGTTCTGCCTCGGCTTTAGCCGCTGCCGCTCTTGCTTCTTCTGCTTGACGCGCTGCTGCTGCCGCTTGAGCCGCTTCCGCTTGACGAGCTTCTTCAGCCTTACGTGCCGCTTCTTGACGAGCCGCTTCTTCAGCGCGACGACGTGCTTCTTCTTCCTCACGACGCTGTGCTTCAATTTCAGCCGCAATCGCTTCTTCTTGGGCGATTAACGTCGCTTCGATTTCTTGAAGGTCGAAGATTTGCGATTCAAACTTAATATTCTTCTTCTCGAGCTCTTTGATGCGGGCTTCGCGCTCTTTCATCTTCTTCTCGAGTTGAGCTTGGCGCACTTCAAGCGCTTTTTGTTGTTTCAAGAGCGAAGCACGCTCTTCTTTGAGCGAGGCTTGCGCTTCTTTTAACGATTGGCGCGTCGCTTCGTAATCTTCAAACAACTCTTGGTCGCTCCGTTGAATCGTTCCGGCCGTGATCATGCGTGTGATCAAGTCCGAGAAGTTTTTCGAACCGAAGATAAACTCCGCCCAGTTGATTGAGCCGCCGCCGTTCGTTTGCATCGTGGCCATGCGCTCTTTCATCATCTCTTCTTGGGCTTTCATCTTCTTCTCGTAACCTTTAATATCTTTCTCGAGGTCTTCAATCTTCAATTCAGTCCGCTTGATTTCTTGGCGTTTTGCCGCGACATCGTTGATGATGTCTTGAAGCTGGGCGTCCATCTTGTTGACTTCCGTTTGGACTTTCGAGATTTCATTTTTGTTTTGCTTGATTTTCGAAGACGTGTTCGATTGGTTCTGTTTGACGTTATTTCGTTGCTCTTGCACTTTTTTCTGCTGTTCTTGTTTCTCCTTGATTGACGTCGAGGCATCAGCCACCGAGTGCGTCCCAAGAAGAAGCGCGCTAAGCGTAAGTGTCGAGACGGTGCGTTTCCAATTGATCAATGGGGACATCCTTTCTAGTTTAAGGGGTTGGCGTTCACGTTCTATTTAAGGTCAGTCGTTTTGCTATGTAACAAAAACGATTAATTTTTTAGTTTCAACACGACTAATTATATCGAAGTGTCGAATGTTTTCCTGTTAAAGTTATATTTCACTTTTATTACGACTGATGATGCGAAGACCTCATGTAGCTCCCAACCTCTTTATATTTCAACATTTTTTCACTTTTCTTTTCTCGAAACACTTTTGTAACAATAGTTGAAAATAGGAAATCATTGACCTTATATTTAAATAACGTTATCCAGTCGTTTTTCTAAGTCTAACCATTCCCAAAAAACGTAAAAAAGGGCCCGGTTGGTGTCTCGCTCAAGGCGAAGAAGCCAACCGGGCCAATTGTTCGTTGTCGTGTGAAGACGAGGGGTCTCACACTTAGAATGTTACACGACGACTGTTAATCACACGTTAACGTTTGATTACAGTTTGAGCGCACCGATGATGACGAACACCCAGGCTGCGATAAACAAGACGCCGCCAATTGGCGTGACCGCCCCGAGCTTCGTAATTCCAGTCAATGCCATGACGTATAGACTGCCTGAGAAAAAGAGAATTCCTGCAAACATGAGCCAGCCTGCTGTGTTGAACTGGCTAATGCTCACTTTCATCAAGATGCTCGCTAAGGCGATGATGCCGATGGCGTGAATCATATGGTAGAGCACGCCGGTCTGCCAGTTGGCGAGCATGTTCGGTGCCAGACGTTCTTTCAAAGCATGGGCCCCGAACGCACCGAGAGCGACGCCGAGCGCCATTAAGGCGGCGCCGATGATGAGCAATAGTTTCATACTAATTTCCCCCTTATCGCACTTTCCGTGCAGGTAAATTCCACTTCCGATAGTAGGATATCACTCGAAGCGCCGCAACGACAACGAGTAAGGTGTAGACGGGGAGTCCCCCTTCAAGCCGAAAATAATACGTGACGACCGCGATGATGATCGCCCACATCGCGTACACTTCAGACTGGAGGACGAGCGGTTTCCGGCCGGCCAATAAATCACGGACGACCCCCCCACCGACACCTGTCAGGACGGCAGCCGCAATCGCTGCCGACAATGGTAAATCCAGCTTGATGGCAACTTGTGCGCCTTGAAACGCGAAAGCGACGAGCCCGATGGCATCGACGATGACACCCCAGCGTTCCCAATGGGGCAAGACGACACTCGGCAACAGGAAGATGAGCAACGCGACAAGAAAACAAAGGATGAAGAGATCGTTTTGTTGCCAAATCAAGCTGACAGGGTTCCCGAGCAAGACGTTTCGGATGGCACCGCCACCGAAAGCCGTCGTAAAAGCGAGCAACCACACCCCAAAAATATCATATTTCTCGTCCATCGCGATGATGGCACCGCTCGCCGCGAATGCGATTGTTCCGACGACGTTGAGTAATTCCCACTCCATAAACATCCCTTGCCCTTTCTTGAAAGCATTCTGTGGTAAAGTTAAGATACAAAAAATCAGATCAGTCGAGCGACTGCTTGTAAAGGATGTCGGTACTTTTATGAAACGAATCGCCTTGTTCCGCATATGGATTATCGTCACGATGTTCGCCCGATTCATCATTAAAATTTATGCATTCTCCCGCAAACAGCAGCAAGGTCTCGCGTCGACCGAAGAGTACGAGGCGCTCATGTTGAACCTTGCCCGCGAGTATAAACGGAACGCGCTCCGGCTCGAGGGGCTGTTGATCAAGCTCGGGCAGTTTCTATCGATTCGGGCCGACTTGTTGCCTCCGTCCGTATTGAACGAGTTATCCGAGCTTGTCGACCGCGTCCCGACATCGGGCTGGGACAAGTCTCGCGCCATCTTGGAAGCAGAATGGGGCGTCCCGTACACCCAAGTCGTGAAGGACGTCGGCATCGACGCCGTCGCCTCTGCCTCGATTGGGGAAGTGTACGGCGCCACACTCCTGGAAACCGGGAAGCGTGTCGCGCTGAAAATCCAACGTCCGGATATCGAAAAAATCATTCGGACCGACTTCAAAGCGATGCGAATCGTCACGACGATGCTCAAGCGGACATCGCTGGCAAAATCGACCGACTTAGATAGCTTATATCGCCAAATGATTTTTGTCATCGGGGACGAGTTAAATTTCCAAACCGAATTGAAGAACGCCCATTATTTCAAAGCGAAATACGCCGATAACCCCGACGTGTACATCCCGGACTATTATGACCACCTTTGTACGAATCGGGTGTTGACGATGGATTGGGTCGAAGCCCGCCGCATCACCGACCTCGCTTTCTTAAAAGAAAATAATATCGACCGCTCCGCACTTGCCGAACGGTTGTTCACGATGGCAGCCGAGCAACTGTTGTTCGGTGGGCAATTCCACGCCGACCCCCACCCCGGTAACGTCCAGATCCGGGCCGACGGGACGATCATCCTGCTCGACTTCGGAATGGTCGGGTCATCGACTGCCCAAGACATGGCAACGATCCGTAAAATCTTGCAGGCGTTCATCTCGCTCGATTATGACGGTGTCGTCGACGGACTTGAAGACTTGCGTTTTCTGTTGCCGACGGCGAACAAGCACAACATTCGTCAAGCGCTTGAAAAAGCGGTCACGTTCTATTTAGAGACCGATATCGATACGGTCGATACGAAGCTGATCGAAAAAGTGTTGCAAGATATCCAACTGCTCGTCAAAAACGAGCCGATCCAACTGCCGGCCGAGTTCGCCTTCTTCGGTCGTGCCGCTTCGACGCTGCTCGGGATTCTGCAAATCCTCGACCCGAAAATCGATTTGTTCACGCTCGGCAAACCGATCGTGATCCAATGGCTCGAGTCCGATGGGACGACGATTCAGAACCGTTACGTCATGACGGCACTCAACTACGGGAAGAAGTTACTGAACGTCCCGCCGCTGCTCGATAACTATTTGAAAGAACCGACCCGGAAGCGCCTGTCCGAGCAGGCGATGTTCCAACGCGACCTCGAGTCCAAAGAACTGCTCCACCGCCAGACGTTCAACTCAGGGGTCATCATCCTCGGCCTCGTCGTCGGCCTGTTCGGCTATATCCGGCCTGACGAGTGGCTGTTTTGGTCAGGTGGGGTCGTCGCCGTCGTCGCCTACTTCAACTCAAGACGCCTCGGTCGTAAGATTCGTCATTTGGCGCGCCAAGATTTCCGTGTTTGACCCCGTCACTCCTCTGAGTGGCGGTTTTTTTCTGGAGCCACGTCCCGATATAGGCGGCGACTTGCTGCAGATCCCGCTCGGTCGTCCATCCCATCGTGGAGACTTGGAGACAGTTCGCACGCCGTAAATAGGCGCTCTCATATTGCACTTGATAGCCATGGAACATCAACTGGCGCCCCAGTTCAAGCGAGGAAAGATGTTCCGGTAACGTGAGCGAAAAAATACCCGGTGCTTGGTCGTCTCCGATTTTAACCGGTGCGCCTCGGCGCAAAAGTTCATTCACGAACACATCGAGTTTTGATTGATGCGTCCCAATCTCCGCGTCTGTCAGTTCGTCCAACGCGATGTCCATCGCTTGAATGAGCGGGACCGATTGCGTGAAGGCAATCGGGTCATAGCCCGCCAAGTCCAAATAGCGTGAAATCGACGGGTTCGGGACGGCTCGATGTCTCATCGCGACAAACGCCAATCCCGGTGCATTGCGAAGCGCCTTTCCCGATACGAACGTCACCATGTCCGCAAAGGCATAGTCCGTCTCAAGCGTACCGACTGCGCTGATCGCATCAATCGCAATCACCGTTTCACACTTGCGTGCATAGTGACGCAACGCTTCCAAGTCGACCATTCTCCCCGTCGACGTCTCGCAGTGGACCGTCCAAATCCAATCCGGCCGTTGCCGTTCGAGTTGCTGGACGTCAATGCGCTGACCCCCAGAGAGCGACAAGACCTCAAATTCAAGCCCAGCCCGGTTGGCGTGATCGATGAGTCGTCGACCGAACTCACCTGTATCGAGAATCATCCCTTGTCCAGTCAATTGTGCGGCAACTGCATCGTTCGCGATCGTCCCGCTCCCGAGTAACGTGTAAATATGAGGTAACTTGATGAGGGCGCTTAACTTCAGCTGGACCGAATGGAGCAAACGGCTGGCCTCGACTGACCGATGTGATAACGGCTGCATGGCCAAGGCGGAGCGAACGCGGGATGACAGTTCGACAGGACCGGCGAGGAGTTGCTTCGGACGCAACGTTCGTGCGGTCTCAGATTGCATAAACCCAGAGCGGGTCAGCTTCATCGGCACGTATAACGCCTCCACCGTCCCGACCGGTTCTGCGAACGCGGTAAATCCAAAGCGTCGATACAACTTCTGTTCACGTACGGTGCCACTGATGACAATCCCTTCGACGCCCCGCTCTGTCGCTTCCAAGAGCATCCCACGCATGAGACCGGCAAACGTCCGCGTGTTCCGATAGGCGGGCGTCACCGCCAATAGCCGGACTTCAATCCATTCCCCCGGTGGCAACGTCACCCCTTTTTGTTCGAGCGAGAACGGTCGCTCGTCGCGGATGGCACACATGGCGACAAGCTGTCCGTCCGCCAATCCAATCCAGTATGTATTCCTATCATGGAAGCGATCGACGAGTCGTCGCTCCGCGTTCGGATGGTGTTGCGGGATTTCTTCGACAAACGTCTCATAGTTCAATCGATGAATCGCTTCCGCATCCCCCGGCGTCGCTCTTCGAAATTCAAGCACGTTGTTTCCCCCCTTATATGATGGTACATGATCAAAATCATCGTCAAACTGGCCACACTGACATCTGTTGCGTCCCCCCAGGCCGCGAGCGGCAAGAGCATGAGCATGACGAGCCCCGTCTCGCGCGAGTTACGCGTCAGTTTGATGAGAATGAGCAACATGGCAAGTCCTGCTAAAAACCATAGCGGGCTGTACGCTAATATAATTCCAGAAAATACGGCGTACCCCTTCCCACCGGTGCGAATATGCCACATCGGATAAATGTGCCCGAGCGTCAAGGCGAGCCCGGTCTCAAAAAAATATGGACCGCTGATCGACAAGACGAGTACCGTCTTCAAGACGTCGAATCCGTAAACGAACAAGAACGCTCGCTTCCCGCCAATCCGTAACGCATTGCGGGCACCGGTGTTTCCCGACCCACTCGTTGCCAAGTCTTGACCGCTCCACCTGCCGTATAAGTGCCCGCCAAGTATACTGCCGACGACATAGCCCAAGATGATGACCCACATAGCGATCCCTCCCCCGTTGTAAAATTGTGTATGATTTTTGAAATCGGGTACCTTCTTAATGTGCACCTAGACGAAAGGGGAAATCAAGATGCGAGTGGAGAACAATTTCATCAACGGAGAATGGATTGATACATCGGACACGATCGAGGTGCGGAATCCCGCGACCGGCAACATTATGGCCACGGTGACAAAGAGCGACACCGCCGAAGCGAAACAGGCTGTCGATGCCGCCCACGACGCCTTGAAGGACTGGCAAGAGAAAACGGCAGAAGAACGAGGCGCCCTCCTGCTCGAATGGAACCGCCTGATCGATGAACATACGGAAGCCATCGCTCGGACGATGGTCGAAGAGCAAGGCAAGCCGCTCCAAGAAGCCATCGGCGAAGTCCGCTATGCGAACGGCTTCATCGAGTGGTACGCCGCGGAAGGTCGGCGCGTGTACGGCGAGACGATTCCGGCATCGTCAAACAAGAAACGCATCTTTGCCATTAAACAACCGGTCGGCGTCGTCGCCGCCATCACCCCATGGAACTTCCCGGCCGCCATGATCACCCGAAAATTGGCGCCGGCGCTTGCCGCAGGTTGTACCGTCGTATTGAAACCGGCATCAGCGACACCATTGACGGCGATCGAACTCGTCAAACTGGCTGAGAAAGCAGGCTTCCCACCCGGTGTCATCAATCTTGTCACCGGGAAAGCTTCTGACATCGTGAACACGTGGCAACACGACCCCCGTGTCCGCAAATTGACGTTCACCGGTTCGACCGAGGTCGGCAAGACGCTCATGCGCGGCGCCGCCGATACGATGAAGAAAATCTCACTCGAGCTCGGTGGTCACGCCCCGCTCATCGTCACGGCACAGGCAGATCTCGACAAGGCTGTCCCGCAAGCGGTCGCGACGAAATTCCGTAACGGCGGACAGACGTGTGTCTGCGCCAACCGGATTTATGTCGAGCAGTCCATCGTCGATGCGTTCTCCGAAAAATTCATCGAGGCCGTCGCAGCGCTCGAAGTCGGCAACGGGCTCGACGAAGGGACGGATATCGGTCCGCTCATCGACGAGGCCGCGGTCGAGAAAGTGATGAAGCACTTGGAGGACGCTCAAATCCGCGGAGGCGAGATCACGGGCGGGGAGCAGCTCGACGGCCTATTCGTCCGGCCGGCCGTCGTCCGCTATGCGAATGAGGACATGCTGTGCATGAACGAGGAGACGTTCGGTCCTGTCGCCCCGATTGCGTCGTTTGACTCGCTCGAGGAAGTGATTGAACGGGCGAACGCGACCCCGTTCGGTCTTGCTGCCTATGTATTCACGCAAGACATCAACGAGGCCCTCTATTTAGCCGAGTCGCTCGAATACGGCATCGTCGGCGTCAATGACGGCCTCCCCTCAACGCCGCAAGCCCCGTTTGGTGGCTGGAAACAGAGCGGTCTCGGCCGCGAAGGTGGCCACCACGGTATCGAAGAGTTTTTAGAAGTAAAATATATTTCGCTTGGACTCTAAAAAATCCGGTTGAACGTCGCGCGTTCAACCGGATTTTTTATTTTTCGACCAAGGCGATCAAATCGTTCGGCGTCGCGATCACATGATCGGCGAGCCCCCACTCGTCTTCGTTGCCGAAGCCGAAACCGGTCAAGACGACCGGGAAGTCATGCGCTCGTGCCGCTTCGACGTCAGATTTACGATCCCCGACCATCACATAGTCGTTCTCGCCGTGACGGAGACGATGCGCCGTCAAAATGTCGGCTTTCTTCTCCCCGCTCACGGATTCAAGACATTCTGGAGCCGTCATGAACTGGCGGATATTTTGCGAGTCGAGCATGAGGTTCAAGTAATGGACCCCGCAGTTACTCGCGGTCGTCAACGTGTGTCCTTTCGCGTGGAGCGCCTCGAGCATCTCGTAAATCCCGTCGAACAAGACGTGTTGGCCTTCCATCGCTCGTTCGAGCGTCTCATGACGAAGTTTGCGAATTTGGCGGATCTCCTCGATTGTCGCCTCCGGGATGACGTGCTCCCAAAATGCGTTACCGGCCAATCCGTATCCCGATCGGACCGCGTCCTCGCTCGGTTTCGGTAAATGTGGAAGTTGCTCTAACGCCTCGTGGATTGCTTGCGTCATCGGTCCGGTCGTGTCAACGAGCGTCCCATCGATATCAAATAAAATGACTGCCATTGTTCTGGTCCCCTCTCTCTTTCCTATGCTCCTACCGTAGCAGAATCCCCTCAATTCCGAAAGCGGAAACGTCACACGGCAAATCTCACCTCTAAAAGTGAAATTCAGAGTCCATAAAAAAACGGCTGAACAAATGTTCAACCGAGAACTGTCAGCCACGCCAGAAACTCATACCGCCTTTGACCGAGTAGACGTCCGTATAGCCCGCGCTTTTCAACATGGCCGCGGCCCGTTGACTTCGCATCCCGCTTTGACAGATGACGTAGACCGGACGTTCTTTATCTTTCGGATATTGGGCACTCGCATTCCCGAATCCCGATAACGGCACATTTTTTGCTTGCTTGATATGCCCGCCCCGGTATTCGTGTGGTTCGCGAACGTCGAGCAGTTGAATGTTTCGCTCTTCGGCAATCTTCCGTTTCAATTCATCCGTCGAAACTGTTTTGACGCTGTTTCGCTTCGTCCACCAAAAATAAATCAATCCGATCACTACTGCGACAAACAAGAAATCAAGCATAGTCACGCCTCCGTTAGGTATAGTTTAGTTAACCCCATTATACCCCCTATGGTATATAAGTCAACGCGAACGCTCGCAAAAAAAAGCTGTGCCTCGGGGCACAGCTTAGAAGTCGAGCAATGAATCGGTTTTCGGTTTGTCTTCCTCTTCTAAAGGAATCCCGAGAAACGCTGCCATCTGCCGATCAAGCGGGGGTTTCGCCTCGGTCGGTTGGGCCACGGGAGCCGCAGTGGGCTGCGTTGGAGCCGAATCGGCGAGCAACAGCTCGCAATACCCCATCAGTTTGGCCAAATGGCGCTTCTGGGTTTCTCCGCTCGACTGTTCAATTTGGCTCATCACTTGTTTCATTTGCGTGATGACCTGCTGTTCTGTAATCATACGTCGCACACATCCTTTACCGTTCCATTCTGAGGCAAATGAGGGCCTGGCCGCAAGTCCGGTGCTCGTCAGACCCGTGTCTCCTCACGCGTCTTGAGCCAGGATTGGAACGCCTCAAAGTCGAACCTGACTTGATTGGCGTAAAATTGGGACCAACGCGAGATTTGACGAATGAATAGCGGTCGCGACGCCCCGATGGCAGCCGCAATCCGTTCACTCGCCTCGTAGTCGAGCACGTTCGCATCCGCATCCGCTCGCGCATGAATTTTGGCCGTGATCTCCGCCTGTACTTTCAACGTCTCGATGAGCGATTCCTCATTCTTGATGTGCTTCGCTTTCACTTTCCGCTTATACGGTGACCGCTGACGGACGTAGTATTCATTCCCATCAATCGTCAAGTAGCCGAGATACGGGTCACGACTGTGCACCATGGCACGCTGGGCCGCGATGACGCGGGCCCCTTGATGGGACAGCCCGTCCTCAAACAATGGATGCGTCGGCAAGAAGAGAGACGGGACAGCTGATTGCGCCTGCTTCATTTCGAGAATGATATCCTCGTCATGTTCAGCGTCCGCACCTTCAATCAAAATATAATACCGTTCGAGCCCGATTGAAGCGGTACCGCTCTCCCGTTTGATGGCGATGTCTTTAATCTCATAATGGTCGGCGTGGTGACGATGCTTTTCCGACAAGGATGCCAAATAGTCAGGCCATGCCTGTTTGATTTGTTTGGCAGTCTTCGGACTGACCGGGACGAGGTCGTCACTTGTCGCGAAGTAACGCTCCTCATCCCGGACTTCCGTTCGCTCCGCCATGAATGCGTCTTTCTTCTTCTCTGCCTTTTTAATCACTTTCTTGATCGCTTTGCACGTGTTCGCTTTCGTGAATTGAACATCTTCATCCTTCCCATTCGCATAGCGTTCCATCGCACGCGCGTATGTCTCTGCATACGTCTCAATGGCTCGCCTCGCATCAAATCCTGACTCCGCGGCAAACAAATCGACCGAGATCGCCATGCGAAGGACGTCAAACAAATAAGACCCGAGATACGCCTCGTCAAAATCGTTCACATCATAAATGATGGTTCCGGCCCCATCTTCGAACACACCGAAGTTTTCAAAATGCAAGTCCCCTTGAATGAACGTCGGATGAGACGCGTCGGTATCGAACGCGAGCGGTACTTTCGCAAAGTCATAATAGAACAAGTGGGAGCTCCCCCGGAAAAACGAGAACGGGGTCGCACTCATCTTGTTGTACTTCTCATCTCTAGCCGCTTCAGACAAGTTTCGAATCGATTTGTCGTAGTAATCCAAGACGGTCGCGAGCGTCTCACGACGGATCTGTTGTTTGACGGATGTGAACATGACCTTCTCCCCTTCACGCATCGAATAAGTGCTTGTACTCTCCATAACCTGCAGACTCTAACTCTTCTTTTGGAATGAAACGGAGTGCTGCCGAGTTGATGCAGTAGCGCAGACCCCCTAGTTCTTTCGGGCCGTCATCGAATAAGTGACCGAGGTGACTGTCGGCTCCCTTCGAGCGGACTTCAGTCCGAACCATATGGTGCGTCGTGTCCATGTTCATGTCGATACGCTTTTCCTCGATTGGACGGGCGAAGCTCGGCCAGCCGCAATTCGACTGGAACTTGTCGCGCGACGTGAAGAGCGGCGTACCATCAATCACGTCGACATACAATCCTTCTCGTTCCTCGTCCCAATACTCATTTTGAAACGGGGGCTCGGTCCCGTTCTCTTGCGTGACTTTATATTGGATTGGCGTCAAGCGGTCTTTCAGTTCTTTCTGAATCTTCTTGTCGCTCCACGCCTCTTTCACAAACTTGGCACGGCCTGAACCGACCCGATACATTTCGTAGCGGAACGGATTTTTCTTATAGTAGTCTTGATGATAGTCTTCGGCTTCCCAAAACGTTTTCGCGGGACGAATCTCGACTTCGATCGGTCGGTCGAATCGGCCTGAGTCCTCGATCTCTTGCTTTGAACGTTCCGCCGCTACGCGCTGTTCTTCCGAATGATAGAAGATGGCCGGGCGATACGACTCACCGCGGTCATTGAATTGTCCGCCGCCATCGGTCGGGTCGATTTGACGCCAATAGATGCGTAACAGTTCCTCGTATGAAATGACTTCCGGGTCAAACGTGACCTCGATCGCCTCAAGGTGACCGGTCGTCTCCGAACAGACTTGTTGATAGGTCGGGTTGTCGACGTGCCCGCCCGTGTAGCCGGAAATGACGCGCTCGACCCCTTCGTATTTATGAAACGGTTTGACCATGCACCAAAAACAGCCTCCCGCAAATGTAGCTTTTGCCATAATAAATCCCTCCTTACTATGTAGTGTACCCAAAAAATCTCGTCGACAACAAAAAACGAGAACCACGAACGTGTTCTCGTCTTAGTCTTCTTCGACCTGATTCATGTGCCGCATCACTAAAAATAAGATGACGCCGACGATAAGCGCCCCGAGCACGGTCAACGCCATATTCCCTCGAGCCGATAATGTATAAAAGATGGCCAACCCGATCAAGATGAGCGCGATCGGAATAAACGCTCGCTTAAAATGATCCCAATACCGCACGGACAGTCCCCCTTTCTTTCTATCATACCAAATTTGTTTGCTATGATAGAGAGGAAGATGATGTTTCATTTCGAAGGAGGCACTTAGTATGGAGGTTGAACGGTTATGGGCCAATCGCCCGACACTGATGTGGGAAGACCGGATGAATGAAGGCGATGACGTGTATACCGTCGAGATCATCTTTGCCGTTGACGCCGCGCTCCGACGGTACGTGACCGCATTGACACATGCAGACGGAACGGAAGCAAGCGTCTTGGCAGCGGTCCGCGACGTCGTGTTGCGCTTGAACGAGCTCGATGCCGAGCACGACCATTTCATCGAGACGGTTGAGCGTGAGGAACTGTACGATTTCATTCAAGCCGGGGCAATTCTAGCCGGTTATGAGACTGACGAGGACGTGACGGAAGATTGGCGCGACTGGTGAACACATTGCACTCCTCCATAAGCAGTCAACGCTGTTTGAATATGCTAAACTGAAACTAATTATTTCCATTTCACGCAAGGGGATGCAGCCATGCTAACCATCATCAACTCGTTTTTTCTGAACTTGTGTATCCTATTCACCCTCTTCACGATCTCATTTCTTCCGTTCCGCAATCGTCCGCGTCTGACACCGAAATCACCGTTGAAAGGTCGAATCCTGCTTGGCGTCCAGACAGGGATCGTCGCCTTGATTTTACTCGCAAACGCACTGCCGCTCGAAGGGATTTTGATCGACTTGCGCTCCATCCCCATCTCGCTTGCCGTCTTGTTCGGCGGGTGGGTCAGCGGGGTTGTCGCTGCCGTCATCTTTCTGACCGCCCGATTTTTCATGGTGACCGACGGGGCGTATATCGGCTTTTATTTGGCGGTCTTGACGATGATTGGACTCGTCCTTCCCATCAGTCTATTGCGGCTAAAACTCGATAACACTCGCAACACGTTACTCGTCTTCACGACGATCAGTGTCACCGTCTTCGGTGCGGCCATCTATTATGCGTTGCCGCTCGAACTGTTCTATCCTGTCATTCTCGCCTACGTCGTCATGGCGTACGGCGGCGCCTGTGCCGCGTATCGTTTGCTCCAAGAGTTGCGTCGTCATTTCGAGAACGTCCAACATCAGCAACAACTCGCCCGGACCGACGCGTTGACCGGCATCGCCAACCGGCGTCTATTGAACGAGGCGATGGCCAACTTGAACGTCGAAGCCAAAGAATACGCCTTGATCCTCGTCGACATCGACCACTTCAAGCGCGTGAACGACACGTACGGTCATGACGTCGGGGACGACGTCTTACGGGAGCTCGGCATGTTGCTCGTCGCCGAGAGTGAAGAGCGTCATCTCGTCGGCCGCTTCGGCGGAGAAGAATTTTTAATCATCATGCCGAACGCCAATCGAGATGAAGTGACTCACCTCGCTGAATCTATACGAGAAAAAGTCTCGACGTTCCCGTTCGAGACGAGTGCGGGGACGCTTCATATCACCGTTTCGCTCGGGGCCTGCCATTCGAACGACATCGAAGTCGACAGCGTGTTGAAACATGCCGACGAAGCGTTATACCACGCAAAGGAATCGGGACGAAATCGATTCATTCTGGCGTCGTAAAGCGCCTCATGTTCGCAAAAGATTGCGATTTTCCGCAGTTTTCCCGCTTTACTTTCAACTAGTGAATCGGTACACTAGGCTAGACTTTGATTCGACTATCCTTACAGTGATCATAGATTTGGACAGAAAAAGGGGAAACACATTTCATGACAGTATTGTTATCACTATTCGGTTTGATGTTTGTGGGATCGTTCATCCTCGACTATCAACGTGGCAAGACGTTCCGGCAGTCGCTCTTCGGGGGAGTCGATACGATGAAACGGAACTTGTTTATCTTTTTACGCACGTCCCTCTCGATGATGATTTTTATCGGTCCGCTCCTACTCATCTCCATGTTCGCCTTCTCAGAACTCGTATCGTTCGAGACGGTCGCCGCCTTCATGATTGCCGTGCTCAGCATCGGGTTCGCGGAACGCATCATCGGGATGATCGTCGCACCGCTCGTCCGGACGTTCTGGCACCAACGCGGAAAATTGATGCCGCTCTATCTTGATGCAGGTCTTTATATTTTCTTGCTGTCGATTCTCATCCTCGAGTTCTTGATGAACATTCCAGGTGTTGAACTCGGTGCTTCTGCCATCGCGGTATTTTATGCGTTCGCGCTCTTCTATACTCGTTACTTGTTCAGCTTACTTCGCTTCACGCTTCGTAAGGGCGTACCGTCGAGCTGACAACGATCCGCAAACAGTTTGGTTTGCGGTTTTTTTGTACAATTTACTAATTGACAATGAGAATCGTTATCACTTATACTTTAGTTGTAGCTCCCAAAGCTTGACGTAAACGTTCCCCAAACCAATACGTCACGTGGATTCCCCTCCACGACACTCTTTTTGAAAGCAATGCGACAACCCCCATTTGTTGCACCCAAATTTGCCATCCAAAAAAACGAGCGGCTCTCCGACGGAGCCGCTCGTTTTTTCATGCAAAGATATCTTGTTCGATTTGTTTCAATCCATAAAACACACCGTGTGCCTGCATCAGTTCATCATACGATCCGGTCTCGACGATGCGTCCGGACTCCATGACGATGATGTGATCGAAACGTTCGAGCCCAGTCAGACGATGGCTGACCATGACGAGCGTCGCTTCATCGGCTTGACGCAAAATCTCGGCGAATACGTCCGCCTCGGTCCGCGCATCGAGCGCCGATGTCGCTTCGTCAAGTATCCAGAGCAATCCATTCTTCAACAAGGCTCGGGCGATGGCAAGACGTTGCCGCTCGCCGCCCGATAAGTTCGCCCCTTTCTCAAGGACGGGCTCGTCGAGCGAGAAACCGAGGCGGACACTCGCGAGCGCCGCTTCCATCTCAGCGTCCGAGAAATTACCGGCGAGCTCCAAGTTCTCTCGCACCGTCCCGAAGAAGAAGTGGTTCTCTTGAAGGACGACGCTGGCTTCACGCCAGACCGATGCTTGGGTCACATCGTCCAACCGCTGTCCATTCAATCGGATCTCACCAGACTCAGGTCTGACAAAAGCGAGCAACAGTTGAAGTAGTGTCGATTTTCCTGAGCCGCTCGGTCCGACGATAACGGTCTTTGAACCGCCTCGTAACGTCACGTCGACGCCGCTCAGCACGTCACGGAACGTGTCCGGGTAGCGATAGCTCACGCGTTCGAACGATACGTCAGGTGCTGTCTCGAGCGCTACGTCGGTACGGGCCGACTCGGCAACGACAATCGCTTCACTCGGCTCGACCACTTCGAGCAGTCGATCGGCCGCTTGCTTGCTGTCGGCATAGTGACCTGGGAAGACTGCCATCGGTGTCGCGTTCTCAAACGCAGTGAGCGACATCATGATGAGCATGGCCAAGAAGAGGCCATTTAATTCCCCGTCGACGACAAGATAGGCCCCGATGGCCAAAACACCCCATGAGACGAGTAAGGACGCCGCCACGACGAGCGAGGAGTTGAAGAACTGGTTCGTCACATCTCGTTTTTGGGCATCGGCGTAGCGGTCGCTCTGTTCAAGCAGTTCGTTGCGCGTTTGACCAAGCCGATGGTGCAACAACAGGTCGCGATAGCCGTACATCATCTCCGTCATCCCACTCGACAGGTCTCCTCGCAAGGTACGGAGTTGCCGGTCATGCTTGGCACGGACACGGGCGAAGAAGGCCGGGATCAAAAAACCGGTCACGAAGACGCCGAACAAGATCCAAACGCTGACCCAGACCGAGAAGTATGTGACGAAGAAAATCGTGCTCAAGAAGACGAGTACCAAGATAATCGGCGGGTAGAACACCCGTAAAAAATAGTTCTGCAAGCTCTCGACGTCACCAACGACGCGAGCGAGCAAGTCCCCACTCCGATATTTGGCAAAGATGCTCGGGACGAGCGGCTCGAGTTGACGATAAAATCGGACCCGGAGTTCGCTCAAAATCGTGAACGTCGCCCGGTGCGAGGCGAGACGCTCCTGATAGCGAGCACTCGCCCGAATCACACCGAACAGTTTAATCAAAACGACGGGCACCATGAGCGCATACAGCGGCGGCACGAGCCCAGCCCGTGAGACGAGGTATCCGCTCGCCGCGAACAAAGCGACGGCTGCGATGCCAGCGACATAACCAAAGAAGATCGAGAGGATGATATCCTTTTTCTCTCGCATCATCCATTTCGTGATCGTCCAAAGGGAATTCATCCTCTCACCCCTTTCTGTAGCGTGAATAAGTCAGCGTATTGCGGAACGCTGAGCAGTTCGTCATGTGTGCCTTGGGCGACGAGACGCCCTTCGTCCATGAACCAAATCGCATCGGCTTGTTTGATCGTATGCAGACGATGCGCGACCGTGACGAGCGTTGACTCACGTGACAACTCATCGATTGAGCGCCGAACGATTTGTTCGGTCACTAAATCAAGTCCGGTCGTCGGTTCATCGAACAAGATGATGCCGGGACGTTTCAAGAAGGCCCGGGCCAAGGCGAGCCGCTGCCGTTCACCTCCGGATAAGCCGTAACCCCCTTCACCGAGTTCGGTATGAAGACCGTTCGGCAACTGAGCGATGACATCGTTCAGTCCGGCTGCCGTCGCCGCCTCGAGGATGCTCGCTTCGTCCGCCGCCTCACCGAGGGCGATATTATCGGCGACGGTGCCGGCGAACAAATACGGATTTTGTGAGATATAGCCAATCGTGTCATACCATGACGTATCGGTGTACGTCTCGAGCGGTTCACCGTCCACGAGGACACGTCCGCTGTCAGGTTTGACGAGCCCCGATAACACGTTCAAGACGGTTGTCTTCCCGGACCCGCTCGCCCCGACGAGCGCCATGTGGGCACCGGCAGGAATCATGCCGCTTAAAGGCTGGAGCGTGAAACGCCCCCCTTCATAGGCGAATGATGCTTCGTCGAGCTCGAGGTCGGGTGTCCGGCTCGTCAACGTCCGGTCGCCCCACTGCAGACGTTCATCCGGTGCGTCGAGCGCCTCGAAAATACGATCGGCCGCCCCCATGCTGCCGCGTCCGGTATGGAACGCACCGCCGAGGTCTTTAATGGCCAAATAGTATTCCGGAGCCAAGACGAGAATCAAAAAGCCGGAGAAGAACGTCAAGTTCTGCCAGACGACCATTTGCAGCGCCACTTCGAGCGCCACGACCCCTGTGCTGAGCATCGAGATGAACTCGAGCATGAGACCCGATAAGAACGCCGTCTTCAAGACGACCATCGTCGCGTCGCGGAAGTCGAGACTGCTCTTTTCAATCGCTTGCGCCTCACGCTCGGTCCGACCGTATAGTTTCAATGTCGTCAATCCTTGCAACACGTCCAAGAACTTTCCGGAGAACTGGTTCATCTTCTCCATCTGTTGTTCGGATTTTTTCTGCGTCGCAATCCCGATGATAATGAAAAAGATTGGGATGAACGGCGCCGTCACCATCATGATGACGCCCGAGATCCAATGTTGGCTGAAGACGACGACGAGAATGAGCAGCGGAATGATCGACGTTTGAATGACTTGCGGCCAATATTGGCTGAAGTAGGCGTCGACTTCATCGACCGCGTCCATGAAGACGCTGACTTTCTTTCCGGACTGGCCGGACAAAGATGTCTCGATCGGATTCGATGTATAACGGTCAAGCAACTGAAACCGGAGTGTCCGTTTCGCTTTCTCCGCTAGACTAGCTCCGATTCGTCCTGACATGTAGCCGAACAAAGCACGCGTGACGAGGGCGAGAATGAGCCAGCCGAGCGCCGGGATGATGCTTTCAAACGATGCATTTTTAAAAAAGACCTGGTCGACGATATCGACGATTAAATACGCCTGCGCCAAAATCGACAATCCGATCATCACCGCGGCGATGACGAGTCCGACGATATGGCGTTTTTCAGCTAAAGCGAGAGCTTGCAGTCGTTTCACTGCGTTCATCCTTTCTATACTATCCAAAACTTTTCTTTGTGAGGATTCTCACTAATTATAACTGATGCACACGACCATGGCGAACGCTTCGCTTAGCCAGACATGCAAAAGACGCCGCGTATATCACGTGGCGTCATACCGTCGTCTGTTCAAAGTATTCGGGATGGCCAATCATCAATTCACGCGCATCGAAGTGAAGCACCTCTTCTTTTCGTAAGCGCGATAAGATGTTCGACACGGTCTCCCGTGACGTACCGGATAAGCGTGAGATTTCAATCGTCGTGAACGGACACCGGACGCGAACCCCCTCTGCTTCCGGTTCCCCGAGGTCTTCAATCAAGTAATGGATCGTGTTGAGCACGCGTTCGGTCGCACTCGGAGTGATGATATCCTGCACCCGTCGTTCGTGCAAGTCGAGAATCCGATTCATCTGTCCGACGATATGGAGTAACATCGACGCGTTCCGAGAGACGAGTTGTTCGAATCGGTCCGTCGGCATATAGATGACCTCGATATCGGTCAACGCCTCCGCCGAATGTTGATAATACGGTTCCGTCATCAAGCCACGATACGGGAACAGTTGCTTCGGTTTCAAGTAGTCCGTATATTGATGGGTCGCCGTCTCGTTGTTGCGCTCGAGCTTCACGTAACCGCTGATTAAAAAGTAGACGCGCTCCCGAGGATCGCCTTCCATGAATAAGAGCTGTCCTTTCCGGTACGTTCGACAATAGACATGGGGCAACAGTGCCTCGAGCTCACGGGCGGTACATTTGGTGAATACATCGAGTTGCCGCAAGTCGTCTACGGTCCATTTCGGTTTCATGTTGAACCCTCCAATCTATCTTGCCTCTCCTTTTAGTATAGTTGGATTCAATTTGAAAACGCTTACAAAATCCAACGATTTTCTGACAAAAAAAAAGAGGGGCTTTCACCCTCTTCGTCACAGCACGTTATTCAATCGAGCATCAACTCCATGATCGCATCTTGCAGGTCACGGTCGAGTTCAAGCGCGTGCAAATCGAACAGCCATGCCTCGAGCCGCGTCTTCGCTGCCGCCGATCGATACAACTTGTCTTTTAAATCATAAGAAATCTCGGCGCGGTCCAAGAAACGATACAAACGATCGAGCCGGTGATCGTTCGCCGTCAATTCGACCGGGAGAGACACCGTCATCTCTTCATCAATCGGACCGAGTTCGAGGCGCAGTGTCTGGGTCTCTCGATTGTATTCACCAGAACCGGTCACGCCTCGGAGGAGTAACGTGACGTTACGGTCAGACGGCAAGACGGTCCGGTCACCTGTAACGTGAATGTGGAGCTTCCGTTCCTCCCAATCAAGCGTGAACGTCGTCTCAGCGTAAGCACCCGTCTCATAGTCACGGTCCGACCCGTTGTCTTCATAGAGCGTGAACGTATTCGACGCGCCCGGGAAGACAAGAACTTCCAATTCGCCCGGGTTATCCGTATCGTTACGGCCCGAGTAATGCCGTGCCATCGGGATGATTGCCCCTGCTTTCGCGAACACTGCTTGTTCGTCAAGTCCCCGGAACACCCGAACCGACTTCTCTCCCGCATAGCGATGACCGGTAAAGAAATCGAACCAGTCACCTTTTGGTAACCAGACGTTCGTCGCTGCGACGTGGAGCTGTTTATTCATCGGCTCGACGATCGGAGAGATGATGAGTTCACTGCCGAAGTAGTATTCGTTCGGTACTTCATACGCCGCGTCCTCGTCCGGATGTTCATAATACATTGGTAAGATGAGCGGCAAGGCACCCGCGTGGTTCCGCCAGTTCATCGTATAGATGTACGGGATCAATTGATGGCGCAGACGCAAGAACGTCTTCATCGACCGCTCCGCCTCGAGACCGAAGCGCCACGGCTCTTTCCCGTTGAACGTACTGAACGTCGAGTGCAGGCGCATGATCGGACTGAACACACCGAACGCGACCCAACGTGCGGCGAGCTCATCGTCTTTTGAGCCTCGGTAATGGCCACCGATATCGTGACTCCACCAACCATAGCCGATATTGGAAGCGGTCGCCGTAAAGTACGGCTGGAACGCAAGCGACGCCCACGAAATCAACGTGTCTCCCGAGAAACCGACCGGATAGCGGTGACTGCCCGGGCCCGAATAACGGGAGAAGATGATTGGTCGATCGCCATCCCGGGCGATGTCGGCCGCATGATAGTGGTTCAGCATCCAGAGCGGGTCGAGCCCTTCCATTTTCGACGTCGAGCCTTGTTGCCAGTCGATCCACCAGAAATCGACGCCGTCGTCTTCATGCGGATGATGCATCTGCTCGAAATAGGCTTGAATGAAGCGTTTATCGGAAAAGTCGAACGGGATGCGGTCGCCTTGGGACGGATCGATGCCCATCGCCTCGGCCATCGCCACATATTGGTCTTCGAACGCACGCACGCCATCCGCCGGATGCAAGTTCAACGTGACGAGCAACCCTTCTTGCTTGAGCCACGTCAAGAATCCTTTCGGGTCCGGGAACAAGTTCTTATTCCATGAATAACCCGTCCATCCGCTCCCGTATTCTTCCGGGACGTCGGTGACGTGCCAATCCATGTCGATGACGCTGACCGAGAACGGGATGTCCTCTGTCTTAAACCGACGCATGAGTTCTTTATATTCCGTCTCGTCGTAGCGCCAATAGCGGCTCCACCAGTTGCCGAGCGCTTTTCGTGGCAACAGCGGCGTCGGGCCGGTCAATTGATAGAAGTCACGGAGTGCGCGCTTATACTCATGCCCATACCCGAAGTAGTACAAGTCATGGATATGTTTACGCCGCGGTTCGACGAAACGGTCCTCGGTCATGATGAACGAATCAGAGTCATCGATGACGGCATACCCTTGTTTCGAGGCGATGCCTTCACCGAGTTCGGTCGCCCCGTCGACATGGTCGAGCGTTCGCGCCGTCCCTTTCAACGTCCGCTCCGGTCCGTTAAACGTATAGCGGCTATAATACGTACTGAAGTTCCCTTTCACGTCGACGTAAAGCGTGTTCGGCGCGAACGGCCCTTTCGTGTAGTAGAGGTGGACGTGCTCCGTGATGATTTGCAATTCCGTCTCATTCTCAATCACGCGAAACTCTGGGACTGCGAACGCCCGGTTAAAGACGACTTGGGTCGGCCGGTCTTCGAACACCCCATCCTCGGCATACTCCATCCGAATCAGTTGGCTCGTCAGTACCGTGAAGCGATAGCAGCTCCCTTGGACGATTGCCCGATCATCTGCCTGCGGTTTCATTTGTTGCGTATAGACGTTCTCCTCTTCAAATAGACGCATAAGATCGAGCGTTGCCGCTCTTCGTCACTCCCCTTCTTAATTGTGCAAACGTTTACACTCAAAATGATAGCAATGTCTAAATCGACATACAACATTCCTTCCCCATGTCGGACCATAAAAAACGACGAGCAGCCAATTCAGGAAAAAAGCCACAGACGCTGATGTCTGTGGCGTTGAGCTTATTGTTGGAGCGTCGCGGCGAGTCGGACGCGCGTCCCGACCTCACCTCGGACCGCCGCAAGGGCTTGTTCGAGCGACGTGATGACGGCAACCCGGTCGTGTCCTGATTCGGCGAATTGAAGGGCGGCCCGAACTTTCGGCAACATGCTGCCCGGTGCGAACTGGCCTTCGGCGATAAACGTCTCGAGTTGTTCTTTCGTAGTCTCCTCGAGCGCCCGGGCCGACGGTGTCCCGAAATCGACGAACACGTGCTCGACGGCCGTCAAGATGAGGAGCATGTCGGCGTCGACGAGATCGGCGAGTTTCGCAGCGGCAAAATCTTTATCGATGACCGCCTCGACGCCGATATAGCCATCGGCTGTATCGATGACAGGAATCCCCCCGCCGCCAGAGGCGACGACGATGTGCTCATGGGCGACGAGGTCACGGATGACCGCGTGCTCAAGAATCGCCACTGGAAACGGGCTCGGGACCACGCGGCGATAGCCGCGACCGGCGTCTTCTTTGAACACATAACCGGTCGTCCGTTCAAGCTGCTGCGCTTCCGCCTCGTCATAGAAAGGACCAATCGGCTTCGTCGGGTGACTGAAGGCACTATCGTTCGGGTCGACGACCGACCGCGTGACGATCGGTGCGACCGAACGTTCCAAACCACGAGATCTCAGTGCTTTCGTGAGGGCGTTCTCGAACCAATAGCCAATCATCCCTTGTGTCATCGCCCCGCAAACGTCGAGCGGCAAGGCCGGCGTCGCCGGACTGTCCGACGCAGCCTGCTGCAACATCAAATTTCCGACTTGCGGCCCGTTGCCATGGGTGATGATGACCTCAATCCCTTCGGCGACAAGCGCGGCCAGTGATTCCGCCGTCGCCTCAACGGCTCGAATTTGAGCCTCGGCCGTCGCATCTTTACCTTGTTGAATCGCATTTCCACCTAGTGCGATGACTACTCGTTTATTCCGCATATTGGTTTCCCCCGATCAAAAGACTGAGATATTTCCTGAGACGATGCGCACGACGGCCAAGATGGCGAGCGCGGTCAAGACACCGGCCACGATCCACTCCGTCTTCGTCAACGTCTTGATGCCGTTCTCACGTTGCGCCTTGATGTAGAGCAACGTACCTGGTGCGTACAGTAACGTCGTCAAGAGCAGATAGTCGATTCCGGCCGCATAGATGAGCCAAATCCCGTAAATCGAGGCGACGGCTCCGATGATGAGGTCGCGGGTCCGACGTTCACCGGCATTGTAGCCGATGCCGTTCTTCGCGACTTTGACTTGATAGAAGGCCGAGAAGACGTACGGGATCAAGATGGCGCTCGAGGCGAGCGAGAACGCGAAATTATACGCCGCATCCGAGAACAGGAACGTGAAGAGGAACAGCTGGATCAACCCGTTCGTGAGCCAAAGCGCGTTGGCCGGCGCATTGTTTTTGTTCTCTTTCGTGAACCATTTCGGGAACACGCCGTCTTTCCCGGCTACGAATGGGATCTCAGCGGCGAGCAACGTCCAGCCGAGCCATGCTCCGAGAACTGATATGACGAGACCGCCATTGATGAGCATCGCGCCCCACGGTCCGACCGCTGACTCGAGCAAGTACGCCATCGCCGGTTGCGAGGCGTTCGCCACGTTCTCTGGATTCATGAGACCGAGCGACATGACCGAGATGAGCAGATAGATGATGAGCGTCCCGAGCAATCCGATGACCGTCGCTTTCCCGACGTCCGAGCGCTTGCGGGCCCGTCCAGATAAGACGACCGCCCCTTCGACCCCGATGAACACCCATAGTGTGACGAGCATCGTCGAGACGACCTGGTCTCTCACACTACCCCATGAGAAACCACCCTGTCCCCAGAAATCGAACGTGAAATTATCGAGGTTGAAGAAGAATAAGGTGATGGTGATGAAAGCAAAAATCGGTACGAGTTTGGCAATCGTCGTGATGATGTTGATCATCGACGCTTCGTGGATACCACGTAAAATCAACGAATGCACGAGCCATAGCATAATCGAGGCACCAATGATCGAAGCGATGTTTTGACCGCCTTCAAAGATTGGGAAGAAATAGCCGACCGAACTGAACAGAAGCGTCGCATAGGCGACGTTGCCGAGCCACGCGGATAGCCAGTAGCCCCACGCCGAGTTGAACCCGACAAACTGACCGAAGCCGGCACGGGCATAACTGTACACACCACCATCGAGATCCGGACGACGCATCGTCAAATTTTGAAAACTGAGTCCGAGGGCGATAATCCCGATTCCGGTGATGACCCACCCAATCAAAATCGCTCCCGCGTTCGCACCTTGGGCCAAGTCGGCCGCCAAGTTGAAGGCGCCGCCGCCGATCATTGAACCGACGACGAGTGCCGTCAGCGCCCCGAGCCCTAAACGTCGATCTTTCTTCTCTGGTTGCACGCCAGCCGTTCCACTTGAGTCATGCGCTATTTTCGTAGACATTGAACTCATCCCTTTCGTTTAGTACGGGCCGGAGGGGAGATCCCCTCCCATCCGTCAGCGTTCAAGCCATTCGTTCGTGTCGGTGAGCGTCGCGGCCATCACCGCTTTAATCGTATGCATCCGGTTCTCGGCTTCGTCAAAGACGAAGGAGTGACGGCTCCGGAACACTTCATCCGTGACTTCCATCTCGCTCAACCCGTACTCCGCATGGATCGCCCGGCCGACTTCGGTCTCCAAGTCGTGGAAGGCAGGCAGACAGTGGAGGAACATGACGTCCGGATTATTCGTCTTCGTGAGCATGTCCATGTTCACTTGATATGGGTGAAGCAGTTTGATGCGCTCGGCGAACTCGGCCTCTTCGCCCATCGACACCCAGACGTCCGTGTAGATGACGTCGGCGTCGGCGACCGCTTCGTCGATGCTTTCGGTCAACGTGATCTTCGCCCCTGTCTCGGCAGCGACCGAGCGGGCAAAATCGACGACTTCATCCGACGGCCAAAGCGATTTCGGCGCACAGATACGCATGTCCATCCCGACTTTGGCACCACCGATGAGGAGCGTGTTACCCATATTGTTGCGCCCGTCACCAACGTAGACGAAGCGGATGCCAGACAGCTCGCCTTTCTGTTCTTTGACGGTCAAGAAGTCGGCCAAGATTTGCGTTGGATGATACAAATCCGTCAACCCGTTCCATACCGGGACACCGGCGTCTTTGGCCAGCCCTTCGACCGTGTCATGGGCGAAGCCGCGGAATTGGATGCCGTCAAACATACGCCCGAGCACGATCGCCGTGTCGCGCACCGATTCTTTTTTGCCAAACTGGATATCCGATTTCCCGAGGTATTCCGGATGCATGCCTAGATCGATGGCCGCCACAGTGAACGCACAACGCGTCCGCGTCGAAGGTTTCTCAAACAACAGCGCCACATTCTTTCCTTCACAGATTCGATGCGGGACGCCTTGTTTCTTTTGACGTTTGAAGGCGGCCGATAAATCGATCAAATAGTTCAACTCATCCCCTGAAAAATCGTTCAATGATAGAAAATGACGGCCTTTCAAATCAAAGTTGTACGTTGTAGACATGCTCGTTTCCTCCTCGTTAAATGTCTTTGCGGATAATCGGACAGCTCATGCAGCGTGGGCCCCCACGGCCACGCGACAATTCACTCGACATGATCTCGATGACTTCGACGCCTTCTGAGCGAAGCAACTCGTTCGAGACGTAGTTACGGTCGTACGTGACGACGACGCCTGGAGCGATCGCGAGTGTGTTCGACCCATCGTTCCATTGTTCGCGGGCAGCGGCGATCGGGTCTCCGCCCCCACATGGGATCAAGACGATCTCATCGAGACCGAGTGCGGCTTTCAACACGTTCAACAGATCCGTATGCTGGGTGATGTGAAGTTCACCCTCGGCGTTCAACGACAGTTCAAAGATGTTCATCTTGCCTCCTGGCCCTTGGATGAACGGGTGAATCGTGAACTTGTCATGGTCGACCATCGTGAAGACCGTATCGAGGTGCATGAACGCGCGCGACTTCGGAATCTCGATGGCGATGACTTTCTTGAACGTGCCGCCGTTTTTCAACAAGTTGAGAGCGACCCGTTCAATCCCTTGGGCCGTCGTCCGCTCGGAAATCCCGATGGCGACGACTTCTTTCGAGAGAACGAGTTCATCTCCACCTTCCATCGCGAAGCGGTAGTCGCGGTCCGACCAGATCGGGATGTCGTGTTTCGCGAATCGCGGATGATAGCGCATAATATATTGCGTGAACAACGATTCGCGGCGGCGAGCCGGCTCTTTCATCCGGTTGATGGATAGCCCGTTCCCGATGGCTGCCGATGGGTCACGAGTGAAATATAAATTCGGCATCGGGTCGAGATAGAACGGGTATGTGTCCTCAATCATCTCGTGCAAGTGGCGCCGTTTCTCTGGCTTAATCTCAGACTTGCGAATGCCGGCCATAACGGTTTCAATCAATTTTTCGTTGTCGTAGGCGAGCAAATATTCTTTAAGTGTCTCGTACGAGCCGTTGATATTCGATTTTGACTCCGCCAAGATATCGGCGACGAATCGTTCGCGCACCCCTGGCAGTGATAACGTTTCGGCCATTAAATTTTCTAGATAGAGTACTTCGACGCCACGATTTTGGAGCACGCTCGCAAAGTAGTCATGTTCTTTTTGAATGACCGGAAGATGAGGAATGTCGTCGAACAAGAGTCGTTCCAAATATTCTGGGGTCAAATTTTCGAGTTCACGCCCTGGTCGTTTCAATAGTACCGTCCTAAGTTCACCAATTTCTGAATACACGTGGATCGGATGTTTCAGCGTTGTATCCCGTGCGGTTTGTTGATCCGTCATCGATATCATCTCGCTTCCTCCTTGTGATTCGGGTGTGTTTCTACCCTTACATTATCAACTTACCCAATTCCGAGTTGGGCAAGTCCGACGTTTGGACTGTGGTGGATTCCACACTAAAGTGCATAGATGATGACGTGGCATGAATGAACAACCACTCGAGAAACGGTGCGTCCCCTCAAATCGGAGGAGAGAGACGTATACACACTGCATAGATTGTGAAAAAAATTCATAACATTTTTTTGATTTTGTTTGAGCCCGACTAAAGTCGTGACATAATATAGACAAATGATGTGAAAAGGAAGTGAGTCGATGGCAATCGAACGTACAGAACGCGCCCGTCATGAAGCCCAAGTGACAGCGCTCATCCAAAAAGGGGACCCGGTCGATTTCCGCGACGTGTTTCTCACACTCCATCCGGGCGAACAAGCCGACCTCTTCATTGAGCTCGAGCAACCGGGTCGCCAGTTCGTCTACGATGCCTTGTCCCCGGAAGCGTTCACCGACCTATTTGAAAAGCTCGAACTCGATGAACAAGAACAGTTCATCCAAGAGATGCCGCGTCCGTTCGCCGTACGCGTGTTGAACGACATGTTCTCGGATAACGCCGCCGACTTGATGACCGAGCTCCCGGACGATTTCATGAACGAACTGTTCGAGTTGATGGACGAGACCGAGGCGACCGAAGTCAAAGACTTAATGCGCTATCCGGACGATACGGCCGGCGCCATCATGACGACCGAGTTTATCGTGTTAAAAGCGGACAAGACCGTCGGTGCGACGCTCGAAGACTTGCGCGAACTTGGACCGGAAGCCGAGACGATCTATTACCTGTATGTCATCGACACCGATCGCCGGCTCGTCGGCGTCGTCTCGCTACGCGATTTGATCGTCTCCCCGCTCGATGTGCAAATTGCGGATATCATGGGCCGACGCGTCGTATCGGCCCACGTCCTCGCCGACCAAGAGGACTTGGCGCGGACCGTTCAAAAATATGATCTATTGGCCTTGCCTGTCATCGACAGCGAGGACCACTTGCTCGGAATTATCACGGTCGACGATGTCATGGATGTCATCGAACGAGAGACGACCGAGGACTTTGAGGAGCTGTCAGCGACAAAAGGATCGTCCGACATCAACATGGGACCGGTCGAAGCGGCTATGAAACGGGCCCCTTGGATTATCAGCCTTATGTTTCTCGGGATGATCACCGCGTCGACGATTGGTGGCTTCGAGGATACACTCGAAGCGATCGTCCTGCTCGCTGTCTTCATGCCGCTCGTCATGGGTTCGGCCGGGAACGCCGCCACCCAATCGCTCGTCGTCGCCGTCCGTTCAATCGCACTCGGGACGATCAATCGAAAGAACGTGTTGAAGATGATTCGCCGTGAGTTCGGGACGGGCGTCTTGCTCGGTCTCGCCTGCATGGTCGTCATCTTTGGGGTCATCACCGTTTTGTATGACAGTGCCTTAATCGGGATGATCGTCGGTCTGTCGATCTTTGCGTCACTCAGCGTGGCGACCATCGTCGGGACGCTCGTGCCGCTCCTCATCAATCGATTGAAACTTGATCCGGCCGTGGCGTCGGGTCCGTTCATCACGACGGTCGTCGACAACCTCGGCTTGATCATTTATTTCACGGTCGCGACTTCGTTGCTACGCTTTTTCTGACACCTGACATCTCAGGTGTCTTTTTTGTCGTGATATTTATTACAGTTCTTTTACAAAAGAGAAAATGGGAAATAATCATGATTTAGGACGGGTATTCATGAAAAGTACTTATAAATAAGAAGAGATTGAGGAAGGGATATTCGTTGACCATTCAACAAGTTGTTTACATATTGATCACAGGGGCTCTCTTCATGGGTCTCGTCGCATACGTGTCATACCGCATGACGAAAGGGAAAGTCGAGAGTGCCGACGATTATTTCTTGGCCGGACGTGGTCTCACTGGCTTGTTCATCGCTGGGTCGCTCTTATTGACCAACTTGTCGGCCGAGCAACTGATCGGCTTGAACGGCCAATCATTCGCCGGCAATATGTCTGCCATGGCATGGGAAGTCACGGCCGGAATCGCCGCCATCATCATGGCGCTCTTTTTACTGCCGCGCTTTCTCGGAATCGGTATTTCCACGATTCCTGAGTTTTTAAGCCAACGCTATGACGAGGACGTTCGTCGTTTGACCGTCCTGTTATTCTTGTTCGGTTATATGTGTGTCACGATTCCGTCGATGCTCTATTCAGGCGGATTGGCCGTCCTCCAACTGTTTGACGTACCGGAATTGCTCGGCATCAGCTTTGAGCAGTCACTTTGGCTCGTCATCTGGTTCATCGGGATTATTGGTGCCATCTATGCGATTTTCGGCGGACTTCGCGCCGTCGCCGTTTCCGATACGCTGAACGGGATTGGTCTCATCATCATCGGTTTCCTCGTACCGACGCTCGGCTTCATCGCGCTCGGTGACGGCAATCTCGTTGACGGGATGAAGACGATCGCGACAGAGAACCCGGAGAAACTGAACGCCATCGGATCAGCGAACGACTCCGTCCCGTTCTTGTCCATCTTCACCGGGATGATTTTTGCGAACTTATTTTACTGGGCGCTCAACCAATACGTCATCCAACGGGCACTCGGGGCGAAGAACTTGGCCGAGGGTCAAAAAGGAGTGCTCTTCACCGGTTACTTGAAGTTGCTCGTCCCGATTTTCATGTTGCTCCCGGGAATCATCGCGTTCCATCTGTATGGTACGAATGTCGACAAGGCCGACCTCGCTTATCCAAGCTTGATTGCCGACTTGTTGCCGATGTGGCTCATGGGCTTTTTCCTCGCCGTCTTACTTGGCGCCGTATTCAGCTCGTTCAACTCGCTACTAAATAGTATCGCCACGTTGTTCGTGCTCGATATTTATAAACCGAAGTTCAAACCGGATGCGTCAGACAAAGACTTGATTCGCGTCAGCAAATGGTTCGGGACGTTCGTCGCGCTCGTCTCGTTCTTCGTCGCCCCGAACTTGATGTATGCACCGGACGGCCTTTGGGACTTGATTCGCCGCTTCACCGGCTTCTTCAACATCCCGATTCTCGTCATTGTCCTAATCGGGATGCTCGTGAAACGTGTGCCGCCGATTGCCGCGAAACTTGTCATCGGCTTCCACGTCGTCACGTACTACTTCCTCGTCTGGGGGACTGAGCAGTGGTTCGGCTTCGACCTCGGAATCAACTTCATCCACATCTATGGCATCTTGTTCGTCCTCGAGACGGCCATCATGCTCGTATTCGCGAAAGTTCGTCCGATGCAGCACATCAATCCGATTCGCATCGACCTCGGTCGCGTCAAACCATGGCGCCATGCGATCTCGACGTCGATCATTCTGATTGCATCGATGGTGCTCGTCTACTTCGTCTTCTCACCGATCGGTCTCGCCTATGCGGACGGGATCGTCTCGAGCTGGTTCTGGCCGGCGACGCTCCTGTTGGTCGTTGCGACGAGCGGGCTCGTCTGGACGTCGTACCGCTATTGGTTACCGCGTTATGAGACTTATTTGAACAATCTCGATACGACAGAAACCGAGCGTGAAGAAGCGATCGGTGAATAAACAGCGTCTCCTCCGCCAGTGGCAGAGGAGACATTTTTTTGCCTGGTTAGGGATTGATGGGCCGTATGCTATGCTAAAAATACTAGATAAGTCTCCGGAGGTGCCCGATGAACAAGTTTTTGGACGACCACTTTACTGAACTTCCCATCAAGCCTGATTTTTCTGGATCCGTTCTCGTCATGCGACAGGACGACATCCTGTTCGAACATCAACAAGGATACGCAAATCGCGCTGAACAAATCGAAAATCGAACGTCGACCCGATTCGGCATCGCCTCTGGCTGTAAGCTGTTCACAGCCATCGCCATCTGCCAGCTCATCGAACAAGGCAAGTTGGCATTCACATCGACGCTCAGCGAATGCCTCCCCATCGATTTTCCAACGTTCGACCCGGCGGTGACAGTCGAACAGTTGCTCACCCATACGTCTGGCATCCCCGATTATTTCGACGAGTCTGTCATGGACGATTTCGAGGAATTGTGGCGCCAGCGTCCGATGTATCAAATCAGACAGTTGCGTGATTTTCTCCCGATGTTCCAGCACGAGCCGATGCGACATAAAAGTGGCGTGTTTCAATACAATAATGCCGGCTATATCCTGCTCGGTCTCATCGTCGAACAAGCGAGCGGTTTGACGTTCTCGGACTATATCGAACAGTTCGTCTTCAAACCGGCCAATATGAATGCTTCTGGGTATTTCTCCCTCGATGCCTTACCCGCGAACACGGCGCTCGGGTATATCGACAATCCGGACGGCTCGTGGCGGACGAACCACTATTCGATTCCCGTCAAAGGCGGCGCGGATGGCGGCGCGTTCGTGACGGCACGAGACATGGCCAAACTGTGGAGCGCCCTGCTCGGTCATCGCCTACTCGGTGAGGAGATGACATCACGCTTGCTCACGCCTCACGTAAAGGTGAACGACAAAGGAACACATTATGGATACGGTCTGTGGATCCAACTGGATGCGAATCGACACGTGTTCAAATATCATGTCATGGGCTATGACCCCGGCGTCAGTTTTCATTCCGCTTACTATCCGGCCACAGACATCATTTCAATCGTCTGTTCGAACGAATCGGACGGTGCGTTCGATGTGATGAAAGCCATTGAAATGAAAGTAGGTGTGTTTTCGTGAACATCCGTCCGTACGAAGAACGTGATTTCGACCAGATCCAAGCGTTGAATGAGACCGAAGGCTGGCATCAACTCGTGCGGCAACATGACTTGACGAAACAGGCGTGGCGGCAATCAAACGTCGCCTATGTCGTCGAATCAGAGTCGGGACAGGTGATCGCCTACTTGCGGGGGCTGACCGACACGGCCGTGAGCCTGTACGTGTGCGAACTGCTCATCGCGGCCTCACACCGTCGCCTCGGAATTGGCGAGTGGTTGCTGTCACACGTCCATGCGCTCTACCCCGAGACACGCCTTGAGATGCTCGCGAGCGCCTCATCGCACACGTATTACGAGAAACTGAACTTCCGCCCGTTTTACGGGTTCCGGAAGACGATTCACGAATAGGAGGAATTTTGATGAAACTTGCCATTGTGACCGGAGCGTCGCGCGGTCTCGGCCGTGCCGTTGCCGAGGAACTATTGAAGCGGGATTACGAGGTCGTCAACTTTTCACGGACGCAGGCGGCCGACGCCACGTTCCGTCACGTCGAGGTCGATTTATCAAATCCTGAGAGCACGATGGTCGCGCTCGAACAGATGAAGCCGCTCATCGAACAGGCGACGTCCTTGCTCGTCGTTCAAAACGCAGCCTTGATTGAACCGATTCATCGGGCCGGCCATATGAATCCGAATCAGCTCATCGCCCACGTCCAAGCCAATCTGCTCGCCCCGATGTTATTGACGAACGCGGTGCTCACGTACGACCTGCCCGTCTCGCTCATCCATGTGACCTCTGGGGCCGCCAAGCGCGCCATCTCGGGCTGGAGTGCCTACTGCGCGACGAAAGCCGGACTCGATCATTTCACCGAGACGGTCGCCCTTGAATTGACCAATACGGACGACAAGATCGCCTTGTTCAATCCGGGCGTGATGGACACCGCGATGCAGGAAAGCATCCGGGCCTCGTCAGAAGACGCGTTCCGTGACGTGGAACAGTTCCGCTCCTATATGACGGAAGGACGATTGCGCACCCCTCAGACAGTCGCCCGTATCTTGGCAAAACACTTGCTAGACGAGCCGTTCGAGAATGGCAAGACGTATTCCGTCTATGACCTTGATTGATTTTTGACCTGGCATGAAATTCAGTCACCCTTTTCAGACTCTACCGCCTACACTAGAGACAGATGAAACGAGAAAGGGTGGCTAAGTCATGAAGACGATTGCAGGAGGATTATTATTTTTCGGCTTGTTCAGTCTCGGGTTGTCGTTCACGATGATTGGGGACACGGCGGTTGTCGGAGCGATGGTGAGCGGTGTTGCCATCTTATGTAGCGTCGGACTTTGGTTCGGGGCGACGGAAATGACACGCATTCGCACAACGTTCCTCGACAGCAAAAAAACGTCTTTCCCCGAATGAGGGAAAGACGTTTTTGGATTCATTGATTGTCTGTGTTTTCGTCTTCGTAATCATCATCAGCATATTCTTCGAAATCGTACTCTTCGAAGTCTGCTTCATCGATAAAGATGTCGCGGTCATTGACGACGTGAATCGGACCGTTGGCCACATCGATTCGAATCGTCCATGCCCATGGAATGCGCAATCGGCTATAAACGCCTGTCCAGAATTCCATCGATTCTTGCTCGTATCGCTCGAACTCTGCCAGCAACTCTTTAAAAGTGATTCCTGACAACTGGAAGTTTGAGTCTTGGATTCGCTCGAGCGCATTATGCGTCGCCTCGAGCTCCGCCGCACGTACCATCTCTTCGGCCGTAGCCATCTCAAGAATGGTTCCATCCGGTGGCAGAATGTCGTATACGTTAAACAATTCGCCTTCTTCTACTTCTTCATCAAACTCATAGTCGTCGTGCCGCATGCTTCATTCCTCCTCACTCTAGTTGAATCTCTTTCATTGTACCATTCCACTCCCCGTTAGAACGAAACATTCGTGCATATATTTATTTATGAAGGGTAAACTGATAGAGTAAAAAATTACAAATACAGAAAAGAGGGTCAATCACATGAAAGATTCATTTCAAGCACTCGTTCTCAACAAGACAGACGACCGTCTCCATTCCACGGTGACCGACGTCAAGCTCGACGCCCTTCCAAAAGAAGAAGACGGGAACGTCCTCGTCGAGGTCCACTATTCCGCACTCAATTATAAGGACGCCCTCGGTCTTACCGAGCCCGGAAAAATCGTCAATCAATACCCGTTCATCCCCGGGTGCGAGTTCGTAGGCAAAGTCGTCGAGTCCGACCATCTTGATTTCAAAGCCGGCGATGAAGTCATCGCGACCGGTTTCGGGATCGGTGAACGGCATTTCGGCGGTTTCAGCCAAGTTGCACAAGTTCCCGGAAATTGGCTTGTGAAACTGCCTAAAGGTATGGGCATGCGAGATGCCATTGCAATCGGGACGCCTGGACTGACGGCTATGCTGTCAATCGATGCGCTCGAACACGCCGGTGTTCGTCCAGGGGAAGAAGTGCTCGTAACCGGCGCAACCGGGGGCGTAGGTAGTTTTTCAATCATTTTACTTCGTAAACTCGGCTACCACGTCATTGCATCAACAGGAAAAATAGACTCCCCTTACTTGCAAGCACTTGGCGTTGATACCGTCATCGATCGGCACGAACTTGAGGGAGCGGTTCGTCCGTTAGCTCGACAGCGGTTTGATGCGGCAATCGATTCGATTGGTGGGGCCACTCTTGCGAATATTTTGAGTCAAACGCGTTATGAAGGTGCCGTTGCAGCTTGTGGACTTGTCGGCGGTTCCGACCTTCCAACAACTGTTTATCCGTTTATTTTACGAGGAGTCAAATTAATCGGCATCGACTCCGTCATGCAGCCAATCGAACGACGTCTGAAGGCGTGGAATCGACTGGGTGAGCTACTCGATTCTAACGTGCTCAACCATATGGTCCACGAGATTCCGCTCCACGATGTCCCTCGTCACGCCGAGGCGATGATGCGCGGCGAACTGAGCGGCCGGACCGTCGTCCGCATCCACGACTAATACAAACAGGGCTGAATCCATCGATTCAGCCCTGTCTCTGTATTCTCCATGGTGGTGGAATTATAAAGTGAATCCGGCTGGTGCATCTTTGACGACGACGATCACCTTGCCTTGGTCTAATTTCTTCTCAAGTTGATCCGCTTCAGTCGATGAGAAACCGAGCTGTTCGAACTGGGCCCGAAGCTCATCGCCTTTTTTGCGGAATACATTTTTCGCGGCCGTCCCCAGGCCAACGTCTGATGCCGTTACCGTATTCGCGTCGGCGTTATCGGCCACACGGTCGGTCCGGTCATCGTCGTGGGTGATGACATAAATGTGCTTGTCCTCAATCCCTTTCGTTTTCATCGATTGAATGGCGGTCACGACTTCTTCATCATTTGTAAACTCTTTATACAAAACTGACATGTCTGTTCTCCTCCTTCGATATCGTTACATTAGTAGTTATTACCTTCTTTTCCTAAAATGACACATTAAAAAACGATGACAGCTGTCATCGTTTCGTTAAACGGCCGGTTCTTGGCCTTTTCGTTTTTTCAGTTCTTCTAATAAAATATCGGATTCGTTGAAAGGAATCGATTCTTGACCGACGCGTTCGACATGGTCATGCCCTTTTCCGACGACGACGATCCGTTTGCCGACGAGCGCTTGTTGCGCTGCGTGACGCAGGGCATCTCGTCGCTCCTCGAACGCCACATAATGCGTATTCGCGTCAACGCCTTGAAGTAACCCGTCGATGATGTGCTTCGGGTCTTCCGTCCGCACGTCATGCACGGTCACGATCAAATCGTCGGAATAGCGACTCGCGATGCGGCCCATCTCCGCCCGCTTAGTCGGATCTCGGTCGCCCGCCGCACTTAAGACGACAACGAGTTCGCGCTCCCCTTGCTGAAGCGTCGACAGACATTTCTCAAGCCCGTCCGGTGTATGCGCATAATCGATATAAATCTCGGCGTCCTCTGTATCGAGTCGTTCGAGGCGCCCTTTCGGAAGTGTGAGTCCCGGTACGTTGGCGATAATCGAACGCAACATCAGTTCCGACGTCGAGACGAGACCGATGGCCGCGGCCAAGTTGGCGGCATTGAATGCGCCCATGAAGCGAACTGGCGCCTCGATCGTTAGCTCGTTCATTTTGACGACGACCGTCTGGTCATGCCAAATGACTTGAATATCAGCGGGTACGTCCGCATGCGTGCTATACATAATGCGTCGACGGGTCGGGGCAAACGCGGCCATCGTCTTACTGGCCGGATCTTCGGCGTTCAAGATAATGGCGTCCCCATCTGTCGTTTCGACTTGTTCGAACAATCGGGCTTTGGCCCGGGCATATTCGTCCATTGAGCGATGATAATCCAAGTGGTCATGCGTCAAATTCGTGAACGCCGCCGCGTGAAATCGGACGCCTTCGACACGTCCTTCCATCATCGCATGCGAAGAGACTTCGACGACACAGTCGGTCACGCCGGCATCCGCCATTTCGGCCAAAATCCGATGTAAGACGACGGCTTCCGGCGTCGTGTTAGGGGTTTTTAATGTTTGATCTTTATAACGTGCTCCGATCGTACTGACAATCCCGACCGGTCGTCCGGACAGACGAAATAAATCATATGTCAACGTCGCAGTCGTCGTCTTCCCGTTCGTACCGGTGACACCATAAATGCGCATCCGATGTGAAGGGTGGTCATAAAAAGCACTGGCCACCACGCCGGCTGTCCGCTTCGTGTCCGCGACGACAAGGTTCGGCACCTCAAGGTCAAGCGGGTATTCCGAGATGACAGCAACCGCTCCTTTGGAGACGGCGTCCTCAGCGAATTCATGTCCGTCCACTGTATAACCGCGGATACAGATAAATAAATTCCCTGGACTGACCTTTCTGGAATCTGTCTCAATTCCGGTCACCCATGGATCGCGTTCGATGTCATCCATCTCATTTCCTAGAATGGCGGATAAACGTTTCGTCCTCATGCTGTGTACTTCCTTTCTCATGGGTGTCGCTAGGTTCGCAAACCTTATCGTCATGGTACTAGATATTAGGCTGTAATGGAGATGACAAATATATTACTTCCCTTTTTACGTGCAATACAATCGCCCAACCAAAAAATTCCTAGTCCAGGACGGGACTAGGAATGTATTTCGCTGTCGGTGAACCGAAGTCCTTGCTCATGGAGCGCAGACTCCAAAACCAGCAACACACTCGGTCCGACGCCGTGCAACGCCGAAATCTCTTGCTTTGTATAGGTGGCCAACTGTTCGAGCGTATCGATATAAGCGGCCTGGAGCGCCCGTTCAGCCGGTGCCGAACATTTCGGAAGTGGTGTCATCCGATTCTCTCCTCTCGTCCGTTGGCACGTTCGATCGTCGGGAGACAGGCGAGGACACGGTCCATACAAAACGTCCGACGGGCCTGCTTTTTCACATCCCAGCCGACGAGTCGATCGCCTTGCAACTTCATCAGTTTGACGCGTCGCTTTGAAATGACCCCATTCCGATCCATATACACCATTTCCACGACTCGTCCATTTCGCATCCAACGCATGACTTCTTGCCTCATCCTATCTCCCTCCTTTGTTACCTTTATTATAACGAACGTTTGTTCTTAATTCCAGTCTAGAGGTGTGCGTTTGAACAATTTCCCGTATGCTAGAAGAAATGAATGTTTCACGAAAGGGGTACGCCCGTTATGACCTATGTCATGTTGGCCGTTTTGGCCGCCGTCTTATTTATCTCCATGATTTTTGCCGCCAAGGCCTTGCCGAATTTACGAAATGTCTTATTTAATCGTGGCAGTCTATTCGGGACAGAAAGTGTGACCGTCACTTGTCCGAACTGTAAGAAAACGTTCAAACGGTCCGGTGGGAACACCCAGACATGCCCTCACTGCTATACGTCGTTTTAACAACAAACACCCAATCGACCGCCCATCAGCGGAACGTTGGGTGTTTTTGAATGTGCCCGAATCGGCAAGTAACCGTTTACGTTCACGCCATAAGTGAAATAAGAAGGTTACGTCATTTGCCCGCAACTCAAACCACGAGACAGTCTCATTCCTAAAGGAGTTCACCATGTCATTCATATCCGATCACGATTTATACGCACGATTGTTAAACCGCGACACTTCAGCGCTAGAACTGCTTTACGACCGCTATGAGCGCATCTTATACTCACTCGCCCTCCGCTTGACGACGCGAGCCGACTTGGCCGAGGCCGTCCTATCCGAGGTGTTCACTGATCTCTGGAAACGGCGTCTCCCTCTCGATTTGACGACCCACCGGCTGAAAGCCCATTTGTTCGAGCGGGTGGAGACTGTGGCGCTACGCTTAGTCGCCAGCGCTTAAGTTCGTCTATCGCATCGCTCGATGTAACACTTCTAGAATCCCATCCGCATACATGCCCTCGGTGACACGACCATGTTCTCGTTTGGCTTCTTCCGTCCCGTTGCCAAGCACATAGCCGTTGCCGACATACCTCAACATCCCCAAGTCGTTCCCACTATCACCGAACGCATAGGCGTGCTCGGTCTGAAACGCATATCGGTCGCACACGTAGTCGACCGCAGCGATTTTTCCCGCTCCTTGTGGGATAAAATCGATATCGTAGGCGCCATCCGGGTCTCCGGCGAGCGGATTGCACCGACTGACGTTGACGGCGATTCCAAAGTCACTTGCGGCTGAACGAATGAGTGCGAGCTCGGCCTCCGATTCGCCATGATAATAGTAATTATGCATCCAAGCACTTGTCCCGAGATTCGCTTGCGGTTCAATCGCAAGCGTTCGCCCTAGTCTGTCGACGACATGGTCGACACGGGTCGAAAAATCGTGCGGGAATCGTGACGAATAACCGGGATCAAGCTCCAATTGCCCCGTCGCCGTCACTTGATAAAGTTCCGTGCCGAGACTTGCCGCGATCCGATGCGGGAAGTACCGCATCTCGGCCCGCTTCACTTTCTCTATAATCGTCTCAAGCGAACTTCCCGTCACCCACATCGTCGACAGACGATGTGAATGATTCTCGAGAAAATCTTCGAGTTGCCGCAAGTGCTTCAACTGCTTCGCGGAGCAAGCATGCGGGAAGTACGTCTCGTCGAAATCAAAACAGATGAGCGTCCGCCCCTCCTCGATAAATCGTTTCATAGTCATCCTCCTTGTGTCGTCATACCCCATCTCGTATAGTAAAAGAGAGAAAGGACGTGACATAATGAAAAACCGATTAAGCCGCTACTACTGTCAGTATAGCGGAATGCTCATTGGGTTCGGGCTCGTCTTCGCCTTTTTATTCGGGATACGAACGTATCCGGTCTGGCAACAATGGCTCTCGAACGGACCCGCACTTCTCGTCACGATCCTCACGGCGACGCTATCCAGTTACGTGACGTATCGATTGCTCAGTGCCTTGAATTTGAAACTGTTCCGCCGACTCGGCGACGCGACGTCGACATGCTCCCGTTAAGCACGGGACTACATAACGACAGTTCACAAAATAGTCACCTCAAATAGGCATCCATTTCACGGTTTCATCCGTTAGATCAATACAAGGGATTCCCTTATGCATAAAGGAGAAAGCCATGACTGATATTGAATTGTACGAGCGTGTCAGGCAAAAAGACAAACAAGCGCTCGAAGCACTTTATGATCGCTACGAACGAATCCTGTATGCTTTCGTCATGCAGTTGACGAAAGACCGCGACCTCGCCGAAGAAGCGATGCAGGAAGTATTCATCAAGCTGTGGCGCGGTGGTGGCGTATACGATGACTCAAAAGGAAAATTCAAATCGTGGCTGTTCACGATGAGCCGTCACGTCACGATCGACTTGATTCGCAAACGAAAACCCGACCTGCAACTAGATGAGTCTTACGCTGAAGCCATCCCTTCCCCGGCCCCGTCCGTCGAGACCGAGGTCGAATGGCAAGAAGAGCGGACGCAAATCGAGACGGCGATGGCCGAGCTTCCGGTCGAGCAACAACAAGTCGTCCGTCTCATGTATTTCCAAGGACTCAGCCAACAAAAGATTGCCGATGCGTGCGGTATCCCGCTCGGTACCGTAAAAGGAAGGATTCGATTAGCGTTGAAACAGTTACGAAGGCATCTATCCCATGATTTAAATGATAAGGAGGTGGAACGATGAACGCTTGTGACCAATTGATTGATTATTTCAACCAGCATTTGACGGAAGACGAACGCATCCGGTTTGAAGCGCATCTCGCGACATGTCAAACGTGTCAAGAAGAGCTCGAACAACTCGAGGCCCTCGTCGGCGGCGTCGCGTTCCTCTCTGAACCGGCTGAACCGCCAAGCGGGATGAAGGCACGCATCCTCGACAATGTGTTCGCAGAAGACGAGACGGAGTCGAAGCCAGACGAACCGACCCCGATCACCCCCTTCACAGCCACGAAGAAGAAACAGAAGGCGCCATGGGGAGCGCTCGCCCTCGCTGCCGCACTCATGCTCTCCTTGGTCGGGAACGGCTATCTGCTATTGAATCAAGAGGAGCCGAACGGCATCGCGTTGACCGAGACGGTTCCGCTCGAAGGCGAATCGGAAGGTGTCGCTTATCTGGCCGAACAAGACGGTCAGCGCCAGCTCATCGTCCAAACGAACGGGCTCGATGCGCTCGAAGCGAACGAGGTGTATCAAGTTTGGCTTATAAAAGATGATGCTCCGATTCCGACCGGTGCGTTCGTCACCGACGACAAAGGCAACGGGACGGTCATCTATACACTCGATTCGACCGAATCGGAGATGGACTGGGATACCGTCGCTGTCACGAAAGAACCCGAACGGGGCAATACGGCGCCCGAAGGCGACATCGTGCTCATTGCCAGCCTATAAGCAAGGACCGAATGACCTGACGCACTATGCGCACGTGTCATTCGGTCTTTTTTTCGTTATGATGAAAGCAAAGGAGTGGTACATATGCGTCAGCCTAAAATTGGTGTCGTCGGTCTCGGCGGCATCGCTCAGAAAGCCTACTTACCGATTTTGACGAACAGCACATCGTTCGAACTGATCGGTGCCTATTCTCCGACCGTCGCCAAGCGCGACGCGATTTGTCGGGCCCATCGGATGGAGTCGTTTGCGGGACTTCCCGAACTCGCGGCGTCCATCGATGCGGCGTTCGTCCACAGTTCGACCGAGACGCATTACGAGATCGTCTCGTATCTACTCGCGAACGGCGTCGATGTGTATGTCGACAAACCGCTCGCCGCGACGATCGAGCAGGCGGAACGTCTCGTCGAGCTGGCCGAACGGACGAACCGGAAGCTTATGGTCGGTTTCAATCGCCGCTTCGCCCCGATGTATCAGCACGTGAAAGAAGCAGCCCCGTTCCACACACTCGACTTCGTCAAGCATCGCGGGGACGGGTTGCGCGGTCACGATTATCAGTTCACGCTGCTCGATGACTATTTGCACGTCGTCGACACGATACGTTATTTTGCTGGAAGCGACTTGCGCCTCGTGACCGGGCACATCGAGACGACCGAGACGAACGGGCTCCATTTCGCCCGTCACGTCTGGCAAGATGAACACGGTCTTCATACGACATCGATGCATCGCCAAGCGGGTGTCAATCATGAAGGACTCGTCGCAATCAACGATGGCCTTCGCGTGACGGTCGACGAGATGGTGACGCTCCAACGGTTCGAACACGGCGCCCATTCGACGAAGACGTTCGGATCATGGGACACGCTCTTGACCCAACGCGGGTTCCAAGGGGCGATCGACCACTTTATCTCGGCATTGGCCGACGATACACCGATCATGACCGATGGGCGTGAGGCGCTCATCACGCAACAGCTGGTGACGGATTTGTTCAGCTTACGCTAAGAGGAGGAAAACAAATGGATTTCTTTTTCTACATTATGGTCATCGTTGTCGTGTCAATCGCCGCGGACACATTCAACAAGACACGGAAGGCGCGTTTAGAAGAACTTCGACTCAAAATCGAGCAAGAGAAACTCGCGATTCAGCGGCTCGAACTCGAGATGAAGCGCGACGAAGACAAACTCGATCATCACGGATTTTAAAAAGACGATCGGCCCTTATCGGGTCGACCGTCTTCACTTATAGGATATACCGTTCTGAGGCGAGTCTTGCGTCACTTATCCGTTTTTGCCGCCGTTCGGCGAGTGTCGACCACGTGACGGCCGTGACGATGCAGGCGGCACCGATAAAGAAGTTACGATCGAGCCTTTCGTCGAGGACGAGCCAGCCGAGGTAGCCGCCGACGAGTGGTTGGAAAAAGAAGAACAGCGACCCGACACTCGCATCCATCAATTCGATTCCCTTGTTCCAAAAGAAAAACGCCCCGGCTGTCGAGATGATGCCGACATATAACACGCTGAGCCATAGCACCATGTTCATCTTCGGTAAGCCGGAAGCGGCCACTTCCATCCCCATGAGCGGCGTCATCAACACGAAGGCGATGCCGATGGCAAACGTCGTAATCGTCAACGACGACGTCGTCTCGGAAGCGATTTTCACATAGATGGACATGAGCGCCCATGTGATGGCAGCACCGACCAAGACGAGGCTACCGATGAAATACGTGCCTTCGACGCGCCAGCCGACGACGATAATGACCCCGATCGTCGCCAACAGGAGTGACCCGATTTTGACAGGGGTGAGCCGCTCTTTTAAGATGACTCGGGCGAAGATCACCATGAACGCCGGCGTCGCCGCCGTGACGAGCGATCCCGTATGAGCGTCGGACAGTTTCGTGCCGATGAACTGGAACGAAATCGAGGCGACGTAACCGATGACGCCGACGAGCGCGATCCATTTCCAGTCGCTCCGGGCAATCCGCTCGCGTCCGAACGCTCCCCACATCACGAATAAAACGACAAACGCGACGGCATAGCGCATCCAGACGAGCGTGAAAGGCTCGATATAGCCGAGCGCATATTTACTGACGACGTACATCCCGCCCCAAATGCTGGCGGCGAGCGTTAAACTGATGGCGCCGAGCCATTCTTTACGCATGACGTGCCTCCCCCCTAATCTCTGATGTTAAATAATACGACATCGACCCTTGATATTCCTGTATCCCCCCAGTTGCCGAACCGACCGAAATCGCTTACACTTACCATAATGATAATTGAAAGGAGGGAGAAAGGTGAACTTTGTCGGACGTACGCATTTGTCAACAGAACATTTGTACATTTTGCGTGCGATTTTTCACGATGTCGCGTAATCACAGGACCCGTCTGTTCTTTTTTAGACATTGCTGAAATACGACAAAGCGCCTCTCTCTCTTGCCGAGCGCTTCTTTGCGTTCGGCTTTTTTGATAGGCCTCTACTTTAGGAGGAACCACTCATGTTTATCGAGTTACAACACATTCAAAAACAATTTGGCGGCCATGCCGTCTTGACTGATGCCAATCTTCAAGTAAACGCAGGCGAGCGAATCGGGCTCGTCGGACGGAACGGGAGCGGCAAGACAACGCTCCTGCGCCTCATCGTCGGTACCGAGTCCCCAGATGAAGGAACAATCTATCGAAAACAACGGCTGACGATCGGCTATTTGGCCCAGATTCCCGCCCATCCCGATAAGTCAGGTCGAGACGTGCTCTATACCGCGTTCGCCGAGTTAACGAGACTCGGTGACGAGATGCGACGACTTGAGGAACAGATGATTTCAAGTGACGACATCGAAGCGCTCCTGGAGACATACGGCGCCCTGCAGATGCGCTATGAGAACGGTGGCGGGTATGCCATCGATTCGAAAGTGAATGCGATGATCGACGGACTGCGCCTCACCCGCTTCGTCGACAGACCGTTTGATACACTAAGCGGTGGCGAACGAACAAAAGTCGGGCTCGCCTTGGCGTTGCTTCAAGAACCAGAGCTGCTCATCTTAGATGAACCGACGAACCACCTCGATTTAGAAGCGATGACTTGGCTCGAGTCGTTCCTTCGTGACAGTCCGTCCACGCTCCTCCTCGTCTCGCACGACCGCGTGTTTCTCGACGCCGTCGCCACGCGCATCGTCGAATGTGAGGACGGGGAATTGGCCAGTTTCGATGGCAACTACAGCGCATTCGTCGCCCAAAAAGAAAAACGGTTGCTCGATCAGTTTCATGCCTATACGGAACAACAGAAGAAAATCAAGAAGATGAAGGAAACGATTCGCCAGCTAAGGCAGTGGGCGAACGAAGGCAATCCACCGAACGAGAAGTTTTATCGCCGTGCCAAATCGATGGAGAAAGCGCTCGCCCGCATCGAGACGATTAAACGCCCTCGCCTCGAGGCCGTTCAACCGGACATTCAGTTCACGGCTCAGGGTCGGACCGGACGCGATGTGTTCGAAGCAATCGATGTGACGGTCACTTACGACCGGACCGTCTTCGAAAACGTCTCGTTTTACGCCGGTCATGGCGAACGCATCGCCATCGTCGGCCCAAATGGGAGCGGCAAGTCGACGTTGTTGAAAGTATTGCTCGGTCACCTCGAACCGGCCTCGGGCACTGTGCGACGAGCGGAACGGGCCCAAATCGGCTACTTGTCGCAACACATCGACTTCGATGATTCTTACCGGCTCATCGAGGCGTTCCGTGATCGCATCGCCGTCGATGAAGGGAAGGCCCGTCAACTGCTGGCCCAGTTCCTCTTCTATGGCGCGAGCGTCTTCAAACCGGTCAAAGATTTGAGCGGCGGCGAGAAGATGCGACTCATGCTTGCTATCCTTATGCACGAGGACATCAACGTGCTCGTGTTAGACGAACCGACGAACCATCTCGACATCGAAGCACGAGAGGCACTCGAAGACGCACTCGACCGCTTTACCGGTACACTCGTCGCCGTCTCGCACGATCGCTATTTCTTGAACAAGCTATTCCCGATCACGTATTGGCTTGACGGGACAGCGACACGTTTCCCGGGAAATGTGACGTATGCACTTGAAAAACGTCAGCGCGAACCGGAAGCAATTGTAGTGGCACCTAAGAAAACGAAATCAACAAAATCGGCTGTGACGGCGGTACATGTCCGAGACATAGCGGCGGATGAAGCTCGCCTGACCGAGCTCGAAGCATCGCATCGATCACTCCTGCACCAGATGAATGAGACGAACAATCTAGAGAAATTAATGACATTGCAGCAACAGGCCGATGCGATCCAAGCAGACATCGACACAGTGCTGAACCAACTGCTCGAATCGATGTAACCAAAAAAACGGCGCCGCTTAGCGGTGTCGTTTTTGTTCGAACCAAGCTTGGACGAGAAAACCCGTCACCCCAAGCGCCATCAAAAAATAAGGAACAACACGGGGGACAGCGCCCGTTTCTCCCATCATCATGAGAATCAATCCGCTCACGAACGTCCCGAGCCAATATATTTTCGGCATATCGTCACTCCTCACTATTTCATCTTGTAATTTGTCAGAATTTTTCGTAAAATATTCTGAAATTCTTATCTTTGTATGGAAAGGAGATGCGCTCATGCCAAAACAAAACTGGGAGACGATTTTCCGAACCACCCTCGTCGTCACAATCACGCTCGCCACCTTCCTCTACGTTCGCTACTCGACTGAAATCGAGGAACGCGAACGTGCCTTAGAGCAATACCTTGCGACTCATTATAACATTTCGGCGGATGCGTATTCGATTGACGGCACCCTCTCTTTAAGCGGTTACGTGTATGATTTGACGTTCGAAGACGAGCCTGACGCTGCCTATACATTTCAGGTCGAACAAGCTGCGGACGGCCATCGCGTGAAGTTCGAACAAGCGGATGGTAAACAACCGGACCGGGTCGCCACGTTCACCCCATAAGAAAAAGCGCCACGTCTGTGGCGCTTAACGGTGAGCGTTTCTAGTAGAGCGGACTTTCACCCGACCGAGAAAGTTCCCGGCCGACCGTCCCATGCAATCAATCGATACGTGCTAGAAAATGGACGCGGTTCAGAACGCGATTTCGGAGCGTTCGTTCGTCTGAACATCAATCTGGCCCTGCACAGAGACATTGCCTCCAAAACGGCCATGACTGCGTTTCGACGTAATAAGGTTGAAATCCATCATGAACCTCATCATGCCCACCTGTTTTGAAACACCGAGCTTCCTAGACGTTTTGCCTCCCACATATCCTTTTTGTCTGCCCCTCACCTCTCGCGCGAGGTCAGGTGGACGACAGTTTGAATCAGGAGATCACCTAGTCCGCCGGTCTTTCAACCAACTTGTCTCTCGTTTCACCGAGCCGGCCTCAGTCAAACAACGATTGAATCTTCGTTTCATCCGTTGCCCCCTTTCAGCTCAACACGTTGAATGAGGACTACACTAATACATTAACCGTTTTACGTGACATCGAATCCCTGTTCACCATTTCTTCAAAATTTAGTCGTCGATATAATGGTCGAGCGCATAGGCGACGCCATCGTCCTCAACATCCTTCGTGATATGGGTGCTGATGTCTTTCAACGGATCGACGGCGTTCCCCATCGCAATCCTCGTTTCCGCCACTTCGAACATCGAGATGTCGTTCAAATTGTCCCCGATGGCCACGATATCCGCTTGTGGAATGCCGTGATGCTCTGCCAACTGCGTCAAGGCCATCCCTTTGCTCGCATTCGGATGACCGATCTCGATTTTTGTCCAGCCTGCCGTCGTGATCAAAATGTCGGTCCGGGGCTCATACAGTTTCCGGAGCTCGTGCAGTTTGCGCCGATCGAACGAATAGACAAAGACTTTGTACACTTCGTCGGCCTCAAAGTCGATGTCCTCGATCGCATCAACATATGTCAGCCCGAACTGTTCGTTTTGAATTTCAATCTCTCGCTCACCCCATTCCCGTGAGAACGATTGGTCGTGTGGCAACACCTCATCCAACTCGCCCTTCAGTAAATCGGTACCCGAACGGAGTACTTTCACCCCGGCATTCGTGTAAAATTCGACGTACGCTCCGTGCTCATGGGCCACATCCCATAACTCCTGTACGACGTCTTTCGGGAGCGCGTGGTAATAAATGCGCTCATTCTCATAGAAAGCGATCGCCCCGTTCCCGGACAAGATTGGACAAGTCAATCTGCTCCGTCGCAGCAACTCTTCGATATCGTGAATCGATCGGCCCGAAGAGATGGCGACCAAATCTCCCTCGGCTTGGCGACGCCGGATTGCGTCTTGGTTCGTTTCTGTGATGATACCAGTTCGAGACAATAACGTCCCGTCTAAATCGATGGCAATCAATTTCATATTCCAATCTCCTTTCAAACACGTCTCATCATTCCATTCCCCGAATTCATCCATCTCAACGCAAAGAAGACACCATTCTGGCATATAGGCGTTTTCCTTTCACGCAAATAGGGAAATATTTATTAGTCCTAAATAATAATTTGTGCGTTTGGAAAGGAGTCCTCATGAACACTTCACCTGAAAAGCCACGCTTGAATCGCGTGTTCTACATTTCGGCGAGTCTCATCGCTCTCCTCGTCCTGTTTGGCGCGATTCGTCCGACGTTGTTCGCGACGATTGCCGGGAACATCTTCAACTTCACGACCCGCTCGTTCGGTTGGTTTTACTTACTCGCCGTCTTCTTATTCGTCGTCTTCCTCGTCTTCCTCGCGTTCAGTAAATACGGGAAGATTCGGCTCGGGACGGACCAGGACCGTCCGCAATACCCGTTCTTTACTTGGATCGGGATGCTGTTCTCCGCTGGTTTCGGGGTCGGACTCGTCTTTTGGGGCGTTGCCGAACCGATGAGCCATTTCATCACCCCTCCGTATGCGGATACGACCGAGCTAACCGTCGAAGGAGCTCGATTGGCCATGGCATATTCCTTCTTCCATTGGGGCGTCAGCCAATGGTCCGTCTTCGCCATCGTCGGCTTGATTATCGCGTATTTCCAGTTCCGCCGAAATGCGGACGGCCTTATTTCGACGAGTCTGTCTCCGCTCATTAAAGACAGGGCTTATAAACAGCCGCTCAATCAAACGATTGATATTTTAGCCGTCATCGCGACCGTCATGGGTGTCGCCACGTCACTCGGTCTCGGTGTGCTCCAAATCAACGGTGGTTTGAACAGTGTCTTCGGGTTGCCGAACACGGCGCTCGTCCAAGTATTGATTATCGTTGTTTTGACCGTCTTGTTTTTGACTTCGACGACGACCGGTCTCGACCGCGGCATCAAATGGCTCAGTAATATCAACCTCGGGACCGCGCTCGTATTAATGGTATTCGTGTTCTTTGCCGGCCCGACCATCTTTATTTTAGAGACGTTCACGCTCGGGTTAGGGGATTACTTACAGAACTTTATCCGCTACAGTCTTCGTTTGCAGCCGTACCAGCAAGGGACGTGGGTGCGTGATTGGACCATCTTCTACTGGGCATGGGCCATCGCTTGGTCGCCGTTCGTCGGTGCATTCGTCGCCCGCGTCTCACGTGGCCGAACGATTCGTGAGTTTATCGTCGGGGTGCTCATCGTGCCACCGTTCATCGCGCTCTTATGGATTGCCGTGTTCGGCGGAACGGCCCTTCACCTCGACCTATTCGAAGGAACATCGATTGCGCAAGCGGTCGATGCCGATGTGACGAGTGCCTTGTTCGTCACGTTTGCCGAATTGCCGTTCAGCTTTGTTTTATCCGTCTTGTCGATTCTGTTGATTCTTACTTTCTTGATCACGTCAGCCGATTCGGCGACATACATCATCAGCAGTATGACGACGAATGGTAGTTTGAATCCACCGCTCACTGTCCGAATCGTTTGGGGCATTTTGCTCGGCGGGATTGCTGCCGTTCTATTGATTGCGAGTGGGCTCGAAGGGTTGCAGACCGCATCGTTGATTTCGGCGCTCCCTTTCACTGTCATCCTCCTCTTAATGGTGTACACGCTATTCAGTCTGTTACGAAAAGAGAACGTCCGTAAAATTAAATAGGAGATTCGGCCGCCGCGAAGGCGGCCTTTTCTTATGACGATGCGTCCCTTCATATTGACACGCATACAGGCGATTGCTACGCTTTTGTCAGCATGACACGCAAGTCAAAAGGGGGAAATGATATGGCTCAAGATTTCACACGGGTGTACGCGGAAACACGCGACGCCAGCGACTCGCTCGCACCATACCGGGGAGAATTTTATTTGCCGCAAGATGGTATTTATATGGACGGTAACTCGCTCGGCCTGTTATCGAAACGGGCCGAACGGACGTTACTCGAATCACTGAGCGATTGGAAAGAGCTCGGGATCGATGGCTGGATGTCGGGACGCCACCCATGGTTCAACTTGTCAGAACAATTGGCCGCACTTAACGCCCCGCTCGTCGGAGCAAGAGCCGAGGAAGTGATGGTCACCGGGTCGACGACGGTCAACTTGCACCAACTTGTCGCCTCATTCTTTAAACCGGAAGGCAAGCGGACGAAAATTTTAGCCGACACACTCACCTTCCCATCTGATATTTACGCTTTGAAGAGTCAACTCGAGCTCCGTGGACTCGACCCGAGCGAACATTTGGTCCAAGTCTCGAGCCCGGACGGACGCTACTTGAAGGAAGAAGACATCATCGCAGCGATGACAGACGACATCGCCTTGATCGTCTTGCCGACCGTCCTCTATCGCAGCGGACAAATCCTCGATATGGCCCGTCTCGCCAAGGCGGCACACGAACGAGACATCTTGATCGGCTTGGACGCTTGTCATTCGGTCGGTGCCATCCCGCACGCATTCCACGACTGGGGTGTCGACTTTGCCTACTGGTGCAACTATAAGCATTTGAATGGTGGACCTGGCAGCGTCGGCGGTCTATTCGTTCACGAGCGTCACTTCGGGACGACGCCTGGCCTTGCCGGTTGGTTCGGTTCACGCAAAGATAAACAGTTCGACATGGATCATACGATGACGCCGGCCGATGACGCCGGTGCGTTCCAAATCGGGACGCCGCACGTTTTGAGCCTGGCCCCGCAACTTGGTGCCCTCGAGATGTTCAACGAGATCGGGATGGACGCCATCCGCGAGAAATCGCTCGCCTTGACGACGTATATGACCGCACTGATTGACGAAGTGCTCGCACCATACGGCTTCGTTATCGGCAGTCCGCGCAACGAGACACAGCGTGGTGCCCATTTGAGTCTCGAACACCCTGAGGCGGCCCGCATTTGTAAAGCGCTCAAACAGCATCGCGTCATCCCGGACTTCCGGGCCCCGAACATCATCCGACTCGCACCGGTCGCGCTCTACAACACGTTCACCGATGTGTATGATGTCGTGATGACGTTACAGACAATTATGGAAAACAAAGAATACGAGGCGTTCGAGAACGTCCGCGAAGTCGTGGCCTAAGGAGAAACAATATGAGTGAACGGATTGAACACAAAGTCGAGCAATCGATTCAGACAGACTTTTCGAAAGACATGTCGTACGGTGACTATTTGCAACTCGACCCGATTTTATCGAGTCAGCACCGCTTATCGGACCATCATGACGAGATGCTGTTCATCATCATCCATCAGACGAGTGAGCTGTGGATGAAATTGATTTTGCATGAACTGACGGCAGCCGTGACCGCCATCGAGACGGGAGAGCTCGAGCGTTCGTTCAAGATGCTCGCCCGTGTCTCGAAGATTCAACAACAGCTCATCCAGTCGTGGAGCGTCCTCGCGACGTTGACTCCGGCCGAGTATTTGGAGTTCCGCGACAAACTCGGTTCGTCTTCTGGATTTCAATCGTACCAGAACCGCCAAATCGAGTTCGCCCTCGGCTTTAAAAACGCACGCACGCTTAGCGTCTACGCCCATGACGAGAAACTGTATCCGCTTCTCGAGTCGTCGCTTCAGGCACCGAGCATCTATGACATGACCGTTCGCGAAATGCACCGCCGTGGCCTTGCCATCGATGACGCCGTGCTCAACCGGGACGTCACGAAAGACTGGGAATGGAACGAGAGCGTCGAAGCGGCTTGGGCCGATGTGTACCGGGACGTGGACAAGTATTGGGACTTGTATGAGCTCGGTGAGAAACTGCTCGATATCGGCAGCCAACAGCAGATGTGGCGCTTCAACCATATGAGCACCGTCGAACGGATTATCGGTCAAAAGATGGGGACGGGTGGATCGTCAGGCGTCAATTACTTGCGCCGCGTCCTCGACCACCGTTTCTTCCCTGAACTTTGGACCGTCCGGACAAAACTGTGAGGAGGACGAACACGATGACATGGATTGATGTTTCGCAACCGCTTGAAGACACGATCACGACATGGCCGGGCGACACGGCATTCTGTTACGAGATCGCTTGGCCGATGGCCGCCAGCGGTTCGGTCAACGTCGGGAAAGTGACGATGAGCCTGCATACCGGGACGCATATCGATGCCCCGTTCCATTTCGACGACGCCGGACAGCGCGTCATCGACCTTGATCCCGGGCTCTATATCGGTCCGGCCCGAGTCATTCATCTCCCTGCCCGCGAACGGATCGAAGCGACGGACTTGGACGGCTTTGACTTGACCGGCGTCGAACGATTGATTTTAAAGACGGACGGCTGGCCGAACAAGCAGGAGTTCCCGAGCCACATCCCTGAACTCACGCCGTCACTTGCTGATCGTCTCGGCGAACTTGGGATTTACTTGATCGGTCTCGATTTGCCGTCGGTCGACGCGATCGACAGTAAAGAGATGGCGGCGCATCATGCACTCGCCCGCAACGGGGTCCACATTCTCGAAGGACTCGTCCTCGACCATATCGCCCCTGGTGATTACGAATTGAACGCCGTGCCGCTCCCGATCGTCAAAGGAGACGGCAGTCCGGTGCGCGCGCTCTTGCGTTCGCTCGAGTGAACTACTCACCACTTGCTTGCTTCGCAACCTGAAGTGGGAGCTTCTTGGGAAGACCGTGCTTTGAACAGCCACGGTTATGGACCAAGCTCGTCGGGCAGTCCCTGCCCTGAAGACATGATATCCTCAGCGAGGCGCAACAGGTTGAGGCTCGCGTTGACGTCGCGGTCGTGGTGCGCGCCGCACGCGGCACACGTCCACTCGCGGATGTCCAACCCCTTCTTGCCGCCGTTCTCGCCGCAGCTCGAACAGACTTGGGTCGAGGCGAACCACGGGTCGGCCTTGATCAGCGTCCGCCCGTAGAATTTACATTTATATTCGAGTTGTCGGACGAACTCGCCCCACCCGGCGTCCCCGATCGACTTCGCCAGGCGGCGGTCTTGCATCATCTCCCTCGTTCGGAGCGTCTCGACCACGACGACTTGGTTCTCGTCGACGATGCGTCGCGACAGCTTGTGGAGGAAGTCGTGCCGGCGGTTCCTGACCTGCTCGTGCTTCTTCGCGAGGATGAGCCTGGCCTTTTCGCGGTTCCTGCTGCCCGGTTTCTTGCGGGCGAGGGCGCGCTGCGCTCGTTTCAGCCGCGCCTCGGCCTTTCTCAGGTTGCGCGGGTTCGCAATCTTCTCCGTGACGAGATCGTCGTTCGTCATGACGGCGAAGTGTTCCAAACCGAGGTCGATTCCGATCGTGTGCTCGGCCGGGACCCATGGCTCGTCAGCCTGCTCGATGAGGAGCGACACGAAGAACCTGCCCGTCCGTGTCATCGACACGGTCGCCGAACGGATCTCCCCGTCGAAGCCGCGATGCTGTGTGAACCGGATGAACCCGACCTTCGGGAGCCGCACGCGGTCCTCCTCGATGCGAATCGTTCCGTGCTGGTTGTTCGTCGTGTAGGACGCGCGCGCCTTCCGTCTCGACTTGAACACCGGGAAGCCGGCCGTCCCGGCGAAGAACTTCGCGAACGCCGCGTCGAGGTGCAGCTTCGCGTTCGCGAGCGCGAGGCTGTCCGCCTCGCACAGGAACGGGAACAGCGGCTTGTAGGAGGCCGGTGTCGGCGGTTTCCGCCTCGGCCCGCCGCTCGCCATCGCCTCCTCATGGATCTTGATGCGGTCCTCGAGCAGCTTGTTGTAGATGAACCGGGCACAGCCGATCGTCCGGATCAGGAACTCGGCCTGTGTAGCAGTCGGGTGGAGCCGGTATTTGTAGCCCTTCAGCATGTCCGTTCCTCCTCTGCCCGGTCTCAGGATCATCCTCGTCCCATTCCGATACCCGCGGAGGGGGCGAGGAAATCTGACGGAATCACGAACTTTTGTTCGTCGTCCTGTCACAGCGGTGGCCGAGGGCGTCGGGGACGGGCAATTCATCTCCCACCTTCGCTGGGCTTCGCCTGAAACGCTTAGAGGTGGGAGAATTCTCGCCTAAATCAGTTAAACAAACACCCCTTCGCTCGAAGGGGTGTTTTCAGTCTTCCTGCATGACCTCACTCGAACTTTTACGATGGTCGAACCGTTTCGAGATTTGCACTTTGTAAGCCATGTTCGCCTCATAGTCTGTCGAGAACACACCAGCGTACAACAAGTCGAGCAGGCAATGAATCGAATCGTTCGTCGTGAAGCTCCCGATTTTCGAGTAGAGGCGTTCACGGGTCGTCAAACGGAGCGTACAATCCGCCTGGTTCGAGATGGCATTCTCCCCTAGACTCGTCAAGGCGAGCACCGGCACACGTTGTTTTTTTAAGTAAGGAATAAGTCCGACCGTATAATCACTTTCTCCCGTATAGGAGATCAGGAGCGCACACGTCGTTTCGTCCGAGTTGGCCGCCTCGAATTCGGCATCGAATTCACAGAGGCTGACTTGCTTGCCGATCCGGTTCATCTTTGACTTGAAGTCGTGACAAAGCAACAAATTATGGATGACAGAAAAGACCTTGATATGGCGCGCTTCACTCAACATCGTTACGGCTTGCTCGTATGCCTCATGATCGAGCAACGACAGCGTGTCCTCGATCGTCATCTGTTTGAGGGCCGCCAGCTTGTTCGCCACAACCATCAAGTTATCCTTAGCCGAGAATGGCTCATTGGCATCGATATCCGAGAAGTGACGATTCAAATACTCGATTTCCTCCAAAAACTGTTCCTTCAACTCGAGCCAACCCGCAAACTCCAATTTCATGGCGATGCGACTTAACATCGACGGGTGCGTATACGTCGCCTCGGCGATTTGTTTCATCGTCTTGTCGTGGATCCGCTCCCGCTCGACGAACAAATAGTCGATGACGGCCCGTTCTGATTTAGAGAACAGGTCTTGCTTCATTTTCTCGGTCAATAGCATGTCCGGTCTCCTCTCGTGAATTGAATTCACAAAAATAAATGTCTATATGTTTCTTTTTGTAAACGCTTTCGGAGTTATCTTCAAATCTATTGTGTTCATTTTTCTATATTTTATACTGAATGAGAAATGAGAAGATACATTCAGCGCTGATATTCATTTACACATCTGAGACTATTTTGTGAACATATGAGGAGGAGATTGGAATGACAACGGGAATCAAGCTCGTCACCATCGGGGGCGGCAGCAGCTACACACCAGAATTGATGGAAGGGTTCATCAAGCGTTACGAAGAGTTACCGATTCGTGAGATTTGGCTCGTCGATATCGAGGCCGGGAAAGACAAACTCGACATCGTCGGACAGATGGCGCAACGGATGTGGGACGCTTCTCCGTATGACGTTAAAGTGCATCTGACGCTCGACCGTCGAGAAGCGTTACAAGATGCCGACTTTGTCACGACACAGTTCCGTGTCGGTTTGCTCGACGCCCGCATCAAAGACGAACGGATTCCGCTCTCGTACGGTATGGTCGGCCAAGAGACGAACGGGGCCGGCGGTATCTTGAAGGCGTTCCGTACCATTCCTGTCATCCTCGATATCGTCGAAGACATGAAACAGCTCTGTCCGGACGCCTGGCTCGTCAACTTCACGAACCCGAGCGGAATGGTGACCGACGCGGTCATCCGTTACGGCAAATGGGACAAAGTTATCGGACTGTGCAACGTGCCGGTCAATGCGATGATGGCTGAACCTGAGCTGATCGGCAAGAAGCCAGAGGACTTGATCTATTCGTTTGCCGGGTTGAACCATTTCCACTGGCACCGCGTCCACGACGTGAGCGGACAAGACGTGACACGTGACATCATCGACAAGATGTACGACGGCGATTCGGGGATTCCCGCCAACATTCACAACATGCCGTTCTTCCAAGAACAACTGCAACAGATGAACATGATCCCTTGCGGCTATCACCGGTATTACTATCGTGCCGAGGAAATGCTCGCCCACATGCTCGAGGAATATCGGGACCCGGCCGTCGGCACGCGGGCCGAGCAAGTGAAGCAGACGGAAGCAGAGCTATTCGAGCTGTACAAAGACCCGAACCTCGACCATAAACCGGAGCAACTGTCTAAACGCGGCGGTGCTCACTATTCGGACGCGGCGTGTGAGACGATCGCCTCGATTTACGCCAATAAGAATACACACATCGTCGTCTCGACGAAGAACAACGGGGCCGTCCCTGACCTCGCTCCAGACGATGTCGTCGAAGTGTCCGCCTATATCGGCGCGACCGGTGCGAAACCAATCGCGTTCGGCGCGCTCGCCCCGGCTGAAAAAGGATGGCTCCAAGTTATGAAGAACATGGAGCTGTGCGTCGAAGAAGCGGCCGTGACCGGTGACTACGGGCTCGCCCTTCAAGCGTTCATCATCAATCCGCTTATCCCGAGCGGCGAGACTGCGAAACGGGTGCTCGATGAACTGCTCATCGCCCATAAAGATTACTTGCCTCAGTTCGCCGATAAAATCGCCGAACTCGAAGCGAGCGGCGTCACGATCAAAGACGAAGTCGTTCAAGCGCTCCGCCCGATTCAACAAGCATAAAAACAGCCGACGCACCTCGAATGCGTCGGCTGTACTCATTATTTGATCAATTCGAGGTCGACCGGGATGTTCTCTTCCACTGTCTCCCCTTTTAAGTAGTTCACAGCAGCTTCGACACCGAGCTTTCCGATTTCGGTCGGTTTTTGCGCGACCGTCGCAGCCATCGTGCCTTCTTCGACCGCCTTGACCGCATCGTCCGTCGCATCAAAGCCGATGACTTTGACGTCTTTCAATCCTGCACTGCTTAACGCCTGCACCGCACCAAGCGCCATCTCATCGTTATGAGCGAATACGGCGACGATGTCTTTGTTGTCTTGGAGGATGTTTTCCATGACCGTCAACCCTTGGGCCCGGTCAAAGTTAGCCGACTGTTTGGCAACGACGTCAAGTTTTCCGTCAATCGCTTCGTTGAACCCTTGACCACGGTCACGCGTGGCTGACGCTCCTGGAATCCCTTCGAGCTCGACGACTTTCCCGCCTTCACCGACGAGTTCGACCATATATTCACCTGCGAGCTTCCCACCAGCGACGTTATCTGACGCTACGTGCGCGACCACGTCGCCTGACTCGGCGTTACGGTCGACTGTGATGACCGGGATTCCGGCATCGTTCGCACTTTGAACGGCCGCGCCGACTGCTTCTGAATCCGTTGGGTTGATGAGAATCAAGTCCATCCCTTTTTGAATCATGTCTTCGACGTCACTCACTTGTTTGGCCGCATCGTTTTGCGCATCGGCAACTGTAAGTGTCGCATCGAGTTCAGTTGCTTGCTCTTCCGCACCGTCTTTCAACGCGACGAAGAACGGGTTGTTTAGTGTGGAAATCGAGAGCCCGATTTTGAAGTCCCCGTCTTTTGTCTCTTGCTCCGAACTTGTCCCCGGTTGTTCCGTCGAACAAGCCGCCATGACGACCATTGTCAATACGAGTAGCCAAGCTGTCCATTTTTTCATCTTCCGTTTCCCCTTTCGATGTTTACGCGTTTTGTTTTCGATCGAGCAATACCGCGAACAAAATCACGGCCCCTTTGACGACGAGTTGGAAAAATGACGAGACGCCAAGAAGGTTCAAGCCGTTGTTCAACGTTCCGATAATGAGCGCCCCGATGAGCGTCCCGACAATCCAGCCACGTCCTCCGGCAAGACTCGTTCCCCCGAGAACGACGGCCGCGATGGCGTCAAGTTCATACGACGTCCCGGCCGTCGGTTGGGCCGAGTTGAGACGCGATGTTAAAATGATGCCGGCGAGTGCCGCTAACGTACCCGACAACGAGTAAATCAAGACTTTGACTTTATTGACCCCGATGCCCATCAGTTTGGCAGCTTCCTCGTTGCCGCCAATCGCGTACGTGTGACGACCGAACGTCGTCTTTTTCAAAATGAAGTACAACACACCGAAAGCAATCAACATCGTCACGGCTGGCACTGGGATGATCCAGAAGTAACCGCGTCCGAGCATCTCGAACCATGTAGAGTCGCCTAGACCGGTAATCGGACGACCGTCCGTATAGACGAGCGTCAACCCCCGGTAAATCGTCATCGTCGCCAATGTCGCGATGAACGGCGCGACTTTTCCGTACGTGATGACGGCACCGTTGAACGCACCGAGCACAGCTCCGGCAATTAATCCGAGCGCGATCGCCATGACCGCATGTTGCCCATCGACCATCATGCCCGCAACGAAAGCTGACGAGAGCGCCAGAATCGAACCGACCGACAAGTCGATGCCGCCTGTCAAAATGACGAACGTCATCCCGAACGCGATCAACGCATTGATTGAGACTTGGCGTAATACGTTAAAGATGTTGTTCAATGAGAGAAAACCTGGCTCGAGCGCCGTCACCACAACGATGATGGCGAGCAGACCGAACAACGGCCCAAGTTTTTGCCCCCAACCGAGCTTTTGCGGTCGCCCTAATGCAGTCGCTGCTTTCAATTCCATATCATTGTCCTCCTGTCGCATATGTCATGACTTTTTCTTGCGTCGCCTCGTCTTTCGTTAACGTCCCCGTGACGACGCCTTCTCGCATGACGACAATCCGATCACTCATCCCGAGCACTTCGGGTAAATCGGATGAGACCATGATGATGGCGACACCCGATTCGGCCAGCTCACTCATGATCGTATAGATCTCTTTCTTCGCCCCGACATCAACGCCCCGTGTCGGCTCGTCAAGAATGAGCACGTCGGGCTCGGCGCCGAGCCATTTCCCAAGGACGACTTTTTGTTGGTTCCCGCCCGAGAGCGACTTCACTTTTTGTTCCATCGAATGGTGCTTGACGCGCAGTTTTTTCAAATAACCGTCCGCGAACTGCTCCTCTGCTTGGCGTGAGATGATCGTTCCTTTCGCCCGTTTATCGAGCGTCGGCAACGACAGATTTTCGCGCAATGAGAAATCGAGGAGCAACCCCTCGCCTTTTCGGTCTTCCGTCAAGAAGGCGATGCCGTGTCGAATGGCATCGACCGGCTGTTTGATTCGGATTTCGGTGCCCTTCAATTTGACGACTCCGCCCTTGGCCCGGTCGGCCCCGAACAAGGCGCGCATCACTTCGGTGCGTCCGGCTCCCATGAGTCCCGAGAAACCGACGATTTCACCGGCCCGAACATCGAACGAGACATTGTGGAACCGGTTACCTATCAATCCATCGACTTCAAGGACGACGTCTCCGATGGTCGCGTTGCGATCCGGATACCGTTCGCCAATCTCACGTCCGACCATTTCTTTCACGATTTCTTCAAACGACGTCTCGGCGATGCGGTGTGTCCCGATCGATACGCCGTCGCGGAGGACGGTGATGCGGTCGCATAGTTCAAAAATCTCTTCCATCCGGTGCGAGATATAAATGATGGATACGCCTTGGTCACGCAGCGCCCGCGAAACCGAGAATAGCGCCCGAATCTCTCGGTCGGTCAAGGCGGCGGTCGGTTCGTCCATGACGATGACTTTCGCATCCGTCATGAGCGCCTTCGCGATCTCGATCATCTGTTGTTGTCCGACAGATAATTGTTTGGCAAGCTGATCGACTTCCATGAACACGTTCAGTTCCGCTAAGTACTCGCGTGCCCGTCGCTTCATCTCTTGCTGCTTGATGACACCGAATGGACCGGTCAATTCCCGTCCGAGAAACAAGTTTTCCATCACGGTCAGCTCCGGTAGTATGTTCAGCTCTTGATGGATGAACGCGATGCCAGCGCGCTCGGCTTCTTTTGGATGTTTGAACTGCCGGACGGCCCCATCGATGACGACTTCGCCTTCATCGAGCGGATGAAGCCCGGTCATGACCTTCATGAGTGTCGATTTACCGGCCCCGTTTTCTCCCATCAATGCATGAATTTCGCCGGGTAACAATTCGAAGTCGACGCCTTTCAATACACTGACCGGACCGAACGACTTATGGATGCGCTTCAACTGGATGTGCATCGAACCCCTCCTTAAAAGATGACACCGGCATGTAAAATGACGTTCGCATACGGAGTCGCTTCGCCTGTCCGAATAACGACTTTCGCTTGTTCGACCTCACGCTTGAACGCCTCGTGCGAGCACGTCTTCACCGTATCGAATCGTTCGGTCAACGCTTTGGCGATCGGTTCGTTCTCCGTGAACACCTCATCGGCTACGGTGATTTGTTCGATGACCATGTCCGCCTCAACGGCATCTAATACATCGAGGAACGACGGTTCACCAAGACGAAGCGCCAAATCGACTCGCGCCACGCCGTTTGGAATCGGTAGTCCACAGTCCGCGATGACAACCGTGTCCGTATGCCCCAAGTCGGCAAAGATTTTCGTCAAATGGCTATTCAAAATCCCATGTTTCTTCATCACACTCGCTCCAATCGTCTCATGACGTCATCTCGGTTCGGCATGCCGCCTTGGGCCCCGAACCCTTCCACGCTCAATCCTGAAGCGACGACAGCGAAGCGTACCGCTTCACGTAACTCGCTTCCTTCCATCAGGGCGGCTGCGAGGGCCCCGTTGAACGTATCCCCTGCCCCCGTCGTATCGACGACATCGGCTTGAATGGCTGGAACTTGCTGAATCGTCTCGCCATCAAAGAAACGGACGCCGTTGACGCCTTCGGTCACAATCAGTTTGTTCGGATAGCGACGCAATACGTCTTCAAGCGAGACATCGCCGAACAAGTCACGGCACTCATGCTCGTTCGGTGTCACGTATGTCACGTTCGCAAGCAAGGTCTCCGTGAGCACTTGTGACGGCGCTGGGTTCAGTAGAACCGGGATGTTGCGGGATCGACAGTACGCACTCACTTGTTCCACCGTCGCGATTGGGATTTCGAGCTGGAGCAAGACGAACGTTTCTTCATCGAGCAATTGTTCGAGCTCTGTTTCTGTAAAACGCACGTGTTTGTTTGCCGACTGGACGACGACGATTGAGTTATCCCCTTCGGCGAGCACGATGTGCGCCGTCCCGGTCACTTCATTGTCGATAGTTCGTAAGTGAGATGTCCCGACTCCGTTTAGTTCAAAGTTTTGTCGGATGCGTTGGCCGAACTCATCGGACCCGATACAACCGACCATCTCGACTCGTCCTCCGAGTCGAGCGGCGGCGACCGCTTGGTTGGCTCCCTTTCCTCCGGGCACCGTCTGAAACGCCTGTCCGATGACGGTCTCCCCTGCCTGCGGACGTTTGTCTGTCGTGACCACTAAATCCATCGATACACTACCGATGACCACAATTCGCTTCATGTGTCATGCCCCTTTCGGATCGTCGTCTGTCGCTCCGTCAACGTGACGGGCAACAAGATTTCTTTCGTAACGGTCTCCTTCTTCTCAATCAAATCAAGGAGTCGCTCGGTCGCACGTCGTCCCATCTCATAGATAGGTTGCGAGATCGTCGTGAGCGGCGGCGACGTCATCTCACCGAGCTCGATGCCATCGTAGCCGATGACTTGCAAATCTTGCGGCACACGCACATTCCGACGCACCGCTTCCTGCAACACCGCGGCCGCGATGACGTCATTGGCGGCGAACAATCCATCGAACGGCCAATGCTCATCAAACAGCGTTTGCGCCGCCGTGAGCGCTTCTTTGAACGTGAAACTCGAATGCGTCATGCCGACGAGACGATCTCCCGCGACGTCAAGGAACCCATCCGTCCGTCGCTTCACCGTCTGCAGCTGTTCAGGTCCACCGATATGGGCGAGCCTTGTCGCACCACAATTCAACAGCGTCTCCGCCGCCAGGCGACCGCCTTCATACCCGTCTGAGATGACGGCGTCAATGCCAGACTTGACGATTCGGTCGAGCGCGACCATCGGCAACTCTAACTTTTCGTAGTTCGGGTTGTCTGAATGGTTCGTCGTGATGATCAGACCGTCGACATGCATCGTCTGAAGCGCGACCAAGTACGACTGTTCTTTCGCCAGTTGTTCGTCTGTGTTGCACAGGACGACTTGATAGCCGTGTTGATTGGCCACATCTTCGATTGCTCGGGCCAGCTGTGGGAAGAACGGATTCGTGATATCCGGCATAATCAAGCCGATCAAACCCGATGTTTTTGTGAATAAAGAACGAGCGACTCGGTTCGGCGCGTAGTCGAGTTCGGCGATGGCCCGTTCGACGGCTTCCCGCGCCTCTGCGCTCACATAACCGTTGTTGTTCATGACACGGGACACGGTCGCGACAGAAACGTTCGCCCGTTTGGCCACTTGTTTGATTGTCGCCATCTCGGCCCCTCCTTTTTGGTAACGCTTACAAAACCATCATAATGTGTAACCGGTTACATATCAAGTATTAATTTTTGCATCAAAAAAAACGCCTGACTCATCGTTGAGTCAGACGCCCTTCATAGTTCTCTTTCGTCACGACGTAGACGAGACTTTGGACGGTACGTCCGTCTAAGCGCGTCAACTGCTGAGACGTCGTGAACGCGTACGTGAAGCCTGTCTTTTCGACGACGCGGCGCGACTGGTCGTTGAAGTCGAAATGACCGCACCAGATGCGTTCGAGTCCGAGGTCGTCAAAACCGTGCCGCATCACTTCGTGGACGGCTTCCGGGATGTACCCTTGCCCCCAATGGTCCGGGCTGAGAACATACCCGATCTCACGCTGCCGGTCATGCTGAATCTCAGGGTCCGGCCGGCGGTCGTGCAACCCGAGGCTGCCGATCACCTCACCTGTCTTTTTCAGTGTGATGGCCCAGACGTCTTGGTCTTGCTGGAACAGCCGGATGACGTCACGTGTCTCCTCGACCGACTGGTGCGGCGCCCATCCTGCTTTCGGTCCGACCCGCTCATCTTGCGCATAGTGAAACATCTGTTCAGCGTCCTCGAGCTGAAACGCCCGCAACCGGAGCCGGTCTGTATCAAGTTGAATCATCTTGTTCTTCCTTTCTGTCGTTTCCCTCGGATTCGTTCCGGGAATGAATTCATGAGGAGGGATCACGATGCCATTTGATTATGATTTAGATTTTGAAACGATTGATTTCCGCGAACACCCCGAGCTGTATCGAGTCGGACGCGGCGAGCAAGGCGTCCTGCTCGTCGAACCATATAAAAGTGAGATTCTCCCCCATTGGCGCTTCAAGACGCCTGACATCGCCAAACAGTCCGCCGATGAAATCATGGAGCTATTCGAAAAATACCGGGCCAACGATGATTTCGTCGGAATGGATATGGCCCGCAAATTCATCCAGATGGGCTATACCCGGGCGAGACGTTACGCCAACTATAAAGGCGGACGAAAATATAAGGACGACGGCGATCTCCACGACCGACAAATCGACGAGGAGAAAGCGGAATCGGCCCGCATCTTCAAAGAGCGATGGGACCAGATTCGGGCGGACGAGGACTATTTGAAGCGAAAGAAAGCCCATCAGAAACAGTACGGCTGATTATCGGGTCATGACGAGAAAACGGGTCGCCCCTTTTTCAAACGAAGTGACCTGTCGAAACCCGAGCTGCTCATAGAGATGGATGGCCCGCTCATTGAACGCGGCCACCGTCAACCGGAGCGGTTTGCCTTCGTGCGCCGCTTCTTGCATCACCAACCGGACGAACGTACGCCCGTGTCCCCGTCCCGTTCGATCCGGGCGCATGCCGAGCCCGAGGTCGACGCATGTGTCATCGTAGACGTATGTATCGTTCGGCACTTGTGCGTACGTGCCGAGACAATAGAAACCGATCAACGCCTCGTCATGGACGGCCTGATACGCCATCAGTTCATCCAGCCCTTCCGCTGAAGCTTCTTGGTTATAGAAATCATACGGTGCCTCGTACGTCCACGCTTGAATCGCGCGGGCGTCTTGCTGTGTCATCGGGCGAATATCCATGACAACCTCCTTTCTCACGTCTCTTTTTGTTCGTGCTCGTCGGCAAACATTCCTGTCTACATCAAAAAAGGATGGGTCACCCCATCCTCACTTCCGTGTCCACGTCGCCGTGATGTCGACGTCGGCCGCATGCATTAAATTGTGGATTGGACAACGAGCCTCAACGCCTTTTTGGAGCGCCGCAATCCGTTCATCCGATTCGGTCGTATCGAGGACGATGTTGACGTGTACTTTCTCAAAATATGTCCGTACTCCTTCAACGCCTTGGAAGCCGCGCGGGTCGAGCGTTCCTTCGGTCACGAACGTCACCCCGTCATAGTTGAAATCTTGGTCTTGCGCCACGTAGGCAATCATGATTGTCGTACACGACGACAACGCCCCGAGCAAATATTCGAGCGGGTTCGGACCGGCGTCCGTCCCGCCGAGACGTTCCGGTTCATCGACGACGAACGGTTCGAGGTCACGCACATGCACCGTCGTCTTCACACTCGTCGCTTCCCCTTCGGCTCGCATCGTCACTAACGGTTTTTCAGTCATATTGTCTCCTCCTCTATCAAATTGCCATCTTCATTCTCGTTCCCGTTATTTCGGTCCATGTAACACTTCGTCATAAATCGCATAGTCGTTTTTACCGTGTTGCTTGATTTGATACATCGCCTGATCAGCTTTATGAATGAGCGTGTCCAAGTCCGCCCCTTGATCCGGTGCGACGCTGACCCCGATGCTCGCTCGAATCGGAATCGTCTCTCCTCCGAGCCGGAACGGCCGCTCCGTCAGTAGCAACTGCAAGCGCTCGACGAACGCAACGATGTCATCTGCATCGACGTTCGGCACATACATATAGAACTCATCCCCGCCGACGCGCGAGGCTAGTCCCGCTTCCGGCGTCGCCATCTCAAGCAACTCACCGAGATGAATGAGAAAATCATCGCCGACTTGGTGGCCGTACGTGTCGTTGATTCCTTTAAAGCCGTCGAGGTCGATGACGACAAGCGCGACCGTGTCCGCTTGCAGTAATGCCTGGTCGGCCTGCTCATAAAACGCCCGACGGTTCGCGAGTTTCGTGAGCGGGTCATGATAGGCGAAGAAGCGAATCGACTGTTCGGCTTCTTTGAACGAATGGACGTCTCGAATCAAAATCATGCCGTGTATTTTTTGATCGATATAGACGAAATCACCATCGATGACGACGTACCGTTCTTGTCCTGATTTTGTCTGAATCTTCGTCTCGAACTCGAGAAACTTTTTTTGCGCATGGAAATGTTGGTCGTAATGCGCACTCCATTCGTCCCGCTTTTTCTCGGGCAACAAATCGACAAAACGTTCATTGACGACACGGACCGTATGAAACAATGTGCGCGCGGCCGGATTCGCACTCTCAATCTGTCCCTGATCATCGACGAGCAGGATCGCCGACGGGTTCAAGTTATAGAGCGTGCCATACCGTTTGACGTAAGATGCTAGGAAATCAAGTCGATTCATCGCGACGACGAGAGCGACCGCCCAGACAAGTCCACCGTACATATACGCGTAAGGCGGCATGATTCCGCGGAGCTGGACGTATCCGAAGACGATGTCCCAGACAAGAACGGCGACGGCCGTCCAAATGAGCATGCGCAGGACACGTTGATGCTCGGTCCGATCGGCGCGTTTGAGTGCATAGACGAGTAACAGGATGATGAGGAAATGAAAAACGTTGCCGACGGTCATCGTCGTCAAATACGACGCGTTGAACTCAGGATAAATCCAAACACCGACTTGGTCGAACCGCTGACTGTTCAAGATGTTCTCTTGACGGATGAACGTCAACGCGACCGGCACGAGCGGCAAATAAATGACATACGGATACATCCATTTCGGCAGTTTCGCCCCGACTCCCGTCACTTTGACGATAAAGTGGACGGAACACACAAAAATCAAAATGCCAGCGTTGCCGAACCAATACGTCACGAAGGCGGGACTGGCTTCAATTGGGGACAGATGTCGTCCAAACTCGGCCAAGAACAACATCGCGTAGCCAAATACGAACAGGCTGAGCAGTCGATGCTCGACTTGGCGCGGGTTGCGGAGCAATACGTCAAGGGCAAGGTGGCTCAATAAGAAAGCCGGAAGTAAATAAACGGCCATATAGAGAAATAGTGTGGTCACGGATAGACCCCTTTCTTCAAATAAATCCATCTCTTACTTTCTCTATCGGTCGAAGCGAATCCTTTCTCGAGTGCGCGGACACATCCATACAAAAAGCGAGCGGAACCAAGTCCGCTCGCAGTCGTCATCTCTTTTTATAACGTGTCTTCGATTGCCGTGTCACCTTTGACGAGGTCAATCGCTTGATTGTGGGCTGCGTCATGACCAATGAGATGTGCCAAGAAGGCCGCCACGTCTGCACGCGGAATCTCACCAGTCGATACGTCGCCCGTCTTCACTTTGCCGGTGCCGGCGTCATCTGTGAGAGCGCCCGGACGGACGATCGTATACGTAAGCCCGCTCTCCTCGAGCAGACGATCCGCATGGTGCTTCGCCACATAATATGGTTTCATCTCTTCCGGCCATGCCGAACGATCTTCTGCTTTCAAGGCGCTCACCATGACGAACTGTTTAACATTCCCGTTCTTGGCAGCCTCGATGCTTTTCGCCGCGCCGTCAAGGTCAATCAGGAGCGTCTTGTCGGCTCCGGTGCTACCACCTGAACCGGCTGCGAAGACGACCACGTCCATGCCAGACATTGCTTGTTCAAGTGACGAGACGTCACCTTCGAGGTCGCCTAGGACGGCCTGATAGCCTTTTGATGTGAAGTCATCGAGTTGCTCTTGTTTTCGAACCATCGCCGTGACTTGGTGTTTCCCTTCCTCGTGCAATCGTTCCACGAGCTGTTTTCCAATCTGTCCATTCGCGCCTATTACAAATACGTTCATCTGTCTTCCTCCTCGATTTGAATTCAGAGACAAGCGAAACGCCGTGTGGCCATGGCCACATCCGGTGCAGAAGCGATGGCTGAGATGACGGCGACGCCGTCCGCCCCGTCGTTCCGAATCATCGGGACATGTTCCGGTAAAATGCCGCCAATCCCCACGATTGGCAGCTCTCGATACATGGCTCGGACTTGGCGGATGAGTGTCGTCCCGTTCACTGCCCCGGCATCTTCTTTCGAAGTCGTCGGGTAAATTGGGCCAATGCCTACATAATCCGCATGCTCGATGGCCGCTGCTACTTCTTCGAGCGTGTGGACCGAGACACCGAGCCACTTATCTGGACCAATCCGCTCCCGAACGATTGCGGCCTCGGCATCGTCTTGTCCGATATGCACGCCGTCCGCATCAATGCGCGCCGCCAGTTCGACATCGTCGTTGATGATGAACGGGACGTCGTACGAACGACAAAGTGCTTGCAGGGTCCTTGCCATCGCTTCTTTTTTATCCCCATACAGTGCCTCTTTACCTTTTTCACGAAATTGAAAACATGTCACGCCACATTGGAGTGCCATTTCGACCGTCCGTAACATGTCTTTCGTGTTCGGTGTCCCGCATACGAAGTAAAGCCGCAACTGTTCAGCGAGTGCCCGCCTTGATGGATTCAATCGTCACACCCTCCTCTCCATACGCCACATATGCCCAATGGTTCGTCGGTCCGTGTCCGGCGCCGATCTCAAGGCCATGGGTGATGGCGCTTTGAATGAACCGCTTCGCCGTCACCGCCGCCTCCATGATAGAACGACCTTTGGCAAGTTCCGCTGTAAGCGCCGCCGAAAATGTACAACCGGTACCGTGCGTATCGCTCGTCTGGATGCGCGGGGCCGAGAGAAGGAACACTTCCGACTCCATCATGATCAAGTCTTCGGCAGTTTCACCTTCGAGATGGCCGCCTTTTAAAATAACCGCGCGCACGCCGTACGCTAACATCCGCCGAGCCGCCTCGAGACGATCATTAAACGATCGAATCGTCAACCCGGTCAGCACTTCCGCTTCCGGCACGTTCGGCGTGACGACTGTCGCGAGTGGCAACAAGGAGGTCTTGAGCGCATCGACCGCCGTGTCCTGTAAAAGCGGGGCCCCTCCTTTCGCAATCATGACCGGGTCGACGACGAGTCGGTTGAAGACATGACGTTTCACCCCGGTAGCGACTGCCTCGATGCGCGCCGCATCAAATAACATCCCGGTCTTACATGCTGCGATCGAAAAGTCCGAACCGATTGCATCGAGTTGTTGCGTGATGAGTTCCGGCGACACCGCTTCGACCCCATGCACCCCGCGCGTATTTTGAGCGGTGACGGCCGTCAGAACGCTCGTCCCGAACACCTCTAGCTCTTGAAACGTCTTCAAATCGGCTTGGATTCCTGCTCCCCCGCCAGAGTCCGAACCGGCAATCGTCAATACTTGCGGCCGCATCATGACACCACCTCAATGCGGTCGCTCGGCAACTCGACGGCTGTCATCTTGCCGAGTTCATTCAAGAAATGAACGGGGAAGTCGCCCGGTCCATCCGCCAAAGCGGTAGCCAGTTCGCCGCACCGCGCATATCCGGCGAGCGCTGTCGCCGTGGCCGTCAACGCGTCGGATTCGACCGCAAGGAACGCACCGACGACCGCACTGAGTAAACAACCGGTCCCTGTCGTCCGGGCCATTGCTGCGGTGCCGCCTTTGATTTCAATCGTCGCGTCCCCGTCGCTGACGACATCCGTCTCTCCGGTCACGGCAACGACACAGTTGTAGCGTCGTGCCGCCGCGCGTGCGATGTGATTCAAATCAACCCGCGTTTCCCCAGCGTCCACGCCGCGCGCCGCCGCGTCGAGACCAATCAATGTCGCGATTTCTCCGGCATTGCCTCGGATGACCGTCACGCGGACGTGTTGCAAAATGGATGTAGCGACGTCACGTCGAAACGCGGTCGCCCCGACACCGACCGGATCGAAGACGACCGGCCGGCTCGATTCATTCGCCGCCTGTCCGGCTCGAATCATCGTACGTTCCGTCGTCGCATCGAGTGTGCCGATATTGAGTACGAGCGCATCGCTCGCAGACGCCATGTCCGCGACTTCTTCGACGGCTGACGCCATCACCGGCGCAGCGCCGATGGCGAGCAACCCGTTCGCCGAAAAGTTAGCGACGACGATATTCGTAATGTTATGGATGAGTGGCCGTTCGGCTCTGACTTTGTCCCATAAGTCGCGCTTCATCGTGTCACCCCCGCCGGTAAATCCCACGACTCGAGCGTCCACGCCATTTCCCAAAACGCATGTTCATAATAACAACTCTTCAAGAACAGCTGTTGATACCGGACCCGTTCTTCCGCTGTCGCTTGTCCGGCGAGCACGTCGAGCCGTTCAAGCTGTTCCTCGACGAGATCGCGGAACCATTCCGAACCGTACGTCGCAATCCACGTCGCATAGATCGGATGATCGGGTGTCGCATCTTTCAATCGCTCCCCGATCTCATAATAGACCCAGTAGCACGGCAAAATCGAAGCGAGCACATCACCGAGCGTCGGACCGGCCTGTTGCATATGGAGCGCATAGGCGTAAGCCGTCGGGGCCGGCTCAAACGTCGCCCACTCCGCCTCCGTCACGTTGAGCAAGGTGAAAAACTCACGGTGCAACGCATGCTCCGCTTCGATGGTATGGAGCGCGTGCGTCAAAAAGCGGCTCGCTACTTCCATGTTCGGGGCGAGGGTCGCCCCTTTCGCCTGTACTTTGGAGAACTGGTTCAAATAGTATGAATCTTGCATGACGTAATGCCTAAATTTCGCCTCGTCGAGTTCGCCTGTTCCGAGCTCGCGGACGAACGGATGGTCAAAGCTGGCTTGAAACAAGGCCTCGGCCTCTTGTCGAAGATGTGCGGTGAATGTCATTCATGTCTCCTCCTTTGTTATAAAAAAAGACGCCGCCTCCCATAACGGAAGCGGCGTCGGATTTACACAAAGTGTACGAGAACAATCGGTTCGCCCACTTCCCTACGCTAGCGTGAACTAGATCAGGTTCAAAGGGTCTGGACCTCGTCCATCTCAGCCGCGTCACGCGACTCCCCTAGTGGTAAACATTATGAAATTCGGTCGTCTACGACCACATCATATCAGTCTTTATCTTTGTTGAAAACCCTTTATCGCGAGAAGCGACGGTTCAACAACGTCCCCATTTGGGAGAAGCGTTCGGTGCCAAGCTTGCGTCGATTCGAGGCCGCGAACACGTAATAATCGACTTTGCCCATGTAATAAATCAAACGCAGGCCGGCCAAGAAGAACGTGATTGTCGTGCTGACGGCAAAGCCGACGCCGTACCAATCGATGCCGCGCGGCAAGAGCAAGAGCGTGAACAACGCATTCAACGTGAAGAACGAGATGTTGACGAACAATGCCCCTCGTCGATCCTCGAAATAGAGCAACAACAACGTCAAAATAAGGATCATCGCGTTCGCGAACGCCGCGAGCGTCGTCATCCGAAAGATTTGACCGATTTCGTCCGGCACACCGATCCAACCGACGAACACCCCTGCCATCAGGATGGCGAACAACGTCACGACGCCTTGGCTGCGCGCGAGTCGAATCAGCTCATTTTTCAACACGGACGTCATCGTCTGTTTCGCCTTCTCGATTTGATGGAGCGCCCCGCCGTAGTTGATCAGTCCATAAAACGTACGATAACGCTCATAAAATCGTGTCTCGACGGCGACGACGAATAGCAGTTGCGTCGGGATGATCGTCAAGTACGACCAAAAGATGGCCGTGTCATAATACGGATTGAACAAGAACGAGTCCGCGATGATGACGCGTCCTTCTCCGAACCAGATGATAAAGTTCGTGACCCAAATCCCGAGCACGTACAACACGCCGATGGCGAACAAGTCTGGATAGCGGTCGAAGTACTTGAAGTAAGAGAACTCTTTCACGGCGTAGCGGAGTGGGAACGTCCGGAGCATCGCGAAGAACAACCCGAACAACGTCACAATCATCCCGACCGTGAAACCGAGCAATAGCTCGAGACTCGACGGGTCGACCATGAGACGGCTAATCGCATAGACGCTCCCGACCGAGATGAGTCCGCCGAGCAAGAAGCTATAGGCCACCGCTTGATAATACTTGGCGGCACTTAAAAACAAGAACATGACCCAGATGACGTTAATCGTCATGAATAAAACGAACAACGTCAGTTTGTACAGAAAATCGAGCGGCGACAATAGCCAAAAGATACTATACAGCAAGCCTGCAACGAGGATCGTCACTTTGAGCATCCCGGTGAACACCGGGAAAATCTCATGCGCTTTCTTCTCGTAAAACAAGTCCGCCACGTATCGGGTGACGACGAGCTGTTGGAAGCTGAACAAGATTTGCGAGAAGATGAACGCGTACGAGACCGAGATCATGAAGAGCGTCCGTTCGGCGAGCGATAACGTCGGCATTTGGAACGCCAACCATTGAATCGTCCCGACGACCAAGATGACGATCAACCACGGTCCGGATGTGACGAGGCCCGAGAACGTGTACGCCTTCAACCTGGACGAATAGTAGTCTTCTTGGAACAACTTCTGCAACTTAAACCCGATGCCCGCCATACTGTTCCCTCCTCGTTTCATAGATGGCCTTGTAGCGGTCCACGACTTGTTGGAGACGATAGTATTGGCGGACCCGCTCCCGCCCGTTCTTACCGAACCGCATCCGTTCCTGCGGATAATCCATCATCCACTCGACCTTGTCCGCGACCGCTTCCGGATGAACCGGGGGCACGATAAACCCGGCTGGACCGAACGGGTCGTCTTCTCGGCCGTACAGGAGCTCGGAACAAGCCCCGACATCGGTCGCGACCCACGGGATGCCGGCTGCCATGCCTTCAAGAATCGCGAGCGGTTGACCTTCCGAGATACTCGTCAACAGAAGTAAATCAAACTTCGGCAAATAGGCTTGGACATCAACCTTTCCGGCGAGCTCGACATAATCGGTCAGCCCGCTCTGTTCGATGAGCAACCGGCACTCTTCCGCATATTCCTCATCCTCATCGAGCGGTCCCATGATCGTCAGCTTGAACAGACGATGCCGCTCCTGCAAAATCTTGGCGGCGTAAATCATCGTCTTCAAATCTTTGATTGGCACCAAGCGGACGATGGCACCGATTTGAAAGAGGTCGTGCTCCGGACGATCGATCGTCGCCTGGATTTGTCGGTCGGCAATCCCATTGGCGATAATTTTCGTCTTCTCGCTCGGGGCGCCGATCCATTCCTGATATTCGCGATTTCGTTCGAACAAGGTGATGATCTCATCGGCCGCGTTATAGGCCTCACGCGACAAATGGTGAAAGAAACGGACCCACCTCGGCTTATACGGCGCTGGAATCCAATACGACTGTAGAATCTCCTCTTCGCGTTCACGCGAGTAGATGCCGTGCTCCGTCAAGATGAACGGAATCCCTTGCGTCTCCTTCATGTAGGACGCGACCACACCGGCATAACCCGTTGACACGGAATGAACGAGGTCGACTTTCGGGAGCGGTTGATGGAGCACCCGTAAAATCGGAGTGTACATACTCTGCCACATCCAGAAATAGTCGATGAACGAACCCCCGTTCATTTCCTCGGCGTAGGCCGCCTTGACATTTTTCCAAAAGAACTCGCTTGCGAAAAACGCCTGACTTGAAGGCACTTCTTTCCCAAGCAAACGAAGCGCTTGCCGGTTCGGACTTTTCAACATGAGCCAGTCCGATACGTTCTGTTCGTCCTCAGTGCCCCACTTCAATCGTCCCCTCGCGCGTTCACCTACGTCGTTCAAATACAGATGGGTGATGCCGGAGACGTTCGGAGGGAGCGCGTATTTCATGTCTTCCGGCCGTTTCTCGGTCGGTTGAATCGAAATGATTTCAAACGACACTTCGGGCATCGCCTCAATCAACGTCTGCGTCCAACTTGAGACGCCTCCGCTCACGTATGGATAACTGCCCTCTAATACGAGTCCGATTCTCATTGCGCTTCCCCCTTGATGGCGATTTCAGCGTTCGCCGATGTCAGTTTGATGAGATAGAGCGGACGGTCGGCTTCCCATTGTTCAACCGTCCCAAAGTCAAACTCTCCCGTCTCAAGTGACTGGCCTGGTTTGAGGCGAATCGTGAAGTGGGACGGGTTGATGAGCCCTTCCCCGGCTAAATAGACGGTCGACTCATCAAACGTGACGTTCAAATCAGCTTGTTGGTATGTGACCATCTTTTCGGTCGCATAGTGTTGCGTATACGCCTCGAGGTGAGGATATTGATCTTTCACGTCATGGACGATTTTACGCAGACTCGCGAACATCGTATCCCAGTCCCGACCAAAGGCCCGGTCTGGGTCGATGACATCATCGGGGTGAATGAAGTGTGAAAACACACCGAAATTGGCGATCGCGTCGACCATTTGGAAAATCGATCCGCGCTCTTCCCCGTAATCGCTTGTCACACGCGGGAAATGGTACAAGTTCGGATGCGTCCCATCAAATTCGAATTCTTGGACGAAGTCCCCGCTCTCCGGCTCCCCCGTGTAGAGCGAAGCAATCGTGCGCAGTTCTGGTAACGCTTCGGCGATCGCATCGACCCCAGTCCGGTTGAGCGCGTTCGACGGCGGAACGTATGACTTGAGCGTTTCAGCCGGGAAATAGTTCGCAAACACGGACTCGGCTTGAAGCAATGACCGTTTCATCTCGTCTTTATCTTGCCAGGGGATATACCCGTACGTCGGGTCAATCGGTTCATCGGCCGTGACGAGCGACTGGTGGTTATAGCCATGGAGTCCGATTTCCCCACCGTGGGCAATCAATTTGCGACCGAAGTAGAGCATTGGGAACTCACCCCGTTTGATCAACTGTTCATCGACGAGCTCCATCTCCTCTTCATATGTCCCAATCATGGCACCCGTGTAAATCAAGTCGTCGTCTTTCGCCAAATCGACCATATCTTCCCACCAATCCTCGGCGAAGAAATCTTTGACCGATTTATCGATCGGGGTCGCGGACACGTCTTTCATCTTTCCGTCCATGACCGGTGCCGGGAAATCATCGATGTACATGAGCTTGATCGCTGCTTGTGCCGTGACGAACGCCGGTGGCATCGTGCCGAGCGTCTGAACGAACAGACCGCGGATCATCTTTTGGTTGGTGATCGTCGTATTCCAATAAAGGACGTTCCCCTCGCCGACTTCGTATTCCCAAAGGATTGGGAAACCTTCAGCTGACAACATGACGTTGGCCTCGTCTGCAATCGCAAAATCGACGACGCTATGGACAAATAAGTCGTCCGGTGGGTTCAAGTCGACATACCCAGGGAAAATCGTCTCTTCAAAATTTAGACCATACACGTCCGGTACGTACTCACCGATTTCTTCAATGCCGGTCAACGCGTTCCATGCCGGGTCTTTAAACCGATTCGCAAAGACGAGGTTCCCGCCTTGTTCGACATAACGTTTCATTTCCACGAACGGCCACCTCGTCGTGTCTTCACCCGTGAAAATGATGATGGTGTATGGAGATGGCGCAATCGACCCGACGGCACCTGGGTTCACTTCGCGAACGTCAAGTTTCGCATACTGCAGACCGTACAGCAGGTTGTCTGCCGTTTCGACCGCCAAATCACCTTCATCCCGGACGAGATAAACTTGTAGCTGATGCTCACCCGCTTTTGCCGAGGCATCACTCTTCAACTGGTCGATGTTCATCTGTTGCTCGGCGACGTTTGGCAACAACGTGTGTAGCGAGTGGATCCGTAAGTATTGAATCGCACCGACGACGACTAAAAATAAGACGATGAAGAGCGAGAATGAGATTACAGTTCGTTTTTCCATGATGTCGTGTCACTCCATTCTTCAAACAACAGTCGGTACTCATACGGTACGTCCTCCAGTGAGAATTGGGTCTGCATCATAAACATGACCGCCTTCACTTCGTTCCAACGTTCGCGCTCATAATAGTAATTGATAAGCATCAGATGAGCCTCGATGCGTTCCGGGAAATGATGGACGTACTCTTTTAAAATGTTCAATTGCTCTTTGGGGCGCTCTAACGTGAGATAAATCTCGTTCAAGTCTTCGTAAATCCAAGGCGAAGGCGGATAGAGCGTCTTCGCTTTCAATAATTCTTCCAGCCATGCGCCTCGCTTGTCCTTCAACATGACCTCGGTGATGAGTTCACTATGGATCATGCGTTTATAAATCGTCGCAAGCCGTCGAATCGTGTCTGGGTTACCCAAGTCGTACTCGCGTTTGGCGTGTTTCAATTCTTGTTCATATTGATCGATCAAGATGTTCATTGTCGCCGCGGCGTAGTGGACAGTCTCGCTGTCCGTGCTCTCAAGTCCCATCTGCAAATACTTGCCTTGCTGGTCAATCGACTGATTGACGTGCGTCAAAATCGAGTGTTTGCGGATAGCTGGATCTTTGGAGTTGATGGCGTCGGCGAGCGGTAACAGATTGGTGCTGCTGCTCGCTTCATGACGAATCTGTTCATAGTTGACGACCTTGAAGTCGATATAGTCGTCATAGTCTTCAATCAGACCGCTCCGACCGAACCGTTCAGCAAGCCGATACACCGCATAGACGGCAAGTTCGGCTAGAAACGGTAAGAACAGACCGAAGCTGAGCGCCGCCACCGCGATGCCATAATCCGGCGCTTTCATTCTTCGTTTCAACGTGATCAATAATCCGAAGGCGAGCAGTGCATGAACGACATAAATCCCGATCAATACGAGACGAATGGTAGACTCCATCTCGTCACACTCCCTTCTGGATCAAAATCCCTTCGATCCGGTCATAGATCCGTTGACGGTGTTCTTCACTCGTTCCTGGGAGTAAGAGCAACAGCTTATTCTCATCCGGGTCGTACCCGACGACATCGATCTCCCGTAAATATGAATGGACGATGGCCTCGATACTCTCGAGTGAGACAGGCTCATACCCGAGCGGATATTCGAGGACGATATACGGCTGTCCATGGTGAATCTTCTTTTGTTCTTGGATGGCGACGAGTTCTGTGAACGCTTCTTTCTTATAAAATGAGGTGCCTTTATGCATCTTCTCGTGCTGCTCTTTACGAATCAGGTTCTCGGCATTTTGAATGCGTGTGCCAATCCACGAGAAGAGGATGTTGAGAACGTGCAAGTCATCGGTCGTCAATTTCCGAAGCGGCAACCGTTTGATGACGACGACTTCTCGGGTCATCCCGTCCACGATGATCGGTGCGAGCAACATCGGGTCCGTGTCCTCGTCGTCGAGTTGACGGAGCGTCGTCTCTTGCACTTGGAAGAACCGTTTGAACATACTCGACGCCTCATCGAGAAAAATCGTTTGCGGAAACTCTTTCTTGTCCGTTTGGCGAATCAAGAGACGCATCGACTTCTGGGAACGGTCGACGTGGTAAATCGCGACGTCACTCGCCAGGAACGTTTTTTTCAATAGGCGAATCGTCTCGCTCCGAATCAATTCTGGATGCGGCAAATCAAGCGATACGGCCAGTTCATACAATTGATTCAAGCTGTACTCGGATTGAAGTAGTTTTTGACGAAGTGTGGTTTGCGAAGTGTTGAGTAAATCGACGGTCTCTTTCAAATACGTGTTTTCATCTTTCAGTTCTTCGTTGCGGAACTGGCTGATTTCGTAACGCTCTCGAAATGAGGTGCTGAACAACCCGACGATGACAGTGATGGCGAAGTAGTAAAACAGTGTAAGAAGTGAGTTTGTATCGTAGAACAACAGGAAGATGTCCCCTCCCATTAGGCCGGTGTATAACACTTTATAGAGGAGCAAAATGCCGAAACTGATTAAGCCGAAAATCGTTCCATACCTGAGGGCGAACAGGATGGCGGCCACATAAAACAAGTTCAGTTCATTTTGAATCGTGCCTAGGCTGAAGAATAAATCGATTCCGATCAATAGCGCGAACACGACAAGAATCTCGACCCATTTGAGCCATGGACGGTCTTGAGCGTACAGAATGATAATCCCCTCCTCATGGATAACATCTCTTCAGTTTTTAATGCGGGATGGTCCCCTGCCCTCGGACAGGTATACATAGTCCTTATCTTCCCTTACCCTAATTACCCCCTAAAAATCCCACGTATTGTAATAAGTTGGTTCGTGATAATGGATGAATCCGTTCGCTTCGGCCATATCCCGACTTGTCGCCTCTTCTTGGTCTGAGACGGTGAGGACAGCGATTCCGTATTCGTCTTGAATCGCGTTCATTCGATCGAGCATCTCCATCGACCAAGAGTCGGACGTGATTTCCGTGTAGTTAAAACCTTCCCACATGAAGCCTTCCACGTAAGGCGCACTCGTTCGTTCAAGCGTCTCGATGCCCCAGTTTTGGACGACTGGGACGCCCGGATATGCCTTTTCAATCGCTTGTAAAAAGGCCTCGAGCCCAGCCAGCTGTTCTTCTAAGTCGTCCGGATAATCGAGGTGGACGTCATCGATATCACCGACCGTGTCGAGGAAAATTCCGTCCAGATGTTTATTGATGACTTGTTTTTGAATTTCACGGATTAAAATTTTACGGAAATCGGACGAGCTGATATCCGTCAAATACGAATCCCATTTCGGGAAATAGATGCGTTCCCCGTCCCGATAGAAGAAATCGTCTTTGTCCATTTGGCCGATGAGCGCACGATTCCACGTATCTGCTTCCATCACGTTAATATAGCCGAGCACTTTCGTCCCGTTCGAGCGGATCGTCTCAATCTGTTCCGGCGTATACCAAATCGGTTCGATGATGACGAGGTCGTATCGGGCCATGTCTTCAATGATCGCCTCGGTCGGCATGTTATAAAAAATCTTATAGGAATGGATCTCATCAAAATCAAACGGCTCTTTCGTCGTACATCCTCCTAAAAAGAAGACGAACAATAAGCCGCTCACTAAACATCGTCGCACTCGGATACCTCCTTGTTGAATGAATCCGTCTTGGTGTGAATCGGTCCGTTTGACGGTGAACGATCAGGGAAACAACATAGTATAGACTGTCACAGAAGGGAGAAATGGGCGTGAATACCATTTTATTGACGATTGCCCTATTATTCGTCGGCTTGAACGTGTTTACCTTCTTTCGGCGCCAAACGTATAGACAGACCGGCTTCGACATGCGCTTGTTCAGCCACTTGTTCGTCAGCCTACTCGGCGTCATGATCGGGTTTGCCTTGATTTACTACGCGCTCTCACGCGATGGCGTCATATTGGTGACGTCACTCGAGACGATGAACGCGGTCGATCCGAACTGGCGCAATCTGCTTTACTTCAGCGGGGTCACGTTGCTGTCTATCGGATTCGGCGACCTGCTGCCAATCGGTCCGGCCCGGTTGTTCGCCTTGCTCGAAGCGGCCATCGGGATTTTGTTGCCGACAGCATTTTTTGTAAAATCGATATACAAAAAAGAAGACTGAAGAAACAGTCTTCTAACGTCCAGTAATCAGCAAATACATGTTGAAGGCGACAAGTCCAAGCGGAAATAAGGCCACGACTAAAATCGGCCATTTTTTCGTCCGGATGCCGACAAATAAAAGTAAACTCCCCACTAGGAGCGCGATGAACGTCGTATACGGATTCAAGCGTCATTCCCCCTTCTATAGAGGGGCTTTTCCCGACTCAACCGAAAACTAATCGTTTGAACACCAAAGCGTCGAAAAGGCGTCACGAATTCGTCGGGCTTCCATCTCCGCAAACGGATATCCGGCTTGGTCGGCCACGCGGCGACTGACACGTTCAAATTGTTCCACCAACGTCGCATGGGCCGTTTCCATCGCTGTCACTTCGACCAAAGTGTATGTATCAAGATAAGCCTGCCATACTTCAGGGGCCAGATGCTTCTCAAGCCCATCCCCGGACTTTCCTCCGTTCGCCGTAAAGTTTGTCGCAAAGCCAACGTCCCATACAAGCATCTGCCGGAGCATCGTTCGCATGATCGTCACATGGTCGAAAGCGTATAACAGTTGACCCCGCTTGATACCTTTGACGACGTAAAGCGACACCCACCAAAACTCGTTCCAACACTGCTCATAGTCGAATCGGCTCGGTCGTTTGATGCGGTACGTGTCATCAGATGGGATCGGTTGACCGGCAATCTCGTCTTTATCAATGAGGACGAGACTGAGTGAGTCAGCGTGAATCGCTTCCTGCACGTCACGCATAGGACGGACGGTCAAATCGACGCGATGACCGGCTGCAAACTGGACGAGAAACGCGAAACGCTCATATTCGTCGCCTCCTGGCACCTCGTCCGGCGTCTGCATAATCAAGACGTCCCCGAGCGGCGCCATCCACGAACGGTCCTCGATGAACGCGGTCACGTCTTCGACGAAACAAGTAACATCGACGTCTTGAAAACGGTCTGGTTTTACGTGCGGATTGACGAGCGACCCGTTCAAGACGAGGACGCGGACGTCTTCCCGCTCCGCGGCCATGGCCGTCAAGTGCTCGAGCACTTGCTCATTGGTCATATGACGTTCGCCCCGAGCGAGCGGGCGACTTGGACGGCCTGCATGACGTCAAGCGTCGCTTGTTTCAGAATGACGTCCGAGAAATCGACCCCATCCATCTCCGCCCCTACAAAATCGGCCCCCGTGCAATCCGCGTGTTGCAACACGGCGCGGGACAAGACGGCGTTCGTCCAGCGTGATTCTTTCAAATCCGCACCGTATAAATCCGCCTCCGTCAACCGGACACCGGACCAATCCATCTTCCGGAGCGGGGCGTGACGCAGATTGACGAACGACCAATCTCCTTCACGCACGACGACCCCTTCAAACGTGCATGACTCGAACGACGAACCCGTCATCTTGCACTGATCGAACTCGCTCAAAAACAGATTCGCCCCGTTGAACTGACAATTCAGGAATGAGCTGCCGCTGTGGCGCGAGGCGTTCCACTTCGAATCGGTGAAGTCACAGTTGATGAAACGACACTGTTCGGTCTCGAACTCGGTCGCATCGATATAGGTGAAGCGACAGTTCTCGAACGTCGTCTGCGTGAGTTGGATGTCACGGAGCGTCTCGTCGCGGAAGTCCTCACCTTTATAGCTCTCATTTGATTGAAACATGACCTGCCTCCTTGGCGTATACTTGATGTAGCTTAAGGAATGGAGTGATGAAGATGGATATCGTATTTCCGACCGAGCACGGCACGTTCAATTATCGCGTCGCCGGCATCTGGGTCCAGGACGGTCATTTGCTCGTTCATCGGAACGTGAACGATGACTTTTGGGCGTTACCGGGCGGTCGTGTCGGCATCGGCGAAGAGGCCGAGCTTGCCTTGACGCGTGAACTGCAAGAAGAACTCGAAGCGACACTGACGGGAACGACGTTCGCTTTCGTGTCCGAAAATTTCTTCACGTATTTGGAACGCACGGTCCACGAGATTGGCATGTACTTTTATGTATCGGGTGACCTCCCGCTCCGGCATGGAGACTTCCACGGACCGGAAGGCGATCACCTCATCTATCGTTGGCAGCCGCTCGACGCGCTCCGGGACTTGAAACTCTTCCCGGAGACACTCTATGCGTTGCCGCAATCATTGCCGCCCCACTTTATCGATCGCTGAGCTTGATAGAATCGACTTCAATTCGTGCAAGTCTTGAATTTCATACGTCGTCTCGACCGACGCCGCAATCTCGTGCGGATTGTACCAGCACGTGTCGAGCCCATACATGCGCCCGCCGGCGATATCTGCCGTCAGCGAGTCACCGACGATGAGCCCGCGTTCCGGTGCCACATTCGGAACCCGGTCAAATACATAGTCAAAAAATGGTTTCATTGGCTTTTGTGAACCGGTCGCGTCCGAGACGAACACGTCTTGGAAGTAAGGGAGCAGTCCCGAGACTTCGAGCCGCTTGAACTGAGTCTCCGTCACCCCGTTCGTGACGATATAGAGCGGATACTGTTCACTGAGCGTACGGACGAGTTCGAGTGCCCCATCGATGATGTGCACCCCGGCGTGCAAATGGTCGCGATAACGCTGTTCGACTTCATGTGCATCGATCGTGATGCCGAGCGTGTCGAACAGTTGCGTGTGCCGGCCCATCAAGACGTCTTCCCGTCCGACCTCGCCGCGCTCGAACGCGCGCCATAATCCGTTATTGATCGTCACATACTGTTGTTTCAATTCATCCGTCATCCGAACGTTGTGTGCCGCGAGCAACTGCTCCAAGGCGACGTGCTCGCTCTGTTTAAAGTCGAGCAACGTATCATCGACATCGAATAAAATCGCTTCATATCGTTTCATAATCTGTATTACCCCTCTCTGCCTCTAATGTACAGGAACGGACCGAGAAGTTCAAAACAAGGAGTGAGTCATATGGCTAAACGACCTATCAGCAATCTCGAGTATTCAGGGGAAGAATTCGCGTCATTTTTCTATTTGGCCGATGAGATGTTCGGCATCGATTTTGGTGAATGGTACATGGCCGGCGAATGGACCGACCGCTATCGTTGTTACTCATTGACGTTTTATCGGAATGTCATCTCGAACGTCGGCATGAGCCGGATGACGATCGTGGCTGACGGAACCGCTCGCGAGGCGTATCAGATTGGGACAGTCATGACGGACGAGGACCGACAAGGACTAGGACTTGCCACCCGTATTTTCAAGCATGTGTTCAAACAGCATGACGCCGATGGCTTGCCTTATTTTTTGGCTTGTGACGAAGGGGTTGAACCATTTTACGAGCAACAGGGGTTCTCCGTCCAACTTGAACCGGAGCTATTCGTTTCAGTATCGGGATCTGCGGCTCCACTCGAACATGTCGACGTCGATGCCGAACAGTGGCGTCGTTTCAAACTGGAGTCACTCCCGTTTTCACCGCGTCTGTATACGACAGACGACATGCACATTTGGATGTTCCATTACTATCAAGGGATGGACGAGGACGTGTATCGTTTCGATGACGTCCATGTCATTTATATGATTGAGCGCTCGCGCTTAAACTTGTATGCCGTGCTGTCGCCGCGACCTGTCGATATGCGTGACGTCGTGGCCCGCCTCTCTTTTGAAGGCATCACCGAGATCGTCTTTAAGTTCACGCCCGATTTGGACGGTGTGGAACAACGTCCGTCCCGCGACGGCCAATGGATGATTCGCATGAACGAAGGACAATTTTTCCCGGAAGGTTGTCGCTTTCCGAGCTTATCGAAAGCATAAAAAAACTCGCCTCATGGACGAGTTTTTTTTATGAATGCCGTTCCGAGCGCATGAGCCGCTTCAATTACGGCTCGTCTCGCTTCCGGGACATACGTGTAATAGTTGACGAAGCCGTGAATCAAGCCATCGTAATTTTGATACGTCACCGGGACACCGAGGCTAATCAATTTGTTGGCGTATGCGCGTCCGAGGTCGCGGAGCGGGTCGTATTCGGCCGTCAACAACGTCGTCGGGGGAAGGTCCCCTAAGTGGTCCGAAAAAATCGGCGAGGCGTACGGATGCATCAATTCCGACTCATCATGGAAATATTGTTGCTGGAACCACCGGATGAGCCCTTCATCGAGCAGATAACCGTTCGCGTAATCAATCAATGACAGCGGCAAGTTCTCCTCGGTCCCGGTAACCGGGTAAAACAGCAGCTGATGCATGGCGAGGGGGCGACCTCGTTCAATCGCCATCAAGGCGCTGACCGTGGCGAGTGTCCCGCCGGCACTGTCTCCGCCGACGGCGATGCGCTCGGCATCGATTTCAAGTTCCGAGGCGTGATCCGCAATCCAAACGAGCGCCTCATAGCTATCGTAGACGGCTGTCGGAAACTTATGCTCCGGAGCGAGTCGGTAGCCGACCGAGATGACGGTGCAGTCGGCCTCGTTCGCGATCGTCCGACATATCGCGTCATGGGTGTCGAGACTGCCCGTGACATATCCGCCACCATGAAAATAGACGAGTGCTGGCGCGATCGTTCGACCCGACCGATAGACGCGGATTGGCAGTGAGCGATTCGGAAGCATAATCGAGCGATTCTCGACGTGATATACATGCTCTCTATGTTGAAACCGGGTCATCATTGCGTCTTCTTGTCGTCTTAATTCGAGCGGATCCAATTGGTCATATGTGGTCGAGATCTGATTTTGAAACTGGTTCAAATAAAATTGAATCGTCGGATTGACTGGCAACGGGAATCCCTTCTTTCTCTTTTAGGCGTACAGTTGCCTATTCCCAGCCGCGTTCGACCTTAAGCAGATTCACGTGCTTTTTCGAAAGCCCAACGGTTCACACATACTACAACGACCCCACTCGCGAACACGACGGTCCATATGTTCATGACGATGGATTGGCCGAACGGCTTGAAAAAGTAATCCCATGCCCCATCGATGTACCCGATCATGGTCATGGAAATCAAGTGCGAGATGATGAGCGTAAAAATGATCCAACGCAACCATCCACGCCGGCCAAATTGCCACACGCTCCACCACATCACGGCCGGAATCACGAGATAACCAAGCGCATTGCCCCCGCTGTCACGAAAAAAACCCACGGCAGACATAAAAGAGCGACGAAGATGATTCGTCCGAGCATCAGGTTTGCCCCCGTTGATTCTTTTTCCACCAGACGAACAAGAAGACCCCCATCCCGACGAACAGAATCAGCATCGAGAAAATCAGTTGTTGCTCGAGCGGCAAGCTTGTCTGGGCGAACGCGTATTGCGGCCCAAATAAGAGAATCGGAATGATCAGATTGATCCATGTCTTCGTCCACACAGAGACGGTGAGCAACGTGACGACGGCGAGACCGAGCAAAACGAGTTGACCGGTTGGACCGAACACGATCGTCGGGGTCTCGACGAAGATGTCGAGTACCATCAGTCCGAGGAACAATGTCATCGGCATCGCGGCGAGCGTGATGTACGTCGCCCCATTTTTAAATTTGCTTTCTTTCGAACGGACCGACATGTGGCGGAACGCTTGTGAGGCGGCCAGCAAGAACAGGACGGCGATGAGCGGGAACCCAATCAACTGGACCGTCGAGAATGTCATCTCGCCTTGAATGAAGTTGGCGATGATGATGTAGGCGAACACGTTCGGAATGATCATCGCGATGATTTTGAAAAACCCTTTTCCATCGAACGCCATCTCACGCCCAAGATGCTGCATGTAGGCTTTCGGGCTCTGGCCGACGACATCGTCCACGCTTTTGCCTGCGCGTTCCGCCTCCTCGAGGTGGTCTTTCAGCTCGGCGACAACGTCTTGCACTTCCCCTTCCGACTTACCGCTCGACATGAGATATACCGCTAAATCATCCAAAAAATCACGACTCTTTTTTGAAAGTTCCATCTTCATTCCCCTCTCCGAGTACGCGGTCGACGCCGCTTGACACTTCCGCCCAACGTTGTTTGAAGGCCAGCAACTCTTGGTGCCCCGCCTCCGTCAAAATGTAATATTTTCGTTTCGGTCCCCCTGATGGCAACGCCTTTTGGACCGTCTCGACCCACCCTTCTTTCTTCATCCGTAACAGGACCGGGTAAATACTGCCCTCGCTCACCATCGTGAAGCCATACGTTTGCAACTTCTCCGACATCTCATAGCCGTACGTCTCTCCTTTATCGATGATGGCCAACAGGCAACCTTCGAGCAATCCTTTTAACATTTGACTCATCGCCATGGCGTGACCTCACTTTCGTTAAACTAACTTGTTATACACAATAGTAATGGAAGGCACTACCAATTGCAACTACTTTGTAAAACAAGTTAGTTGCGCATCGAGAGGTTTATTTTTTCAAATCAGGTGAATACTTCTTAAGGTGAAGCAAAAAGATAAAGGAGTGTTTGAATATGCATACCGATTTTACAAAGATGTACATTGATGGCCAATGGGTCGAAGGGTCAAGCGACAAATCGATCGATAACACCAACCCGTTCACGGATGAGACATTGTTCTCCATCCGGTCGGCCGACGAGTCTGATCTCGACAAGGCTTATGCCGTTGCGAAAGAAGCACAAACCGAATGGGCGACGATGCTGCCACAAAATCGCCGGGCCTTGATTGAGAAGTTCGCCGAAGTGACGTTGCAGCATAAAGATGACATCATCGACTGGCTCGTCAAAGAGTCGGGCAGCACGCGCATCAAAGCAGAAGGCGAATTTTTAGCCTCGATGGCGATCATCAAGGAAGCGGCGACATTCCCGTTCCGGATGGACGGGCTCATCAAGCCTTCAATCGTCCCGAACAAAGAGAACCGGGTCTATCGGAAACCGCTCGGCGTCATCGGCGTCATCAGTCCATGGAACTTCCCGTTCCACCTCGCGGTCCGCTCAATCGTCTCCGCCCTCGCGACGGGGAACACCGTCGTCGTCAAACCAGCGACGGCGACACCGGTCACAGGAGGTCTCCTCTTCGCCTCGCTATTTGAAGAAGCGGGTCTTCCGAAAGGCGTCTTGAACATCGTCGTCGGTCGCGGTTCGGAGATTGGGGACGCCATCGTCGAGCACCCGGTGCCAAAACTCATCTCGTTCACCGGTTCGACCGAGGTCGGCAAAGGGATCGCCGAGAAGGCCGGACGCCTGTTGAAAAAGACAGCGCTCGAACTCGGCGGGAATAACGTCTTCGTCGTCTTAGACGACGCCGACATTGACCGTGCCGTGGAATCGGCCGTCTATTCGAAATTCTATCACCAAGGGCAAATCTGTATGTCGACGAACCGAATCCTCGTCGCCGAGTCGATTCACGATGAATTCCTCAAAAAATTCGTTGAGCGAGTCCGTGCCTTGAAGTTCGGCAACCCGAACGAATCGGATACACAAGTCGGGCCGCTCATCGACCACGACCAAGTCGACCGCATCCTCGATCAAATCAAGCAGACGGTCGACGCCGGTGCGACGCTCCAGGTCGGCGGCAACGCTGACGGGAACGTGCTCGAGCCGACCGTCGTGAGCGGTGTCACGAACGACATGCCACTTGCGAAAAATGAGATTTTCGGACCGGTCGCCGTCATTCTGTCGTTCAAGGACGACGCCGAGGCGCTCCATATCTCGAATGAGTTGCCATACGGACTGAGCGGTGCCGTCCACGGTTCGATTTACCGTGCGACCGAGTTCGCCCGCCAAGTCGAGACCGGGATGATTCACGTCAACGACCAATCGGTGAACGACGAGCCGCACTTGCCGTTCGGCGGAGAGAAAGATTCGGGTCTTGGCCGCTTCAACGGCGAGTGGGTGCTCGAGGAGTTCACGACGCTCCAGTGGGTATCCGTCATGCACGAACGCCGGGAATACAAACCATTTTTCTCATAAACAGCAAAAAGCGTGTTGGTCCGCGAACGGATCAACACGCTTTTTTTAAATTTTTTTCACAAACTCCGATTTGAGCTTCATCGCGCCAAAGCCCTCAATCTTGCAGTCGATGTCATGATCCCCGTCGACGAGACGGATCCCTTTCACTTTCGTGCCTTGTTTGACGACGAGCGACGTCCCTTTCACCTTCAAATCTTTGATGACCGTGACTGTGTCCCCGTCTTGGAGCACATTTCCGTTCGCATCTTTGATTTGCGCGTCTGCTTCCGCTTCGGCTACCTCGCTCGGCGACCACTCGTAGGCGCATTCCGGACAGACGAGCAAGCTCCCGTCCTCATACACATAAGTCGACTGACATTTTGGGCAATTCGGTAGTTCTGTCATACTGATTCCTCCATTCGATACACTGTTCCCAGTATACCGCAATTTTAGAAGTTCGACAGCTAGCGGTCAGCCTTCTTGCGGAGTCTCGGGGCCTTTCAAATCAAGCTGATAAAACGATAAGTCCAGCCATTTGCCAAACTTGTATCCGGCTTTTTTAATCGTGCCTGAATGGACGAATCCTAACTTTTCATGGGCTTTGACGCTCGCGATATTGGCGGCATCGATACCACCAATCATCGTCTTCACTTCCCGTTCTTCACCGATGCGGATGATTTCACGGAGCAATTTATTCCCGATCCCTTTCCCCCGATAGCCGGGATGCACGTACACCGAGTGCTCGACCGTATAATGATAGGCCGGCCATGGACGGAACGGGCCGAACGTGGCAAAGCCCATGACGACATCGCCTTCCTCCCAAACGATGATCGGGAGCCCGGACGCTTTTTTGTCTTCGTACCAAGCGACGCGATTTTGAAGCGTCACCGGCTCGTAATGGTAAACAGCTGTACTGTTGACGATTGCGTCATTGTAAATATGTAAAACGGCTTGAAGGTCGTCTCGACGGCAGTTGCGAATCATGAGGACACCATACTTTCTATAAGTTTTCTTTATTATACTTATCTCAATTTCAAAATACACGTAACGATTTGCTGCCACAAAAAAAGTCAGCCGTTTCGACTGACTTTTTTACCTTAGGCTGCCAAACGGTCACACATCGATGCGCACTCGAAACAGACGCGCGCACATTCCTGACAATGTTCGTGCTTATGTTTCTCACACTCTTGGGCACACGCCTTACAGACGACCGCACAAGCCCGGGCCAGTTCCGGTACGAACGCCGAATCCCGTGTCATCGCCTCAGCGAGGAATGAACAGATTGCAGCGCACTCACGATCGAGTCGGATACAGTCGACCATCATCTTCACGTCATGTTCCTCGAGACAAGATTCAAGACAGTAATTGCACGTCTCCACGCAATCGTGCAACGTTTCCAGTTCGTTCGCATAAATTCGATGAGCCATGTATTCGTCCTCCTTTTGAATGACTACACAACGACAATACGTTACTGTTGTTCCCTAATCTTCAAAAGAAAAACGACCGTCGACTAACGTCTCGGGTCGTTCACGAACGTACGATATAGGTAGGCGACACCGTTCAACCAGCGCTCCGAATACCGCTTCGGCATGAAACGGAGGCGGTAGAGCCGATACATCCGCTTCAAATCTTCCCATTGGTGATCGACTTGTTGCCCTTGTCGGAATCGCGCCAAGTCAATCAAATAGAGTCGGCCGTCCGGCGTGAGGATGAGGTTGCGCAAATGGACATCGGACGGGGTCAACCCGAGTCGCCGGGCCGCTATGAGCGCCTCATCGACTTGCTTGATGTACGCGGGGTCGATCCAAATGCCTTCAATCAAACATTCAAACAGTGTCTTCCCTTCGATATAGTCGATGACGATATAGTTCGGACCCGCTTCGTACAGACCCGGGAATTGTGGCAATCCCTCGAGCTTCCGATAGATCACGGCTTCCTCGGCCGCGATGTGCGTATAGCCAGGGAAAAACACTTTAATGACGAGTCGTGTAGATTTTATGCGGAACACGGCAGCACTGCGCCCGATCCCGTGCAGTTCGAGGTCAGGATGATAGGCGGTCACACGCGTGTCTTGCCCGTGTTGCTCAAACGTGACGCCCGCATATTGTTCATAATGATTCATAGAGCACTCCTCTTTTTCGGTTCATCTCTTTCCTATCATAACTGAAATCACTTTCATTTGACTCGGTCCGCGTCCGTCCGATACGCCCAATAAGTGACGCATCCCCCGATTATCTCTATAATGAAAGCGACAGACAATGAGGAGGAATCAATCATGCAACGTATCGAACTGACAGAAGACTTATCATTCTCACGGATCATCCACGGCATGTGGCGTCTCGCTGAATGGGATATGAGCCCGCAGGAACGTCTCACGTTCATCGAGCAATGTATCGAACTTGGAATCACGACGTTCGACCACGCCGATATATACGGTGGCTATACATGTGAAGGACTATTCGGGGAAGCACTTCGCCTCAATCCTTCACTTCGCGATCAAATCGAGATCGTGACGAAGACTGGCATTAAACTGACAGGTTCTTTCAACCCAGGCCAAACAATCAACCATTATGATACGACGAAAGAGCATATCATCCATCAAGCCGAGCGTTCACTCAAAGAGCTCGCCATCGACCAGATTGACACGCTGTTGATCCATCGTCCCGATCCGCTCATGGACCCGGACGAAGTCGCTGAGGCATTCATTACGTTACAACGAAGTGGAAAAGTCCGGACGTTCGGTGTCTCGAACCACGTACCGGCAACCCAACAGTTGCTCCAGTCACGCTTACCGTTCCAACTCGTGACGAATCAGCTCGAACTTTCACCGATGCAACTGAAACACTTCGAAGATGGTTCTGTCGACCTATGCCACGAGAAGCGGATGCCGCTCATGGCGTGGAGCCCGCTCGCCGGCGGTCAACTGTTCACCGAGTCACAGTATGCGCCGCTTCGCGAGAAACTCGAAGACATCAGTGACCGCCATAAAGCGAGCGGCATCGATGCAGTCGTTTACGCATGGCTTTTGAAACACCCTGCCAAGATCATGCCGATCGTCGGATCTGGGAAAATTGACCGAGTCAAGACCGCCGTCGGCGCGCTCGATATCGAGCTCACCCGTGAGGAATGGTTCGAAATTTTGAAGGCAGCCCGCGGCCGCGACGTCGATTGAAGGTAAAAATAAACAAATAAACCCTGATTGGTTCCATCCTTGATTTTTTAAATAGTTTCATCATTTTCAAGAACGTGGCCATTCAACGGTTCATTCGTCAAAAATCGACATGTTCACAAGAGTGAAATTCCATTTCATATCCATAAGTGTAAAACAAGCCCGCTCAGTTCAAGTTGAGCGGGTTTTTTGATTTTTTTTTAAAAAAACACATTAATTTTCCTAAGACTAAAGTCACAAAAAAATGGTGCTAAAATGATGAAAGTTAATCATCAAAGGAGTGCACCCCCGTGAAAAAGTACTTGATTCTTTGTACGCTCGCCATGTTGTTCGTCCTTTTTGGATGTGAAGAAGAACATGCCTTTCGTTTACATACAGCTCCAGAGTACTATCAAGGTCGCGCTACCCTGCCATCAGGACAACAAATCGAAATGACCGAGTCCGATCGGACGAACGTCCTCGATGCTTGTTATCCAGAGGACGCGCTATCCCGTATTCCTGACGGAGAACGTCACTTGATCGGGACGGTCACATTGACCCAACCGCTGATCACGACATCCTCGACCGATGTCTTTCCGACCGCCACTTTTTTTGAAGTGGACAATCAAGCCTACGTCCAGTGCCAAGCCGAGACGATCACGTATATGAAACAAATCGACACGTTGCCGAACAGTCTCATTGCGTATCGTGACCACGCTGTCCCGTCTTCGGCAACGTCAAAACTACGAAACGCCCAACCGCACGAACGGATCCATTTCACAGAGGAAATGACTAAACCCGTCGGCAACGAGCCATATCCGAAACGGAGCGGGCTCGATCAGACGCTCGTTCACGTGACGATGCCGTTCAATGGCTCTTTCGAATTCACGTTCGAATCCCCGGAAACATATGAGACGGTCACGTTGCCGATTAACGAAGCATCGCGCCAACCTTTCCTCTCCCTCGCCTTAGGTACCGAGGTGTCTCAAGATACAAAACAATACGGGCTTCATTTGTCATCTGATCAAACCTTATATGGGGATGTGCTTCGACCGAAAGACGCGAGGTTCGACCGCATGCTTGGCGCTCGTCAAGCGAGCACGCTCCCGACGACACTCATCCCGAATGAGCGTTATCCTTTGTTCAGCTTTTCGTTCATCCGTGACGGGAAACCGCATAAACAAGTCGTCTCAATCACCTATCGAGAAGAGACGTTGCTTCGCGGCGATCGGTTGAAAACGAAGATGCGACAACAATTTGCCCACCGCCGGCATGTCGTGACACATGACTTGGCGCTGCTCGGAACGGAGTCCAAGGACGCATCGTTCTTGCATCACGCCAATGCCGAGGCCGTCCAATTCGTGTTTCAAGCGATCGATCGTTCAAAAGCTGTCGCCACGGCCGGAACCCCGGCCCCGACTCCCTATTTGACCGTCTTCGAAGGTATTTGTGCGCAGACGTTCGATGTCAGCTATAGCGGAGACGATGTCTTTTTGACTAATACGTTGACAGGGTCACACTTCAAACTGCTCCGCGCCGATGCCGAACGGTGGCACGACTTATTCAATAAGCAACAGGGCTAACCCCCTTCCTAAAGACAGACCGGTATGAACCGGTCTGTCTTTGCACGTTTTCTAGGCAAAATCAGGAAGTATCCATCGGTCGCTATGCGACAATGACAGCAAACGATGTAAAGGAGAGAATTCGATGACGAAACGATTCGAGCGCGACGTCGCCACACATTGGCCCGTCGCTTATAAGCAACCTGGATATCCACACGTACAACAAGGTTGGGTCTTGCCCCCTGAGCGAAAAAACGAGTTCGACCCGTTCATCTTGATGGCCGAGGACTGGTTCAAACGTGGCACGTTCTCGGACCACCCGCATCGCGGTTTCCAAACGATCACCTACGTGATTGACGGACGACTCGAACATATCGACAACCATGGCGGCCATTCGATTTTAGATGCCGGAGACGTCCAGTACATGAACGCGGGCTGGGCGGCCCGACACGCCGAGGAGGCCGTTGCTGATGACTTGATTCATACGCTGCAACTATGGCTCAATTTACCGAAAGCGCTCAAAACGACGACGACGTCTTATCAAAACGTGTACGTCGAAGACGCCCCGGTCGTGCCGATCGACGGTGGACAAGTCCGTGTCTATTCGGGTGAGGTCGCCGGTGCGACAGGCCCGATGGACAGCCTTGTCCCGATCACGATGAGTGAAGTCACCTTAAAGGAAGGTGAAGTCTATGAGCACGTCATCCCCGTGAACCATAACGCCTTCGTCTATATGCTCGCCGGTTCGGTCGAACTCGGGACGTCCGCGACACCGCTCGAGAAAACACACGTAGCGACGCTCACATTCGACGAGACGGCCGAGGGTGAGAGCGGACTCCGCATAAAAGCAACGTCACGCACGAAACTGCTTGTCTATTCAGGCAAACCGATTCGAGAAGACTATATCGCTCACGGCCCGTTCGTCATGAACACCGAGGATGAGATTCGCCAAGCGTTCCGCGACTATCACGCCGGTGTGTTCGGTCCCCCGGCCGTCAAATAAAATAAGCCGCGCCTGAGGCGCGGCTTATTGTTTGTCCGGCATGAGCACCGTCTGTTGTGTCGGAACCCGACCAATCGGGACGGTCCGCTCGACGAGGACGTAGCGTTTCCCGTCCACTTCAAACTTCCGGTCGCCGAGATAATGGGCCGACTTCCCGTCTTCATACAGTTTCGTCAAGATTGCCGGCACATACTCATTCAGATTCGTATAATGCTCGTCTAGCGTCATGACGATGTTGCCTTTGCCATAACCCAACCATTGGTTCGACATGAATAACATGAGCGAAATCGTCCCGATGACACCGATGACTAAAATGACTGTCTCCATCAAATCCTCCTCATTCCACTTTCAAAAATTGCGCATCATAGCGGCGTGCCAAGACGAGCACGAGACCAATCAAAAGTGCCGATGAGATGGCTGGCACAAAATCCGGTACCGTATCTCCCGCGCTCAAGAAATCGAATGTCCCGTGGAACAGGATGGCCGGTCTCTCCGTTCTACAGCTGCTTCACGACGACTTGACGTTTCGCTCGGAATCCGACCTGTTCATAAAAAGCCGCAGCCGCTTCGTTCACCGACCAATAATCCAATTCGATAGATGGGAACCCGTGCGTGATGGCAAAGCGTTCCACTTCATCCATGATCAAACGTCCATACCCTTTTCGCTTCGCTTCCGGGTTAATACTGATTTGATGCACGTACAGCGTGCGCACTGCTTGCCGAAATGCGTTCGCCTCACTCACCCGCTCTTGAAAACAGACGTATCCGATGACGTCAGCATCGACCTCTGCCGTGAAGAAATGATAATCGTCCCGTGCCATCATCTCCGAAAACGCCGTTTCCATCGCCGCGTGATCGTAAGATGCAAAGAAAGCCGGTGCGAGTTGAAGATGATGCTCATGGATGGGACGGTTCAACGTCGCAATCAATGCCGCATCGCCGGTTCGTTTCAACTGCATCATAACGATCCCGATCCCTCGTTCCCATAGTCTCGTGTCTCAGTGACCCCGTGCGGTTTTTCATACCCGCGCAACGTGTGGTTCGAACTGACGGTCTCTCTTCCGCTCAAACGGCGCTGAATGGGACGGGCCAGCCAGTAACCTACGAATAGCGAGGCCGGAAAGACGATAAACGCGGTGCCGAGAAAGACATAGAAATAAGACTCCTCGGCTGTTAAGACGAAGTGACTGACTCCGTAACGCAGTCCGAAAAACAAACCCACGAACACGACGGCGACGAACGCGTACTCGATACACTTGCCAAGAAATTGTTTCATTCCGTTCCCCCCTTAAATAATTACCATTCTTTACGAGGGGAAATGGAAAAAGGTTTCAAATTTGTTTTCTGGATCCATACCATATTGTAGCCGCCCGCTCCGTCGCCGATACCCAGTCTTGTTTCCCTTGGATGTAACTTTCGATATCGTCCGGATGTTGGCTCGCCAACTGCTGCTTGAGCGCCGCATACTCGTCCCGCACGTCCGGGAATGTGACCAAGTAGTCACGAAAGGCGAGATGCCGGATGACGCCGTCATCCCCGTCCTCGAACATATGGACGTGGAAAGTCCGAACCTCCTCGCCTTTCGCAAAGAAACGGCGTCTCGGGATGCCGTGTTCGCCAAAACTCCGATAACCGAGCGCTTCCATATGACCGATCCAGTCGTCGATTCGCTCGATTTGCCGCACGACCGGCATGATGTCGATAATCGGCTTCGCGTCGAGCCCGGGAACCGACGTACTGCCAATGTGATGAATCGCGACGAGTTCGTCTTCGAACAATCGCTTGAGCTTGGCCGCCTCTTCTTCGAATTTCGTCGCCCATATCGGGTCATATGGGATGACTTCTACTTTTCTCATCGTCCTAATTCCTCCTTCGCCTAATTCGTTCCTTCTCTGTCATCATACCCGTTTTCCGAATCGTTTAGAAACGGACCCCGCCGACGGGAAGGTTTGTCACGACTCAAAATGGGAAATGCTAATACTAATGAAAACAGAACTGGAGAGTGAACCGTATGTTGACACAGAAGCAGATCGATACGTTCAAGGAGCGTCTATTAAAAGAAAAAGCGAAGACCGAAGGATATATGGAAAATCGGGAAGAGGTATATGACGAAGGGGAACTGTCGCACTATGATAATCACCCGGCCGATTCCGGGGAAGAGCTCTTTTTGCGTGAACGCGATCAAGCGCTCACGGAGCTCGATGAAGACTTTTTGAGTGATGTTGACAAGGCACTGCTCGCCATCGAGAAAGGCACGTATGGAAAGTGTGAGGTGTGCGGGCAAGACATCGAGTTGGACCGCCTAGAGGTGATCCCGGAAGCGACACTCTGCATCAAGCATGCGCGTGAACAAGAAGAAGACGAGCATCAGACCGACCGTGAACGCCCGGTCGAAGAAGACGTGCTCAACCCGTCCGAGACAGCCGCCCGCAAACAGCTCGATGGGACGGACGAGCCTGGCCAAAGCACCGACGCTTTCAGCCAAGTCGAGGATTTCGGGAGCTCGGATACGATTGCTGATAGCGAAGGCAATCACGACCCGACACGAGAATAACTTAGGCCATTGCGTGAGCGGAAGGAGTCCATCTCCTTCCGCTTTTTCATGACCATAAACAGCTGTTTTCCCCATCCTATATCTTCCCTGTTTTCAAGCCACATGATACGATGTGTAAAAATACATCTTAGGAGAATTTATGCATACAAAAGAAACGTTTTCTGAGCTGATTTCCAGCAAACTCAAACTGATTCGGACGGAACAAGGATTATCCCAAGAAGAACTCTGTACGCTCGTCGGTATCTCAAAAAAGACATTGATTCAAATCGAGAAGCGACGCCTGAACGCGAACTGGACGACGACCGTCGCCATCTGCGCCTTGTTCAATCAAAGTCCCTATCTGCACTCATTGATTGGCGACCATCCGATCGAGTTCATCCGCCTCGTCGCGCATACCGATCCAACGTTGGCGACGAAGACGTTGGGCGGACACGTCTGGTGGACGACGATCGAGCATCAAGGGAAATATCGGATTCAACAGAATATGGTCAGTCAACATTACCGGATTCTCGACCACGACGACTTTCGCTGGTTCAGCACGTTCGACCGCGACGAGGCGTTCCAAAAGCTGTTCGAACTGCGAACGACACATGATGAGCAGGCTTGAAGAAATGACACAAAAAATGACGCAACGAATTTCGTTGCGTCAATAAGTGGCTTTAATGGGCGACGCGCCACCGAGTACTTCGGCGACGTCCATCGGGTTGACCGTGTTTCCGGCCGAACTGGATGAGTAGGCATATTCGCCTTTATGCACTTCGAAATGGAGGTGAGGACCTGACGAGTTACCGGTGTTGCCGATTTGGCCGATGCCTTCGCCTTGGAGCAACGCCTGTCCTTTTTTCACTTCGATTTTATGCATGTGCGCGTAGACCGTGGTCCATTTCTGACCATCGATTTCGTGCTCGATGAAGACGTGCTTGCCGTAAGGACCACCTGACTTGACGTCGGTGACCGTTCCGGCCGCGGCCGCGTAAATCGGTGTGCCGACGTTCGCGGCGATATCGAGTCCGTTATGGAACGTGTACCCGAACTGTCCGCTCGCAGCGCCATAGCCTTGTGACAGACGACCGGTCGCCGGCATCATGAACTTCTCAGGCGCTAACGCTGCCGCTTGTCGTTTCAAATCTTTCAACTCGGCGGCCCGATGTTTCAATTGCTTGTAGGCGGCTGAATGGGTCGAGCGGGCCTTCTTGTGCTCTGCGTCCACTTTGGCCTGTTCGTTCTCTAATTTTTCTAACGACCGAGTCGTCGCCGCTTGTTTCTCTTTCAAGTCAGCCTCGGTCTTTTCAGATGCCGCCGCTTCCGCTTTCGCGCTCGGAAGCACAGTCGATAGCACTTGTTTGAACAGGGATGGATCATCCGTCTCGGGATTCAGCGCCGTCTCGTATGACGCGAGTTTCGCGTTGGCACGATCAATCTTCTTTTGTATCGCGTTCTTTTTTGCTTCCACCGCTTCAGCGCGGCGTTTGGCTTTCGCGACCGATTGTTTTGAGGTATGAAGCCGCTGTTCGGTCTGTTCGAGCGATTTCGTCGCCTTGACGAGGTCTTGCGGGGTAAGTTGATCCGCCGATACGGCTGAAGTCCCTGAAAAAATCAGGACGCCTGTACCGACGGTTACGAGTAGTTGTTTCCACATATATTGATAAAAACCTCCAAATAGGATGATTCGCTAGCTATATAAAAAGCTACAAGTGCGAATATAGCATCCATGTTTGAAAAGTTCAATATATGAAGCATTTCATTTGTATGTCGAACATGTCAAAACGGTGAGTCGACCCTCCACAAACTTCACTCAAACTTCATATGTCCTATCGCGGTCACCGTTTTCGTTTCAATACGATTATGACAATACTGAGGGCGGCGCAGACGGTCAAGGCCGGGCCACCGATTAAAAAGAACCGGGTGCTGGCTGATGATAAGTTCGTCGTCAGTCCGAGGATTGTGAACAAATTCCCGACAATCAGCAGCACCATCAGGACGGGCAAGAAACGATGCATCACACGATACCTCCCGGTTTGACCATCTCGAATTGAGCGATGGCGTCCTGCACGAATCCGAGTCGGCGGGCTGCCTCGATCAAGGCCGGACGATCCGAAGTGAGCGTCAGTTTAATCGGACCGGAAGCTGCTGCCGCTCGCAACAACCATTCCGCATCTTCATCCCGACCAAACACATCAAGGAGCAAATCGCCTCGGAAAAGGAGGGCTCCTGTCGTCTCGCCCTCACGGACTCGCACAAGCTCAGCCTGTTGTTGGGTCGTACGAACGTCGACTTGCCAAATCGGTCGGTGGGTCGCAGACGGATAATACGTCTCGAATAGCTCGGTGATCGGTTCCGGTTCGAGCGACGCCTCCGTCTCGGTCGGTACAGATTGGAAGTACATAATTTCTCGAACTGTTTCATAGCCGAGCCGTTCATAAAGCGTGAGTGCTGGTTCGTTCCCTTGGATGACTTCAAGCAGGCGTGTGCCCATCGCTTGTTCATCGAAGCGGCGCATCAACTCGTTCGCGATGCCGAGGTGTCGATAGCCAGGGGCGACCGCCAAGCCACCGCAACGAGTGACCCACCCCGAATCCAGGTGCGCCACGCCGCTCAACATGACGGCAACAGGACGATCGTCCGCATAGGCGACGACGGAACGGGATGGCTGGTTTTGATCGCGGACGAGAAACACCGCCTCAAATCGAGCCTCATCCATGTCAAAGTGAATCATATAATCAGAAAAACCGTCCATGAAGGCATGGTATAAATCCGCGAGCGGTGGATTTTGGACATAAGAAATGATTGGTCTCGCCATCGTGCTCAGTTCCTTTCGAGTTAGAGTTCAGTATACTAGAAGAGTCAACTTACACCGAGGAGGAATCCGGATGTCAATCAAACTCGAACCACTCCGTGACGCCCATTGGCCTGTCTTGGAGACATTTTCCCTACCGCTCGACCAAGAGAAGTATACGACGCTCCCAACAGATCTCGATTCGCAGTTGCCAGACGGGGTGTACCCTGTCGTCATCACGACCGATGAGCCCGTTGGCTTCTTTTTGCTCCACGACACGGAACGGGTCGCCTCTTACACGGAGGCGCGAGATGCGTTATTGCTCTCGATGTTTTCCATCAATCATCCGGCTCAAGGAAACGGCCACGCCAAAGCGGCGCTCCGTCTCTTGCCAAGTTATGTCCGGGAGCACTTCACCGATAAACACGAGGTCGTCCTGTCAGTCAATCTCAAAAATGAGCCGGCCTTCTCGCTCTATCAAACTGTCGGCTTCGTCGACACCGGCCGCTTGATCGACGGACCGGTCGGACCCCAACGCATCATGTCGCTGCAGGTATAAGTTCGCCGGGTAAGATGCTGTAGACGGCCGTGTCCGTCAAGCGTTTTCCGTCAGCGGACAAGTCCTCGTTTCGGAGCGTGCCTTCCAACTGAAAGCCGAGCCGTTCCGGAATCATTCGACTTCCTTCATTGGTCGACTCGCATTGGATTTCAATCCGCTGGAAGCTGAAGTGGGCGAATCCGAAACGGACGATCGCCTCGACCGCCTCGCTCATATAACCGTGGCCGGTGTGTTCCGTGTGAAGCCAATAGCCGACTGCAGCCTTCCGTACGTCCCAGTCAATCCCAAACAGGCTGACCGTCCCGACGAACGTCCCCGTCTCCCGTAAAAAGATGAGATACCGAAAACTCTCGCCTGTTACATAGAGTTCCTGTGCCCGCTTCAAGTTTTCTTCTGTCTCGGATAACGTCGGCACTTCTTGCGCGAACGGAAGCCAGCGCTTCAGTTCATCATGCGACTCCCGAATCGCCTCGTTGACGATACGGGCATCTTCCCCGGCGCGAGGTGCCCGCAAGTATAACCGTCCGGTCTCAATCTGGAGCGGTGTATCTGTACGTTCAACGTTCATCTCGTCATTCCCCCCTCTTCACTTGCGAAAACACCAAACCAAAAGACTACCTAAACCGAGCACGAGCAATACGTTCAGCAGTTGCCAAATAAAATCAATCATGAGACCCGCCTCGATTGCTTGAAGTCAACTCTTCAAGGCCTGTCAAAACTTGCTCCCAGTAGCTTGTCGGATGGGGCACGAGATCTTGCTTCGTCACGGTCCGCGTCTCCCCTGAGATTGCCGAGATCGACTCAACCTCCGCATGCTTCCCGGCCAAGAGCGACCGGAACGCCGCAAAATCGACCGTGACGACATCGCCCACTTCCGTCTCATCTAATGTAAACGGTTCTCCCGCGTACGCGTAGACATATGTATGGGCGAACTCTCGATCCAAAAATGTCCCTGTCTCGATCACGTCTTCGAAGACGCCGAGCGGAGTCAGTTGATCGAACGTCAGGTCGAGCCCGAGCTCTTCATGAATCTCCCGCACCCCGTCCCGAACGGTCTCTCCGGCCGCCAAATGCCCGGCTGCCGTGATATCGAACAATCCGGGAAAATCTGCCTTCCGATCGCTTCGAAGTTGCAGGAAGAGACGGTCGTGGGCCGTCATCCAACAATGGAACGTTTCATGCCAGTCCCCGTCCCGGTGCACATCGGCGCGTGACTTCAACCCGACTTTCTTCCGCCGGTGGTCTACGACCGTGATGAATTCCATTATCGCGTCACTCCATCCTCTAAAAATGTAATTGTCCCTGACGTCGCATCGAGTTCGACATCGATGCCGATGGGGAACACGTGTGACGGAAACGTATGCCCGATATCGACGTTCGTCAAAATCGGGAAGTCGACGTCTCCGAGCACTTCGAGCAACAGCTCCTCAAACGTGAACGGTGCGCCGGCCGCATCGAAATGTTCATGTTTCCCGATGATGAGTCCATTGATTTGATTGAACACTCCGCCCAGTTTGAGCATACTGAGGGAACGTTCCTCGTCTGCCATCGTCTTGAACGAGTCTTCTAAAAACAGGATGACCCCGTCCATGTCTGGAAAATAGTCCGACTTCAAGAAGCCGGTCATCGTGTTCATGTTCCCACCAATCAACTTGCCACGAACCTGACCTTCTCGGAGAGTGAGCCAGCCATCATTCGGGCGGAAATTTTTCTCCCGGTCCTGGGTCGACCAATCGATCATCTCCTCGGTCCACTCTCGGGGAACGTCGAGTGTGTAAGGCGCCGTCCGCTCCAAACAGAGTACCTCTCGCACGTAGCGCTCCCCGTCCGCAAACATCGTCTCGTATTCCCCGAACGACGGGACGATGGCTGGACCGTAGAACGTCGTCACGCCCGTCTCCGTATAGCAGGCGAGGAGGAGTGCTGTGACATCGCTATACCCCATGATGATTTTCGGATGTTGTCGCAACGCCTCGTAATCGATATACGGTAAGAGTGAGTTCGAGTTCGTCCCCCCAATCGTGCTGATGATCGCTTTCACGTCATCATCACGCAGCAGCTCATTGAACTCCTCGGCCCGTTCTCGGATCGAGGCCGAGCGGTATCCTTCTGAACGGTGCGTGCACCGTCCTTCTCGTACGAGAAATCCCATCCGCTTTAGCTGTTCAATTCCTCGCGCATACCGTTCCGGAAAACGGACCGGTGCCGGAAACGAGGGCGTGATGATTCCAATCGTGTCCCCTTCCCGTAACGCCGGCGGTTGTTCACTTGTCCCCAACATCATCGCTCCCTCACGTTCGTTTCATTCACTGTACGGGTTCTAAGAGTCGGCTGACAACCTATCCTAAAACAAATCAGGGTCCTCCGAGAGTGTCCGTACCTTTCGAATTTTCTGCGGGCGACCAATCCAACCGAGCACAAGAAAGAAGAATCCGCCCGCAACGATACAAAATAATCCGACCAATCCCGCGATGATGCCATTGAATCCAAACCGTTCTCCGCTCAAGACAAGGAGGAAGGGGAAGCAGGTGAACGCGACACCTAATATCATCAGTCCGCCCCATATGCGTCGCCGCGGGAAACCGATTGTCCACCATCCGAACGCCACCAATCCTGAAATGATTAAACTAACCAGCCCGACTAGAATCATCGTCAGCGCCTCCACTCATCAAATTGTCTTGTTTTATTCCGCATCACCGATTCAAATTCCTGTCAAAAGAACCCTATAGGATTCCTGTAATCCGGGTAAATAACTAATGGAAACCATCGTACCGGAATGACACAGAGGAGGAACACCATGAGAACCCGACTCATCTTTGCTCTGGCATTTATCGGTCTTTGTTTAGTGGCAGTGTATTGGATTAGTACATGGGACGACCATCAAATCGAGGGACGGATTGAGCAAATCGATATCCCGCAATTGATGATTGGTCCGAGTGACGTCTCAGGCAGTGAGGTGAAGTTGCAGACGATTTTAATCAATGATCAGACCGAAGTAACCGGGAGTGCGGACGACGTGCAAGAACTCCGAGTTGGTCAAGTCGTCACGGTGGAGCTCGACCGGGACGCAAAACTCAAGATTGCCGTGTCAATCCATGTAACACCGGATTAAGCGACACGGCTTTTTTTCAGAAAACGAGCATAGTTTTCATAGAACGGTGGAATATGAGAACAGGAAGCTGAAAGGAGCGAATTGAATGATTTCAAATACATTGTTATCGGGGAAAGTCGCGTTCATCACAGGCGCGGCATCCGGAATCGGACGCGCCGCCGTCATCCGGTTCGTCCAGGCGGGGGCAAAAGTCGCCATCATCGACTTAAAATTAGAAGATGCCCAGCAACTCGCAAGCCTGATCGGAGAAGAACGGGCCATCGGCATCAGTGCCGACGTAGGGAACGAAAACGAGATGAAACGGGCGTACGAACAAACAGTCGAACGTTTCGGCCGTGTCGACATTGTCTTCGCGAACGCGGGTCGTAACGGGACGATCACGCCAATCGAGCATTTGTCGCTCGAGGATTGGAACGGTGTCGTCGAGACGAACTTGACGGGCACGTTCTTGACGGTGAAACATGCCATCCCTTACTTAAAGGAACGAGGCGGCAGCATCATCATCACGTCATCCATCAACGGGAACCGTTATTTCAAAAACTTCGGTTTCAGCGGCTATGCGACGACAAAAGCCGGACAGACCGGATTCGCCAAAATGGCTGCAGCCGAGCTCGCCCAGTTCGGCATTCGCGTCAACTCGATTTGTCCCGGGGCCATCGATACGAACATCGATGACTCGACGAACCGAGATGACGCCTTACTTGAGGAAGTCGTCATCCCGATTGAGTACCCGGAAGGGAATCAGCCGCTCGCCGGCAAGTCAGGCACGGCCAAACAAGTCGCGGACGTCGTGTTGTTCTTCGCGAGCAACATGTCGAGCCACGTCACCGGTTCCGAGGTGTACGTCGACGGCGCCGAATCTTTGCTTTAACGACAACAGGTCGCCCCGCGGGGCGACCTGTTTATTTGAGAATCGGGCTTTTCATGACCGCTTTCTGATAAAACGGGATAAAACCTAAACGCTCCATATTGCGGCCCGAGGCCGTATCGACTTTCGTTGTGACGGTCACGTACTGACAACCCGCAGCTTTCGCGGCGGCGATCCGCTCCAAGATGAGCTGTGTCTGGTAACCTTTGTTTCGGTAAGCTGGGATTGTGCTCGTCAAAAACAATTCCCCCATCCCGTCCTGGATAGCAAGAATACCGCCGGCGACAGCCGTCTCGCCTTCGCGGACGAGAAACGCCTGATTTTCGGGTAACGCGTAGAAGCCTTTCGCGGTATCGATCGTCTCTTGCATGACCGTCCCAGTCTCGGCAAAGCCGGCCGCGATGGCCCGGGCCCATTCGTTCACGTTATCGGCGTGCACGCGTTCGACCGTATGCTCCATATCCGGAAACACGAACGTGTCCACGTCGAGCAACCAGACGTCGAGGAAGTGGTCGAGCGTATAGTTTCGTTCTTGCAGCAACCGAAGGAGCGACATGTCCGCGAGTGGACAGACCTCGATATGTAGGCGGGACACGTTCTTCCCGCGCACCCACTTCTCCATCTGGTGCAAATCGTAAAAACTGGTCGGTCGATTCAACCCGAAGCCGACCGCGAAACTCGTATTGCCCATCCGGAAGACGTGGCCCTTGTTTTCAACAATCAATTCCGAACCTTCATAGGGAGGGGTCTGTTTACGATGCCGAATATAGGCAGACGTCCCTTCCGCTTTGATGCGTTCGATTCGCCTGGCTAGTTCTAAGCGTCTCATCTCGTTCCCTCCCCACTAATCTCCCCTGAGTTTACCACACTTCGATTGCGAACAGATTGTGATTCCGTTACAGCCGGACCTCATCGACGACAAATGACGACGATCCTTCGATTTCTTCGATGAAGTGCGACCCGAACAGCATCGCCGGTGTGAAGCTGCCTGGAATGACCCGGCCCGATCCGACAAGACGCTTCACGACCTCAAGTGCGCCGTACACGGTGAAGGCATACGTGCTCGCCGTCTTGATGCGAACGATCACTTTGCGACCCGAAGCGTCCGTCGCCTCGCCCCAGACATACGTCGATGATTGCTCCCGCTCCGACTCATCCGGTCCGCTCACGTGCTCATCAACGTAACGGAGCAGCTTTCCTTGCACCGCGTCGCTACCAAGAATCGGGCCGAACCAAGATAAGAGACGCGCCCCGTAAGCGTAAGCCGTCGGGACCGGGACCCACGTCGTGATGTTCGGGATACCAGTCGTATAATAGGCGGTCGAGACATCCCCCCATGGAATCGCAAGTGCCGTTTTCTTGCCGCGTCCGAAATCGATGTGACGGCGTTTCGCCCCGAGCGGGAATGGTGTCAGTTCGCCATCTTTCCGTTCGGCACTGCTCGACCCGAGTCCGCGGATGGCTGTTTTCAGCGTCCCGCGTGAGATACCGGCGGCCGCCGAGAAGCCAAGGGCTAGATTCGTCGCGTCCGGCATCAGCTCTTTCAACTTGCGGGCCACACAGTCGGTCGGGATGACGTCGAAGCCGACACCCGAACAAAGCAACACGCCGGCCTCTTGTGCGAGTTTGGCCCGTTTCTTCGAGTGGATGTATTCGAACACTTCAATTTCCCCGGTAATATCCAAATAATGCGTCTTCGTAGCGAGGCATGCCTCGACCATCGGCCGACTCGTATCGGCGAACGGTCCGGCACAGTGTAGCACGAGGTCGATGTCTTCCAATTGGCGTGTCGCCTTATCGAACGACAAGTTAAAGACGCGCGTCTCACACGCGAGCTCTTCCCCGAGCTTGGCGATTGCGTCCGCACGTCGACCCGCGAGCACCGGTGTCATCCCTTCTTTTACTGCTTGCCGGGCAATCAACTCACCAGTATATCCGTTCGCCCCATAAATCATCCATTTCATCACGATTCCTCCTTCAACTCTACAAACATGTCTTTTCTTTGTTCCCTATCCTGCCAACTTTCACCCGTGTAACCGATGCATCACGTCTTGCATCACACCAATCAAATAGACGACGCCAACAGCCGTCACTATGACACCGACGGGGATGACGAGACTCGACCACACCTGCCTTGTTCCGAACCGACAGCCCTTATATGTCAAGTAGCGATCAATCGCCCAATATAATAGCGCCGCCCCTAAACTGAGCCAGAGCAAGACGAGCCCGAACCCGATATGTAACCCAAACGAAACGAGCGGCCCGAACCGCTTCGACATCCGGCGTGTCACCCAATCGCTGAACACCGACGTGAACACGCCGTACGTGACGATGACCGGGAAACTAACTGCCAGATAGGCGGCCGTCAACATCAATAGCCCATTCACCGTATCGCTCACCCCACCGCTGTCCGGATATTGCGGGATGACGACCCAACACGCCAACAAGAGTGCATAAATCGGGGCCGTGAGCGACGCCGCGACAATTTTCCGAGCCCACATGCTCATTCCCCCTTCTTCTACTCCAACTTTACACGACCCTTAAAAAAAGCGCACAAAAAAACCAGCCTGTTTAAAGGCTGGCCAAATACTTAGTTGTTCGCAGCTTCTGCCGCTTTCGTGCGGACCGTCTGCATCGCTTCTGTCCATGGGACGAGCTGGTCGAGCATGTCGTTGACCGATTGGACTTGTACGTCTTTCGGTGCGAAATGTGTGCCGTTCTCGAAATCTGTAAAGAGCGAGAGCGCTGGGTGGACACGGACGTGGGCGATCAAGAGCTCGCTCAACACGCCGCGTAAGTGTTCCGTCGCACGCGCACCGCCGACCGAACCGTATGAGACGATGCCGGCTGCTTTGTTATGCCATTCGTTGCGTAAGTAGTCGAGGGCGTTTTTGAGCGCACCTGTGATCGAGTGGTTGTATTCTTGGACGATGAAGACGAAGCCGTCCATCTCCGCGATTTTCTCAGACCATGCGCCGGCACCTGTTGCGTCGCCGCCTGGCTCGCCGAGAAGCGGGAGGCTATAGTCTGCGATATCGATGATTTCATAGTTGGCGTCACCGCGTTTGTCCGCGAGTTCTTTCACCCATTCTCCGACTTGCGGGCTGACACGTCCTTCACGAGTCGATCCGAGTACGATTCCAATTTTCAACATGTTAGTTCCTCCTTGTGAGTTGGTTGGTTCCTCTTGTTTACCGAACAAACGATTTAAAAAGCTCATTTCATGCCCTCATATTCTTTCTCAAACGTTTTTGTGCTTCTGACCGTATCAATCGGTCGAACCATCGCTTCAATCTGTTCCCGCTTCGGTTCTAAGAACGGCGGGAGTGACAATTTTTCACCGACCGTCTCATACGGTTCATCGCCCATGAATCCTGGTCCGTCCGTTGCCCATTCGAACAGGATTTGCGGCGCGACTCGTGCATAAGACGATTCGAAGAAGAAGCGGTCGACATAGCCTGACGTCGGTAACCCGAACTGTTGCAAGCGTGCCGTCCATTCATCGAGGACACTGCGGTCATCGACACGGAAAGCGACGTGATGCACGGTTCCGAACCCTTGGCGCGCGACTGGTGACGTTTCGTCATGAATGACGACGACTTGCGCTCCGTTTCCACCCTCACCTCCTTCAAAGAGATGCGCGTCACCTTCTTGCCCGATTTCTTCGAACAACATGACTTGCTCCATCACTTGTTTGAAATACGTAAAGTCCGCGATACGGATGAAGATTGGACCGAGGCCCGTGATGGCGTACTCGAGCGGGACCGGGCCGTTTTGCCACGGTTCGCCTGACGCGACGCCGACGTTGAACTCATCCGAGATGAGCTGGTACGCCTGTTCGTCAAAGTCGACGAACGCGAGCGTTTTCTTGCCGAACTGCTCGGTGATGCCTTCATGCTTCACGCCGAGGCGATTGAAGCGACGTTCCCAATACGTGAGCGCCTCGTCGGTCGGGACGCGGAACGACGTCTTGGCGATCTCGTTCGTCCCGTGCACGCCTTTTGGGATGCCCGGGAAATCAAAGAACGTCATGTCTGTTCCAGCGCTGCCTTTGTCATCGGCGAAAAATAAGTGGTACGTCTGAATGTCGTCTTGGTTGACCGTCTTTTTGACGAGACGCATCCCAAGGACGTTCGTGAAGAAGTCATAGTTCTTCTCGGCGCTGCTCGTAATCGCCGTCACGTGGTGAATACCTTTTACATGGTTCATTAAAATCGCTCCTTCAAAATCTTGATTTCGAGATAATTAATTAAAAAATTTTTGACGCTTCGGCGCGTTTGCCGATCGTCTTCAATTGAGTGATCGTTTCATTTAGTTCGAGTCCATCGAACAACTCGTCCATTCGTTTTTCGTGGGCTGGAAAGATGCATGACATGAGTGTCTGTCCTTCCTCAGTCAGTGCCGCATACGTGACGCGACGGTCGCTCGGACACGCTTTGCGAATCAAGTAACCTTTCGCTTCGAGCCGGTCGACGATATACGTCATGCTCCCGCTCGTCAGTAATACTTTTTTGCCGATCATTTGAATCGGTTGGTCGCCTTTATGGTACAGCAATTCCAGGACCGAGAACTCGGTCGGATTCAGCCCGTACTCGGCGACTTCATGCTTGACCACGTCTTGAATCGATTGCGAGGCCCGAAGCAACACCGTGATGGCTTTTAATGTGTTGGATTGTTTCATCTGTTCCCCTCCTCTGCTGAGAGAAAACAATACTTTAAATTTCATTATCTTTAATTCGAGATAAATATAACACGCTAAATTTGATGGGTCAATCAATTTGTCTCAAAAAAAAGACGAGTTGCCTCGTCTTGTCATGCACGGCGAATGACCGCCATCTCCCGCCCGAAGCGATTGCCTTCATCGACAAAGCCCAACCTTTCATATAAGCGATGCGCGCCGATATTGTCAGGATGGTAGCCGACGACGATCGGTTCGGTGCCGAGTTGCGCCATCTCTTCTAACATGAGTTCGGTCGCCTGGCGCCCGATCCCTTTCCCTTGGTGCGCGTGGTCGACCATGATGCGATATACCCAGCGTGCATCCAACTCTTCGAGTGCCGTGTTGTACATAAGAAAGCCGACTATCGTCTCGTCCTCATAAATGGCGCGTGCCTCGAGCGTCGGCTCGTACACTGCTTGCAGCAAGGAAATCGCATTCGGTTCCATATACGCTTGTTGTGCGTCAGTCAGAGTGAGTTGACAGCATGGATACCAGTTTTGGTCTGTAATCGGTTGCAGTGTGATCATTCGGTTCTCCTTAATCATACGTCTCGTCCAAGTTACGCGCATAAAACGCGATGGCGCGACGATACCGTTTAATGCTGTCATCCGGCTCCGGGCTTGCGAGCAGTTCGAGCAACGTACCGGTCGCCTCACTGTGGCGTCCGAGATTATAATGGGTCATCGCTTGAAATACTTTGAGCGCCCCGATGTCTGGGAACTGTTCGATCGCCTTGGCGAACAACGCCTCAGCGTCCTCATAGCGGCCGAGCGCCCGATACGTGCTGCCGAGTCCGATATACGTCTCCCGGAGCTCTTCGCCGGCGAGGCCGAGCCGGATTGCCCGTTCATAATGCGGGACGGCTTGCCGTTCTTCTCCGAGCGAATCATAACACCAGGCGCAATGGGCATGCAGGCGTGGGTTCTTCTCGTCTTGACGGAGCAACATGAGCAACAGCTGCTTTGCCCGTTCGAGCTCTCCGTTCTCGCGGAGACGAATCGCTTCGTCGAGCCCCTTCTCCTCTGGGGTTTGAACTTCCAAGTCACTCAAGTCGTCAAGCCACGCTTGCAACAATTCGTAATAGCGACCGACATGGACGCCATCGACGAGGGCATGGTGGGCTTGGACCGAGAGCGGCATCGTCATCCGGTCACCGGTCTCCGTGAATTTGCCCCAGGCGATGCGCGGCACCGTATCATGCTGTTGGTCGTGTGTCGGGTGGCTGATGCTCGTGAACGTGACCCAAGGCACGCTCGTGATGTAAAGCAGACTGTCCGGCTCATCGTCGCCGACAACGACTTCCCGTTTCGCTCCGCTCATCCGGGCCGTCACTTCTTCCATGAAGTCCAGAAACGCGTCTTTATACGTTGCCGTGCAAAAATTGAAGACGTCATCATCCATCATGACAGTAAAGGACGGATGCACGACGTCATGCTCGATGACCTCGTCGCCGCGGATGCGGTAGCGAAGCTCCGGGATGGCATTCGCCGTCTTGACGGCACCATACAAGAACAGTTTAAAGAACGACTGGCCGGTCCGTTTGGCGTGCGTATGTAACTTCGTCACATCAACGCTCGCCGTCACGTTGAAATGCGGAGCGTCAAACGCCTTGAAGAATTCGTAGTGCTTCTTGCGCGACCACGTCTCGATATTGATAATTTTCATATTCGTCCCCCTGTTTTTTCTTTCACTGTACCAAAGGGAACAGGCCGTTCAAAGTTTTTGCTTCAATTCGGTATAATGCTCGTTCGCCAAGTCGAAATAGACGAAGTCCCGACGTTCAATCCGGTCGAGCGTCGCATGGAAGTCACGCCAGCCCTGCTCGACGAGCTCCGGCGTCAGTTCTCCGGCCTCCGTCGCTTCCTCGAACTCGTCCTCGTCTTTGCGGACAACGTCCCCGTTCGGGAAGATGAGGATGTCGAGCAACAAGTCGTCCATATACGGGATTCCGTCCTCGTATCCGATCGCTTCGACGATATCGATGTACCATTGAACGATGTGCCCTTCATCATTAAACATGACGGTCACACCGAACGGCTCGTCGTCCGGGAAATATTGGAGCCAGCTGTAACCGGCATCGGCGACGATGAACTCTTCTCCCTTGTGCATCTTATATTGCGGTGCGCGGACCGCATCGATTTGAAACAAGGCGACGGTCCCGGAGAAACGGTCATCATGTACCTCCATTTGCGCGTAGCGATGTTGCAAAATCCGTTCCCAGTCTCGACGATTGGCAAATTTCCGTTTTGGCATATGTCTCTCTCCTTTTGACCCAATTCATACGTAAAGAGTTCGCCAAAATCCGACATTTCCCTGTTCAATCGTACAGATTGTGTTGATTGAACGAGACGAGGTGGCTTTGCTTCAACCGTTTCCGTTCGACCATCCGCGTAAAGGCGTCAGTCGAAATGAAGCGATTGCCCGGGTGAATGGTCGCCAACTGCAACAAGATGAATCGTATGCCGCGCTCGCCTTCTTGAAGCCGGATATGAACCATCGTCCCATCTTCTTCAAAACGATTCAAGAATAACTCAATCTTGCAGTCCTCTTTCAACAAACGTGACGTGACGAAAGCGACTTGGCTGATCAGCGATTCGAAATCATGATGGAGCGTGTAACCGGATGGTCCGTTCAAATCCACGGCGAACGTGAACGTATCGAGCGTCGTCTGTTGAAACACTTTCGACTGCAATCGTCCGAGTTTTGCCGTCGCATACCAGTCGATCTCCTTGACCGGTTCCCCTTCATACGGTTTCGATCCAATCAGCTGCAACGGATTTCGAAGCGGTGACGCCAAGAGTGGTCGTTCCCCGAGCGCTAGCCGCTTCGTCCCGACCGGTGGGTGCAAGAGGAGTGACGGGAGGACGGTCCATTGCGTATCAACCGGCCGCTCATACAAATACGTCCCTAGTCGAAACGGGAGCGTGACGGCGATGACGCATTCCTCAAACGTAGCTGGACCGCGATACCCGGCGCGCACAATCAATTCATGTCGGGCCTGACCGACATCGACCTCATAGTCGAGCACGCTCGGGATCCGGTCATGCGCCGGAAAGCTGATTCCCGAGCTCGCCTTCAAACGAATGCGAAGTGGCAGGCCGATCCGGTCCAACTCGCCCACCCCATCGACAACCAATACGAGCCGACTCTCGTCCCCGACAAACAGCAGTTCTTCGTATTGCGTGAACTGGAGATCGATGTGCCGCTCGAGTTGTTGCCGCGTCCGCTCGAGCATCCAAATCGCACTCGCGACAATGAAACATAGATAGCCGAATCCGTAGACGTACGGGAAAAACACGAGCATGACTCCGCTCACGATATATACGGGCAGGAGCCGTCGCTGTAACCATGCGTGTGTGGAGAGTGTCATCGTCAGCCCTCGACCGGTACGGGGACGGTGTCTAAAATGTGCGCGACGACGTTCGCTTTCGTCGACTTGATGCCGCCTTCAAGTGTTAACGTGATGCGATGGGCGAGCACATACGGCGCCACGGCTTTGACGTCTTCTGGGATGACATACAGCCGGCCGGCCAAATAGGCATAGCTTTGACAAGCACGGAGCAATGCGATCGCGCCGCGTGGACTGACCCCGACCTCGACGGACGCATGGCCCCGGGTCGCATGGACGAGACCGAGCATGTAATCGAGGACATCGTCTTGAATCGCGACTTGTCTCGTCTCAGCCTGCGCTTCTTGCAGCGAGGCGAGTGACGTCACGGCCTCGATTTGTTTGCGGGTCTCGGTCAACACTTGCAACAACAGTTCTCGCTCTTCGGCGGCTTCCGGATAGCCGACCGGAATCGAGATGAGGAACCGGTCGAGTTGCGCGTCTGGGAGCGGGAACGTCCCGGCCGATTCAATCGGGTTCTGCGTCGCGATGACAAAGAACGGTTTCGGCATCGGATACGTCTTCCCGCCGATTGACACTTGTCGTTCCTCCATCGCTTCGAGCAGCGCCGACTGGGTGCGTGGGACGGCTCGATTGATTTCATCAATCAGGACGATGTTTGCGAAAATCGGACCTTGGCGATGGTCAAAGCCTTGCGTCTGCATATTGAAGTAGTCGGTCCCGATGACGTCGGACGGGAGCAAATCGGCCGTAAATTGGATGCGCGAGAATGACCCATCAAAACTGCCGGAGATCGCTTTGGCGAGCAACGTCTTCCCCGTGCCCGGAACGTCCTCAAGCAAGATATGTCCTTCGGCGAGAAGTGCCGTGCAGCAGAGACGAACGACTTCTTCTTTCCCTAAATACACTTCATTCAATTGTTTGATGACCGCTTCGATTCCCATTTCGTTCTCCTCCGTTGGTAGATGTCTTATTCGAAGTTTACCTGTTTATGGTAATATAGACAATAAATAGTCTGAACATTCCGATAAGGAGGGAAAAGATGAAGTGGTCCTCTCGATTTATAGGGTTCCTTGTTGTGACAGCTTGTCTCGTTGTGACGTTCGTCTTTGTCAGTAAGGAGACGTTCAGTTGGTTTCAAACGCTCGAGCATCCAGTTGACGATCCTCTAATAGAAGAGCGTGAACAAGAAGAAGGGGAACCGGACGAGGATGGAATCGATTTAACGACAGTTGGTGAAAGCGAAAAAGGTGGAGCCTTACGTGAAAAGAAAAAAATGTTTGAGTTTCCATTCGGTTTGGGTGGAGGCGATGCACCCGGAGGACTCGGAACACTGTTCGCCATCCTCGCTGCTGCCGGATTGATTGTTTACAGTGTCCGGAAATGGTTGCGTCGTCGACGGCTGGAAGGACTCACGTTCCTTTTTACGGATGACACTTCTACTCAACCATCACACGAAGCGGACGCAACGATCGCTGCACAAACGTTCCCGATGCTCACGAACATCGAACTGAGGGATTGGCTCATCACGTTCAACGCGTCGCTCGCCCCTGAGTTAAAACTTCGGACGAATGAGACGGTCGTCGACTGGTTCGAACGCATCGAGCTGACAGATATCGACGCCTCGCTCTATCATCTGATTCGCTATGGTCCCGCATCCGATCATGACATCCCGTTCGAGCAGCAACAACGATTTCACGAGGCACTCGACCGTTACTTGAAGCGGCAACCCTGAGCGAGAAAGTACCCGGGTTCTCAATGACTGGCAAACATGCTACGCTCATTGATAACAGGAAAAAAATGTAACTTTCTTAGGAGGTTTGATTGATGAAACGCCTAGGCCTACTCGGATTCAGTGTGTTTTTGCTGACCGGGTGCACCGATTCCGTTGAGCAACCCATTGTCCCGGCCGATACAAATGAACCGTCGTCCGAAGACATCACCGCTTGGACGCGAGAAGATTTTAAAGACGTCTTCGACCAATATGAAAAAGTCCCGCCGCTCTTGAAGGCACTCGAGAACGATGGACTCACCCCGTTCCGCGAGACGTTCGAGCACGTCGTCATCGCCGGCGACGGCATCCAGCATACATACGCCGATATTCATCCATTCAAACTCGATGACGGCACGTACGCCACCGTCTATGAGAGCGAGAACGGAGACATCGCCAACGGTCCCGAGTCGGTCGCGCCGCTGTTTTGGCAAGAAGCATCGTTCCTTCAATTCGTCGAAGAAATCGAGAAACGAAAATATGGGACGAGTGCCCCACCGACGGACGTCGTTTTGACCGAAGATGAATTCCAGACGCTCTATAATCGCCATGCCTACACATCCGCGCTCATCGTCGAGCTCGACGAATGGGGCGTACAACTGGCGCGCGATCCGCTCGAGAACGTCATCATCGCGGGAAACGGGGTCAAGGAAGTGAAGGCCGACTTGATCGTCTTTGAAGTCGAAGGCGGCTACGCCATCGTCTACGACCGAGACGGTGAGATCTTCAAAGGGCCGGAGTCGATTGCTCCGCTGTTTTGGAGCGAGACGGATTATGAAAACTTACTTGAGAAGTATGAATGACTTATGGGAAGCGTCGTTTCAAGTCCCGGTACTCGAGTAGCAAATCGAGCCATTGCGCCGGCTTATCGCTCGACTCAGCTACATCGTACCGGTATCTCGTCACATATACATGCCACGACAGGGCACGATAGACGCAACCGAGCTCCTCGGCGATCAATAGATGACGCCAAAGTACGTCCTTGGGTGCGACGCCGCTCCATGCTTCCAAATAAACCGTACGCATCGTTTGAATCTGTTCATACCAGGCGACCTCGTCTTCTTCCGGCAATAAGTCGTACAGCGCGTTCCAAAACACGCGCACGCTGAAAAATGGATGCGTGACGGTCGCGTCGCCCCAGTCGAGGATACACAAATCATTCGTCCGTTCCCGCCAGAAGATGTTGCCGCCGTGCAAATCACCGTGCTCGAGACTCATCGGCATCCCGGTCGCCAGCTCATCGCACATGGCGATCAATTCATCTTGAAGCGCGAGCATGGCCTCGGCTTTGTATCGCTCGAGCCCGGCGCAGAGCTCAGGTAAATACGTGCGGATTTCGTCCTTCAACTTGGCCGGTCGGCGGTCCGGGATGCCGTAAGACAAGCAGGTCTCGATCTGGTCGATCTCCTGTCGCTGCAGCTGTGCGTATTGACGCAACGCCGCTTCGTATCGACTCACGTCCGGCCGTTCACGTAGCGCCTCTCCGCCGATGCCTCGCATGAGCAACCAGTTCCGGGCTGAATCGATGGTGATGACGTCAGGCACGAAATTAGGATGCCGCTCGGCAAGAAACGCCGACAGATTGGCTTCGCCGCGGCTGATGTCGGTCACCGCTTTGGCGTAGTAACGTTCCTCATTGAGCGCGCCAACAAGCAAGTACGTCAAATCGGTATCTTTGATCACGTGCCACCTCGCATTCGGCACGTTTGCCTCAATCCATCGTTCGAACCGTTCACGAAACGATCGGTCACGCCATGGAATTGCCTGTCTCATCTTTTTCACCCTTTCTTTCATCATCTCCTAGGAGGAAACGATATGGACGTTGTATATTACTCATACCCGGTCGATGCCATCTTGTATATGTACTTAGGGGCGACGGCCGTCGTCAGTCTCATCATCGGGCTGCTCGTTTGGCGTCTGTTCAAGCGCCGAGCTGTCGGCTTTTGGACAACGCTCGTTCTCAGCTTTGTCGGGCTGTCGCTCTCGCTCGTCTGGTTTCAAAACGCGTCCGTCGCCGTGTTCATGGGGACACTCCCGTGGCTGATCAATCTCGTCTTCTCCCTTTTGTTGTATGGCCTGTTCGTCGGCATCACCTATGTCACGTTCCGACCACGAAAGCTCGACCGCGTCAAATGACGGTATACTATACTCATGTTAATAAACGACCACTAGGGGAGCCTTCGGGCTGAGACGGCATGCGCCGGACCCTTCGAACCTGATCTGGCTCATACCAGCGTAGGGAAGTGGTGTGGGATTCGTCTGTCTTTCCACGCCACTTTTCCACTTGGAGAAGTGGCGTTTTCATTTTGAAAGGAGACTATCTATGCGTATTCAACAACTCACTTGGATGGCGATGCTCATCGCCATCGCCGTCATCGGTTCCCTGTTCATCTCGATTCCGACCGGTGTCGCCCGTGCCTATCCGATTCAACATATGGTGAACGTCATCGCCGCCGTCACCGTCGGGCCGATCGGGGCCGTTCTCGTTGCGTTCGTGACCGGAATCGTCCGTGTCATGACCGGTACCGGGTCGCTCTTGGCCTTTCCCGGAGGTATGATTGGGGCGCTTTTGGCCGGGGTCTTCTATATGAAGACGAACCGCGTCGCCTTCGCCGCATTTGGTGAAGTCATCGGGACCGGCCTCATCGCTTCGCTCGTCGCCGTCCCGTACGCCAAGGTGTTGATGGGGAGCGAGTTCGGGGCGCTGTTCTTCTTCCCAGCCTTCCTTGCCTCGAGTGTGACTGGGGCCGTGCTCGGCTGGATTGTTTTGGCTCGGGTCAAGCAATTGCGACCACTCACGGCGAAGCGATAAATACTTCCCTCCCACCGATAGTAAATGGTAAAATCAGGATATCAGATATTAGGAGGTCATGTCTTGAATCGATTGACGCTATTACTGGCTGCCACCGCTTGCCTGTTCATATCCGGTCTCTTGTACACGCTTGAACGCATCGCCACGTTCACCCGCTGGAATGCTCAGATTGCGACGGGCACGTTCTCCAGCGAGCCGATGTTCGTCGATGTGCTGCTCCAAAATGTGTTCATCTCGATTTTCGGAGTGGCTGCCATCGTCCTCTTTTTCAAAGCGGGCGACGCTGTTCAAGGCTCAACGACGACGAAAACAGGGACGGCCGACTTATGACGGCTGTCCCTGTTTGACGTGATGCGATGGTTTTACAACTCTAGTGAAGAAGGAGTGTTTAGTGATGAGTAATAATCGAAATCTTTATTTTTACTTATTGTTAGCAGGAACATTATTGTTTTTATTCATCTTCATATCTGAATTCTTTTTTCACCATGGAATTATATCGAATTATTCGATTACATTACTCTTTGTTTCTTTGACCGTTATGTTGACTGTGCTACTTATTTTTTCCGTTTTGTATATCAAAAAATTTAATGACGAAAAAGGAGGACTATTATTAGGCGTATTAATATTTTCAGGAGCTATTTTCCTTCTTTTCTTACTCATCAATACGCTGGTTATGGTGTAAGTTGAACCGGATTTAGTCATCTTTCGGCAACTCCTATTGAATCTGCATCGTCATTCCCTCCTCGGTGTCCGATACGTCTCACGTGAAGAAAAGTTCCGTTCAGAACGTTGAATGGATAAACTAAAAGAAAGGAGTGACATCATGAAACAAATCCACCATCTCTGCATCCAAACGCCCGACTATGAGGCGTCCAAACGATTCTATGAGGCGCTCGGCTTCGAGCTCGTCCAAGAGTCGCCTGACTTCCACACCCGAGCGTTCAACAGCTGGCTCAAACTTGGCGATTTCTATATCGAGCTTCAAACGGCAAAAGTCGACGAGACGTTGTCGCCTTATTCGAAGCACGTGGCCGGCCCGGTCCACTTCGCGCTTTATGTCGATGACCTCGAAGCGGAAGTGAGACGGCTAGAATCACTTGGCGTGACGTTCCTACCAAAGCACGGCGGGAACATCTACTTCGTCGTTGACGGTCATTTGAGTAAATTAAAAGCCCCGGAAGGCACGATTATCGAGCTCCGGGACACGTTTGTCATCAAGTGAGGCGCTGCCTCGCTTTTTTTATTGCCAAAATCGCACACCCTCATGTTTTTCGCCGTCTTCGAACAGGTACATGACAGAGAACACACTTTGTCCGTACCGTTTGGAGGCCTTTCATGAAATATCTCGATTATTGGAGTTACTTATCGCTCTCCCTCACCAAGCTGTTCCTATTCAGTCTGTTGACGGCGAGCGCGTTCGACCTGCGCTTTTTGTTCATCAATCTAGCGACCATCTTGATGATGACGAGTTGGGCGCTACTCATAAAACAACAGACGCGCCGCTGGATTTTGTTCGCGTCGCTGTTTCTGCACAGCACGCTCCTCATCTCGGACGTCTGGTACTACCGCTATTTCGGCAACTTGCTGTCGGCCGCCCTACTGTCTGATATCGGCCAGATGGGAGACGTCGGGGGAGGCTTTCTGACACTGATTCAAGCTCCTGACTTCATCTTGTTCACAGATTTGCTCGTCTACGCGGCCATCCTCGTCTATATGAAGCGACAGCCGGTCTTGGAATCGAAATCTCTCGGTCGCCGTTTGGCAGTCACCGGTTTTCTTGTCGGCTTCATCGTCTTTACCGTCCCGACCGTTGTTCATTACGCCGAAACAGATCACCGGAAAAGCCCGATTTCAAATATGCGCGAGTATTATCAGCTCGGCTTTTGGGGCTATCACGGCCTCGATGCATTCCGCGGCATTCAGGACGCCCTTCATCTCGGTGGCGACCTGACAGAACGGGAGCGCAGCCAAATCGAAGCGTTAGCGACCGAACCAGTTGACGCCACAGCCGATACGAACGTCATCGTCGTCCAACTCGAGTCGTTCCAAGCGTCCGTAATCGGTCAGACGGTCAACGGGCAGGAACTGACGCCGAATTTGAACGCGCTTCGTGATGAGATGCTGTATTTCCCGAATTTTTATCATCAGACGCACGAGGGCCGGACGTCTGATGCGGAATTTACCGTCAACGCCTCGCTCTATCCTGTCAAATCAGGTTCGGTGTATACGCAGTATGCGACGAACACGTTTGACGCCTTGCCTGAGCAGTTGCGCCGAGCCGGCTATGATACGGCCGCGATGCATGCGTTCGACAAGGAGTTTTGGAACCGCGCCAACTTTTATGAGCAAATCGGCTACAACCATTTCTTCCATCAAGACGATTATCCGACGAAGCCTGTCATCGGGATGGCGGTCGGTGACAAGGAGTTCCTGACGACGTCAGTCGACCATTTGGACACGTTGGACGAGCCGTTTTATTCCTTCATGGTCGCGTTGACGAGCCATACGCCATATGAGATTCCGGACGAGGAGAAACGATTGGATTTGTCGGGGTACGACGACTCGCTCCTCGAGGACTATTACCACACCGTCCACTACAGCGATGCCGCCGTCGGTCTTATGGTCGAACAATTGAAAGCAGACGAGAAGTGGGACAACACCCTCGTCGTCTTTTATGGTGACCACGACAGCGGATTGACCGCTGCCGGTGACGAGATGGCCGTAAAAGCAGATGCCGACTCCACGGTCGAGTTGTTCCAGCTTGACCGCTCCGTCCCGTTATTCATCAAACCGGCCGGGCTCGAACGAGGTCAGACGGTGCAGGCGAGCGGCGGGCAAGTCGACCTGGCCCCGACCATCCTCGATTTGCTCGGGATGACACCGACGTATATGCTCGGACGCTCGCTCCTCGACGATGAGCCGAATTTGACCGTGTTCCGGAACGGCTCCTTCCGCTACGACGACCTCTATTTCGTCCCGGATTTGACGGAGCCGGTCGGCAGCGGCATGTGTTATTCGGTCGAGACCGGTGATGACTTGCCGCTTCAAGCATGTGAGCCGTATATTGACGAGGCCGCCGAACAGCTTCGCTTATCCGATACAATGATTGAGAAAGACGCCCTGTCCGACTTCACACAACACGACAAACAAGCCGCCCCGAACTAATCGGGACGGCTTGTTTTGTCAGTAGACGTTTCGTAACGCCTTGACGTCGATTTTCTTCATCGGCAAGAACGCCTCGGTCACTCGTGCCAATTGTTCCTTTGTTCCGGTCGTCAGCATCTCTTCCATCTCCCACGGCACGATTTGCCAGGAGACGCCATAACGATCTTGGAGCCAGCCGCACTGTTCCGCTTCCGGGACGGCCGACAGTTTGGCCCAGTAGTCATCAATCTCGGCTTGTGTCTCACAAAACGCGATCAGCGACTGCATCTCGTTGAAGGCGAATTGATGATTTTCCGCGCTGTCCATGGTGACGAACTCGCGTCCGGACAAGACGAAGCGGGCGTAATTGAGCTTCCCTTCCAACTCCGGTCCGTCTGTCGCCTCGTAACGGATCAGATGGTCTTCCAGCACGTACGAATCCGGGAAGATGGAAATCCAGTCGTTCATGGCCGCCTCAGCGCGCCCGAAGACGTCCCCGACGAACAAAAAGCATGGGGTCACCGTCTGGATGTCCATCCCGCCGCTATGCATGATTTGCCAAGAGACACCGTGTTTGTCTTTTAACCAGCCGTAGCGCTCGCTGAAGTCATACGTATCGAGCGGCATGAGCACCTCTGCCCCCTCCACAAGCTCGTTCCATAGCGTCTCTACTTCTTCCGACGTCGGGAACGCAACCATATACGAGATGGACGGGTTGCGTTCCTTCAACGGACCCGCCCCGAGCAGTTGAAAGAACTGTCCTGCCAGCGAGACGGTCACAACCGTCGTCTCCCCGGAAGGTGTATCCGTCAGTTTCGTCGTATAGTCGACGAATGAATCCGGAAACTTCGACACGTACCACTCCGCAATCGCCTCGACGTCACCTTCAAACCAAATGCACGGGATAATCGATTGGGTAATCATCGGATTGACTCCTTTCAGACTTCACGCAGACGATACACATCACGGACGGCGAGCAGCGTCTCAGCTGTCTTTCGGTATGCTTGGTAATGCGGTGAGTTGATGTGATGGTCGAGCGCCGTCTCGTCTTCATATTGCTCATAAAACACAAACGTACCTGGGGCGTCGATCGACTCATGGAGCACATACGTCAAACATCCCTCTTCTTGTCTCGACGAGGGGATGACCTCATCGAGCGCTTGCCGTAACTCGTCCTCTTTCCCCGGATGTGCCTTCAAGATAGCGGTGATTGTAATTGCCATATGCGATTCCTCCTTCTAAAAGTCTATTCGTTCACCTGTTCCCTAAACGAAACCGATCTATCCCAAAAAGCGAGTGTCTCATGAGGAGACACCCGCTTGTGCTTACTTCTTCTGTTTCGGTTTGAACGGCCACCATACTCCGTCCCCGAACGATACCGTGATCGCAGGGATGAGCAGCGGCAACACAATCAATCCGTATAACAACAGTCCGGTGATAACGATCGTCGCAATCTGGACGAGACTGAGCACGCCAGACGGGATCATCGCCCCGAACGTTCCGGCGAGGATGACGGCCGCGGTCATGATGACCGTCCCCATCTTCGTCATCGAATGGACGAGCGCATCGCGAACCGTCATCCCGTTGATCGACTCTTCGCGGAACCGATCGAGCAGGAAAATCGAATAGTCGATGCCGAGGGCGATCAACATGACGAACCCGAAGAACGGAACGGCCCAACTGATGCCGTCATAACCGAGTCCTTCGACGAAGATGAGCTCCGTGATGGCCGCCGACGTGTAATACGTCAGTAAGAGCGAGCCGATCATATAGAGCGGCATGACCATCGAACGGAACAACATCGTCAAGACGATGAACAGCGTCACGAGCATGATGGCGACCGTCCGATTGAAGTCGTTCGTCGACGTCTCATTCAAGTCGCTGTTAATACTCGAGATACCGGCATATCCGATTGTCGCATCCGCGAACGGCGTATCGGTGACGATCCGGTCCATCGTCGCTTTCACGGTCTCGACCGTGTCAATCGCTTCCGGCGAATATGGGTCCATCTCGAGGATGACCTCGAGCTGTGTCGCCGTCCCGTCGTCAAATACGTAGCGTTCGACAGCTGGAGCGAACTCCTCTGACGTGAGCGTCCCTTCCGGTAGATAGACGCCCGTATCGCGCAGGCTGTCCGAGCTACTCAGGTCTGATAGGAATGCCGCCGCTTCATTGATACCGGTCTCGATTTGAGCGAGCCCTGCGTTCGCTTCACCGACACCTGCGGCGAGTTGTCCGAGACCCGTTCCGAGTTCTCCGGCTTGGGCGCCTTGTGCCGTCAACGTAGATGCTGCCTCGTTAATGCCTGCCTCGATTTGACCGAGACCGGCCGACACTTGCCCGAGCTGCGTTACGGTCGCAGGAATATTTTGCGTCGCCGTGAGTCCTTGGCCAATCAGACCGAGCTGAGCGTTCAATTGACCAAGTCCCGCTGCCGCTTCCGCGAGCGGGGCGCCGGCGTTCGTTGAACCGGCCGGTAATTGGCCAACGACGGCGTTAAGCCCAGATTCGACTTGCGCGAGTCCGTCCTGGACGTCACCGAGACCAGTCTCGGCTTCCGTCAGTCCTGCGCTCACTTGTTCGAGCTGGGTGTCGACGTAAAAGTCATCGATGACGTCACCGGTCGGACGCGTCACCGAACGGACGCCGCTCACCCCATCGATGTTTTCCAGTTCACTCGAGAATTTCTCGATGTACGGGATATCCGTTTCGGACAACGCTCCAGCTTGTTTCAAAATGACTTGGACCGGGAGCGACTCCCCTTGTCCGAATCCTTCTGAAATCAAGTTGAGACCGCGCACGGAATCATAATCGTCACCGATCTCATCGACCGTATTGAACGACCGGGCATCGTCGTACGTGAACAACACCGGTACGGTGATCAACGCGACGACGAGAATCGAAACGAACGGTCGATTGACCGACAGACGGCTGAATCCGGCCCAGAGACGGCTGTCGTGATGTTCGCCCGCCTTCTTCGATGGCCAGAACAAACGATGCTTGAGCGTCGCCATAAAGAACGGCACGACCGTGAAGAGAATGAGCAAGAGCACGGCAATCCCGACCGCGACGGCGACGGCTGATTTGAAGATTGGGAAATCGGCGAAACCGATAGCCGCAAAGCCGACGAACACGGCGAGACCGCTGATGAGGACTGTCCGCCCTGCCGTTTTGTACGTGTTGACGATGGCTTCTTCAATCGCGTGGCCCGCGCCGAGCTCTTCTTTATACCGGCTGAGCAGCAAAATACAATAGTCGGTTCCAATCCCGAACAAGATGGCCACGAGGAAAATCTGCGTGTAGTTCGAGACCGGGAAGCCAAACCAATCGACGAAAAATGCGACGAACGATTGGCTCAATAAATACGTGAATCCGACCGCGATGAGCGGGATGAACGGTGTCACGATTGAGCGGAACACGAGCAGCAGCAGTCCGAAAATGAGCACGACCGTGATGATTTCCGTCTTCTTCAAGCCTTCCTGCGCACTCAAGTTCACATCGTTGTTGATGATTTCTTCACCTGTGATGTAGACGGTCTCGTCTTCCGGGAGGATGTTCGCCCGCACGTCGTCCGCGAAGGCGTTGATGTCTTCCATCGACCCTTCGACCGTGATTGGGACGAGCACGATGCGGCCGTCCTCCGAGACGAGCTGTGCTTCCGTCTTTTCACTTTCAAACGGGTCGAGTACGTCTTTGACGACCGTGTCGTTTTGTTTCATCTCGTCGATGACCCGGGAAATATCGGCCCGTTCGGCATCACCGAGCGTTTCGAACTCATAGACGAGCGAGATCGTCTTATCGCTCTTTCCGGCGGCGTTCAAGATGTCCTGCGCCCGCTGCGAGTCCATGTCCTCTGATAATTGGAAGCTGCCGGCTTGTTCGGCCTGCTTCGTCAAGTTCGGCGCCATCACAAACAAGGCAACCGTCAAGACGATGAGACCGATTAAGATGCCCCAGCGCCATTGGATGATTTTATGCACGTGTTATTCCTCCCCAATTCGAAGCAGCTGTTTAATTTTCCGGAACGTCCGGACGAACTGTTCGATTTCTGTCTCTTCGATGTTTCCGTCGAGCAACGATTCGACGTAACGGTAGACGGCCGCATCCGCTTCTTCGACGATGCGATGTCCGGCTTCCGTCAACTCGATCAACCGCTCGCGCTGGTCATGCCCGCGTCGACTGACGACGAGCTCTTTGTCGACGAGCTTTTTTAACCGGTTGGAGACGGCGCTCTTATGAACTCCTTGTTTTTGGGCCAACTGGCCGGCTTGAATCGGACCGAACTGTTCGAGCAGCTTGAGCAGCTGCAGTTGTTCCCGCGAATAGTCATGCCAGACGTCACCGTCCATCGCCTCGATGACATGCTCCGCACCTTGGAACATGACCTCTTCGAACAACTGGACGGCTTCCCGCATCAATTCTTTCATTTTGGTTTACCCCCTAAACTAGATAAAGATAGTTTATGTCCTAAACTAAGAGCGGTCAACTAAAATGACCGATGAAGTTGCTCCTTCATCGGTCGAGTGGATATACATACGTATAAAACGTCAGCGTTCGTCCTCCCCATTCTATCTGTCGTACCTCGCCGTCACGGATAAAACCGGCACCCCTTAATACGTGTTGGGACGCCACATTGTCGCTCGTCGTCTCGGCTCTCAATCGATTGAATCCAGGCAACTCAAACGTCAACAATTGTCGCAGGGCCGTCGTGGCATATCCGCGTCCCCCATGCTCCGCTCCGACCCGGTAACCGGCCTCGCCAGTGTCGGCATCGGTATGATGAACGTTCAGACGCCCGACGATTGTGTCGTCGCGCCAAATCAAGTAATAGTACCCGTCCCCGTCCGCCTGCTCGCTCAGCAGGTGCTGCAACGCCTGATGGAATGATTCCGGCTCATAGTAGGCGTCGCCACGGCTCGGGACCGAGCGTTCGAAATGTATGCGATTCGCGCACTCGAACACATACAGCAACGCCTCATCTTGAAGACGTAACGCCTTTACGCTTACCCGATCCATGTGACGAGCGCCTCCCGCCGTCTCGACGCCTGGGCGAAGACACGTTTCAACTCATCGAACTGGTCCAATAAGTACTGTTTTTCCTCGAGTCCCCACTCCCGTTCAAATGGGTACAGTTCCTGCTCGTTCATCGTCGCGACGTCGTAGCGCGCTTCTAGCGCCTCCAGCTCGATGTATTGAAGTCGGGTCGACAAGTCCTCGACTTCTCCCGGCATCAAATAGGCGATGCCCGTCTCTTCGTCGATGACATCCCCTCCGAAGACTGCCTTCCCGAGCGAATGACGGTCGATCTCGTTCAAATCGGTCGCCCCGGTCAATAAAAAGTAAAGACCGTGCCACGCCTTATCGATATCGGTCTGTCGTTCCTCATCTTCTAACAGTTGCTCGAAACGCTTCGGCTCTTGAAGCAGTGCTGTCAACTCTTCGACCGATACCCGCATGTATGCGCCAACCATCCCCATGTCTGATTCCCCTCTCCAATTCATATGTCTGACTATTCGGCACGGTCATGAAAAAAACCTTCCGAAGAAGGTTTAGCGCATCGCTTCCGCGACACGGAGTCCTGAGACGTACGCGCTCTCGAACCGAGTCCGGCCTGAAGCGTCATCCGGCTCGAGGAAGACGTCACCGGCCAAGAAAATCGGCTCGTCCCGCAATCGATGGTAAGGCTCGTTCCAGACGTCGGTCGCCTGCGCATAGCGCCACCGTTTCAACTGCCTCGATTGAATCACCGCCGACCCTGTCACCGTTTGCAACAGGCGCTCAATCTCACGAAGCGTGTCTTCGTCCGCTCGTTCATACCACTCCTCGCTCCACGACTCGTCCATATAGACGCTGACGAGTTCGGTCGCCGAGATGCCTTTTTGGCGGTTGTTGATGACTTTCAAGATACCCGGCGCCAAGTCTGTATCGAGAATCCCGTCCGGACCGATGGGAGTATCGCTTGCCGATTCGAACAAACCGACAAACGTCGGGGCGTACGTCAATTCACGTAACGCCGCATCGACCGGAAAATCTGCGAGCAAGTCGAGCGTCTGCGGGAGCGGCGACGTGATGAGGAGACGGTCATACTGCCGCGTCGTCACATCCGTCTTGACACTGACCTGACCATCTCGGGTCGTGACCGTCTCGACCCGCTCGTTCAAATGGACGGTCAACCCGTCGGCCAACCGTTTGGCCAAAGCGTTCATCCCGTCGACGGCGACGTAGCGCGGATACGGGTCAGCGTACCAGACGTTCACCCACCCTCTCGTCTGCCAGTCGGCGACATCTTGTTTGAGTTCTTCCCCTCGTACGGTGAAATAGACAGCTCCGTGATCGGCTTTGCCGTCTCCGATCCGCCTCGTCGCCAAGCGTCCCCCGACGCTCCGACTCTTCTCAATCAATTCAACTGTATGGCCGTGACGGGCGAGGTCGCGTGCTGCGACAATCCCGCTCAGTCCGGCACCAATAATACCGATGTTCATGTCCATTCCCCCTTCTGTCAGGAAGATTGTATCATGGCCGAGGACTCATACGCCGGAACCGATGCGCTTCACGCCGAGCGATTCCACTGCTCGTCATACTCGATACGCGCGTCTTCATACATGACGGCGAAACGGCTGACGATGAACGGGCGGATGAGTGCTAGTGCGACAAGGAAAATCCATGACCCGAGGATGACTAAATCAAGTTGCATATAAAAAATCAAACCGATAAGATACATCGGAACGAATGGCAAAATGAGTTTGAACGCATCCCACTTTCGTCCGCGCATCATCGTTCTCGATTTTGTGATTGCCTCTGTAGCAGACAGTTCTGGTTCGTCGCGTAAGATGAAGTATGTGAACGCATACGAGAAATACTTTATGATTCCTGGTACGACTAGCAACAATGTCCATAGTACTTGGAACAATATGACGAGAATTGTTGCGAGCAAATGTTTTCCATAACGGTGACGAAACGGGTCGAACACATCACTCCAGCGAATCGGCTGATCTCGTACCGTCTTTAAGATGAGCCAGCTGTATCCGACGTTAACCGGATAAAGGGCGATATAAACTAAGATGCCACCTAAACTGAGCACGGTCAGCGGCAGTGACTCCACCGTCAAACCGTAATAAGTCGGGTCTGCCATCAACCCCAATTCTAACATCACAGAGCAGGCGAACGACCAGATGAGTAATAGCCCTGCCTTTCCTTTTAACGCTTTGTGCGCCCGTTCATTCCATGTCTGAATCATCTCGTTTCCCCTTTTCGTTCGTCTTTCCTGTCTTATACGCAACGTGATGGAAAATGTTTCAAACTCCACAAAAAAAACAGGGCGCTCGCCCTGTCCATCACTCTTCCCGATATTCTAAAATGTCGCCCGGCTGACAGTCGAGCGCCTGACAGATTGCTTCGAGCGTCGAGAAACGAATCGCTTTCGCTTTGCCGGTCTTTAAAATCGACAAGTTTGCCATCGTGATGCCCACTTTTTCAGACAACTCGGTCACACTCATCTTTCGTTTCGCCAACATTACGTCAAGATTTACGATAATCGCCATCTATCTCACCTCAGACCGTCAAATCATTTTCTTGCTTCATGTCGATGGCACGCTTCAATAGTTTCTGTAACAGTTCCGCGAATACGGCGACGACGAACGCGGCAAACACAAAGACGAGCCCGATGAGAAGGAATCCAGGCGCATCATCTCGCTCGGCGAACCAGTAGAAGAACGGGAGCGTCCCGATATAAACGGCCGTGATCGCCAACGCACAATACTTGATCATGCGGAGTGATTGGACAGCCCGATACGAGAACCCTTCATCGCGGTCAATCAACCGTAGCAACATGAACGCTTGGAACAGCGCAAGGAAGAACGGGATGGCCGATACGTACATGCCAATCACAATCGGGCGAATCGAGTCCTCAATCCAACTCCCGCTCTCGACCGCCTCGCGCCAAATGTACGGAAGCAAAAACAAGCAGGCCGCCACAATCGGGACAGCCAGAACGAATACGGCCAGCCGTAAAAAAACCGTCTCTCGTTTCATGATGAAGCCACCTCACTTCGTTTGATAGCTTCATCATAACCTCACTTTTATCGTTTATCAATAAATAATCATCGTAAATAAATAAAAACCTCAGATTACTCTGAGGTTCGTCCTTAGTTCATGGCTTCGAGTTCATCTTCTGTGACCCATTTATGGTTCGTGACGTCTTCCCCGTCGTTTGTGGTGAAGTCGACCATATACACCGTCGTCTGTTCGGCCGAATCAATCGTCGCCTCGGCGCCGTCCATCCCGTCCATGTGGTCCGTGGCTAGAGTGGCTTCGGTCCCTTCTTCTAACGGTGCCTCACCTGGATTGTCGAGTTCTTCATGGATGACCCACTTGTGATCTTCGACCGGGTCACCTCCATCCGTCGGGGTATAAGAAACCGAATAGACGGTCGTGTCATAAGCACCGACGATTGTCGCCTCGGTGCCATCCATGCCCGGCATGTGGTCGGCCGTCATCATCGCGGTCGACCCGACCGGGAACGTCGGATCTGTCGCTTCACTTAACCCGCTCGGCACCTCCCCTGATCCCGAATGGTCCATCATCGAATGGTCCGAATGTTCTTCTGTCGAATCGCTCGTCTGTTCTTCCTCGGCATCCCCACAAGCTGCCAAAGTCGTCGCCAGCAACATCGCGCTCAAACCCGTCATCCATTTTTTCTGTCTCATCGAATCTCTCCCTTACGTCTTTATGTGTATACGTTACCCTGCTATCGAGGTGGTGAGACGTTTTTGAGACCGATGCGATGATTTGTTATCGCTTTGACACATTAAAAGACCGCCTCGCGGCGATCTTCTAATTAATGCGCGTGCTTCACATCCTCGAACAAGCCGAGCGCGAAACCGGCCACCGCTCCGATTGTCGTCACGATGAGCACGTAATTCAAATCGACCCCTTGCCAAAATTGGCCTTGCATCACGTTCGTGACTTCAATCAAAAAGGTCAACACGAGTGCCGTGATGAAGCTGGCCAATAGGAAGAAGCTAAGTGCTTTCTTCCCGTACACGATGACACCGAGCATTGTACCGAAGGCCGTCGTCACCATAATCAGGAATGCCGTGTTTCCGTACGTGTCACCGAGTGATGGGAAGATGGCCGTGAACGTTTCGCCGACCGCAAACCCGAGCAAGATGGCGGCGACCATGCCAATCGTGCTCAAGCCGACATTTCGAATCAAGTGTTCACGGTGACCGAGCAATAAGAACAACAGGACGCTGCCGACGACACCGGTGAGGAACGTGACGAGCACACCGGTTTCAATAAAGAGACTGAAGAGGAAACTGCTGAGCAGGAACGACCCTAAACCGATCAACAACCCGATTGCCCAATGCGTCCGGTGACCTCCATGAACAATATTCATGATGTTCATCCCCTTTATATGCTCTACTATCCTATTGACCACTTTTCTAATAATCAAACGAGTTCTATCATTTAATATGGCGCTTGACTGTAGAATTCCTCACATCGTCACAAAAAGACCGTCCCCGAACGAATCACGGGACGGTCTTTGCCTCAATGGTGCTTGATTTTTCTCAAGAAAACCAACATCGGGAGGAGCAAGAGCGCCGCTGCCCCGAGCCCTCCTTGAATCGACGTGTACAGGGCGAGCAGTCCAATCAACGGTCCCCCGGCGACTTGACCGAACGCGTCGACCTGACCGAACATCGACAAAATCGTCGCCCGGCCTTTCGACGGGAGCCGCTCGTTCGTCATGACGCTCATAAGCGGGTAGTGCACGTTGCGCAGTGCCGCAATCGTCCAATACAGCAACACGGCCACCCAAAACTGTCCGACCAAAGCGAAAGCAAGCATCGCAACGATGAGCAACACGTTGAACCAAAACAAGGTCGTCGCATAGCGTCCTTTGACGTATAGCTCGACACCTTTCAACACCAGCATGTTGAATAGAAACGCGACGGCATAGAACAAGCCGAACCAATACACGGCCGCCTGTTCCGACAACTGGAACGTCTCAATCAAATGCGCGCCCCATAACCGGTCGAATCCTTCACTAGCGAGACCCCAGACGAGCGTGATGGCAGCCAAGCCGACGAGAATCGAATTGCCACGGATATGGGTGTATCCGTCCCGAACCGTCCGTTTTGCTTGCACGAGGTTCGACGTATCGGCCCGCGTGATCGGTTCGAACCGCGTCTCTGGCAAGACGCGCCATGCGATGATCGCGAGCATGACCAACATCCCACCGGCGAGCACGATTGTCGTTTGGACGGACGTGACTTCGGCGAGGAGCACGGCAAGCCCAATTCCGACGAAGCGGCCGAGCGAACTATATTGAGCGCCTCGCAAAAACACTTGTTCTAACCCGTCATTCCCCATCTCATCGGCAATCCATGCCTGTTCGGCCCCGCTGATGAACGTCCAGCCGATACCCCATAGCGCTGACGCGACCGCGATGGCCCAAAATTCAGGGATGCCCCCTTCTAGCAAATGGGCCAGTCCAATCAAACCGATGCCGATGACCATCGACCGCTTCCGTCCATATAAATCGGCGACGAGACCGGTGGGCAGCTCGAATAGTAAAATTGATACTTCTAAAATCGTTCCGATCAAGACGAGTTGTAACGCATTCAACTCGGCGGTCGTCACATAATAGATGGCGTTCAACGTGAACACCATCTGTATGATGAGCGAGCGCGAACTCGTGACCGCATAGTAAAGCTGTTGAATCTTCAATTGTATGGTTCCTCCGATAGTTTGTTCCAATACAGTGAATCATCGGAGGAGGTGGCCAACTTATGAACGCACGTCCTCCGGCAGGATGAATGTGTTAACTAGTTGGATTCGCATGGCGTTCTCTCCTTAGTCGTTATACCTTCAGTATACAAGCCGGTTCGCATGACGTAAATCACAACAAAAAAAGCCAAGATCCCGAAAGATCTTGGCCTACCGTTTATTCGACTGTGACTGATTTCGCCAAGTTACGTGGCTTGTCGACATCGCAATCACGCGCAAGAGCCGCGTAATACGAGATGAGTTGAAGCGGTAATACCGTCACGAGCGGCGTGAGCAGTGGCTCGACACGCGGCAAGACGAATGAATCACTCTCGTGTTCCATGCCTTCCATCGAGATCGTGCAAGCAACGGCGCCACGGGCGACGACTTCCTTGATGTTTCCACGGATGTTGAGGTGCGTGTTCGGTTGCGAGACGAGCGTGATGACCGGTGTGCCGTCTTCAATCAAGGCGATTGGTCCGTGCTTGAGCTCACCACCTGGGTAGCCTTCCGCTTGGATATACGAGATCTCTTTGAGCTTGAGGGCACCTTCGAGACCGACGTATGAGTCCATGCCGCGACCGAGGAAGAACGCGTTGCGTGACTCTTTCAAGAACTTGTCTGCCAATTGCTCAAAGATTTCTTTTTGAGCCATGACCGAGTCCATGATCGTCGCGACACGCGCGAGCTCTGTCATGAGGTCAAACGGAAGCTTCTTGCCGTTCGCACGAGCGATATCGTAGGCGAGGATGGCGAGCACGGCGATTTGGGCCGTGTATGCTTTCGTCGATGCGACCGCGATTTCCGGGCCGGCGTGGAGGAGCATCGTTTCGTTCGCTTCACGTGAGAGCGTCGAACCGGCAACGTTCGTGAGTGTGAGCGCCTTGTAGCCGCGCTTCTTCACTTCGACGAGGACGGCCCGGCTGTCCGCTGTCTCACCTGATTGTGAGATGAAGAGGAACAACGGCTTCTCCGTGAGGAGCGGCATGTTGTAACCGAATTCTGAAGCGACGTGCACTTCTGTCGGCACACCTGCGACGCGCTCGATCAATTGCTTGCCGACGAGACCAGCGTGGTAGCTCGTACCGCAAGCGACGATATAGATGCGGTCCGCTTCTGAGACGAGCGAGCGCACGCCTTCCGTGAGCTCGATGTCACCGGCGTCGTTCTGGTAGTGCTGGATGATGTTGCGGATGACGGCCGGTTGCTCGTCCATCTCTTTCAACATATAGTGCGCGTACGTGCCTTTCTCGATGTCTGACGCATCGATCTCGGCCGTGTACGGGGCACGTTCGAGGACTTCGCCGTCGAGTGTCTTGATCGTCGCCGATTCGCGCGTCAAGATGACGATCTCGCCGTCGTGGAGCTCAAGGTACTGGTCCGTCACTTGGAGCATCGCCATCGCGTCAGACGCCACGACGTTGAACGTGCCGTCGCCGAGTCCGACGAGGAGTGGTGACTTGTTCTTGCCGATATAGAGGCGTTCTTTGTCCTCCGAGTCGATCATCGCGATCGCGTAAGAGCCGTGGAGCTCAGACAACGTCTTGCGGAACGCTGCCTCGACGTCGCCGAGTTCGACGAAGTTCTTCTCCATCAACTGGACGATGACTTCCGTGTCCGTCTCCGAGAGGAACGGCACGTCGAGTGTCGCCTTGATCTGTTCGTCGTTCTCGATGACACCGTTGTGGACGAGCGTGAAGCGGCCCGTCGTGCTCTGGTGCGGGTGGGCGTTCGGCACGCTCGGCACCCCGTGTGTTGCCCATCGTGTGTGGCCGATTCCAATCGTGCCATCTACTTCTGCTGGGACGACTTCGCGTAGCGCAGCAATCCGGCCGACTTCTTTATGCACGTTCACGTTATCATGCATCAAAGCAAGACCTGCCGAGTCGTAACCGCGGTACTCGAGTTTTTCAAGACCTTTGAGAAGGATCTCCTTCGCTCCGGTATTCCCAATCATTCCTACAATTCCACACATACAAAAATCTCCTCTATATTCGATTTCTCGAAAAAGGAAACGGGCTTTTTCTAAGAGCTGTCAACGCGCTCCCCTTTGGCCGTCCGGTCGCCCGGGCGTTTTGAGGGTTTGCTTGTAGTCGTGACAGGCGACTAGGAGGCATCCGCCGAAAACTCGATAACCTCCAACCTCGTCAACTCCGAAGAGTTCTGGCGCTTGTTTCGTACTGGGTGTCCTTCCGTTTCTAAGGTCACGCTCTTAATAGTACAAATCACACCTCCATTCGTCAAGAAAATCACATAATTTCACAGTGACAAAACGGAAACAAAAAGGGAACCCGAGGACGGATTCCCTTGTTTTATTCCCTATTTCGACAGAATTATCCTTCTAAGCCGTAATCTTCGCGGACAACTTGTGCGATTCGTTCGACATAACGGTCACATTCTTCCGAAGTCGGTGCTTCCGCCATGACGCGTACGAGCGGCTCCGTACCAGAGGCGCGGACGAGGATACGGCCGTTGCCGTTCATTTCTGCTTCCGCTTCTTGAATCGTCGCGAGCACACGGTCGCCGTTCATCGCTTCATTCTTATCCGTGACACGGATGTTGACGAGTTTTTGTGGGTAGACCGGCATCTCAGCCGCGAGTTCTGACAGCTTGCGGCCTGTCGTCTTCACGATTTGGGCGAGTTGAACGCCAGAGAGCATACCGTCTCCCGTCGTCGAGTGGTCGAGGAAGATGAGGTGACCCGACTGCTCGCCACCGAGTGTGTAGTTGTGTTTTTTCATCTCTTCGACGACGTAACGGTCACCGACTGCCGTCTGAAGCGCCGTCATGCCAGCATCTTCGACCGCTTTATGGAAGCCGAGGTTACTCATGACCGTCGCGACGATTGTGTTGTCTTTAAGACGGCCTTTCTCGCTCAAGTACTTCCCGCAAATGTACATGATTTTATCGCCGTCGACGATATCGCCGTTCTCATCGATCGCAATCAAGCGGTCGCCATCGCCATCAAAAGCGAGACCCATGTCCGCTCCTTTATCACGAACGAATTGCGCTAAGTGCTCTGGGTGAGTCGAACCGACACCTTCGTTGATGTTCAAGCCGTTCGGCGAGTTCCCGATCGTCGAGACGTTCGCTTCGAGGTCAGCAAACAGACGGGCTGCCAATCCGCTCGTCGCACCATGGGCGCAGTCGAGGGCGATATGGAGACCGTCGAAATCTTCGTCGACCGTCTGTTTCAACATTTGAAGGTACTTCTGTGCACCTTCATAGTAATCCGAGACAAAGCCAAGGTCTTTCCCGACCGGGCGTGGCAACGTGTCTTCCGCCGCATCCAAAATCGCTTCGATTTCCGCTTCTGTCGCGTCATCGAGCTTAAAGCCGTCGCTACCAAAGAACTTGATGCCGTTATCCGCGACCGGGTTGTGCGACGCCGAGATCATGACACCGGCTGTTGCATCAAGCGACTTCGTCAAATAAGCGACACCCGGCGTCGAGATGACGCCGAGACGCATCACTTCGGCTCCGATTGATAGGAGACCCGCGATAAGTGCACCTTCAAGCATGTGGCCTGAAATGCGTGTGTCACGGCCAATCAAAACTTTTGGCTGTTCGCCGGCTGGCAGGTGTTTCGATAACACGTAGCCGCCCGCACGACCTAAACGATATGCTAATTCTGCTGTCAATTCTGAGTTCGCGACACCGCGGACTCCATCAGTTCCAAAATATTTACCCATGAATTCAATTCCTCACTTTTGTATGATTGAACGCCTCATTGAATCGAGGACGTTTCGGTTTGTTCATCGACACTCGTCAACTCAATGTCGATTGTTTTCGGTGAGACGACGGTCACACCTTTTGGTACTTCATAATCGACGTCGACCCCATGCAGTCCGCTCGGGAGACCTGTCAAATCCAAGGTCACACTCACACTGTTCGACGTGATGTTTTCCAACAGGGATCGCTTCCCGGACAACGTCACTCCAATCACTTCAGGAGCTTGGAGCGTAAAGTTGGTCCGGTCATACCCCCGCACGGTCACAGGGACCGTCAAGCGAACCCGTTCCGTCAATTCGCCTGTGTCGTCTCGCGTCTCATCTGCAGCCCGGACGAGCAATTGGACTTCCACTTGCTTTGTCGCAAGCGATGAAGCGCCTTCTGGCAAAGCGAGATTGGCGGTCACTTTCCCGGTCTTGTCGATGCCGTCTAAATCAATCGGCTCCGTCTCCACGGTGTCGATTGCATCGATCACGTCTTGTGGCGCAAAGACACGGACTTCCGTCTCTTCAAGCAACGTATCGACAAGTCTGTAATCGTCGGCCACTTCACCAGTCGTGACTGCTTCGATCGGGAAGACGGCACTTTGTTCGTAGACCGGGACCGACACACTGATGATGTTCGGTTCAACAGTCACGTTGAGCGGATTGCCGTTCGCATCTAAAATCGTCGGCGTCAATTCTCGCGTGAACGTTTGACTTTGGTTGGCGACATCGACGTTCAACGTGATCTCTTTGACGTTTTGAATCCGACTGGCACCGCCCGAGACTTTCACCGTTGCCGGTTCAATATCGGCGTCACCGACCACTTTCCCTTCTGGCAACTGCTCTTTGTTCAAAAGGTTGACCGATACGGGAACTTCAATTGTCTGTTTACGGTCGATGTAGATTTCTACTGTATCCCGTTCGAGCTTGACGTTGACGTCTCCGCCAAAGCCGCGTGCCTCAACCGGAACACGGTGGAAGCCGGTCCCGAGATTCGTTAAATCGACGAAGACTTGATAATCTTTCACCAATTTCGTCATCGTTAAACTGCTAGATGGTCCTTGAAGTTCAACGTTCATTTCTTCTGGAACGTTATATGCCACGTACTGCACCTCATCGAAGAACACTTCGACGGGAACGTCGAGCGTCATCGAACTTTGTCCGACGATCGGGAGGGCATTCGTGGAGTTGGTCGACGAACTCGTTTCGGCGACCATGAAATAAAGCAGGATGGCTAAAGCAAGTGCGATGATGCGGAGAAACCATTTATGTTGTAACCACTGATCAATCACTTACTTGTCCCCCCCTTTTTTATTAAAGAACGAGAGCGTCGTCTCTTTTTCTTCAATAACGAGTTCTTGGATCAACTTACTGCGAAGTGCCTCCTCATCCAACTCTCGATACAGACGACCGGCAATCGCGAGTGACACGGCGCCTGTTTCTTCAGAGACGGTGAGGGTCACGCTGTCGGTCACTTCACTGACCCCGATGGCGGCCCGGTGTCGTGTCCCTAACGCTTTATCGATGTGCGGGCTCTCGGACAACGGCAAATAACAAGCCGCGGCCGCAATTTTCCCGTCCTGGATAATCATCGCCCCGTCATGCAGCGGGGTGTTCGGAATGAACAGGTTGATGATCAGTTGTGATGTGATGTGCGAATCCATGCGAATCCCGGTCTCGACGTACTCATTCAAGCCCGTATCGCGTTCAATCGCAATCAATGCGCCGATGCGACGTTTTGACATGTATTGCGCCGAACTGACGATCGCTTCGATCATTTGACGTTGCTTATCCTCATCGCTCGTGCTCGTTCGGCCGAACAAATTACTTGTTCGTCCTAAATGCTCGAGTCCTCTTCGGAGTTCTGGTTGGAAGATGATAATGATCCCAAGTAGTCCATATGTGATGATTTGATTCAATAAGAACTGTAACGTCTTCAACCCAAAGAACCCACTGAGGAACCAGCTGACAAGGATGATGGAAATCCCTTTAATCAATTGGACCGCTTTTGTCCCACGTACAATCATCATCAATTTATAGATGACATACGTGACGACGACAATATCTAAAACGTCATTCAAATAATCGTACCAATGTACGTTCTCTGAAAGACTAAAAAATGATAAGAATGATACCTGTTCAAGTAGCGGCAAATGCTCCCCTCCTCAACTACCTAGCCAATTCGTGCAAATTACATTATATCACATTTCCGAAACCGCGCATCGCTAGACAATAAAACGAAACCAGATTGAAACGAACACAAAAAGACGCCGTCTCCGGCGTCTCCGTTAGAAGATTTGTTTGAACGAATACCACATCCACTCAAACATCCGATCGATCTGCTCAAGTTCTCCCGTGACTTCTCCAGCGCTAGCCAGATAAGCCCGACCATTTACAGCCGTCGCGTTCCCATTGACGGTCCCTTCAATTCGAAGGTCCCCGCCTTGGACCGTGATATCCCGCTCGACGGTAACGCCTTCCGGGATAACGACCTCGTTTGACGTGACAACGATGCCCGGCACTTTCGTGTACGTCATCGTCTCTGTCGATTCGTTCCATAGGCCGAGTGTCGCGCTCGACATCAAACTGAAGAATAAGGCGGCTGCCATCAGTCCTGGATGCTTACGGAACCACGTCATCCATTTGGATGGTGGTTTGCGTTTCGTCTGGACTTTTTCTTCAAATCGAGTCACCGGTGTGACCTCGACCCGTGCTTTCGCGTCCGGTAGAGATGCCATCACACGGGCTGTAAAATCATCGGATAGTTTCGGCCGTGGTAAGGCCTTCAGTTCGGCATCTATTCGTTCGTATTGAAGGTACGCTTCATATAAGTCGTCGTCCTCCAACAAGTGACGTAGTTCGTCAGATTCTTCGGGCAGGATGCCATCTTCCAAATATTGTTGTACTTTTTCTTCAGGAGTCAATTGAACCCCTCCCTGTTTTGAAAGATTGTCTTTAACATTTCTCTTCCCCGGAAGATCCTTGTTTTAACCGTAGCGACCGGCATATCGATCATGACGCTGATTTCTTTGAGCGATAAATCATCCACGTACTTCAGCAGGAGCGGGATCCGATACTTATCGGGCAACTGCTTGATCGCTTCATGCATCTCGCCTCGAATTTCGCGATGAACGACTTGGGCATCGGGTTGGGGTGCTTCATCAGCCAAATGGTCCTGATAGGTCAAGCCGTCGGTGCCAGCAATCTCGGCATCCATCGAATACTCCGGCTTTCGTTTTCTGAGACGATCGATTGCGACATTCGTCGCAATGCGATAGAGCCACGTCTTGAACTTGTACTGAGGATCGTACGTATCAATCCGGGTATATGCCCGAATGAACGTCTCCTGGGCTGCGTCTTCCGCTTCGCCACGATCATATAATATCTTATAAGCGACAGCAAAGACACCATCCTTGTACAGTTCTACCAGCTCAGCAAACGAATCATGATTCCCCGACCTCAATTCGTCTACTAAACGGGTGGTCAGCCGTTCCATCAATCCACTTCCCCTCTCCGCAACCTATGCGGTCATCTTTCTATACGAATCGTTTTCTATGTAGGTTTCAAAAAAATCGTAACAACAAAAAAAGTTTCCAAGTCCATTGTAGCAAAGAGACTTGGAAACTGTAAGGTCATCAGACAGTTTCACCTTCCAATAACAGGTTTTCTTTGGATTTCAAAATCGTCTCGCACAACTCAAACGCCAACTGGGCCGTCGTATCCTCATGGTCAAGCGCCGGATTCAATTCAACCAACTCAATCGCAATCAGATCGTCTGCCTTCATCGCTTCGGCCAAGATCGCTTTTCCTTCCGCGGCCGTCAGACCTTGATCGACCGGCGTCCCGGTACCTGGCACAAGTTTCGCGTCCAAGCTGTCCATGTCGAAACTGAGATAGAAGCGATCGACACGTGCGCGCAAATAAGCGAGTGCTTCTTCCATCATGACGTCGACGCCCCGCGTCCGAATTTCTTCGACCGTGATGACTTTAATGCCAAGACGATTGATTTCTCGAATCTCACCTTCATCGATGTCTCGAAGCGCCATATAGACCAAGTGCTCAGGCGCGAGTTTGGGTTCACGTCCGCCGACTTCAGTCAAGCGAATATCTCCCATTCCCATCGCCGCAGCAAGCGGCATGCCATGAATATTGCCCGATGGAGACGTTTCTCCCGTATTCAAATCAGCATGTGCGTCGACCCAGATGACGCCGTACGGTCCTGTTTTGGCAAGACCCGCCAGCGTCCCGATTGCCATGCTGTGATCGCCCCCAACGATCAATGGGAATCGTTTCGCCTGTATCTCGATATCGACGACTTCTGCCAGTTCTTGGACCGTGTATAACACCCCGTCTACGCGTTTCAAATGCTCTTCACTGTTGATCATTTCAGATTCAGGTAACACTCGAATCGTCTGTTGCTTCGTTGAGGCCGGTAATAATGTCTCCAATCCAAGTGTGCGTAACTTTGATGGACCTTGCTCTACGCCATGTTTCCCCTGTCCATAGCGAAGCGGTACTTCAATATATGACCAATTCATCCCCATTTCCCCCTTGAACGTTTAATACCTTCATTGTAAACGCTACCAAAGTCGTGGTTCAACTTCACACCATGATGAATAAACATACAAAAAGGCAGCCTGAATGGTGGCAGGCTGCCTTTCTCTGTACTCTCAAGTGAATGGTTCATGGATTTAGGCAAAAAAAAACTTAAGTCATAAGTAACTTAAGAAAAAAACAAATGGTGGAGCCTAGCGGGATCGAACCGCTGACCTCCTGCGTGCAAGGCAGGCGCTCTCCCAGCTGAGCTAAGGCCCCTTAAAGGGAATAATATGGAGCGGAAGACGGGATTCGAACCCGCGACCCCGACCTTGGCAAGGTCGTATTCTACCACTGAACTACTTCCGCATAAAAAATGAGCCATGCAGGGCTCGAACCTGCGACCCTCTGATTAAAAGTCAGATGCTCTACCAACTGAGCTAATGGCTCAAACCTGGTGGGGGGGGGCGGATTCGAACCGCCGAACCCGAGGGAGCGGATTTACAGTCCGCCGCGTTTAGCCACTTCGCTACCCCCCCAAGGAGTGCCGGCGAAAGGATTCGAACCCTCGACCCTCTGATTACAAGTCAGATGCTCTACCAACTGAGCTACACCGGCATATATAGTTTGATTGGTTAAAATTAAATGGTGGAGGATGACGGGATCGAACCGCCGACCCCCTGCTTGTAAGGCAGGTGCTCTCCCAGCTGAGCTAATCCTCCAAATGGTGACCCGTACGGGATTCGAACCCGTGTTACCGCCGTGAAAGGGCGGTGTCTTAACCGCTTGACCAACGGGCCTTAATATGGCTCCGCAAGTAGGATTTGAACCTACGACCTACCGGTTAACAGCCGGTTGCTCTACCACTGAGCTATTGCGGAACGATTTTGCCTGGCAGCGTCCTATCCTCACAGGGGGAGACCCCCAACTACTTTCGGCGCTGAAGCGCTTAACTTCCGTGTTCGGCATGGGAACG